>NZ_CP056122.1:3876666-4615000 GCF_018219455.1 Moritella sp. 5
TTTCTCTATTACTGTAATAACGGTATGCTGCTATCACGGTTATTACACCCACACTCGCCGTAATAACTTTGGCGCAAAAGGCGTTGGATTTTCAACAACAACAGCAGTTGTACAAGCAAGTATTCTCGTGCTTGTTATTGATTATATTTTAACGTCTGTCTTATTATAGGAAAACTATGAATATTCCACTTATTCAATTTTGTAATGTAAGTAAAGCATTTGATGGCACTCAAGTATTAAATAATATCAACCTCAGTGTTTTTAAAGGCGAGATAACGACGATCATAGGTAAAAGTGGTGAAGGGAAAAGTGTTTTACTCAAACATATTATCGGCTTATTGACTCCTGACTCTGGCTCAATACTATTCAATGGTAAGAGTTTATCCGAACATGAAAAAACAGAACAACGTAACTTAAAGAAAAAATTCAGTTACATGTTTCAAGATTCTGCGCTATTTGACTCAATGACGGTATATGACAATATTGCTCTACCCTTACGAGAAGCAAGTAAATTAAATAAAATAGAAATACAACAGCGTGTTGAAAAACGTATGACACAGCTAGATATCTTAGGTACAGAACAACAATACCCAGGGCAACTATCTGGTGGTATGCGAAAAAGAGTCGCTCTAGCGCGCGCACTCGTCACAGAACCTGAAATTATCTTATTTGATGAACCAACTACAGGGTTAGATCCAATACGTAAAAAAGCAGTACATAAAATGATTGCAGACTATCAACGTAAGCTCGGATTTACCGGAATCATTGTAAGCCATGAAATTCCTGAGATATTTACGATTTCTCAACGCATTGCAGTGCTTAATGAAGGTGACATTATTTTTCAAGGTACTCCTGAACAACTAAACCATGATGAAAGCCCTGTTATTTCAGAATTTGTCCATGGCCACGAGTCATCATGACTCAGATCGATCAACCTATTTAATTGGAACTGTTATGAAAAAATCATCCATCGAAACCTCTGTTGGTATATTTGTACTGATAGGTATACTTTGCGTCGGCTACCTGACTATTAAACTCGGAAAAATGGAGCTGTTAGGTGATAACTACTATAGTGTGTATGCAGACTTTAATTCTGCGACTGGCCTGAAAGGTGGTGCTAATATCGAAATGGCAGGCGTGAAAATCGGTCAAGTTGAAGATATTATATTGCTACCAAATATCAAAATAGCACGTGTAAAACTAAAGATTGAAAAGCGCATAAATCTCTCGGTCGATGTCATGGCATCGGTAAAAACAGCTGGATTACTCGGTGACAGATACTTATCCCTTACCCCGGGTGGTAGTGATGAACTGCTAGAAGAAGGTGATAGCATTGAAGAAACAGAATCTGCGCTTGATATTGAAGACCTTATTAGTAAATACATATTTAGTGGCGACAGTAAATAATTATATCAAAGATGAGTAACAGTATGTCAAACAACTTCATTATGAGAAATCACATGAAAAGAATAATCGTTTTATCTATTTCAACATTGCTACTATTTACAAGTACAGTGCGCGCACACGTTGCAAATATCAGCCAAGCAACCGCATTAATCGATGGAGCAATGCAAAAATCCTTAACGATTATTAATGATCCAAGTCTCACAACTGAAGTCAAACGTAAAAAATTATGGCCAGTTTTGACCACTTATTTTGACTTTACATTAATCTCGGAGTTGACGTTAGGGAAATTTGCAGCTGATTCGACTCGCCCTCTTGGTGATTACAGCGATCGTCGTTTTACAGAAAGCCAGCAAGAACAGTTTACTGACGCCTTTACTATCCATCTTGGTAACTTATACTTAGACAGACTAAACAATGACAGTAAGTTTACAGTTTCACTCACAGATTCATCTGCAATGAAACCGATCCGTAATATGCAACGCGCTCGCGTAAACAGCTTAATTAATAGCAAAACAGCTATCGATTATTCACTACGCTTTAAAAATCATGAATGGCGTATCTATGATATTAAAGTGGAAGGCAGAAGTTTAGTTAATTCATTTCGTAAGGAGTATTCAGCATTATTACTGAAAAAGACACCCGATGAATTACTCACATTACTTAATGAAAAAAACCTAGCTCATACGGAAAGTAATGCAGAATAATAAGTTTTCCAGTTTCTTTACAGTGCCGTTATTACTGCTCATCTTAGTGATGAGCGGTTGTACAACAACTAAAAGCAATAATAAAGAAAGCGCTGAAGTTCACTCCGAATTACCACAAAGTCAATCTATCCCGACTGTCGTAAGTTCAACACCTGATTATATTGAAGATGATGGACTATTTACAGAAGAAAATGATGGTGATGATCCATTTACAGAAGAGGATGATGACCCATTTGATGATGACCCATTTAATGATGATAGTCCCGCTGAGATAGATGACAGCAATAAGGTTTCAGATCCCTTCTACTACTTTAACAAGACGATGTTCTATGTTAATGATAAGCTTTATTTTTGGGTAATGCGTCCGACGGCATTAGGTTACAAAGCCATCACGCCTCAGTTTTTTCGTGTAGGCGTTGCCAACTTTTTTCACAACATAACTATGCCGATCAGATTTACTAGCAGTCTATTCCAAGGTGATATTAAATCCTCAGGTACTGAGCTAGGACGTTTCGTTGTTAACTCGACAATTGGCCTGTTAGGGGTAATGGACCCAGCTGCGGATTACTTAGATTGGCAACCAAATAATCAAGATATGGGATTAACGTTAGGCAAATATGGCATAGGTAATGGTCCCTATATTGTGTGGCCAATATTTGGCCCCTCAACCCTAAGAGACACCATTGGCGGTGGTGCGGATTACTTCCTTAGTCCACTCACCTATTTACAACCTGACAAGCTATCATTTGCTGTTCAAGGTGTAGAGAAAGTAAATGCAACATACTTTAGTCTTGGAGATTATGAAGCCTTTAAACAAGCTTACATTGACCCTTACGAACGGATGAAGGAGTTTTACCTCGAATATCGCGCAGACAAAGTCGCTGAAAAATAGTCTCTTACAAATACATGAAACGAGGTCATAGACCTCGTTTCATGTTCAGTAACATTACTTTAACATTCATTGATCTGATAAACGAAACCGCTGTCTTAAAAATTTAATTCGAGCTAATAGATCATTCACTTCTTGTCGCCCAATATCTGCGCCTCGTGCATTTTTAATCGCCATATTATTATAATCCAGCTCATCATCATGCAAGCAGTGCTCACTGATCAGTTGCCACAGGTTCTTTACCTTATTAAATTTAGTCTCTAAAATTTCGACATCGATACTAAGTTTATCTAATTCTTCTACCGATAGTTTGACAATCAAATAAGTATATTTTTCATCGTCTTCATTAACCGAATATTGTTTGTCCAACAATATATTATAGCGATCAATATGGTAGTTCAGTAGATCGATATTATGTGTATAAAATTGATAAGCATCCCGCCAATTCCGGCCACTGCAATAACTTGCCTGAACAGAAAAAGTAAGGAGAAATAAGATAATTAAGAAACCATACTTCATAATCAACTCCACGATTATTCGTCACAAGAAAACTTAACCCGATTAAAAGTGCAGACAAAGTGTACTGTTTGCCACATTTATTCCTTTCCCTGATATAATTAACCTATGTTATGAAATATTCCGTAATTCCTTAAAGGGTAAAGATGAAAAAAACGTTTGTATTAAACCACCCAAAAATTGTTCCAGCTCGCCAAGTTGAATCTATCAAAAGCGAAATCAGAAAATACATTAAAAGAGAACGTAATAAAGTTCTACCTAAAGGTGTAGATTATTGGGACTTTGATTGTAAGTATGGTGTAACAGAACAAGAAGCGCAGGTTATTCACCTGTCTGAAATCAATAAATCAATTGATAGCGGTGACCTAAGCAAAGATGCATCTTTCTATGTCGAAGTTTTGGTAAAAGATGGCATTCGCGTGATCAGTGAAGAAGACGAAGATTTAGATTACGGCGAAGAATAATACCTAGGGCACTATAGCCCGAATTCATATCCCCAAAATACGTGTCATGCTACTTGGGGGTATGCCTTTCGATTAACCCCTCCCTCTTTAAATGTCCATTCGATATAACACACGCAATACTACTGTTTACAGCCGTTACCTGATAACATAGCCGCCCTAAGCCATGCAGATAACTGCGAAAAGATTGAAATAACATAAATGAAGCTACATAAACTTGATGCCGTAGACTGGTTAAAAACGCTTCCTAGTGAAAGTATTGATTTAGTCATCACAGATCCTCCTTATGAGTCCTTAGAAAAACACCGAAAGATTGGTACCACGACGCGTTTAAAAAACAGCGCTGGCTCGAGTAACCAATGGTTTGATATTTTTCCAAACAGTGATTTTCCTGCGTTAGTTGAACAAATATATAGAGTACTAAAAAATAACAGTCACTTTTATTTATTCTGCGATCAAGAAACAATGTTTGTGATTAAACCAATCGCTGAAGATTTCGGGTTTAAGTTTTGGAAACCAATTGTCTGGGACAAATGCGCAATTGGCATGGGTTACCATTATCGTGCACGTTATGAATTCATTTTGTTTTTCGAAAAAGGCAAACGTAAATTACATGATTTAGGTATGCCTGATGTGTTGCAAGAAAAACGGGTTTGGCGTGGCTATCCAACCGAAAAACCTGTGCCATTAATTGAAAAACTCATTACCCAAAGTTCAAGCGTTGACGACCTGGTTATTGATCCCTTCTTCGGTTCAGGCGCGACCTTGATTGCAGCCGCCAACCTAGGTCGACGATCTGAAGGTGCAGATATTGCAACCTCAGCCCATGAGTTTGTTAACAACCGTATTAAACCGGTAGAAAAGGCATAATAATGACGATTGAAGTAACAAACCTCCCAGCGACCGAAATAACTTGCTCTAACTGTGAAGCCTGCTGTTGTCGCTTAGAAGTCATGATTTTAACCGATACTGGTGTGCCAAAACGCTACATTTCAACAGATGAATGGGGAAGTGAAGTAATGACGCAAAGCCATGATGGCTGGTGTGCTGCACTCGATAGAGACACCTTGATGTGTAGTATCTATGAAAACAGACCTTGGGTATGTCGTATATTCGAAATGGCTTCGTATGAATGCGAAGAAGAACGTAAAGCACATATGTAAGTTGCACTTTTTCAAATACTAGCCTATTCAATCTTAATCTCGGAGCTTAGATTGATTAGGGTTCCTTCCTCGCCCCCTGAGTGTACAACCAGCGTAAATAGGGATGTTAATTAGTCAGATGACCATATAATAATTTATTTAATTTCAAATACTTAATTATAGATAGTAATTACTAAAAAACTGGTCAGACATCACTCCTATTTGTTCCGTTCTTTTAACCTATCCACAATATGACCCTTTTTTTATTCATATCACTATCTATATTTTCCAATTTGGCAGATTATAATTAGACAGTCTGTCACGAAATGAATTTCTTCATCTGTCATAGAGTTACGTATTTTTTACAGGGATGAGTGAGTATCGCTAATAAAATACGTTGAGGGTTAAAAAATGGAATTATTTAACGAATCAAACGCATTAGATCTTTACATGCAACAAGTAAATAAAAACAGCACTTTACTTACCAAGGAAGAAGAATACGATACCGCTATTTCCGTCCATGAAGGAGATAAAAAAGCACGTCAACGTATGATCCAATCTAATTTGCGATTAGTAATCAATATTGCAAAACGTTATCAGCATACGTCATTGTCACTTGTTGACATCATTCAAGAAGGTAATACCGGATTAATCCACGCCGTCGAAAAGTTTGATGCAACAAAAGGATTTCGCTTTTCAACTTATGCAGTATGGTGGATCAAGAACAACATTGAACGTTTCATCATGAATCAATCACGTACCATCCGCGTGCCTATCCATATAGGTAAATCTTACAAACGTATTTTAAAAAATGCTCGTGAAGAATCACTTGATCTGAAATGTAATCAGGATCTACGAAAAATTGCAGTAAATCTCGAAATCGAGTTTGAAGACGTTGTTGGTGTTCTCGCTTATTATTTTACAGAAGCAAGCTTAGATAGGACCATTGAAACCCAAAATGACTCAAGCACTGCGCTCGTTGACCTGATTGAAGACAGCTCTATTTGTAAACCCAATGATGAGGTAGAAAATACCGATACCTCTAGTTACTTAATTGAAGTATTAAGCCATTTATGTGACCGTGATAGAGAGATCATCGAACTAAGATTTGGTCTAGGTAGAGAAGAGCCACAAACACTACACGCCATTGGTGAGCGCTTATTTATGTCTCGAGAACGTGTACGCCAAATTATTACGGCGAGTTTACAAAAAATCAAACCTGAGTTGTTAGTAAACAGCGTAGACCAGCAAGATTACCTAAACTAGCCAACAATATATAATATAATCAAAAGACTATATGTAAAAACAGCCCTAGCTAGGGCTGTTTTTTTGCTCATAACAAAGTGGTTATGGTTATTATAATAACACTTTATGGGTGTAATCATCACCCGTATCACCATTCGGATAATCATAAACGGTGAACAGTATTCCCCGCATTCGATGTACAGACAATGTTTAAAATACAAAAATGATAAATTCATAAAAACCCATTGATAACCAACTCCTATCAATATGTACAATTCAATCGATTTTATAAACCTTAATACATGCGTTAAATTTAGCTCTTACTTTCTTTAGGACTTGAATATGAACTGCATAACCCAAAATACCTTAATTAATATTGCCAGTTGCAACGCTAGCGTACCGATTAAAGACGCGGCACTGGTAGTTGAAGGTGGTGGTCAACGCGGTATTTTCACAGCCGGAGTATTAGACAGCTGGTTAGCGCAAGATTTTAATCCGTTCGCATTATTAATTGGTACTTCTGCTGGCGCTCAAAATTTATCAAGCTACATGACCAGACAATCTGGGCATGCTAAACGATCAATCATGCAACTATCCAAGCATCCTGAATTCTTTAATATGAAACGAACGCTGATGGGACGTAATACGGTTAACCTAGATTGGTATTTTGACAAGGTTAATGATGCGGATCACCAACTCAATATGGATTGCGCACAAGCACAACTAAAAAACCGTCAACTGCTCTTTTCTGCAACCAACATCAGTGGATTCAGCCCTACTTTTTTTGAGCCCACCGCTGACAATTGGCTTACCACGTTAAAAGCATCGAGTGCATTACCTTATTTATATAAAAAAGGCGTCGCAATTGGCGATGAACATTACGTCGATGGGGGTGTATCACTGCCAATTCCAATCCAAGAAGCGTATCATCGCGGCGCTAAAAAAATCATAGTGATCCGCACCGTACCCGCACACCATAATACGCGCTCACCTTGGGCTCATAAGCTTAAATCATGGGTATGCAGTTCACAACGCTGTCCGAAAGTACTGGATATTATTACCGGCCATGAGAATTCATACAGTGAAGCAATCGACTTTATACATAGTCCACCAGAAGATGCCAAAATCATCGAAATTGCCCCACCCGAAGCTTTAGAAAGTCGAATTTTAGGGAGCAGTGATGAAGCATTAGCAGCCGATTATCAAATGGGTTATGAAATGGGTTCTCAATTTTTAGCAAGTCATCATGTCACCTTGTTTAGGTAGCATTAATGACTATAACGGTAAACATCCAAATCACGGCTATCGATATCTGGCGTGACCCCACTGACTACATCAGCAAGATAACGAGCCGAGCCACATGCCATGGTCCAACCCAATGTACCATGGCCACAATTAGTGAATAGATTAGCCACAGGCGTTTTGCCAATAATAGGTGTGCCATCAGGTGTCATTGGTCGCAATCCTGTCCAGAACTCAGCTTTGCTCATGTCGCCAGCATTGGGAAATAAATCCTTGATAACCATCGCGATGGTCTCTTTACGAGAAGCCGTTAAATCTAAATTATAACCGGCTAACTCTGCCGTCCCAGCAACTCGAATACGTTGATCAAAGCGCGTCATCGCTACTTTATAGGTTTCATCCATGACGGTTGATACTGGTGCTTGCGCACTATCAACAACAGGCACAGTCAACGAATAGCCTTTTACCGGATAAATAGGCAGGGCTAACCCGAAAGGTGACAGCGTTGATGATAATAATGCAGATGAATAACTGCCCATCGCGACGACATAGGCATCCGCTGTTAATTCCCCGACACTGGTATCCACCGAGCTGATTTTGCCGTCATTTTGATTGAGCTTATTGACGGTTACCCCAAATTTAAATTTAACACCCGCCGCTTGTGCTAATGCCGTAAGCTGCTGACAGAACTGATAACAATCACCAGTTTCATCATCGGGTAAACGTAATCCCCCCACAATTTTATCTTTAACGCCCGCTAACCCAGGTTCGACCGCAATACAGCCCGCAACATCTAACGCTTCATATGAAGTCCCGCTATCCGTCAATATTTTAATGTCTTTCGCGATCCCTGATAGCTGGGATTCATCGCGAAATACCTGCAGGGTACCCTTTTGCCGACCTTCATAGTGAATATCTTGCTGCTGACGTAACTCAATCAAACAGTCCCGACTGTAATTAGCAATCCGTAGCATCCGCGCTTTATTTATTTCATAGCTCTGTTGATTACAGTTAGCTAACATTTTTGCTGCCCATAAATATAAATCAGGTGATAGTCCTGGTTTTATTTTTAATGGAGCATGTTTTTGCGCCAACCATTTGATGGCTTTCACCGGAATGCCAGGTGCAGCCCAAGGCGAAGAGTAACCGTAAGAAATCTGCCCTGCATTGGCAAAACTTGTTTCCTCAGCCCCCCTTGCCTGACGATCAATGACTGTCACCTCATGCCCAGCTTGTGCCAGATACCATGCCGACGTTAATCCAATAACCCCACAACCTAATACCATCACTTTCATTTTATACCGACCATTACCAATAAATAATACAGCTAGCATAAGGAGGTTACATTTACTTAACAATCCATAAGTATTAACATCAGCCTTTAGATAAACTAAACGCAAAATCGAGATTGGAGCCATTGATGATAAAAATTAACGATAATCTATTATCCGGTTTAGCGACATTTACGGCGACGGCCAGTTGCAATAGTTTTACTCAAGCCGCTGAAAAACTCCATATAACGACTGGTGCCATTAGCCAGCAAATAAAACAGTTGGAACAAAACCTTAAATTGACCCTATTTGAACGCCATTCTCGTGGTATTCGTTTAACTTCAACGGGATATCAATTACATCAAGTCGTCGAACAAAGCTTAACGGATATTGGCGATGTCATTAGCCAGTTACAACAAATTAATCGCCATGCAGGTGAGGTGCATCTTAAACTCACCCCCTCTTTTGCATATAAATGGTTAGTCCCCCGCTTACAAGATTTCTATCAACAATACCCAGATATTAAGATCCATACCTTTGCCGAAGGAGCACTAGTGGATCATACCGATACTAATTTTGATCTGGCAATCGATTATGGCCAAAGCCCCTATCAATCGAGTGATAAAAAGATTAACGCTGAATTGTTATTGGCAGAGCAGTTATTGCCTGTAATGAGCCCGCAATATATGGCAAAGTTTGACTGGGATATGACGAATAATAATAACCAAATTAACAATAGTGGTAGCTGTAATTTCTGGAAAATGATTACGCTCTTACATGATGCAATGCCTTGGCAGCATGCCGATAAAAATGCTGAATGGCAATTTTGGTTACAGCAAATGTGTCTCGAAACGCCAAAAACAAAACAAGCAAACACAGGAAAGAATGTGCTCAGTAAGCATGGGCATTATTTTAATCGTACGGATATGGCAATTGCAGCCGCGGCCGCAGGATTAGGTGTTGCATTAGCCCGCTGTGCACTACTTGATAGTGATTTATCTACAACGGGTCTAGCCAAAGTAGGTTTAGCCTCGCCCTTCAGTCCTATCGATGCACAAGCTGGATATTACTTGATCCAACATCATTACTCGCCCGCGATTGAATGTTTTAAAATCTGGCTAAAGCAACAAGCCACTTTACAAGATACGAAAAAAGGGCAAACAAGTAACTACCAATAGTTCTCTGAACTAAAGTGCCCTGAACTGCGACGTGAGTGTTTTTGATAGTCGAGCTGCTTTAACACCTCACTCGTGTCCTTAACCATACTCGGATTACCACATAAATAGAAAAAACTACGTTCCTGTGTCAATGGTACACCCGCTACTTTTTCCAATTCGCCAGCCTCTAGTAACGCAGGGATCCGACCGCGTAATGTTTCTTCCCTATTTTCTCGAGACACCACAGGTACATAATGAAACTTCCCCTGATATCGCGCTTCAAGTTGCTGGATTTTATCCTGATAAACTAACTCGCCAGACGTTCTCACTGCATGCACCAATACCACATTATCAAAACGCTGCTGAGTATCCATTTCATCAAGTAATGATAGGAAGGGGCCAATCGCAGTACCTGTAGACAACAACCATAGATCTTTTGTATAACGCGGGATCTCATCCAACGTCATAAAGCCGGCAGGACTTTTCCCTACATATACTTCATCGCCTACCTGTAATTTATCTAAGCGTGGCGATAGTTGGCCATCAGGCACAGTGATAATCAAAAATTCCATCACCTGTTGACCCTTCTCCTGATTAGGTGAATTAACAAATGAATAAGCCCGACGAGTCCATTCTCCAGCCTCATCGAACAGTGCTAATTTAGTAAATTGACCTGCGGTATAACGAGATATTTCGGCGGTGACCTGTAAACTGAATTCGCTATCAGTCCAATTAATACGCCCAGTAACCTCACCCTTAATTAGACCATGTGGTATTTCCTTCATTACCGACCTCACAAATGTAAATTGAGCATAATAAGAATAGTGCAAGAAGCATGAAAACAACGTGTTGAATACACGAAGAATTGTTATTGGTTATTAGTTATAAATTTACGGTATTTCCCATTTTGCTCTTATTACTTCAATAATACAAATACAAGTAATCGCAAGGAACCAATATGCTTATCAACAAACTCATAATACTACTGGTATGTTTATCTATACTATTGTCCGTCTTCACTAGTGGATTAATATCATCAGCATTAGATCTCACCGCATTTTCATTATTGATAACCTATCTATTAAGGAAAAAAGCAGAAAAAAAAGCAAGCACATAAAAAAAGAGAGGTGATAGAACCTCTCTTTTAAACGCTTTATCTATCTATAAGAATACGACTACATAAAAAACAAAATATAAACCAGTGAACTGACACTAATAGCAATCCACAGTAACACACCTAACAATAATGGTTTTACACCTGCATCTCTTATTTTTTGTACCGTGATACCCGCACCTATCAAGAACAAACACATGACTAATACGTGTTTAGAAACACTGAAAATACCTTGATAAAACACCTGATAGTCCGGCAATACGTACGCAATAAAAATAGCAAAACAATAGAATAAGATGAAAAACGGAATTGTTAATTTTTTACTGTCACCTTTAAATAATAAGGCACTAATAAACGCCACAGGTACGATCCATAAAGCGCGGGCCAATTTTAATGTGGTAGCCGTTAATAATGCTTCATCACCATAAGCTGAAGCTGCACCGACAACAGATGACGTATCGTGAATAGCAATCGCACTCCATACCCCAAATGCATGCTGACTCATGTCCAGTAGATGACCAATAACAGGAAATAAGAATAATGCCACAGAGTTAAGAATAAATACTGTCGCTAATGCCAGCGAGGTCTGATCATTTTTAGCATTAATGGCTGGCGCCACAGCAGCAATCGCGCTCCCCCCACAGATTGCTGTACCCGCAGAAATTAAATAACCGGTTTTTTTTTCAATTTTAAGCGCTTTAGTTAAAAACCAACCTAATATTAAGGTAAAGAAGATAGACGTAACGATAATGCCAATCCCATCTTTCGTCGCAATTATCGCGTCTTCTAAGTTAATACCGAAACCTAAACCGACAATAGAATAAGCCAGTGTTTTTTTAGTGATGACACTTAAATTGATACCTTGAGGAACAAGACCTAACGTGGCCAGCATAAAACCCAATATTAAAGCCACGGGTGATGATATAAGCGGTGTTAGACACAATAAACCGATAGTGATAAACAATAGGTCTGTTTTTTTAAATGACGAATTGGTAACGAATTTGAACATGTTGGACTCTCTCTTTCTAAGAGCCAATAGTATAACCTGCTCTATAAGTTAAAAACATTAGAATGAAATTAACCTATCGTTCATAAAAATTGAACATTTAGCAAATAAACAAAATCACAATTAGCTTGTTCACAACTTAAGTTTAAATATTAAAAAATACCGAACTTTTAACAATAATGACTGACTTACTATAGAGCTATCGTACATTACACTAAATGTAGTCTAGTTAAACGACGATCATGACTGCGTTAGTCCCGTAACAGTGATTATTTCTTACGAGGTTATGCGATGAAAAAACCAATTGATGAATCAAAATTAAATACCGACAATCAAGTTTTAACCGAAATTGAACTGAATGCGTTACAAGAAGAATTCGGTATGAGTAAAACACATTATGATATTCATGACTTAATACTTGCAGAAATTCCACCTGAAATGCTGAAAGCACTACTACAAGCGGATTCAATTTCTATTATAGCGAGGCATAACCAACAAGAATTACACTTTCCATTACATTTAACGAACGATGGCTACCAGAATAGTTTACAAGGGCCTGCAATAGCAGATATTAGCCCTCAATTTAATCAGCATAAGCTTCATAAATTTCAATAAATTCAGGTAGATTAGAGATTAAAGAATTGATGCAATCAGGGTCAAACATAATACCTGAGTTATCTTTCATATAGGTAACAACATCATCAATGTTCCAAGCCTGTTTATATAAACGTTTACTTAATAACGCATCAAACACATCTGCGACCATTACTATCCGAGCTTCTAACGGAATAGCATCCCCTTTTAATCCCATCGGATAACCATTACCATTAAAATGTTCATGATGGTGAAGAATAATATTTTTTAAAAAACGATATTCTTCAACATGCCGTAGATTCTCAGGAAAATACCCAAGCACACCATTAATAATATCAACCCCATGCCTACAATGCTGATTCATAATTTTACGTTCTTCTGGGGTAAAGATCGTACTACTAAATAAAATCTCATCTGGGATCTTATATTTACCTATATCATGAAAAGCCGCATACGATTCGATACAACGAATAAACTCATGGGAAATACCTTTTTCTTTACTTAAGAGAGAAGCAAGTTTTGAGCTATAACGCTCCATCCTATGTAGGTGCCCTTTTGTTTCAGGATCTTTGGCATGACCCATATCTAATGCGATCGCGAGTGAAATACTAATAAATTGTTTTTTCTCAAATTGACGTACCATGATAGAACGAATGAGCATCGATAAAAATAACATGTCTTGCTGTACTGAATTTTCTGCAAAGAAATTAAGCTCTGAGGCATTAAAAAATACAATAGCAATCGGACGCCCCTTGAACACCAAGGGATAAGAAAAACTACTACGATGACCATTTTCTAATAAATAAAGGGTTCTTGCATTTAATTTTAGACTGGATAGATCGTTCACTACACGTTCTGAATTTAACTTTATCATTTTGGGAAGACTGGTCCCTTTATTTACTTTTTGAGTAAAAATTTCACCATTACAATCGGCTACAAGTCTATCACGGACAAAATAATTGGAGGCTTGATTGTCTTTAATCAAAATAATTGAGAATCGAGATAGTCCCTGATAATTATTAATCGCGATATTGTAAAGCATCTCAAGATGAATCGTAGTCTCTTCTTCTTGGTTAAACATCTGATTTATTTTACTATAATTAAGCATGTCTCAAGCCTATCAGGAGTATTAAAGGGGGCATAACGTCGAACATAAAAAGCCAATCGAAAAGGATATTTTCCACCAACAAAGCAGCAATAATCAGGCGATTTAAATTAATTATACAGAATTATAAAAATATCATCATCAATTCATACCTTTTTGTCGATAAGATCAAACTAATATCATCAAAAGCCTCTGCTAAGCAGCAAAAATAAGATTTGTTCAAAATTACAAAATCAAGTCAAACTGACATGCTTAGTAAATTATAAAAACGTGATTAGGTCGATGTTTACAGTACATAGTAATGCTATAGTTATGAAAGTCGTTTATTTTTATTCTTGAGGAAACCTTATGCTAAATGAGAATCATGCACTTATCTTTGACTTTCCAGAATTAAAACAAGATATCGTTTATTTGAATTATAAAAATGAAACATTCAGAGAGAAATCAAAGCAATACCACCTATTAGATTATGATATTCGCCAGTTGGAAATGGATGGCAGCCCCACTGATGATGGACATATGACACAGTTAAAATTACGACGAGCCAAGTTAAAAGATGTGTTGTATCAGCAATTAAAACAGCATCATGACGAAGTGCTATCAGCATCTTAAACGACGAAGCGGATCTAAGGGTTCGCTTTTTTATTGCTAAAAATTAACTGAGTTAAAGTGATACTGTATATTTAGACATCCATCGAGAATACGTTACTATCGATTTCTAATAATAATTTCGTCATTAGATATCAATATACGGTGACGAGAACGAAGGGAATGTCAATGTCACTGCCAATTTTATACTCACTACAAAACTGTCCTTATGCGATGCGCGCACGACTGGGCTTATTACTCGCCCAGCAGCCTGTCATGTTACGCGCCGTGGTCATGAAAAATAAACCCACAGAAATGTTAGCGGTTTCACCTAAAGCAACAGTACCGGTATTAGTACTCGATGACGGTAGTGTAATTGACGAAAGTTTAGATATCATGATTTGGGCACTACATCAAAGTGATCCATTGAACTTACTACACAGTGAAGATCCAGAAGCTTATCCAGCAATGTTAGCGCTAATTGACATTCACGATACTGTATTTACTTCAGCCTTAAGTAAATACAAATATGCAGTACGTTATCATGAAGATAATGAAGCTGAATTACGAAACCAATGTGCTGACTATGTAACTATGCTCGAATTACGCCTCAGTCAGCATCATTATTTAATGAGCGAGAAAGTCAGTTTAGCTGATTACGCTATTTTACCACTGATCCGCCAATTTGCTCGTGTAGATCGCCAGTGGTATCTGCAAGCGCCCTTGCCACATTTACGTAATTGGCTTAATCAACATTTACAAGATCAACGATTTGCCAAAGCAATGGCAAAATACCCACAATGGTTGGAAAACAAAGAAGAATTTTTATTTGGTCATGCCGACTAAACACAAAAAAGGGCAAACATAATATCGATTATGCTTGCCCTTATCGTCAGTATTAACGTCAATTAGATCTACAACGAATAGTTAAGCAACATCTTTCACTACATGCACACCTTTTACTTGTCTAGCTGATTGTTCTGATCGTAATTTTTCTGATTGCTCAGCTAATTCCGCCTCTAACATAGCTTCAACATGACCCGGAGAATGCGTTGTTCCCGAAATCAAGCGATACATTGCCGGAATAACCAATAAGGTTACTAAGGTCGCAAACGCCATCCCAAAGAACACGACAGTACCTACAGCAACACGACTTTCTGCACCCGCCCCGCTGGATAATATTAATGGGATTGAGCCTGCTAACGTTGTGAATGCCGTCATTAGAATTGGACGTAAACGACGTGCAGACGCATCAACAATGGCTTGCTCTAGAGCGACGCCGCGGTCACGTAGCTGGTTGGCAAATTCAACGATTAGGATACCGTTCTTCGTCACCATACCAATTAACATGATCATACCAATCTGACTGTAAATATTCAGGCCAACGCCCATGAAATACAGGCCTAAGAAACCACCCAGTACCCCCATCGGCACGGTGAACATCACCACCATCGGATTAATAAAGCTTTCAAACTGCGCCGCTAATACTAAATAAGCAACCAGCAGAGCTAAACCAAATACAATTAAGATACTACTTTGGTTTTCTTTAAAGTCTTTTGATTCACCAGAATAAGCAATGGAGATATCACTCGGTAATGATTCTATCGCTTGTGCATCCAAGAAATCCAATACTTCACCTAAGGTATAGCCGTCACCCAAACTGCCGCTTAAGGTAATAGATTTTTGTTTATTGCTATGTGATAAACGACTTGCTGAAGCCACTTCTTCGATTGTAGTAATGGTATCCAGCGTAATCAGATCACCATTGGCACTACGAATATAAATTTGGCTTAGATCGTTGACGTTGTTAAAGCTGTTTTCATCACCACGCAGGTAAACATCATACTCTTCACCACGTTCGATATAACTGGTTTGACTACGACCACCAAGCATTATTTCTAACGTTGTTGATACTTCATCAACGCTGATACCAAGTTCTCCAGCCCGCTCTTTATCAATACTCACCACCAGCTCAGGGGTTTTTTCAGAATAATCTAGGTCTCCACCAACCAATACACCTGCATCCTCGGCTTTTTGTTTTAGTAATTCCGCCCACTTTTCTAATTCCGAATAATCAGAACCACCGAGTACGTATTGCACTGGGTCACTCGAACCGCCACGGAAACCAGGCATTATTGGACGAACCATCACATCGGGAATATCTTTTAACGCTTTTGCCACCATGCCTAATGCTTCACCAGCACTGACACTACGATCAGCCCAATCTTCAAGAATAATGATCACAAAACCGGTTTGATCCCCGGCACGGCCACCAAATGCAGGCGCCTCCGTGCTAAAGGATTTGATAACACCTTGCCCCACTAAAGGTAATAAGCGCGCTTCAACAATATCCATGTTTTCAGTCATACGGTTAAAGCTCGTACCTTCCGCACCTTTGACAAACGCAAATAATACACCGCGATCTTCTTGCGGTGATAGCTGTGACGGTACTTGCTTCATCAAGAAAAAGCTGCCAGCAACACAAGCGATAATAACCACAGGCGCTGCCAAACGATATTTAATAGCCTTAACAACAATACCGCGATAACCGTTTTCTAACCGTTCGAATAATCCTTCCATCCATAAACTAAAGCGGCTAGTTTTTTGTTCTGTTTTTAACATTTTGCTGGCAAGTACCGGCGTTAGTGTCAGTGCAATCAATGAAGAGAAAATCACTGACATTGCTAACAATACCGAAAATTCAGTAAATAACAGGCCCACCATACCATCCATAAAAGAGATAGGCAGGAACACCATCACCAATACCATTGTCGTAGCGACTACCGCAAAACCAACTTCTCGCGTACCTTTATAAGCAGCGAGCAGTGGCTTCTCACCTTGCTCAATGTGATGGAAAATATTCTCGATCACGACAATAGCATCATCCACAACTAGACCAATCGATAGAATAAGTGCCATTAAGGTAATTAAGTTAATCGAAAAACCAAAATAATAAGCAGCAATAAATGACGATATTAACGATACTGGTACGGTAACCGCGGGGATCAAGGTAGCGCGCGCCTGACCAATAAAGATGTATAAGACGAGTACAACTAAACCACCCGTGATGAATAGCGTGCTGTACACTTCCGAAATAGATTGGTCAATAAACACCGTTGAATCGTAATCAACCGCTAAGCTCATGCCTTTCGGTAAGAAGCTTTGCATCTTATCAACTTCCGCATGCACTGCTTTCGCAACATCGAGTGGGTTCGCATCCGATTGCGCGACAATGCCTAAACTAAGATTAACGATACCATTGCTTTTAAATGACGAGCTTTCATTCTGGGCCCCGACATAGACTTGTGCCACATCGCGTAAATAAACAGGTGAACCGTCACTTGCAGTACGTACTACAAGGTACTCAAAGTCTTGTGGTTTCGCATATAATCGCGCCGTACGCACTGACATTACCGTGGTATCATTACGTACTTCACCACCTGGATTTTCGACATTTTCAGTTTTCAATGCAGTGACGATATCATTGGTTGTTACTGCTCGGCCAGCCATTAAATCAGGGAACAGCTTAACGTACATAACCTGATATAACCCACCCGATAAACCGACCGAACTCACACCAGAAATCAAGCTAAAACGATCTTCTAATACCCGCTGAGCGTAATCAGTCAGCTGAGTTCTATCCATTTCCGTTGAGTTTAAATTGATATAAACTGAGGGTTCACCATTGCCATTATCTTTCGATACGATGGGGTCATCCGCTTCATTAGGCAGGCTGCGCTGCGCTTTCGCAACCGCATCACGAATATCACTGACGCCTTCTGTTAAGTTCCAACCCAAATCAAAGGTAACAGTAATACGCGACATACCATTACGGGTTACTGACCTTACTTCATCTATACCACTAATGCCGGTAATTTGATCTTCAATGACAGACGTGACCTGGCTTTCCATAATGGATGCAGCAGCACCTTCATAACGCGTCATTACGCTCACAACAGGGCTTTCAACATCCGGCATTTCACGTACCGCAAGTTTACTAAACGACACAGCACCAAAAACACAAAGCAATAAGCTTAATACAATAGCGACGACCGGTCGTTTAACTGACGTATCAGACAACCACATTAGTTAGTCTCCTGTTGGCCAGTCAAATCATTAACTTTCAGCCCATTGCGCATATTAACTAAGCCTTGAACAACGATACGATCACCAATTTCTAAACCACTTTCAATCAGTACTTGATCAACAATACGTGCACCTAACGATACTTGGGTACGCGTCACTCGTGCATCTTCACCAACCACATACACAAAGCGTTTAGTACCCGAATACTCCAACGCTTGTACTGGAATAATTGGTTCATTAATTGCGGGGAAAACCACACTTGATGACATCATCATGCCCGGTTTAAGACGATTATCTTTATTCTCAAAATTTACCCGAACGCGCAGATTTAATGTTTCAGCGTTAATCCGTGAATCGATAGCAACCACTTCACCTTTAAAGCTGCTGCCAGACCATGCCCGACTTGTTGCGGTAACGACCATGCCTGTTGATAATTGCGATAAATAACGCTCAGGCACTGCAAGATCCAGTTGCATCGTCGATAAGTCATCCAATGTTAATAGTTCGGTGCCAACCGACACCATTTTTCCTCGGCTAAAATCTAACAAACCAACCGTACCAGCGAAAGGTGCTGTTAAATAATGATCATCCACATTCGCTTGTGCTGCCGCTAAACGCGCCTTTGCAATAGCCACTAATGCCGTTTGTGCATACACTTCGGTTTGCGTGATAGCGTTACTTTTTACCAGTGTTGAATATTCATTTAGCTTACGTTTTTCATCAGTAAAATAAGCGTTTGCCTCCATCAATGCAGCTTGTGCTTTACTGTCATCGAGTTGCACTAACAGCTGCCCGACTTCCACCGTTTGATTGGCTCGAATCTTAATACTGTCGACTTTACCTGCCACTTCAGGTGCCACACTAACAAATTGATCTGACTGTAATTTACCAATCAATGAAATTGATTGTGAAACTTCATGATATTGCACGGTATCCGTATATACAGAAACCACACGTTCAGCACCTTTTCCAGCATTGCCACCTTTGGCATGAACGGGAGCCGTATAGCTAGCGAAGCTAAAAATAAGAGCGCTAATTATCGTAAGGGAAGTACGTTTATACATTATATCTCTTCTATAAAAATGAGCGTGGCAGCTTTCATCCATGAATAGCGCGTCTAAAATTTTGATATCGTATAATACCGTAAAATAGGCAGGAGAATATGGAGAAAATGAGGAGATTGAGGTCAGCGAGTGTAAATTTTGTCAGTTTATTCATTAGCCTAAATATCATTACCTATGCTATAGAAATAATGTGACACGTAGAAGCCACTAGCATAGATACAAAACCCTCGAATTTTTAAAATCATCTTATAAAAAAACGAAGGCTTTACTTATTATTTACACGACAAACTGCGCGGCAATACGTAAGTAATGCGTTAAATCAGGATGTTCTAATTCAATATGTTTACCAAGGTCATCAAATAAACGTACTTGTAATGCATCTTTATAAAATGGCTCTTGTTCGAAGTCAGCAATCTCTTTAAGATTCATAGGACCGCCTTGTACGGCAAGTGTATCTTGCGATGCTTGGCTCAATTGACCATGATATTTGGGTTTTACAGCGCACATATAACGCTTTGCTTGCACATGTAGTGCAATACCATCAATAATTTTTTTCGGAAAATACGGCGCTAAGAATTTAGCCCCAACATCTTCGTGATAACCATCAATACCGTTTTCGGTAATATCTTCTGGTAGTTCTAAAATCAAATGACCGAAATCATGTAATAACGCCGCCGTAATGATCGCATCGCTACTATTTTTTTGCTCGGCGTAGTAGGCTGACTGCAGCATATGCTCACCCATGGAAATATGCTCACCATAAGCAACGTGACCATTTTCTTCGAACTGCTGTTTAATAAACGCAATAATATCCATCATTTAATCTCCACGTTAGACTCTAATTTAATTTCTAACGTCGTCTCTAACTTAGTCTCAAGTACCGCTAAGGTACTTTTTAAAGAATCAATGTCGGCGTAACAGCCTTGTAGATGACGCGCCCCTTCGGCCGCTACTTCTCGGCCATGTAAAATACGCTCATTATTAAAGATCATCAGTTCGCCCGGTTGTAGAGTACACGAGAACTTACACTCTTCACTGTGTAAGATCCGGCTGAAGTTTTGATATGCTTCATAAAATGCAGCCATCTCAGCAAACGGTAATTTGATCGCTTGGATGGAGCGGTTATTTAAACGGATACGCTCGAGTTGACCACTATTGTTTAACTCAATAATATAACCGGTATGTTCAAGATGCGTCTCATCATTCTTAAAGCGATAAGTCACTGGCGTCGAGGTTAATAACTCATACTGCTGTGGATAACGTTGCTGTAATAATTGCGCCGCATAAAAGCCATCCGTTAACGCGGTTATTCCGCCCTGTTCAGCACTCACTAAGCAATGTAATAACTGTAATGTCGGTACTGGATGGCGATAAGCATTGTCGGTATGCAGGCTTAATGGTTTTGGGGTATAGGCTAAATTAACCGGATTTTCTTCAGAGATAACTTCGAAATGGCTGCCGTAATTGGTGTCTCGCACAAAGCCAAACTGCTTTACGACCTCAAATAGCTGTTTATCGGTATTTGGGACATCTTGTAAAAATGCCAAGCCAAATTGATCAACAGCACGTAACCAGTCACGTTTAATCGTATTACGACTCAGTACGTCTGGATAGCTAAAGGTGATGTCTGATGCGGCTAACTGCCCATCCCACAATACCCGATGATCGACGTCAACCCCCTTGTTCTCACAACTCTGCATACTGTCTAAGAAGTCTTGACTGTAATGACTGCAATGTCCATCTTGCCAAGTGATCACTAAATTATCATTTTCAATAGTAACCACTTCGGGTTTTATCGCTAAATCTAAATCAAGGATTTCTTGCAAGCGTTGCCCAGACGAATGTAAACAGTCGTTGCAACGACAATTATCTTTTAACCAAAAATAATGAAAAGGCTGATTATTATAAATAAGGTGAGAAGCGCGTTGTGTAAACATAGACAAGTCCTGTTATCAAAAAATATCAATGCAATAAGATCATCATAATCTCTTACTGCACCGATTTAACTAAAATAGTGAGTTGAATTGAAACTATAAAAAATAGCGTTAAATTAGCCTTTCGATTCTGATTTATTATTAAATTTATCAGACCACTTAGTGAGTACCGCGCTACGATCATTAGCCATTTTACCAAAGTCCATATCGACGATTGCATCCTCTACGTTTGGATAGTTTGCAACAGCGCCATTCACGTCTTTATGACCAACTACAGGATAAATCGTGTTGTACATTTTGTTAGCATCCAGTGATAACGACCAATCCACCAGCTTCTTAGCCGCGTCAGAATTAGCATTTACTAGGCCAACAGACTCCGTATCCCAGCCTATGCCCTTAGGTAAAATTAAGTCAATCGGTGCGCCTTGAGATTTCAACTTCGAACCTCGAATCGCCGCAGATATACCGATCACAGTTTCCCCCATTGCCGACTGAACACAAGGTTTAGAACCCGAATGGGTATAATGCGCAATATTTTTATCCAACTGCTCCATATACTGCCAACCCTGTTGCTCGCCCATCCCTTGTAACCAGGCTATTACTTGGGTATAACCGGTACCCGATGAACCTGGATTAGGCATCACGATGTGACCTTTGTAGACAGGATCTAATAAGTCTTCCCAGGTTTTCGGTTTTGGTAAACCAAGTTGCTTAGCAACAATGGTATTAAAGCAAACAGTATTAAAGAAGGCGTCATTACCAAACCAGGCTTTGTTTTCTTCTGGGTCAACCATGCTCGTTTTTAAACCATCAAGATTAGCTGGGGTATAAGGTTTAACAATCCCGTTATCTTTAAGTAATGCTAATGATGAACCCGCCAGTCCCCACACGACATCCGCTTTCGCATTTTGACCTTCGGCTAATAATTTCGCCGTCATCACCCCCGTTGAATCTCGTACCCATTTAATATCGATATCGGGATGAGCCTCTTCAAAAGTATTTTTGAATAAGGCTAAAAGGTCCGTTTCAAAAGAGGTATAAACGGTCAGTTCCTCTTTCGCAAACGCTGGAGAAGAAGCACCTAAAATGATGGCGGCAGTGAGTATTGACTGTTTAAAAATGTGCATCAATAACATCCTTTATTGATAAATTAATTGATAACTTTCTAGACAATAGATAAGTATTTATGACGCATATTCTAGACTGGGTATGTGACAGTTTTATGCCGTTATTATTTCGATAATATGAAATTTTGTCATTAAAACTAAATAATCAGATGCTAGTTTAATGGTGTATTCAACTAAAATAGAGCACTAACATGACATCGACTGTTTCAAACACCGTTCCAAATTATCTCAACCCTGATATCGCGTCAGATCTGACTTTATTGGATATTCCTATTATTGAAGCCACTGCAGAAAGCCTAAAAGGTTATGGTTTTTTTGTCGACAACCCTGAGTCTTTTGACATCGAGATCACGCGCTGGCCAGCCCAAGGTTGGCGAAAAGTCGATGAAGATACAGGTGATGAAGGTGGGGTGACTGAAGGGACCTTTATTAGTACCTGGAAAGGTGATTACTTATTTGGTCGTAATAAAGCCGTCGATGGCCATTATATTATCGGTTATAACCAACGCCCAGAAATAGCTGTAGATACGCATAATGACAAACCAAGCCAGCTGATCTTATGGCACGCCAACTATCATCCCGATGGTGGTCAGATGTTTTATCCTAAATCTAACCAGCCATTCTTAGTGCCACTAGCACTGCCTGGCGATGACGTGAAACCACAAGATTTTGTGTGTTTTTATTTCAGTGGTGAACGCGGCGCCTATATACATGCCGATATTTGGCATGAAGGCGTATTTGCCATTGAAGGAGAACAAGAATTTGCCGATAAACAAGGCGCTGTACACGCCCGTGTATCGGTTGATTTTGGCAAGGAGTTTAACTGCTTATTACGTGTTGACTTAACTCAGCTGCCAACATAATACGCCGTAACTTTTAAGCGTAATATTTAACGGTAAAGCGCATCCACTTCACCGTTTTTAATACGCATATTCACACGTAGTAGAGCATGTTGGGCAATCTTTAGTACGTCTTTCATGCTCTCATAACAATCCTGTTCATTATTTCCGTAAGCAAAAAAGTTTAGCGTCACTTGATGACCCATGCCACCACTATCTGGTTTATCACCGAGTGCTAAATAACATGTTGGTGATTGCGATAAACCAATCGCGCCAGTGTTGAAGCTCGGTTTCATCGACGATGCCATTGATTGAATATTATTCATTAACCAATTAATGCTTTTTTCCTGACAGTTTTCGGGAATATCTCGAAACAAAATCATTAACCGAGCGCTGCATTTTTTCGCATATGAATATTGTGGGTCCCGGTTATCTTCTACCGCATTAAACACACAATCGTTACTTTCCAATAGCGAACTTGAACCATTTACCCACTCAATTAAGCTATAAAACTGTTCAACAAAGTCCCATGTATTAAATGGCAGCAGATCTTCTAATGCACTACGGATCAACTTAGGCTGTCGTTTAAAGTCCATGTAAACACTCGACTCATCCGATACCATATTCGTCCACGGATGAGATCTTAACGCTGAGTCATCAATTTTTTTGGAAATAAAAACGTCCACAGTTACTGCCTTTGTTGGTTATACATAATAATGAAGGTTGAATTTTAACAGTGTTCCAGCGATATATTAAAAGTTTTATCGGCTAAAATTTTATTATCGAGTTCAATCGTCATCCGCCAGTCACCACATTTATCAGCAATCGGCTGCCACACAGTATCACCTAAATAAAATTGCCAATCGTTATTCGTCACATGAACTTCCCCAGTAAATGGCATACGCACATTGCCTTCAGCATCTAAAATACCAGGGTGAGCAATACAAAAACGGATCTTGGCACCACGGGCTTTTTTAATATTCACGATAAAGCCAAACTCATATCAATTTCGGCAGGAATATTTGTAGTGAACTGCTGAATACTCGGTAAGTCTTTTGATTTGCTCTGCCATTGAGAATGAATGCCATATGTTTGCATTTTAGTGACGGGTTTGTATTTAGCCATTGCTTCACCTAGGGATAATCAGAAATTAATGCGTTCAATAACACCGTATAATACCGATGACTAGCGCTTGTGGAAAGATGTAAAACACCACCCCACAAAAGCTAATTAATTATCTCTTCCCAAGCAACTTAAAAATATCGCAGTATTAAACGGCTTTTGCATAAAATAAATATCGGAGTGAAATTCACTATCGACTATCTCATTTTTATCATTAGCCGATAAGATAAAATATTGGGTTTGCGCATTCACTTGAATACATTTCATTTTGGCAATCAATTCCAAGCCATTCATCTCATCTAACTGATAATCAACAATCACAACATCGGGTTCTGCATTCACAAATTGGGTTAACGCCATTTCAGAGTTATTCGCGCAAACAGTATTAAACTGTTTTTCTGCCAGCATCGCATTACATACTTCCAGATTAAAGCGGTTATCGTCGATAATTAAAATACGCACATCACGGTAATGTATCGGATTCAATCGCAGCGATAATCTTGATGAATCAAACTGACATGGAAAATGCAGCATGATTTTAGTACCTTCATTTTTAACACTGTGCAGCCTTAACTTGCCACCAACCTGAGCTAATAATTGGTTACAGGTATAAAGTCCTAACCCAATACTCGAGACATGTTTTAGTTTCGACTCAGTATCTACAGTGAAAGGATTAATAAGTAATTCTTTGGTTAATGTTGACATGCCAAGCCCAGAGTCTTGGATCAAAATACGTACATAATGACCTCTAATTATTGACTCCTCGTTAAACCCTGTACGTTGACAAACATCAATATGACAGCGTACAGCCTTACCCGTACTGTATTTCAATGCGTTATTAATCATATTGGTGATAACTTGAAATAGTTTAGAACTATCAACACTGATTACCATTGGTAACTTCTCACTGATATGAAAATCTAATGTTTTACCGGCAGGAATGCTCAACTTGTTATAATAATCTTGGATGTTACCTATGCATTGCAAGGTATTGACCGGAGCGTTGTTTAATACCAGAGCCCCTGCAGTTGACTTGCTGTAATTCAAGGTGCTTTCTGCTACTGAATACAGTAAATTAGCCGACCACTGCATCTTATCAATAAGTACACTATGTTCATCACTGATTTGAGGCATATCCCTTAGCATCTGGCTATAACCTAATAACGCATTAATCGGCGTTCGAATTTCATGATTAATACTTGATACCATCGCGACATTTAGTTTATTTTCTCTCGTAATACGTTTAAATAAACGCTTATTCTCTAATTTAAAATACAACAACACAAAAATAAGCGAACAGATAAATATCAAGGATAATATTACGCAAACAAACTCAATGATCATTGGCGATGACGCCCTCGTTCCGATACTTAGCGTATAATAAAAGTCATACTTTGGGAGACTAATTTTCAGTTTGGTATTATGACTAAACAATCCAGATATCATACTTGTTGATTGCATCATACAGCTTTGATTTTTAACATATCCTTGTGATGAAGAATATTGCAAACAAGCATCGTTCAATTTATTGATGTTAAATAACAGACGCTTTATTGGTGTAGCATAAAATAAATACGGCATATGAGGATCATTAATATTCACACCGATCAACTCATAGTTATCAAGTGTCCCTCTAAGCTTGCCATGTTCATCTAAAATGGTTTTTAATTTTTCCAATTGAGGTGCAAATTTTTCATCCGAAATATAACCTAGTGTCATCTCAGGTGTTAAGGTAAAAATCAGCGCTTCTCTTGTGCCCAACAATTCTCGGGTAAAAATAGAAAACTCGTTTTTTTTTACCCTTACAGATGATTTAAAAAAAGATTTAATCGCATTAATAATAAGTTTATGTTGTAAATGCTTTTCTTGACTAAATGCCATCAGCGTTGCTACTTTTTTATCATGGTTATGTTTAGATTCATCTAAACTATAACTGACAAATGAAGTCACAAGTACCGTAGTAAATAAAACACAAACACAAATATAAATATAAATATTAAATTTATAATTCATCTTCAATCGCTGTAACTTGCCCGTGAATGTTGTCAGCAAGACAATGTAACTGCCCAAGAGTAGTCATCATATTTATCTGTTCATCAAGAGCAAGAGATAGATAGCGGCATATTCCCTTAAGCTGATGCTTTAGTGCATTAAGCTTATCATCATTGTCAACTAAGGTCGTTTGCTGGTGAATATTAACCAACTCTTCGACCAATGCTCGGTATAAAGGCAAGCGTCTTGCTTCACTATACCCCCAAAAAAAGTGACGTAGACTGTCACTAATATCAATGTTCATTAATAGCAGTATCCTTATGCACGTAACGATTAACCCAAGCTTTTAAATAGCGGCCTTCAATTGGCGGACTATATAAATATCCTTGTCCAATATCGCAACCAAGCTCATCTAAAATATTAAGTACACTTTCAGTCTCAATACCTTCAGCAACAACACTCACAGACATTTTTTTAGCTAAGACGATCGTGGACTCAACAATAAGGAGATGCTGTTTGTTTGTATCAATATCACACACAAAAGAGCGATCAATTTTAATTTCATTAAAAGGAATAGTATCTAAACGTTCATAGGTCGAATAACTCTTACCAAAATCATCCAGTGAAATACCGATGTCATTAATAATCAGTCGCGCGATCGAATTTAATGCGCAGGCTTGATTAATCACTTTCTGTGACTCGGTAAGCTCTAATATTAAGTTAATGTGGGTGTGAGCTTTCTTATAACTAATGATGTAATCAATCAAGCTATCACAAATCAAATCTTCAGCAGTAACATTAATCGATAACCTATAGTTAGTAACGCCCGTTTCATTCTCCCAAAATTTGAATGCTTTGGCGATAATCATCTTCGAAAATTCGACATTAAGCCCAGCCTTATCAATCAAGGGTAAAAACGTATCTGGATAAATGTAACCATTTTCGTCGTGCATTCTAGCTAACACTTCAAAGCCTATGATACGTTTACTTTTCATATTGATTTGGGGTTGAAAACAAAGTAATACTTGTTCATCTTCAAGTAGTTTATTTATATCATAATCAGATGTATTTACGGATTCGTTTACGTCTATTTCATTGCCATACAAATTTTGTAAGCGTGTCGTTTCTGCTAAAATAAAACCCACGTTAATCGGTTTTTTAAAAACGCCAATTAAGTTCAATTTTAAACTACTCACAATACTACTCACTAACTCAAGAGTCCGTTGATCCGAAGAACTAATTACTGCAAGTGGTATATCGGAATAACATGCGTGTACAGATAAGAAGTTAATTACTTCCATTCCATCGCTGTTATCCATTTTTAAATCCAAGATCAGTAAATCAATATTGCCTTCTGTAGCAACAATGGTTTCAATACCTTGATTTGCATCTTCAGCTTCAAACATCTGAAGATCATGCTCGACGCTAGTCTCAACAAGATCGGCTTTAATCGCTTCTCGGATAAATTTTTGGTCATCGACAATCAAAATATTCATAATTACTCCGCTATATACCGACATTCGTAGGTTGTATTTTTCGTGTTGGTATAACTGAAAGCATCAGCATATTTCGGTTTGCCATGACTTCAGAACGACTCATAATAAACGAATAATTCTGAATGATTTTAGATTGGTATTCAATTGGTTTGACTTTAAACATGGGGATTTTCATCTGCATCAATTTTTGTTTCAATTTACTATCACAAGTACTAAAACTTAAATATTCAATCGCTTTATCTGTCGCTAGCTGATTAAGGTAGACAGACATCATATGATTATCAATTTGTGGGGATACACCAAAAGAAGAGAGTACGACTAATACATTCGCCCGGTCTTGTTTCGCAATATTCAGTAATTCCAGAATATCTATGCTGCTATTCATAAATTCAAATAATGCTTTCGTGGTTACCTTGCAAAATAAGCAATGTCCAACTAATTGATTCAAACTACAAAAAGCAGATACTAAAATGAGTGGTTTTAGCGACTCTGTAGTCGTAATGTTTTGACGTGTTGGAAATAAGCGGGGATTACCCTCATACACCAAACAAAGCTCTAACATCGACTCAAAATCAGCATGCTCAGGTAGCATTGATTGAGTATAGTATTGCTCATTCTTATAATAAGGGTGAGTAACTTTATCATTCTTGACGCAAGACGAAAGTTGAATAAAAGATGAACATTCTTCTACAAAATCTGCATTTGAACTGTAGATATTAAACAGATCATCATCAAATATCTCTGCTATTTCTGACTGTTTCGTTAAAGAAGGTGTGTTGATACCACGTTCCCAACGACTGATTGAGATCGTATCTAAGCTATCAAAGGAATGGCTTCTCTCATTTAATAAAGCACGTAAGCCCTCTTGGGAAAGGTCATGTTCTGTGCGCACTTTCCTTAAAAAACTTGAGAATACCCTCATTATTACAGCTTTTTGATAAGAGTATATTTTATACACCATCTTCACTTCCAATTATATCGAATGCCGTTATAACAAACCTAATTACTTTCATTATTCAACGTCACCAAGTTAAAAATAAAAATGCCACCAAACAATAGATTTATAAATATATGCTCATGTATGCACTAATTCCACAGTAATAATTTTAATTTTATTTTAATAAATGCCTACATGCGTAGCATGCATAAATATTGACACCTCAACTAGGCATATGTTTATACATATGTATAAAATATTACTCTGGTGGTAGATATAACTGCTCGTTATGCTACACCACGCAACAATCGGGCATCACATATGCTCTATACCTGCGCATTTTTAATTGATGAACATGGAGTCTCATATGAGAAGAATAATATTAACGTCACTCAGTGCCTTAGCAGTATCCGCAGCTTTAGCACCAACATTCGCTATTGCACACGGGTATGTAGCAGGTGCATTTCCTTCTCGCGTTAATTTATGTCATGCAGACAATGGAGCTAAAAATGATTGTGTAAATGCTTCATACGATAGACAAAGCTTAGAAGCGCCAAAAGGCTTTCCAACTAAAGGTCCTGTAGACGGTAAGATAGCATCAGCACAAAAAGGCGGGTCATTTGATGTACTTGATCTGCAATCATCAAATAAATGGTATAAAACTAAGATCCAAGCGGGCTTAAATGACTTCCGCTGGTTTAGCACAGCTAATCATAAAACCACCAATTATGTTTATTACATCACCAAACCTGATTGGGACCAAAACGCACCACTAACCCGCGCATCTTTTGACTTAGCCAATCCTTTCTGTGTGATTGATATGGATGGTCAACAACCACTGAAAAATTTAGGCAAGGCACACAGCTGTAACGTACCAGAACGTAGTGGCTATCAGGTGATCCTTTCCGTCTGGACGATCGACGATACCGCGAATGCGTTCTATAACGTTATCGATGTGGAATTTGAAGACGGTGTAACCCCACCACCACCACCCGATGCTTGGGAGCAAAGCACCACAATTGCACCACAAGAAGACTTAGCCGTAGGTGATAAAGTAAAAGCCCGCTTCTTTGATTCATCGGTAGGCTCATTCACCACTCAAACCATCATTGAAATTAACTCCACTGCCAATGGTAAAAAAAATACGTGGTCTTACAACCTGGCCACTGCAATTAATGCTAATCAAACCGATGCGCAAGCGGGTGCGAAAAGTGACAACGATATATTTACCCCTATTTACGGTAATAACCCTATCTACTTAAAAGCGGGCTCTAACCTTAGCTCTGTTGAAGTTGATATTATTAAAGGTGACGTACCTGTTGATGACAGCATCACCGTTTTAGGTCTAGAAGATGAATATATAATTGACAACAATACTGTTGATGTCACGTTTAGCATTGAAGCTGTCGGTAACTTAAATGTCACCAATACTATCTTTGATGCAAATAACAAAGCCATCGCATCAAAATCTAAGAATGTTAATGACACTGTTGAGCACTTTACAATATCACTCAAGAATGCAACTGCAGGCACGTTTAAACTGGTTTCAATAGCCAACTCAAACGATAACAGCAATCTATCGCTACAAGTGTCAAATAGCTTCAAACTCCTTGATGCTGACATCCCTGGCGACTGCCAAGATATTCAAGCAATTGATATCAGCAAGCAATACAAACCAGGTAACGAAGTCTCTTACCAAGGTCATGTTTACCGTGCAGAACGTTGGACAGATATCGGCAAAGCACCAGATGCACAGTATTCAGGCTGGGTATTAGTCGGGCCGTGTGCATAGCACCAGGTTAACCCTTGTGAATAAGCCCTCATACACAAGTCGTTAACACATTATCCTTTCAAAAAAGGATAACTTGAAAAACAGCGTAAATCATATTTGCGCTGTTTTTTTTCGTGTCAAAAGAAGGAAAGCAGATGAGTAAACTCACCCAGAAATTTGATATAACCGCGAAATATCTTCATTGGATTTCAGCTCTCGTTATCTTATGGGCAAGTATATCGGGGTTATATATCGCCTTTTTCGAGCTAGAAACACATATTAAATCCCAAATTTTAATTTTCAACGTGTCGATAACAACGGTATTTATTCCACTATTCTGCTGGCGTATTTACCACCGAATAAAACAGGGTACGCCCCAAGCACACCCCGCGATGTCGACATTAGAAGTCAAACTCGCCCACGTCGGACATACCTTACTGTATGTACTGGTTTCATTGGTTCTAGTAAGTGGTGTATTGATGATGGATCATGATGTGACTGTGTTTCAATTATTTACCATCCCGCAGCTACTGCAACAGCAAAGCAGTATTCATTTTTTTGAAACGATGCATTTGTACACCTGCCGATTATTAGCGGTATTAGTCGTGTGTCACTTAGCCGCGTTAATAAAGCATGAAATGATGGGCAGGCGTATTTTAAAAAGAATGATTTAAGTCATAGAGGTAGGTTCTACGCGAGATAGCGTTCCGTATTCATATTAAGTTACGGAACGAATATCAATGATAAATAATTACTGTTCAGATTCTGCAGCATTGTTCTTCACTTCATCAATACAGCACTCATCTTGTAAAAAACCAATCACAGATTGTAATTTTTCATATTCAGCCACGCAGTACAAGATTCGTCCTTCACGACGCTGTGAGAGTAACCCAGCTGACGCTAAACTAGAGATGTGATGTGATAATGTCGATCCTGGAATTGATAGTTGCGTTTGTAACCCCCCAACGGCGATCCCCTGATAACCCGCACGGATAACGCTTTTAAAAATACTTAATCGTGTTGGATGCCCAAGTTCTTTCAGTGCTTTCGCAATAATATCAATATCCATTTTTATCTCCGCCTAACCCCTAACAACATATATTTCGATATTAGCAGAAACATATGGGGGTTGCCAAGCTAGACCAACAAAGGGCCGAATTAATACACTAACTCAAATCCATTGCATAGGGTTTAAGTAACGCCATATTATCTTCTAACGCCTGTAACCAACGTGCCGCACACAAACACCAACGATCACCCGCCCGTAAGCCTTTAAAGTCTGAGTCAGGTACAGGGGTTGATAAATCATTGCCTTTAACGAGAATATTCTAAAAATTTGGCCGAGGCTTCAATGCATACCGTATAATGGTCTTTTAATGCGTTAACGCGCATAGATACTACTCACGGCATAGGAAGATCATGGAACTCATTTATAACGGCCCTGTTGATGGCCCACTATTTGTATTCGCTCACGGTGCTGGCGCGCCTGCTACAGCTGACTTTATGGAAGCAATCGCCAAAGGATTAGCCTTACACGGTATTCGTGTTGCTCGTTTCAACTTTCCTTATATGCAACAACGCGTTGATAACGGTACTCGCCGACCACCAGAACGTGCACCTAAATTAATCGCCCAGTACCAACAGCTTATTACCAGCATTGACCAACCTATGGTTATTGGGGGTAAATCGATGGGTGGACGCATGGCAAGTTTAGTGGCATCCGATCCGACGACAGATGCGTTGACCGTAAATTCAAAAGTAAAAGGCATCGCCTGTTTAGGTTTTCCTTTCCATCCAGCGAATAAACCAGAATCACTACGTACCGAACATTTCCCACTTATTAAACAAGCGGTTTTTATTGCTCAGGGTGAGCGAGACAAGTTAGGCACAAAAGAAGAAGTAGCGAGTTATGGCCTACCAGATAACATCGAATGGTTATGGCTAGAAGACGGCGATCATGATTTAAAACCAAGAGTTAAAAGTGGTTTTACTCATCAAGCCCACCTGCAAAAGACCATAGATAATATGGCAATGTTTATTAAACAAGTATTAGCATAGGTATCTTAATCGCTTAAATCTGCTAATCAGGAATGACGGCGCGGGTATCGTATTTGAGGCGGTTCATCGATATCTGCGTTTTAAAGTTTTTCATATTCGGCTCGCTGTATAAGTAACGTCGGCAGAAGTCGTCATACTGCTGCATATTTTCAACCGTCACCAATAACACAAAATCAATTTCGCCAGTGACTTGATAACACTCTCTGACTTCAGGAGCGGTGCGGATATGTTTAATAAAGCCATCATTCAAGTCTAATCTATCTCGCTCCATCTCCACATTTACAATCATATGCAAACACGCACCCAGCTTATCTTGGTCAAGCAGTACTACTTGACTGGCAATAACACCTTCGTTTTTTAATTTTTTCACACGTTTAAAACAAGCGGGTGGAGAAAGACCCACGAGTGATGCTAACTGCAAATTACTCACCGAAGCATCTTGCTGTAGCTGATGTAATATCGCTTTATCAAGCCGATCGAGAAACATAATTAACCAAACCAAGTTAAATAAGAAATTTATACAAACATTTGTACGTTAACGTTGAAACTATTTCTATCCACTTGAATATAATAAGTGACATCAAACAGCTATTTATTTCACAGCCATGGAGGCCATCACATGTTCACAATCTTAAAATCATTATTACTCGATGTCTGGCGTGTGTATCTAACACTGCTCAAAGTCATGGTTCCTGCGCTTATTATCGTCAAAGGATTCGATCTTGTTGGCGGCACACAATGGCTGGCAGCATTCTTATCTCCTTTCATGAACCTAGTAGGCTTGCCAGACGAAATGGGGCTGGTATGGGCGACCGCAATGCTCACCAATATCTATACCGGCATGGCAGTATTCTTTGAGTTAGCGGGTGATAGTTCGTTGAGCGTCGCCCAGGTCTCAGTCCTTGGCATCATGATGTTACTCGCACACGCATTGCCCGTCGAAGGTGCTGTTGCTAAGTTATCAGGTGTGTCTTGGCGTATCACCCTGCCGTTACGTATAGGTGGTGGATTTATACTTGGTATGATCGCGAATCAAATTTATCAGTTCGGGGATTGGCAGCAACAACCAGCTGTCATCGTTTGGCAACCCACCCCTGCATCTTCAAGTATACCGGATTGGGCGATAGCCCAATTAACCATGCTTGCCTCTATCTTCTTCATCATTGCAGCACTGATAATTTTACTGCGCTTATTAAAATGGTGTGGGATCGAAAAACTCATACAAACGCTGCTGTCACCATTTTTAAAAGCATTAACCATAGGTAAAGAAACAACCAATGTCTGTGTGATTGGCTTAGTGCTTGGATTAAGCTTTGGTGCGGGGTTATTAATTGATGAAGCGCGTACAGGAAAAATAAGTAAACGTGATATTTTTCTCGCCGTCTGCTTTTTAGGCTTAACGCACAGTATAATTGAAGATACGCTCTTGATCTTACTACTAGGTGCAGATGTAATGTCTATTTTATGGGGACGATTAGTATTTGGTTTTATTGTTATCGCTATTTTAGCACGCTGTATCAAGCAGGAGTCACCTTCCTACTCGATCACTAAAACCAGTTAAAAATACTTTTAAACGCATTTATTCAATACACGTTAACTTATTATTACGCTTAGATAAGCCTTTGAATGACGCCATCATGTTCGCTTCTTTCACGAATTGTTTGGGTGGCGCAATAACCTGCAGGCGATAATCACTTGTCGCTTGTTCTGTAGGGGTGTTCTCAGCATTTACATCAACCGGGGTGACAATTACCACTTTTAATTCAGGTGCACGCGCAAGAATACTCGCAGCCGTTCCCAGACCATTTTCGGTATGGAATTTCCCCGCGATGTGCATCACTTGTTTATTCGGATTACGCGCTAAATAGTGAACAATACTCTCCGCCATGGTTTCATCCCAAGTCACTTGTGAAGCAAACTTGTTCTCATTTTGGCTTTCATCACCATGATGCATCGACGCCATAAAATGGGTTTTGTACGGCGAGTCTTGGATATTAATATTCGCGGCTAACCAAGTACGTTCATCCACTGGTAACTTATCAACATAGCTGATGCCTTCTTTGGCGATACAACGAATGATATTTTTAGGTGCATTTGCCGCGATAATATCAATTTTATTGGCTTTGGCTAACTCCACTAACGGACGATAATCACTGGTATAATTTGGCCATGCATCACCCTGTTTTATTAACGTTCCCTCCCCTATTTCACCCGCTAAATAAGCATTAACAATCGCTTGTTTATCACGGGTAAATTGCTCCATCGACAGCGTTACATTATCATTATCCGCAATCATGCTTTGTAATAATTCAGTTTGAAAACGATGAATACCAGTATGAGTATGCCATTCACCCACCAGCACAACATCAGCATCTTGGATATCAGCAACAAAGCGTTTTAAGTTAATATCCTGACCAGAGGGAGACTGTAAGTTATATTCAAAGTAAGTAGTCACTTCCGATGAAGAAATAGTTTGATCAGCCTCTTTTAAGGATGGGGAAGTCGCACAACCTACAAGTGCTGAAGTAAGCACTACGCTCATGAAACTACGTTGATAATTTTTTAATACACGTGCTGATGGAGAACATAACAGAGGAAAAGTAAACATATAACACCCTAATAATAACGACCAACCAATAGTAATACATCTCATTTGCAATAACAAACCGCGTATTATATCGCTCTTTAAATAGTCAACGTTCATGCAGCGCTCGCGACGTACTAAACCTTATCTGGCTAGGCTGGAGAACCAAGAGGACTGGTTGGCTGTGACCCCGGCAACTTGATCGTGAGCGTAATTATAAGCGAGATGACTAATAGCCCTAACATAAGATAGAAGGTTGCCGCGAATCCACCGAACACTGATGCGACGATAGAACCAATAATACTGCCAATACCAAAACCAAGGTAAATTAAGCCATAGTTTTTTGTCAGATTGTTTAAGCCGAAGAAATCACTGATCAATGATGGGAACACGGTGATCGTGCCACCAAAACTAAAAGCGATACATACCAAGGCAAAGTAGAAGCTGAACATACTTTGCTCAGCAAAAAGTAATGCAGATACGCCAGCTAAGCAGATAAACAATGCAATTGCGATCACTTTAATACGACTAACACTATCTGAAAGCACCCCTAGTACTAAACGACCACTTAGATTAGCAATGGCAATAATCGCAACCGAACTTGCAGCAACCGCCATAGGTAAATGCTCATAACTCTCGCCGATATCTTTAGCGACACCAATAACATACAAACCGCTCATGCAAACTGTTAAAAACACCAATGCCAGCATCCAAAACTGTGAGCTTTTCACAGCCTCTCCGAGGGTGTAATCACGAACAGGCGTTGCAGCTGCCATTTGTGGTTCTTGCTTGGGTGCGTCTTTCATCATTAGGCCACCAACAATAACCATGACCATGGCAATTAACCCCCAAGTATTAAAAGTACTTTCTAATCCACTATTGGTTAAGAAATACATATTAATATATTTAAAACCAAGACTGCCTAAACCGTATGCACCAATGGCACACGCAGAGACCAAACCTTTACGTTCGGGAAAGAGTTTCACGCAATTAGATAGAGTCATCAGATAACCTGTACCATCGGCAAAGCCCACTAACAAACCCGCGAATACATACAGTAAGATCAGGTTCGAAGCATAGGCGGTTAGCGATAAGCTCGCACCCAGTAATAAGCCAGCGCAAATAGTTACTTTACGCACACCGAAACGTTCTTGCAGCTTTCCAGACAATGATGATGCAATGGCTAACGATAAACTTAAAATACCAAAAGAAAAAGCCACACGGCTAACCGGCACAGATAACTTGTCTGCCAATTGTGAATTAAATAAACTCCACGTATACACCGACCCTAACGCAAATTGGGTGATGATAGTGCCAAGCAACGTAAATAGTCGATCTCGGTTTGATATTTTAGTCGTCATAGGTAAATCTCCAACGAATTGAAAAGCATGAAGGTGACGGTATTGATCACCTTGTTAAGCCACTAAAATACGGGGTCCGCAGGAGATAACAATAGGCGGAAAACAATAAAAAATGAGATGCAATAAGTACGGTATGAAGTGCAATATAACGGTATGAATTACAATTTCATTAATTCACGAAATGCTTTTATATTGCTGCGACTGACAGGTATTTCACTGCCGATGTCACGTACTTTGAGTTGATAGGTACAATTCAGCCAAGGGATGATCTCCTGAATTTTATCTATGTTTACACAGTAAGAACGATGACTGCGAAAAAAACGCTGTTCAGGTAAGCGATTGATTAATTCACTCATGGTAAAAGGGACAATAAAAGCATTCTCTTTAGTAAACACATTAGTCACCTTCTCATTAGCCACCGCATAATAAATATCATCGATGGCGGTAACGAAAATACGGTTATCCTTAATCAAATTAATGGTTTTAGCTCTGACTTCTTCAGGCTGGATGGCTTGGCATTGGTGACTTGCTTCTAGCTTGGCTAATAGCCCAATAATACGCTTTTCATTAAGTGGTTTTAATAAGTAATCAAAGGCCTCTAGTTCAAATGCATCCACTGCAAATTCTTTATAAGCGGTGGTAAACACAATGTGCGGTTTTTCAGAAAATTGATGGATATTACGTGCGAGTAACATACCATCAATTGACGGTACATTAATGTCTAAAAAAGCGATATCGACCTTATGAGTTTGCAGATACTTAAAGGCTTCTAAACCATCATCAAAGGTAGCAAGAATCTCGATATTACTATAGCGTTCAATTAAATACGTCAGCTCTTCCCTTGCTAAATATTCATCTTCGACGATCAGGGCTTTCAACATGCAGTTACCTTTTATTTCAATTCGTTGACGTAAAATACGATTTCAGTACCTTGCTCAAGACGTTTAATATACAAACCTTCACCATATAATAATAAGATCCGCTGATGCACATTCATTAAACCAATATGATGGCTTTCCATCGTGCCGTTATAGAGCTTATCAATGACGTGCTGGCTAATTCCCATCCCAGTATTTTGAATCGTGATTTTGAAGCGCTGCGCATCGCGCTTTACCGAAATATTGACTTTACCGGGCTGGCAAGAAGGTTGAATACCATGCTGAATTGCATTCTCTACCAAGGGTTGAATCAATAAACAAGGAATAGTTGGGTGCACATCATCAACATCAAATATAACTTCGAGCTTGTCACCAAATCGAGCTTGCTCAATAGCGACATAATCCCTTACTTGTTGTAATTCTTCTTGGATATCGATCAAGTCATTATTACGTTCTAGGTTATAACGTAGAAAATCGGCTAAATTGGCTATCAATTGACGGGCTTTATCGGGATTAATACGTACTAGCGTGGAAATAGCATTCAAAGTATTGAACAAAAAGTGTGGGTTAATTTTACTTTGTAATGCAGAAAGCTCTGCTTTACTCGTCATGGTTTTCAACTGCTCAAGACGTGAAACTTCCATTTGAGTGGAGATCAATTGCGATAAGCCGATGGTCATTTCACGTAATGACGGTCGAATACGGTGTGGTTGGCGATAGAATATTTTAAACGTACCGCTAACTACGCCGCTTTCCCACAATGGAATAATTAACAGCGAATGAAAGCCGTGTACATTAAGATTATTACTAATTATTTGTTCGCCCGTATTAACCGCCTGCTGGGTCATTTCACTGATCTTGTGGTAAGTATCCAAGTAGTTTTTTTGACCAACACCAACATAAGCCAATACGTCTTTTACATCGGTAATGGCGACGGCGTCTGCATTCGTTTCTTTACGAATAATACTGCATACTTTGATCAATGAGTCGCGGTGATTATTGCGAAAGTAAGGTAATGTTTTATTGGCGATATCGAGGGCAAGTTTTGCTTGTTTAGCGGCGATTAAATCTTTTTCGTCATCTAAATCTTGAACCAATTTGATAATAAGCCCAATACATACAGCACCACCGATCATCGGCACGCTAATGTGTTCAACAATCGTGTACGCGAGTTCCTTATCTTCAGATAGGGTCACAATTAAAATCATGGTTAAAGTTTCGCAGAGCATACCGACAATAATGCCCCATTTTGCGTAAGATTTTTTGTGGCATCGAAAATGGATCCAAGTTGCTAATAATCCCGCAATCGTACTGGAAATTAAACAAGCTAATGATGTTGGTCCGTCCATGTCGATAATATAGCGGTGTAAACCTGAAATAATGCCCGCTGGAATAGCCACCCAAGGACCAAAAATGATCCCACCAGATAAGACGGCAATAATGCGTACATTGATGAGAGACCCTTCAACATTAACACCCGTGTAGTTACTAAAGACAGCAAATAGAATGAAAAGTATCGAGATGAGGGCTGTTTCAACGGGGTGTCGTCGGGTTTTGATAACAATATGTTGGAATAAATTGGTGCGTGTTAAAAAAAATAATGCCATGAGCATCAGTGCTGCGCGCTCAAATACCGCCAGCAACATCATAAATTGTTCGGTGTACACAGAGAAAAGCCTTAATACCATCGCATAAAAGATATTTACGCTTTAATTGTACCAATCATATCAATTTTACTCTATTGATTGTTTGATTTGAAACATAATGCTCTAAATCATATTCAGAGTGATCAATGGCATAACTAAAATGGCGTTCGTCATCGTCCCAGCTGCAACGCTTTAGGCTTATTTATCTAGATGTTAGGAGATCAACAGGTAAATGAATTCACTTCATCATCGGTTAAATAACGCCACAGCCCAACTTCTACATCCAACTGTATCGCACCAATTTTTTCGCGGTGTAAGCTCACCACCCGATTCCCTACAGCTGCAAACATGCGCTTCACTTGATGAAATTTACCTTCGGTAATTGTCAATAATACTTCTTTCGGTGATACAACCTCTAAAATAGCCGGACGTGTTAATTGCTGCTCACCTTGTAATTGCACACCATAAGCAAATTTAACCGCAACATCATCGCTAATAGGTCGAGATAAGCCAACACGATAGACCTTTTGACAATGCTTGGTTGGGGTAATGATATTAAATGACCAACGCCCATCATCAGTGACCAATACTAGCCCCGTCGTATCGGCATCTAAGCGCCCTGCTACATGTAATTCGGATGCATTAGCGACATTGATATAATTAAATAATGACGGGTAAGCTTCATCGATATTAGAGCAAATGGTATCAGCTGGTTTGTGCATGAGGATATAACGGGACGCTCTTGCTATCAGCACCTTACCATTTAAACTAATATGATTGTTTTCATGCACCTGAGTTGTCACATCACAAACGACTGCGTTATTAACCGCGACACAACCAGCAATTATCATCGCAGTTGCTTCGGTTCGGCTTAACTCAGTACTTTTACAAACAAATTTATCAAGGCGCATTAAACTAAATTCTATATCAGATAAAGAGCGCTATTATCCTTGTTCAGCAGTAATAATCAACACGATTTTAAGTATCAATAGATAAGATAAAACCAACAGATTAGTGTAAAAGCTCATCATTAAAAGGAATTTAATATGTGGGCATATCAAGTAAAAAACCAATGGGGTGTACTTACGTCATCGGCACCGCGTCTGCATCGAAAGCGGACTTTGTTACAAGCTTATAAGACACCACATATAACTGTTCAATGCCCGGATAAATATCTTGGATCACAGCTTTCAGCACGGCTAATGTCATGTTTTCTTGCTCGGCATGAAAATCAGATAACGCGGTAAATAAAATAGGCTCTACAGAGATAATAAATAGTTGGCAAAATTCACGTCCACCTTCTAACGTAGAAACAGTCACAGTCGAACCCGGGACATAGTTATTTTCAGATGCATCACGAATGGTAATGGTTTTTTTACCGCTAAGAATGTCGGTTTCAAAGCGTTCAAAGAAGGTCATAGTGGTTGGTTGTGCCATGCGGATTTCTATTATAAAGATAAGAGGTAAGCATTATATCCTATTTTCTATCCAGCACGACCCACAATAAAATAGGGTGATTGTTATCACCCTATTACTATCTACTATTGTTGACTCTTAGCTAAACCATTTGCTAAGTCAGCTAAAATATCATCTATATCTTCAATACCAACAGAAATTCTTACTAGTGAATTTGTAATACCAGCAACAAGACGAGCGCTTTCTTCCATGCCAGCATGAGTCATAGTTGCAGGGTGAGAAATAAGACTTTCTACGCCACCTAATGACTGCGCTAACGTAAACAACTCTAGATTAGCAAATAATTTCACTGCCGCTTCGCCACCTTTAACATTAAAACTGAGCATCGCGCCAAAACCCGCCTGCTGCTTTTTAGCGATTTCATGGCCAGGATGATCTTCAAAACCAGGGAAATACACGGTATCAATAGCATGATGAGATTTTAAAAAACTCGCCACTTGCAAAGCATTTTCTTGGTGTTGTTTCATCCGAATAGGTAACGTTTTTAGGCCTCGTAACGCTAAAAAGCTATCAAAAGCGCTACCTGTAATACCAATACAGTTTGCCCACCAAGCTAGCTCTTCACCAAGGGCTTGTTCTTTAGTCACTAAAACACCACCAACCACATCACTGTGGCCATTAATGTATTTAGTCGTAGAGTGAAAAACAATATCAGCACCGAGCCCTAACGGTTGTTGTAACGCTGGAGAAAGGAAAGTGTTATCAACCGCAACCAAGGCACCAACCTCGTGACACGCTTTAGTAACACTCTCAATATCGACTAAGCGTAGCAATGGATTGCTTGGGCTTTCCAGTAGCACTAATTTAGGTTTTTCAACTAACGCTTTGTCCAGTGCGACTTGATCATTTTGATCAACAACAATTAATTTAAATTGACCACGTTTAGCTAAATGGGTAAATAAACGGAAACTACCGCCATAACAATCATGAGGAATAACCACTAAGTCATCAGTCGACAACAATTGACATAGAAGGTGCACTGCTGACATACCGGTGCTGGTAACAATGCCTACGCTACCTTGCTCCAAATCAGCAACTGCTTGTGCGAACGTTGCTCTGGTTGGATTTCCCGTACGAGAGTAGTCAAACGAACGTTTATCATTAAAACCTTTTAATGAATAAGTACTTGATAAATGGATGGGAGCAACGACAGCACCATGATGCTCATCTGTATTTATTCCAGCTCTCACTGCCGCTGTATTGATATTTTTTATCTTGGCATTTGACATACTTTTCCCTCATATTCGACAACCATGGTCATAATTATATTCAACAATCACCATGGACGGCCGAACAGCTGGACTTCCAGACAGCCACAACACTAAGCGTTCTACATATTTTGGTCAAGATGTTTTTAACATAAGTGAAATAAACATCATTCTAGTCAGATTTAAAATGTACTTTAGTTCCATTATCCCGCGGTAGTCCGCACAGGAAATAGCTTATCGTACGCTAAGTTATAGCCATAAGCGTAAAACAAATAGAAAACAACCATGCCGATATCAAGCACAAACGCATCCCATAAGCTTAAGTCAAAAAACCACGCCATAAACGGGATAGTTAAAAACAGTAAACCGCCTTCAAAACCTATGCTATGTACAATACGGATCAGGGTTGTTTTCGTTACTGAACCCATTTTTTTCAACATGTATTTATCAAAACCAATGTTGTATACATAGTTCCAGCCCGTCGCCACAACCGAGAATAATACGCCCATAGCACCGACATGACCAAGATCAAAACCTAGTTGACTTAATATACCCATAATCACAACTAGGCCAATTATCTCAAATAAAATCGCATGTCTAATACGGTCTAATCTTGTTCTCATCTTTTGCTCTCCACATCATCATCTGTATGTCACACCCATTGTCGTAACCATACTTTTATAAATATTTATTGTGGCGGCTATTCTATAGCGAAAAAACATAACTAAAAGTTAGTTTCCATCTGTTTTTCGGATACATTAAGCGCCGGCGACCTCAAATTTACAAAAATAGACAAAATTACACTTAGTTAAAAATACTACTTTTAGTATAATAACTCTGGATAACGGGAAGGTTAAATGAAATCAATGTAGCGCTAGATTCCATATGAATTCGACATATTAGGTGTTAATATCGTAAGATATAAATATTGAACAATGTAATAAACCTCACTTTAAAATATAAATAACAGCCCTACTAGGAATAAAAAATCGATGTCTACAATTAACATCTTTGAATTAGCCGATCAGATTTACCCGAATGCAAAAGGGATTAAAAAAATACAAAAAAAAGTCAGGTTCTCTTTTTGGGCGTTAAAAAATGGTAAATCAGTCAATGCGATGGCAGATCTTTTTTCCCGAGATAATTTAAAAGCAGTATTTAAAAACAACCCTAGAATCATGGAAAAGCCGCTAAAGCCCTACATATGCGCTAACTGGTCAAGTACAGAACGAATTAAATATTTAACCGAACATTATATGTTTATTGATGATACTTTTGGCACACACGCGAGTACTGTGGTTTCAAGTAAAGGTATTAGCATCTTAGATTTTGAAAGTTTAAGCGGACAGAAATATTACGTTATGTTATATCAAGGGTCTAGCCGTGAAGGTGGCCTTGGTATTCGTTTGGTTAACGAAAAATATCAAAATATTTATACTTTAACATGTAACATTTCCGGTACCCATACTAAAACAATGCACATTGGGGCATTGCAAGGTGCTAGTGAGGAAATAGAAAACCGTCATGCGCTAATTAAAGAACTAACTAAATCATTACACGGATTACGCACCAAATCATTATTAGTTGAAATGGCATTAATGTTGGCACGTATTTTAGGTATTAGTGAAGTCAAAGCTATTTCTAATAAAGGTCATGTCTATCAAGCACTGAATTATATTATCTCGAAAAGAAAAGTAATAACCTTTGATTATGATGGCTTGTGGGACGAATTTGAAGCAACAAAAATAGACCCATACTTTTTTGGTTTGTCTGTGTCTACGCCACGAAAAGACCCACTGACATTGAAAAAAACCAAACGTAAAATGTACACTAAACGATACCAATGGTTAGATGACTCTGAAATTACCATGGCGACAAATTTAGCGCCTTGGCTGGTGAATCCAATAATAAAAAACGAGCAAACTAGCTAAAAACATACTCAACAGCTAGATACAAGTTCACAACATTAAGCTTGTGAACTTGTATTTAGTTTATAAATCCGATCTGCATATAAAACACCACCTATGCTATATGCTTGTGGTATCACTTCATTAAGCTTAAAACCACACTTCGCCAACACCTTTTCTGAAGCAACATTACCTTCAGTCACGATGCCTTGAAAGACTGAGATAAGGTGCACTCGCATTGCCCAAGCTATAACGCCCAGTAATGACTCAGTGGCATAACCCAGACCAAAGTATTCCGGTAATAACAGATAACCGACTTCTGCAGATCGGCCATCATAATCAAAACCCGTGATACCAACTGCCGTATTGGTTTCAACATCGGTGATCACCAAACATAACCAAGCACCAGAAGTGACAGACCATCGAGGTAAACGCGATTCAAACTTAACGCGAATATCATCGTCACTTGGTTGATCAAAACATTTTTCAATCACACGCGATTCTGTATGTAAACGTAAAAATAACGGCCAATCTTGTTCCGTTATTTGACACATACTTAAACGTTGAGTCGTGATCTGCATATTTCTCCCTTTACTACTTTATAGCGTAAATCTAAGTATCATGAAAGCACACATACCTATAAAAACCACAGCTAACGTATTCTTTATCTTTAAACTTAATAACACGGTAAATAGACCTGCATATAAAAATGGGCTATTAAAGATTTTCTATTCACTCACCTGCGCAAGGGTAAATTCAACAAAGCGTCTATTAGCCAAAGACAAATACCCATCTTTACGCCACGCAAGTGCCAGATCCAAATAAATAGGCGGATCAAACGGTATGCCTTTAACGTCTGCTTCTTGATCTGTAACTAACTCCAATAATGCAGTAATGGCAAATTCATTTTTAACGATATTAAGGATCATGGTGATCAGGTTTGTTTCAAAAGAATAGTTCGCAGTCATATTATTTTCTTTACACAGGCCATCAATCACTTCGCGATGAAAATAGCCCGCCTTAAACATCACTAACTCATGGGTAAAAAAGTCTGCATAGGTCACTGATTTGGCATTTGCCAGGGCATGATCCTTACCGACCGCAGCCACCATTTGTGGACGAATTAAACGCTGAATTTGCAAGCTATCAGGCACATGATCATCGACAATAACCCCTAGGTCCAATTCACCAGAAAGTAATTTTTCTTTAATCGTTTGCGTACCAGCTTCGACAATACTCAAGTTTAAATTAGGATATTTAAACTTAAATGCCATTAAGATCTCGGGAAAGAAATACGAGCCCATCATCCCCGGAATACCAATGTTAACCTCCCCTTGATCTAAACCCCGTAGATCATGTAACGCGGTTTCAGCATCAGTAATACGAGCAAGAATACCCTTGCTGTGTGCAAGCAGAACTTCCCCTTCTTTGGTCACTACCACGCCTTTACTACTGCGGATCAATAATGGCATACCTATTTGATCTTCAAATTTACGCATCGCAATACTCAGCGCAGATTGAGCAATGCCCAAGTGTCCGGCCGCCTTGGTATAACTGCCCTGTGCAACAATCGTGGCAAAATAATGCAGTATTTTAGAATTAAGCATAACTAAAATAGATACCTTTCATGATATTTATATATTTTTCATATTAGCATTAGATCGCTAGTCTATAAGCATTGTTAGTACCGCATGACCCGAATAAAGCAGATCATGCTACTCCCTTAACTATTTACCTTCGTTATCAGCAGGACGGATGAATGATTGCACTGCATTCTCAAGATTATAAAAAAGTAACCTTAGGGCTCGGACTAGGCTCATTTCTGGTGTTTTGCAATTTATATTATTTTCAGCCGCTACTGCCGTATTTTATGGTCAAGTTTAACGCCACTGAATTACAAGTTAACTGGTTATTCTCTAGCACCACCTTAGCGATCGCTTTATCCTTACTGCCTTGGGCAATCTTATCTGAAATAATTGGCCGCAGACCGATTATGCGTTGCAGTTTAATACTGATCCCCTGTATTAACTTTTTAATGTTTATTAGCGCAGATCTACACACATTAATATTACTGCGTGCATTGCTTGGCATTGCACTGGCAGGATTTATTGCCGTGGCAGTGGCATATATGGCTGAAGAATTTGAGCCACCAGCAATGTTGATCGCAATTGGCGGTTACATCAGTGCCAATACGTTAGGTGGTATTATTGGCCGCATATATGGCGGCGTCATGACCGATGCAATTGGTATACAGTGGACGATGCTTGTGATGTCGATACTCAGTGGTATAGCACTGCTCATTATATTTCCGCTGATATTAAAACAACGCCACTTTATCGGCCGACAAGGTAGGTTACTGCATCATGCAGTACAAATCATCAGGCATGTTAAAAACCCGAATCTGATTTTTGCAATGTTGATTGGAGGGCTCAACTTTTCGGTATTCATTAATATTTTTTCAGTGATGGGATTCAAGTTATCTGCCACGCCCATATCTTTACCTGCCAGCTTATTATCAATGATGTTCTTGTGTTACCTCAGCGGCACATTATCAGCAAGATTAAGTGGACGCTGGATGCACGCACATAGTCTATTCAGCGGGCTATTACTCGGGATCGGCATTAGCCTAGTCGGGCTCATCATCCTATCGCAGCAAACGATGCTGACAATCATTATCGGTTTATTAGTATTAAGCGCTGGCGCATTCTTTATTCATGCTCTCGCTTACAGCCATATTGGCCGCAGTGCGACACAAGGTAAATCAACCGCAACCGCGCTATACCTTGTCATGTACTATTCAGGCGGTAGTATTGGTGGCTTTATTCTTATTTACTGTTGGCAAATCGGAGGATGGTGGCCGGTGCTTGCTGCGACAAGTATTATTTATACCATGATGGTGAGCTTAGTCTTTGCACTTAAATTCGTGCATCGCCGTTCACTCAATTTTAATAAAACGACTCTAACCGTGTAATGTGATTCAACACCGTACATCAATCATAAAATTGACACAATCTGACATAATTTGGCACATCATTGCCACTTTTATACTTTATAATATCGTTATACATTCATAAATTAGAGGATATTAGTTTGAACTCTCGACATATTTTTAGTACATTTTTAAATAGTGTTATCTTCATCAGTATACTGTTTACCTCAATACCTGCAATTTCAGCAACCTTAATCACGTCAGATAACCCTATTACCGTATCACTATCTACTATAAAAAAAGTGGAACAGCAATTGATCGGAAATGCAAAAAATAGCTCAGGTATTGGTATTTCTGTACTCGACCTCAAAACAGGCCAGCAATGGCATTACAATGGTAACAAACGTTTTCCGTTAATGAGTACATTCAAAACATTAGCTTGTGCCAAATTACTCAATGACGCAGATAATGGAAAAATAAATATCAATACTCCTGTCACTATCAAGCAATCTGATATTTTATCTTATGCGCCTATCACCAAAACGATGGTCGGTAAAACCATGACATTGGACGAGATCTGCGCAGCAACTATGTTAACCAGTGATAATACCGCCGCAAACATAATCCTAAGTCATATTGGAGGCCCTCAAGCGCTAACATCATTCATACGCGGGCTTAACGACCAAACGACCCGATTAGATCGTATCGAACCTTTTCTTAATAACGTAGATATTAATGAGATTCGTGATACAACAACCCCAAATGCTATGGCTAGCACGCTTTCAGCACTACTCTACCACGGTGCACTCTCGACACAATCAACACAAAAATTAAAACAATGGATGATGAATAATAAAGTATCGGATTCACTTCTACGGGCAGTCTTACCAACGCAATGGTCTATTGCCGATAGGTCTGGATACGACGGTAATCATGGCTCAAGAGGCATTACAGCGGCAATTTGGTCAAGTAAACGCCAACCACTAATCATAACTATCTATCTGGGTCAAACAGGAAAATCAATCAGTCAACTTAATAAAGCAATTGCTGAAATAGGCGAAAGTATCTTTGCCAATTATCTGAACTAAACAAATAATCGAATTCGTTATTTGTAAATATAAGTGAAATACCTCACGGATGAGGTTTTAATTACTTTAATTATAGTGATTTATATCGCAACAAGTAACGAACTTGACTCTTGTTAAGCGCGAGTAACTATTTCTTTGCTTTTGTTTAAAAAGCAAAAGTAGTTTGCTTAAAGGGTTATTGTTGGCCCGTTAAACAAAACATAGAATAGCCCCATCTTAACGAATGAGGCACAAACCATGAAAGCAATGATCATCAAAGAAATCGGTTCAAGCGACGTTTTTCAATTAGTAGAAAAAGCAAAACCAACATTAAAATCAGGCCACATGGTTGTTGAAGTAAAAGCAACAAGCGTAAACCCCCTTGATACTATGTTACGCTCAATTGAACTGCCTTGGTCTGCAAACTTACCAGAAGTACTACACGGTGATGTTGCCGGTATCGTTATTGAAGTCAGTGAAGACGTATCAGACTTCAACATAGGTGACGAAGTTTACGGTATGGCTGGCGGCATTAATGGTGTTGACGGTGCACTCGCAGAATTCATGTTAGTTGATGCGCGTTTAATGGCGAAAAAACCTAAAACATTGACGATGAAACAAGCAGCAGCATTACCACTGGTTGCTATCACTTCATACGAAGCGTTAGTAAACAAAATGAATGTACAAGCTGGCGATAACGTTCTTATTCATGGGGCAACAGGTGGCGTAGGTCACATCGCAGTACAACTTGCAAAAGTACTTGGCGCAACAGTTACATCGACTCACTCACCTGCAAACGCTGAACTCGCAAAAACAGTGGGAGCAGATAACTTAGTTGATTTCACGACAGAAACAGTGGCTGACTATGTACAAGCGCACACTGGCGGCACTGGTTTTGATAAAATCTTTGATACTGTTGCTGGCGAAAACATCCAAAAATCATTTGAAGCAGCTAAATATAATGGGCACGTAGCAACCATTTTACCGATTGAAAACGTGCTACAAGTGGCACTCAAAAGCTTGTCATTCCACAGTGTATTAATGCTAATTCCATTATGTCACGGCATTAACCATGAGTCACACGGTCGTATTTTAACTGAAATTGCAGCACTGGTCGATGCAGGTAAAATCACGCCAATTATTGATAAAAGCGACTATTCAATTTGGGAAGTTGCACAAGCACACGATCACTTAGGATCAGGAAAAGCGGTTGGTAAAGTAACCTTAACAGCGTAATTATACAGACGGTTTTAATACCCTAAAATACCTCAAAGCACCACAACGACTGTTATCGACAGGAAAAATTGTGGTGCTTTTTGTTTCTATATAAAGCCTAGATTGCGACTCTAGCTGCGACAGCCAGTAAGACCACACCAGTGACCTTATCAATCTTGTGCACATTATTTTTTAATTTAGCGAGTAATGATGATTGCGATAATACAATCGCAATGATGCAATACCACAAGGTATCAATACTAAATACCGTACCCACCATGATCAGGTTTTGTAACCAACCCGCATCCGCTTCGACAAATTGACCGAACAAGGCCAAAAAGAAAATCGCTAATTTAGGATTAAGAAACGCGATCATAAAGCCTTGTACAATACTCTCTTTTAAGGTCACCGCTTCCTCTTGCTGATCCACATCATCCAATGCCGGTTTTGAGGTTAACGCTTTGTAAGCCAAGCGCAGTAGCATGGCAACGCCCGCATACTTGATCACATTAAATAACCACGGTGTTTGTTGGATCACAATAGCCAAACCGACCACTGTTAACGCGGCATACACACCAACACCAACACCATGAGCAATACTGGCTGCAACACCATTAACACGACCACCCGAGATAGTATGCTTTAACACCACCGCCAGACTCGGACCCGGCGTCATCGCCCCCATCACGCAGATCAGCGCTAAAGACATCCACGCAGTTAATTCCATTCCAACTCCTCGTTTATTATATTGTTATATAAGGTTAATCAATTGCCCTTATCTACCCTCATATTAATACAGCCAAAGCATGAGTTAAAATTGTATTTACGACTTATTAGCATGAAGTAATTTCATACCTATGATTTTGGTACGCTCAAGATGCTTGTTTAAGAAAGGAAAACATAATTCTCTGAACCAAGTATGCTCAGGATCTTGATGGTGTTTCGCATGCCATAACAAGTAATATTGCTGCGGTTTAAGCGTAATAGGCAGTCGCATGACCCGAAGATCGTATGTTTGTGCAAAATCAGCCGCAATGTGTAGTGGCGTCGTCAATAAGGTATCAGTTTTTAATAACAGCTCAATCGCCGATTGAAAGAAGGGTACTGATGCAAAAACCTGACGCTGCTCACCCAATGCCGACAAGGCTAAATCAACGGGGCTGTCTTTATCGCCACCACCACTGATCAGTACATGCTTCGCATTGATATACTCAGTCACCGATAACTCATCACTCAAACACAAAGGGTGCTGACGGCGACATACAACCACCAGCTGATCTTCACCAATACTTTTTCCATGTAAGTTATCAGGTACAAAATCCGTAATCGTGCTAACTAGATCCAACGCCATGTCAGCCAACTCGGTTAACTTATCTTTATGCCACAATTGATATTCAACACTAGCACTAGCGGCATTGACAGCAAGCTCACAACATATTGACGGTAAGATCGCTTGCGCAACATAATCACTCGAAGCTAAGGTAAATTTACGTTGGCATCGGCTTGGATCCACCTCACTCGGTAAATACAAATTATCTAACGTCTGCATCAATACGGGTAATTGCGCTTTTAACGCTTCGCCCTTACGCGTCAATACAAACTGATTGCCCTCTCTGATCACGATCTTGTCATGAAACGCCGCGCGAATTTGCATTAAGGTTTTGCTCATTGCCGATTGAGTGACATTGAGCTGTCGTGCAGATTCGGTCAGGTTACGCGTTTGTAATATCGCAATTAACGCCGGTAATAATTTGTAGTTATTCAAAAGAGCACTCGCCATATAAGATCATCAACTAACCATCATAACGTAGATTTTATTTTTCAGACAACGTCCTCAAATCCAGAGATCAGTTTCATGTTACTCCATTTCGAGACAGAGCAATCAGATTTATAAAAACTAATTGAGTAAAACCTCATTCCGTCACATTTTTATGGTCCATAATTAAATGGGTTTAAACCTTGTTTCGCATTCAATTAACCACAGGGTTTGTTATATAGACAAGATTAAACAAGGAAGGATGATGGATAATACAATTAAAACAATCGGTCTCAGTGGCACATGTTATTGGTGTACAGAGGCTATCTTTTTATCTTTGCACGGAGTGACAAAAGTAGAACAAGGTTGGCTGTCTTCCGTTGGTGAACACGACTGGTTTTCAGAAGGGATTATTGTTACTTATATGCCCGAAGTCATCAGCTTAAAAAATATAATTGCCATTCACTTACATACTCACAGCAGTACCAAAATCCATTCGATGCGAGCTAAATACCGGAGTGCTGTATATGCAATGGAACCCTACCAAATGACCGAAATAAAACACAACCTCGCATTACTCCAAGATGAATTTGACACGCCATTAATCACTCGCGCTTATAGATTTAACCAATTCAAACTGTCTGACGAATCCATTCAAAACTATTACTACAGCGATCCAAAACGGCCATATTGCAAAAACATCATAACCCCAAAATTAAAAAGATTGTTCGATAGCCATGCCCATTTAATGAACAAAGACAAATTACCAATAAGAGCATAATAAAACCATATTGCTTTCATGAATATAATTGACAGTGTTCACAATATAAAGATAACCATGTGATATTACTCAAAAATATCGACTGATGTTATGGTAAGACGTTAAGGATATACTAATATCGAAAAGTCGAAGCTAATAAATATTGTTCCAGTTTTGGTCGTGGATGAAATGCCTAAAATACCGCCAACGATAGAGACCAAGCTACCTATTATTTAATGGTCGACGACTTTACTATACCTTTCATTGTACACTCAGGGTTTTAATAATGTTAATTAAGGAACATAAACATGAAAATTAAAATATTATTCACCTTCATATTGCTTTCATTTCAGTCATTTGCCGCAGACACATTTAATGTAGTGAGTGACTTATCATCGGTAAGTTTTGCCACGATTAAAAAACAATTTGTGGTTGAACCAGCAACCATCAGTGGACTAACAGGCAGCTTGGATGAACGCGGTAAATTTGAAGTTAAAGTGCCAGTAGTAAATGTAGATACTGGTGTTTCAATCCGTAATGATCGCCTTAATTCACTATTCTTTAACTCTGCAATAAATCCAACCATTGCGATTAACGGACAATTTGAATTAGCCACTTTTAAGCAAGATATCGGAAAAGCGATTGTACCTGCCGCTGTTTCTTTCTACGGTAAGACAAAGACATTTAACTTTCCTGTTATCATTACTAAAACCAAGAATGCCATCACTGTCAGTTCGTACGCGCCCGTTATAGTGAGAGCCAGTGATTTTAGTATCCCAACAGAAAACTTAACCAAGCTTTCAGCTACGGTCGGTGGTCTTGCCCTTTCAGATATTATTCCATTAAATATTAATCTGGTATTTAAAAAATAATTATTAATAACAAACTCTTGAACCAGATTGAGGCTTGTTGAAATAAGCCTTAATCATTAAATCTAAACAGTGACTACGATAATCGTTTACCCCCTTCCAGTCCTTCATATTTAAACTGACTGTCTCATATATTGCTTCGGTGGTCTGCCTAACGTCTTCTTAAAAAAGGTAATAAAGGCACTGACCGACTCATAGCCTAAATCTTCTGATACCCGCTGTACCGATTCATTTGAGGATAGTTTTTGCAATGCCATGACCAGATGAAGTTGCCCACGCCAACGCCCAAACGTCATGCCGACCTCTTTCTTCACCAATCGAGAAAATGTTCTTTCACTCATTGCAAATAACGACGCCCACTCCCCAACTGTTTTACGATCCGCGGGATTAGCCAATAACAAATGAGCAATCTTATTAAGTCTCGTTTCTGCTGGGATAGGAAAATCAAAGTGCTCTTTCGGCATACGGATCAGCTCATCAATCAATACTTGCGAGAGTCTCACGGTCGCGTCATCAGATGCATAGTCTTGATTCTTACTTGCCAAGCTAATAATAAGTTCGCGTAGTAACGGGGAGATCGATAGTGTGCAACTTTTATCGGGTATGCCGGGAATATCAGGATCAACAAATAACATACAAACATCTGAACTTAACGAGATATGATTACTGTGTAGCACTTGGCTTGGGATCCATACAGCGCAATTTGCAGGAACCATCCATATAGCGTCCGCAATTGAGCAACGGACAAAGCCTGTCAACGGCATCACTAACTGACACTTCACGTGTTGATGAACTGGCATTTCCTGACCACGTTCAAAACTTGAAGTACGTAATGCATTGACACTTTCTACGTATCTGTCTGAATCAAAATCTAAAGCGATATTAGGTAATGCCATATACTGTCCGAATTTAGCAATAAAATGTCAATGTACACAAATTCAGCATGATTGAATAGAGATAATATAGTGGCATAGCTTCAAGAGGACAGAAATATGTCACATAAGAATACACGTAATATTGTTCATCCCGTACTGGTTATTATCGGTATTTTACTGATTTCCAGTAACCTCCGAGGCCCAATAACCGGCATTGGACCAATTTTAGAGTTCATCTCTAACGATCTTGCTTTATCCGCAACACAGGCTGGTATGCTAACCACATTACCATTGCTCGCCTTTGCTATTTTTTCACCGATATCATCGGGGTTAGCACGCAAGATAGGACTCGAACCATCATTAATGCTAGCACTACTCGCCATCACCAGCGGTATTATCATTCGCTCTGCAGGCTCAACGCTCACCCTGTACTTAGGAACTTGTGTCATCGGTATCGGCATTGCGATAGGTAATGTACTCTTACCTAGCCTGTTAAAACGCGACTTTCCCAATAAAGTACCCACATTAACCGCTATTTACGTATTGGTGATGGGCGTTGGCGCAAGTATCAGTTCTAGTACAACAATCCCGATGCTTCATCTGGCTGATACGCTTAATATTACCGTCATCCCAAGTTGGGCATTCGCATTAGCTGGTACAGTTATACTTCCGCTGGTAAGCATGTTGATTTGGTTACCACAAATGAGCAGCCACACTAGACCAACCCTTGATACACCCGAAATTGACAGTCATAGCTACCTGTGGCGCTCTGCGGAAGCGTGGCAAGTTTCAGGGTTCTTGGCTTTGAACTCATTTATTATGTATGCCTTTATCGCCTGGCTACCCAGTATATTGATTGATAATGGATACTCTGAACATCAGGCGGGTTATATCCACGGTATCCTGCAACTCGCAACCGCAGTACCCGCTATCGTGCTGATCCCATTAATGGCAAAACTAAAAGATAAACGTTCACTTAGCTTAACAATGACGATTCTCGCATTCATTGGTATTGTTGGATTACTCATGATGCCCCAATACGCTATTATCTGGGTGATGATGTTTGGTTTTAGCTGTGGGGGTGGTTTTATTCTCGGTTTATCATTTGTAGGTCTACGGACCCATGATGCGCATCAAGCCGCTGCATTGTCGGGGATGGCGCAGTGTATAGGTTACCTATTTGCAGCAACTAGCCCAATAATTTTTGGTTCACTGCATGAAATGACTGGAAGCTGGGATATACCATTAATTATCACAGCGAGCATGAGTATTATATGGACAGGCTTGGCTACACAAGCAGGTAAACCCAAGATCATCACTCAAGCGATCACATCTGGCTGATGCTAACCTTGGTTAATGCTTTAACTTCGTGATGCCTGAAGCAGTCGGTGGTGTGCTCGTTGACCATACCGATTGCTGCATCAATTCATAACAAGTTGTTAGTTCTGAAAATTAGCAGCCACTCGTTGTAACGGTAAATTCTTGAATTGAACTGGTATGACGGTACTCTGCATAACAACGATCATTCATTAAATTACCCGTGCCATAACCGATACGCGAATGACCATTGTCTTCATATACGCTAACGTCAGCATAAGTCGCTGTTCTTGTCGTATTATTTTTAGTTACGTGGTCAGGAGTTCCTAACGCAAGAAAGGTTTCAATAAAGTAGAGGTTTGGCGTTGTGGCTTCACTTTTCGTTTCCGGGTATCCACGATAAAACTGATAATTACCATACTCAGTTTTGATTGTTTCATTATCACCCAATATATCTTTAATTTGCGCTTTCATATGCAGTAGCTTTACTGTTTCCTGAAGGCTACCGTAAAAGCTTTCAACCGCTGCTTTTTTCGCATCACCACGTAAATCAATAAAACGAGGGATCGCAGCGGCTGCAAGTACGCCAAGAACAATAATAGTAATAACTAATTCTATGAGTGTAAAACCGCTATTTCTTTGTGAATGAATAAAATCCATTTTTTGTCCCTGCTAAATTTTAAACGGTTGGTACTATAACATAACTAGTGCCGCCCACTTTATTAAAATACAGGTTAAAAAATGAATTGGTAAAGGAAGCCAGCTCCTACTGCCATCCCTAAAATCACGAATAAGAATGCGGCGATCATCTGGTTTTTAAAGATAGATTTAAGTAAAATAACTTCCGTTAAACTCGCGCCAGCACTACCAATAATTAACGCCATTACCGCACCTAGACTCATGCCTTTTGCTGCTAACGCTGCACTTAATGGAATTACAGCTTCCGCACGAATATACAGTGGAATACCAATGACGGCTGCAACAGGAATTGCAAATGGATTATCTTCACTAGCAATACTCGCCACAAATTCTGTCGGCATAAAACCATAAATTATTGAACCCAGTGCGATGCCACCGATTAAATAAGGTAATACCTTCTTAAAGTCAGTCCATGTAGTTAGCCAAATTTTCTTCCACTTGCTTATCGGTGCTTGTTTTCCGCCACAGGTAGATGCACACCCTTGCGACTTTCCTACAAGTGCAGGTTCAATATACGCTTGTGGTTTGACATATTTTTCAAAACCGAGTTTTTCCAAGGTATAACCCGCAATAACGGATACCCCCATTGCGATGGCAAAGTAAAAAACTGTAACTTTAATACCAAAAGTGGCAGCAAACAGGCCGATAATAATGGGGTTTAATAGCGGACTGGCAAACAAGAACACCATCATAGTACCGAACCCAGCTTTAGCACGTAACAAACCTTTCAAAAAAGGAATTGTTGAGCATGAGCAGAACGGCGTGATCGCCCCCAACAAACCAGCAAGGATATAGCCCTTGCCGTGCTTACCACTCAAGATACTTTGGATCTTGGCTGGCGGAATATATTCTTGCAATACACCCACTGCATAACTAATAAGTAAAAAAAGTACCGTTAACTCTGCGGCTAAGAAACCAAACATTCCTAAGGTATCCATCACCATTTCTTGTGTAATGTTAAACATAACTCAAATCTCTATATTTCTGGAATAGTAGAAATACAGACTTGAAAATAAATTATGTCAAGGATATTTCTATAAACATGGAAGTATAAGATGTGTGAGCATCAACCTAATGCTAAATGATACAGTCTTAGTTGGCGCTTTATTCTTTCGCTTAAAACATTAATGCGAACCGGTTTAGTAATGTAATCATCAGCCCCTAAAGCAAGTGAGTTTATTTCAGCTAACTCAGTATCGTAGGCAGTCACCATGATGATTGGGCCATCAAAAAACTGCTCTTTTAAAGTTTTAAGTATACTTAAGCCTGAAGTATGTGGAAGCTGTATACCTAAAAGAGTAAGTTTAGGCTGAGCTTCAATAATAAACTCCACAGCACCATCACCAGTATCAAAAAAATCGATATTATAACCTTCTATTTCAGAAAGAAAATAATACAACATTTCTCGAAACTGCGGGTCATCATCTACGATCACAATGTCTAACATATACTTCCGATTTCTTTTATTATGTATAAATAACGAATTAAAAAACGGCCTAAATCAAGACCGTTTATATTAAAAATATTTATAACTGAAGATTAATATTCTATATTATTCATTTTGATAGGCTCTAGGTTCCACGCATGTCCACACCAGTTAAAATAACTATTATTATTATCGATCTTAGCTTCAAATAATTTAGTCCCAGTATTATTGATAACTTGAATAATATTCTCAGTGTTACTTGTTGCCGTTGCATAATTAATTACATAATTAGTACCAGACTGTATAACGCTAGAGCAAATGCCTGAATAAATATTATCGTCGTAGCTCGATATAACCTCGGTTTCCATCATATCTTCTTTAGCGAGACTGTATGTCTGTACTAGGCTAGTACCATGTACTGCCGCTCTTGTATCAGGATTTCTAGAGTTATTAAAAAGTAAAAGATCACCATTTGAATCAAGTGACAAACTATGCTGTCCGATTGGATACTCACCATTTTTAGAAGTTAAATTGTAGCTATCCAATTTATACTGGCTATTTGCCCAAGTTCGAGTTGTGTCGCCTAATACCCAAATGATATCACCCGTTTGATAATCAAACTTCATCACAAAGCTATTTCGAAGTGAGACAATAACAGAGTCATCAGCAGCGCTATATATAGCTGAATTCATATGTGACCAGTCAGTATTTGCAAAGAATCCGGTATCATTTCCTCCCTCTTTTTCAATATGCGCTTTAATAATATCGCGCATATTCCAAGATTTTAAAACTGTCGCATCATCTTTAACATCAGCAAGTAAAGTACCTTTCTCTTGCCCAAGGCTAGTGTCTTTTATACCATGAAGTTCAACAAGATAGCTGTCCGTTTTACCTGCATTGATATTATGGTGAAAAACCAAATCAGAGTAGCCCGGAAGCGTTAGCTTATCTTCGATTCTAGTTCCATCTAGTTGAATAATCTGAAGATTATTACATTGCTTTCCACTTTCACAACTGTAATAACCACGGTTTTCAACATCAACCCCATCACCCAGCAATATTTTTCCTTTAGTAAAGGTACTTGCAGTTGCATTATTTTTGTTACTTAAATCTGAATAATCAAGCATCCACCTTACTTCACCATCCAGATCCATGATAACTGGCGAACTTAAAGATTTTAGGTAAAAATAATCATCTGCATAAGTCGTATTAGAGTCAGCTTTTTGTGTCACACGAATACTTTCAAAGGTTGAATTAAAATCATCAACAGTCGTTGTAGTGTCATTCGGAGCTATAAATCTTGGCGTTGATATACTGATTGATTTAGGTACTGATTTTAGTACACCGGCATCATCATAATGAATAGTTATGTCCACTTGATTGCTATAATTTTCGTATAAAGCAAAAATAGGTAGACTTAAAACACCGTTATCTATCGTTAATGACGTTATATCGTACGAGGCCTTAACTGCACTACTTATTGCATTTACTTTCGGCGTGATCTCAAATTCGACTTTATTTATCTTATCAATAATATCATCTAATCCATTACCACTTATATCTACTGACGAAATAAATGCAGAATCATTATTATCATTTTCAACAATTGTAAAGCTGTTCGAATTTGCGTAAGAATTAGCGCTTAATGCACCGATTGCAAGAGAGATTGAAGTTACGAGAAATTTACGTAAGTTATTATTTGCTTCCATTTTAAATAAACACCTATAGTTATAATTATATTCATGCATAATTATTAATGCACGCATATATTATATACTTATAAAAACAGAAATTTATATGTGGTTTTATTATATCTTTATTATTTATTTATTAGGAGCACATTAATCAATATATACGAACTACCGACGTTAAATAATTAATTTAAATTTAAATAGATAACAAGAACTGACTAATTCTGCTTTGATGTTTTATTATTATACATTTTATGATCTATATCGCGTAATAACGCCTGCAATGATATCGTTCTCTCACGCCTCAATGAGATACCAGCGGATACAGAGATATCAAGCTTTTCTCCCGTATCTTTAATACTGAAACTGAATCGCTGTAAACGCGTAAATGAGTCTGAAACTTCAGGTACTATTTTATTAAGGGTAAGTACAAACTCGTCCCCGCCAATACGATATGCTTTTCCTGACCAATAACATTGAATATGCTGAGCAAGTGCGACAAGCACCAAGTCCCCTACATGATGACCATACTTATCGTTAATACTTTTGAAATTATTAATATCCATATAGACAAAAACACACTCACTTTTAACCCCAGATTTGAATCTACGAGTCAGTGCTCGTCGGTTGCCTAGTTTAGACAATGAATCTGTAGTCGCTTGAATATATAGATAATAAGTAAATAAAAGTAAGAGTATAACAACGCAAGCAAAAGATAATTGAGTCAATCGTATGTATTTTTTCTCAGCTAACAAAGCAGACTTCCAATCAGGTTGCAGCCCATGAAAGTTGACGATGTGCTTCACATTCACGAGAGGAAGCGCTTCAGAAAACAGCATCGCGTAATCTTTCCCCTGCGCTGTACGTTGAAAGGCCATAGATACACCCGTGTAGATTTCGGTAGATATAGATTTAGCCTGAGATACAGGTAGAATTCTACGCTCAGTTGTCATTAATTTATTGAAATTACCTTCACCTATTGGGATGTAATCTACATCTCCATTAAGTAAAGCTTCAACCATCTGATCTTGGCTTGAAAATCTAGATAAAGGTTTTTTAGGTAATCGCAGTGTAATAACATCGTCGAAATAATCAGCCTCTACAACGCCTATCCGCTCACCAACTAATTCAGATAGTTGATGATATTGATTTATTTTGTAACCAGCACGACTGATCAATAGTAAATGAGGTTTGTAATAGGGTTCACTAAAATAGAATTTTTCTTTACGAGAATCAGTAATAGCCATCGCCCCTAACATATCAATTGATTTTTTATCTAAGTCGTTATAAATATCTGCCCAGGGCTCATCAACGCCATTCACTAATTGGCACTTAAACCCGAGTATAAAACAAACTCTCCTAACAAGAGAAAGACTCAACCCATTGATTGGTGCACTTCCATCTTCTTCTAAATCTTCAACTTTAAATTGAATGACATGATTGGTATCCACACTACTACTCGTGACCTTTTGTCGTAGCGACTTTAGTCTAACATTGTACTCATTTTTATTAATAATATTCGCGACCTGATGCTGTAGCTTATTTTCACTGAGCAGACGGTTAATCTCATCAAGTAGAGCGGTATTTTTTCCATGTTTAGTCGCAATCGAGACGGGAGTAATATCAAAAATACTTGATATTCTCTCTGCTTTAAAACCTTTTTTAAGTGCAACCTCAAGCATCCCTGAATTGCCAATAACGGCGTCTACATCGTCATGCTGAAGGTAATCAAATGCAGAATCAATATTATGATAAGTAGCAAAAGACTTGTTATAAAACTGTAATTTTAGAAAATCATGATATGTTGACCCACTGGGTGTTAAAAATTTATTAACAGTTGATTTATTAAATTTATTTTTTGTGAATATGTACGATAAATCGGTATGCACAGGGGCTGTAAAATCCAGAAAAGACGATCTTTCAGATGTATATGTAATATCAGCAGTAAAATCCAAATACTCTGTATTCAACAAATACAATATATTATCGTAGCTTTCATAATAATGAAAATCAAAATCAATTAATAATTCATCTGATATTTTTTGGAAAACAAACTCACTAATTTTGTCTCGTTTAACAATACCCACATCATAGGTTTCTCTTTTTGCATAAGCACAATTAATCTCTATTAATAAAGTTAAAAATACAAAAAGTAAATTCTTCATAATATATCCAAATTAAATTTATAACTGCACATTTTCAGTAAAATCTATCTTTTCTATTGGCTTTGGTCTCGAAAAAAAGAATCCTTGTGCAGTACTAATTTTCTCTTTTTTCATCAATTCAACTTCACATTGTTTTTCAACACCTTCGACAACTATTTTGGCGCCTAGCGTTCTTACAATCTGGCATGTTAACAAGAACAGTTCCGCCCCTATTTTATTATAAGTATTCATTGTTAACGTGCGGTCAATCTTAACGATATCAAATTTGTATTTAGACAAATAACCTAATGATGAATAACCAGAACCAAAATCGTCTAAAGCAATTTTAACCCCCAACGCTCTAAATTTTTTAATTTTTTTAGCTGTATTACACTCATCTTTAATCAATACATCTTCGGTTATTTCTAAAATGATACTAGAAAAAGGGACTTCCACGTTTTCAATTTCTTCTTTTACAGCATAAAAAAAATCTTTTCGAATAAATGTCACTGGTGATACATTAATTGAGACTGTAATGCCAAATTCCTTAATGATCGTCGCAGTTTCAGTCAATGCCCGATGCAATACCCAAAAGTCGAGTACTGAAGCCAATCCCACTTTATTAAAATCATCTATAAATATTGGTGGTGTTATTTTACCCTGACGATCTCTATGTCGAATCAATGCCTCGATAGATACCATATTTTTAGTAACCACATCATATTGAGGCTGATAAAATAATACAAAGTCCCCACTCTTTTGCAGTTTATTAATACGATTCTGAGCGAGAATATTCTGATTCATTGCTGGTAACATGCCACCTATCGATTTACTTTCGTCCAATTTGTCATAATTAAAATAGTTATCCGAAATAGACTTGGAATACACAGCATTTGCCATTTTGATACCATCCATCCGACGAAAAAATGGGTAGTAAATACTGATACCGAGAATGACAATGACCGCTTGTAATACGACTGAGTTCATATCTCCATCTGTAGATAAATAGCCACTGTATAATGTCGGTGTCATCCAACTAATTGGAATAGTAACAGGAGCGACTAAACCTAGTGTCGTCACTAAATAGGCAAGAGACAGAGATAATATTGGAACCATAATAAAGGGAATGATTAAAATTGGGTTAAACATGACAGGCAAGCCATATATCACTAATTCATTAATATTAAAAAAACTAAATATTAATGACACAGCACCAAGTCGACGATAGCCTTGATTTTTTGTTAATAACATACAGATAACCAAACTTAACGAATTCCCAGCACCACCTATCGACGCATAAGCGGTCAAAAAAAGGCTATTCATAATATGCTCAGAATGGCATTGAATGTCAGTAATCGCTACCGAATGGCTGCAATCAAGACCAGCAGAAGAACCAGAAAGTACAGCATGGCCATTCATGCCGATGAACCAAAGCAGATTCCGACTTGTTTCTAATATAAGCGCATTAAATAAAGGGTTAATATCATAATGGATAAACCAATTCTCTGTTTCAATCATCACGAAACAAGACAAGTAGAATGCAGGAAGCCCTATGATGACAATCACTAATAAAGTGATGCCGACAAGGTTTATCGACTGATCTATCACAGAGGGCAGTTCAGAGCGCATAAACCATTTTTTGCTCTGAATATAAAAGATAAATTTAGATACTAATATTGGAATTAATACGGCCATAAAAAACGGGATTTTTATATTAAGCAACGCAGTGCTGTCAATAACTTTACACGTATTAGATATAATTAAAACGATCACTAAAGATGAAGTGATAACCAAAACTCGCGATACACCTTCTTTTTTAGAAAGAAATAAAGAAAAATAAGTCAATAGCAATATTGGATATAACGAGCGTGTACTTTCGGAAACAAGTCCCATAAACAAGCTTAATCGATGAAATCCCCCCCCCCAAAAAAAAGATGACAAAGCGTCACATAACGCTGAAATAACTGGAATTGGTAACAGCATAATAAAGGTATTACAAAGACCACGTAAATAAAGATTATCTGATAAACAGTCTAACAATTTCATCATTTTATTATTCAACAATACACGCATCAATTTAATTTTTTATCAGGCTGATAAATTTATCAGGCGAGATAGGTTTTGAATACTTCCAGCCTTGCACTTTATTAACGCCAAGTTCAATAACAAGCGACTCATCCTCCTCATTCTCTATCCCTTCAAACACAATATCATCACTAAAATTTCTTATTTCTTTAATTAATTTTTTAACCGAACCCTTAAATTTATTATTATTGTGCATTGCATTGAACAAGCTTCTATCTAATTTAATACAGTCAAACCTGAACTCACTGAGCAGTATCATCGATGAGTTACCGGTAGTGAAATCATCTAATGAAATTTTTACACCAAAATCATTTCTTATTTCTGTAATAAAACTAATAACCGCATTTTTATGCTCTGATGCTATTGACTCAATAATTTCTAGCTCCAAATTCTTGATCATGTCATTTTCAGTCAATATCGCTCTGACTTTTTTCTTAAACGTTTCACAAGCTATACTTTCAGAACTCACATTAACCGAAAAAACAACATCAAACATATTGTTTATCTTAATGAAATCTATCGTTTTTTCTAATATTACAAAATCTAATTCTGGTACTCTTCCGCATTTTTCTAAATAATTTATAAATACCGCGGGAGAGTAATGCTGTCCATTTACGTAGAGGCGAGCGAGGGCTTCAGCACCGTATATAACACCTAATTTCAAATCGAATTTAGGCTGAAAGTTAACACTAAAGCTTTTGTATTTTAACGCTTGAGTAATAACCTCTTTAATTACATTTTTATTGATGTAATCTTGTACTTCTTTTGAATTTTCGTAAGAATAAAATAAAGCGCCATCATTAAGAGAGTTAGCATACATAGCTTCAGTACTTGCTATCAGGTCTAATTTAAGATCACTAGACCTATTTTTCACACCACAATTAAATACGACTCTTTTTTCGTCTGAACGTTGCTTTAGCTGTATCAACTTGCCTTCTATTTTTTTTATGCAACCGAAGTTTGAAAAAATAACAAAGTGATCACCATAGAGCCTAAATATCTTTGCTTTCGATGGAAAACTATCTTTTAGCATATATGAAAAAACTCTAATAATGTTATTCGCATTTTCGACGCCATCAGATTTTTTTATATTCTCTAAATTTGATATGTTGATGTAAATGATGTTTTTATATTTTTTATTTCGATGATATTTTTTCATCAAGCTCGAATTTAATAATTTTGTTAACGGATCAACCGTTACTTTTTTATAACAAAAGTAAATATAAATAAAAAATAGTATCGATAACACCATATAAGAGTAAAAATCTCTTAATCTCAGTTCCTTTTTACCATCTATAACAGATTGTAAAATAAGGTTTCTAGAATGTTGATTTATCGCAACATATCCAGTGGTATTGGATATATCTATCAATGAATTGAGGATTGACAATAAAGCGTTACTTTCAGGATGATTTTCAGGAACCAAAAAGACAACTGACTTCAAACTCAGCTTTTCTTCAGTGAAATTTAAGCTTGGATTTTCTGCCAATAATAGCTTTCCATCTAAACTTGTCGAAATAAATGCATCAATATCACCTTGCATAAAGTATTCGACCATTTCTTCTTGATGTAAAAACTCTATATATTTTCTTTCCGGAGAACGTAGGTCCATTGGCATCTCTTTCATTATACCAATTCGTTTTACATCATTAATGTCAGTGTTTTTGAACAGTACAATCCGAACCAAACCTAAACTTTTAGTAGGTAGATTACCGTCCATTTTTTCTTTGTCATATATAGCCATAGTTACGTCATCGCTATATAATTTAAAGCAGCTATCATCATGACAATCTTGATCAACAAGATTAATGCCATAAATCTCATAGGCAAGATTTTTATACTTGTTGAATATCAACAGGTTGTTATATTTATCCGCATAAAAAGGAAATAAGTGAAAATCCATTAATACATTAATATCGTTACCATTCTGTAATGTTTTATTCGACAATGGTAGATACTGATGATTAAAGTCGGTAATTTCTTTCTCCAATTGAGTTTTATCTATGTTTTCAATGATGTCATTTATTATCGGTAATAATATTTTGCTTTTACTTTTAATCACGGCAACATGACTGCCTTTCATTTCTGATATCGGCATTTTAAAACCGTGGTAATTTGTAATATAGGAGCTACCAGAAACAAATAATGGCTCTTTGTTTAAATCCGAAACAGATTCTACTAATTTTATATTATTGTTAAATCCAATAGATTCTAAAAATCGCTCAGTAAGCTCAACCAAAGCAGAACCCTTAAGTGTCGCTATTGATAGACCCGATTCTAGGTTATTTATTAACGGATTACTGCTCACGATATAAGGGATCTCACCACTTATCTTTATTGAATAGTCTAGATATTTAATTCGATCTTTAGTCTTAGCAAGGTCAAAAATTAAATCAACTTTCCCACTCTTCGCTAATTCAATTAATTCAACCAGAGGCTGTTTAATAATAAGAGTCTTAACACCTAAACAATTTTTGAGTGGCTTTTCAATAATTTCATATGCAAAGTCACCATTCGCCATTTTTCTTGCGTATAGACTATCGCTAACAATACCAATTTTAATTGTTTCATACTGATAAGAAGACATATCTGTTACAGCATGGTTGGTGCTACAAGTAGCATAAGAGGGGGTTATAAAGATAAGAAAGAATAGTGGGCAAAAGTAATGTAGCTTGAATATAAAAGAAATCGACATCATCATAAGGGTTTCACTCTCCATTACTCTTAACTTACTAGACCAAGTTTATAAGTATATCGAGATTAACCCGTTCAAACTTTAAGTAAACTTAAGCTAATGTAAGTAAACTCAAGCCTATGAAGTGTCAATAGAGATAAAACTGAGTTGCGTCAATACAAGCACAACTCTTATTAACCGCAGTTAGAGTTCTGTTAACTCAATATCTACGCGCCTATTTTTTTCACGCCCCTCTGAAGTATCATTGTTAAATTCAGGCTTTTTTTCACCTTTTGAATCTAGCAATATCCCCTGAGAATTAACACTATTTTCGATCAGGTATGTCTTCACGCTTTCAGAACGCTTTATACCGAGTTCATAGTTATAGATGTCCCTACCGATAGAGTCGGTATGACCAGTCAATTGTAAACCAGTATTTGAGTCTTTCAGGCTACTCGCTAACTCATTTAAAATGTGTCGACTTTCGCCTGTTAACTTGTCTTCATCAAAAGAAAAGTTAACTCGAGCAAAAATATCGCCACTACCCTCAGTAAAATTAAGACCACTATTTCTATATAAATATTCAGCGCACTCTTCTTTTAAGCCCGAATCACGGAAGCTCTCTTTCATGCGTTTCAACACATAGTCAGTCTCGCTGCTAGCCTTAACTAACATCGTTTGACCTTGCTTTTCGTGGACCGTATTTACCTCGCCCATGTGAACACCTAGTTGATATTCTAGCTGCTCACTAGAGCAGTAAGAGATAAATTCGTTTTGTTTCATTGCCTTTGCATAGGCACTTGTACAAGCTGATAATATTAATAACGACAACACTATTTTAGATTTCATATATTCCCATTCATTCACAGTTACTTTAGATGACCGATTTCTTCAGATATTAGCTCTAGGATCCTATCTAATATGTCTTGTTCATTTTCGGCTTTATAAACATTATCAACGCCAACACACCTCGCTAGCTCTACATTTTTTTCTAGATCATAACCAAAACCAATAACGGCCAACTTAGCCGAGAAATTTTCACCCTTCTCGTTTTTTCCTTCTGAAAGCCCCTTCTTGATTATTTGACAGTAATTGAGATCATTTAATGCCTTATGCCGAATAGACGGATAACCATAACTATCTTCCCCATCTGAAAGCACAATGAGCAACCGTCTTGCATTTTTACCCTCGTTGTTTAACATCTGAGCACCACGAATTATGCCTTCATAAGATGAAGTGCCACCAGTTGCTCTGAACTGATTAAACCGAGTAATAAAATTTTTGTAATCGTTGGTTAAGGGAATATCATAAAAATACGGATGACCTTGACCTTGATAAGTACCTGGCTGCCAAATCTGATTTATGGTCTGATATGCATTTTGAGTATAATTTTCGAATTTATTTCCATAACAGTCCGCAGTGAAAAAATTAAATGGCACAATACCAACTTTATTATTTCCGTCAGTAATCTCATCAAACTTTTCTACTTCCTCTACAATATTTTTCATGGCGTTTTTAAGCGCATCAACCTTTTTTATGCCATTATTACCTTTCCACTCCCCGCCCATTGAACCTGAAAAATCGGCAACGAACACCACATCAACGGTTTTATTCACATACTTTCGCGCTTTTGCTGCATGCCCAACTGTAAACGTATCACCAAAGCCGACAATAGATTCATTACCAGGAAACCATGTATTGAGTTTCGTTTTAGCTTCGATACTGTACTCGTTAAAACGGTTCTCCCCTCTTTCTAATCCTGCAAGACATTCGGGTATATCATGACATGCTAATTTACTAATTTTTAGGTCTTGGGGTAATATCGTATCCTGATTATAAAAATAGTTTGAAATAACACGAGTAGCGATATCCCTATTTACTTTTGAACCAGCACCATCAAAATCTACATCAGTGTTATCAGCATTTTTGGCTGCAATTGTTAAAATAGCAACTTCCGCGGCATCCCCTAACCTTGCTTTGCTCTGTAAAGCACGCACCCCGTCAGTCGCCAGAGCAAAAATACCAAACAAAACAGGAACTATCATTACAAACAGTAATGCTGCATGCCCTTGTTGGCGCTTATAATATGCTTTCATCATTATCGGCCTATCATTATTGCGCTAGATGATACGGTATTAAACTCTTCACCTATCAACGCCCCAAACCAGTTTTCAGTTCTGTAAACCATGGTAACCCGGTATATGCTCGCTCTGCGTCCCCAACTCGTCATCACAGCCAAGTTTCTCAGAGAATCCATGCCGATACTCGGCGTAATTGGTTGAGTTCCTTCAGGAAATGAAACAACAACCGACTCGTCCCTACTGTTAAATTGCAACGCTTCTATATGCATACCCCATCGCTTGCCATCAAAATTCTGTGAGGTTCTGCGCATACTTTGCTTTGCAATCGTATTTAGAGTACTGGTTTCAGCCTCTGATAGTGTGTAACTGTCGTTGTAGAACTGGGTACGCTCTTTAAGAATGTTGGCGACAGAATAACTTAATCGATCAAGCTTTCCCTTCAGCGATAATTTAACAATCACATCAGCACTAAATATAATAAGGAAGGAAAAAGCGACACCAACAATTGCAAATTCAACGGTGAAATTACCTTTTTGTTTATAATTTAAATTCATCGCGCTCATATTCCTGTATCACAATTGATTCTCGAACTAAGAGTTGATCATCACTTAAAAAATAGTTAAACATCGGGTTATAGTTATATTCGACTCGGTATATTGCAATGGCACTATTCACCTCGATACCACATTCTTTAAATTCATCTTCACCTGGTTCGCAAACCGACTTGATATTCTTAAGATCTTTCAAACTAGCAATATAGTGAACAGACACTTTAAACTTACTCGTGTCTAGAAATTGCGACCAGAGGGTGTTATTGCTTTTTATACTTTGCCGAAACTGATTCATATAGCTATCTTCATCTTTCTTCACCGACCGAGAAGATTCAGCCAATGCTAAGTCGGTTAATCCAGATATATAAGACACGTAGCTCATTTCAACCCAAACACAAACTAATAACCAAAATGGAAATAGCCCGAGAGCAAACTCTATGGTCGCTACGCCATTCTGGGTCCTTAATGCTTTATTCATATAGAGGTCTCACGATAGGGGTTTCAGTTCGATTAATGCGGTGACGATGTCGTCTATTTCATCTTGCGAATAACTTGAAGTTAAAATACTTCTAACAGCATTCACATCATTAATTTGAGAGAAAGCAATAATCAAGTTAGCCTTTATTTTAATATCACTTGGATCTTTAGTATAAAGTGGCATTAAACGTGTGATTGAAGCCTGTGGATTTCCTTCAAGTAAATCTAAAACAGCTAAGTTGTTTTGAATAATAATATCGTCATGAAAATGTGCTCTCGCACGATTAAAATAATTTCTTGCTTGTTCATAATTATTATTCTCGGCATAAATCAGCCCCATTAAGTTTTCAATTTCAGGGTTTACGTCGACTTTCTCTATTATTTCTTCACATGTACGTAATGCATTATCAAAATTTTCACTTTTATATAATGCTTTTGCCTTTATCTCTAATATATCGATAGAGACTTCACCTTGTTTCAATAAAGGCGCTAACGTAAACAAGCTTGATTCATAGTCATCAATCGACAAGTAAGCATTCGCCAACTTAGTTCTGACCATGTAATTCTCTTTCGCTTTTAGCTCGGCCTTATATAGCTCAATCATTTTGTGATTATTTTGAGTTTGTTCATAAAAATCGAGTGAATTGGAGATCGAATCATTGTTATTAGCGGCACAACCTGAAACGAGCAGTATCAATATAAAAGTCAAATATCTATACACTTTGCGTTAACCTCATAATACCAGGGGCCGCGATTAAGATAACAATCGGAACCATAATAAATAAAATCAATGGGATTGACATTTTTGCAGCCAACTTACCAATCTTCTCTTCCATACCTAACATTTGCAGTTCACGTATGTCTTTCGCCAGCGTCGTTAAAATACTGTATATAGACGTACCATATCTAAGGCTCTGTTTAAGGGTGACGACAAAGCTGCGCATTTCATTGCTTGGTACTAACTCATACAGCTCATCTAATGCTTTTTCTAAACTTACAATCTTTGAACGATCATTTGTTTTATCAAGGAAATAGCTTATATCTCTGTCAAATGAAGCCATCTCCTTAGATAAATAGCGCATCGAAGACTCAATAGTCATACCTGTTTGTATACAAACAGCCATGAGGTCTAATAAGTAAGGTAACTTGTTTGCAATTTTATTACGTAGTTGTTTCGTTCGATAATCAATGTATATATCGGGAATAACCACACATATCAGCACCCATACAGCAATAAATAGCACATGTTGAGTCATCTCTATCGACTGGTTTAATGATAAGAAGTAATACCCGCATAAACCAATAACAAGCAAAGCATACTTGATCTTAAGATAATGCTCAGCCCAAGAAATATGATAAAAACCTGCAGCCTCAAATGCATTTTTAGTGGTTTTTTTACGATCATTAAGTGCTTTCTGAATCTGAACTTCGGCCTTTTTAATATAGGGTACGTCCCCTTCACCTGATTTAGCAAAGTTAAGCTTCGACAGCTTGCTCCTACGCTTCCACAAAACAAACGTATAAAAACCAAGTAAGCCCGCGCCAGACGTGATTAATATCAGTAATAAGAACAACTCATTTTGGCTACTAAGCATTACTTCACCCCTTTCATTAATGACCAAATGATGGACATACCGATAAGTTCGCTCACCAATACGTAATAAAGAATTGGTTTACCTGAGTCACTAAACATCACAAACTCAAAGTTTTCAGGGCTTAAATATTGCAAGATAAACAGGAATATGAATGGAATAGCGCCGACAATTTTAGCGGAAGCCCTCGCCTCCGATGTCATTGCATATTTCTTTTTTTCTATCGCGTTCGAATCAAAAATCAAACGATTAAGTCGTGTTATAATCTCTTTAAGTTGACCACCACGCTGCATATTTGCACGCAATGTAATGACAAAAAACTGGAAAGTTGGATATGGATAGCGCACACAAGACTTTTGGAAAACCTTATCAGGTGTTTCACCCAGCTGGAGTCGCTCCCCCATCAATTTAAACTCTCGACCGACATCATTGTCTAGCGATTGGCCAACAAAAATAATCGCGTGCATAATACTTTCACCAGCACTCACAGCACTTGCTAGCATATTGAGCGCATCGGGAAAAGAAGCCTCAAAGTTTTTCTTAGCCCGATTTGCAAGCCATGAATAACCAACAACAACAGAGACTATTAACATAGGTACAGAAACAAATAACCAGTGCACTCGGAAAAAACCTTTGTTCACAAACAGTGATAAAGCGATAATAATAATCATAAACAAAGCTGCTTTTAGAGGTGCAGCTTGTCCAAGATAACGCTTTAGGTTATTCACGAGCCTTACTGTCTTTTGTTTCCAATCCAGTGCTGTCAGGGAGCTAAAATTTAATGCTTGTTGATTTTCGTCCATAGAGCTAACCAGCACAGAACGATTTATATGCGCTAGGTATTTTTGTTTATTTTTCTGATTAGGTTTCAATGCTACTAGCACTAAAATACCACCTAAACAAAGACATAAACTGGCTATCATGCCGTTTCTCCTGCTCTAAATACGGGGTCTCCGACTCTAAATGCAGCTGATAATTTATCCTCTAGACCAAAAAATCGCGCCTTTTCCATCAACACAGATCGCTGCATCAAACCAGCAGTAATGAAATTACCACTCACCTTTCCGCCCAGCCCCTGCGAAGCTTGAGGTTGGAAACGAAATATCTCTTCAAGCACCACATTACTGCCTTCTAAACCGACAACTTCGGTAATACTCATTACTTTTCGGCTACCGTCATGCAAACGGCTAATTTGAATAACCAAATCAACAGCGCTCACAATCGTTCTTCTAATTGCTTCAAGTGGTAAATTATTGGTCGCCATCATAACCATGGCTTCTACACGTGCAAGTGCGTCTCTTGGCGTATTCGCGTGTAGTGTCGACATTGAGCCGTCATGTCCCGTATTCATCGCTTGCAGCATTTCAAACGCTTCGCTACCACGACATTCGCCGACAATGATCCGGTCAGGCCTCATACGCAGTGAGTTAATCACGAGGTCACGCTGTGTAATCGCACCATTGCCTTCAATACCAGCGGTTCTTGTTTCAAGTCTTACAACATGAGGTTGCTGAAGCTTAAGCTCGGCTGCATCTTCAATTGTCACTATTCGTTCATTTTCAGAAATAAACTGAGAAAGTGCATTCAGCATGGTTGTTTTACCCGAGCCCGTACCACCTGAAATCAGAATATTCAAACGACAGTGTGCCGCGATCATCAGTAATTGCGCCATTTCTGGTGACATGGCACCAAATTCGGCTAGTTTTTCTAAACCAATACTGCTTTTTTTAAATTTACGAATTGATATAGATGTACCATCAATCGCGACAGGGGGAATAACAATATTCACACGGCTGCCATCAGCTAAACGCGCATCGCAAGTTGGCTGTGATTCATCAACACGTCTTCCCACCCTGCTGGCAATACGTTTTGCGATTTGAAGTAACTGTGCCTCGTCAATAAATGACGCTGCAGAACGCTCAACTAAGCCATTACGTTCAATATAAACCTGGTTCGCACCATTGATCATAATGTCACTGATACTCTCGTCATCCATCAGAGATTGCAAAGGGCCTAAGCCATGAATCTCATCGATTAAATTTTTAACAAATTCAGCTCGAATCAATACAGTTATTGCTAATCCTTGTCGATCAGCCAGTAAATCAATAGCACCCGACAACTGCTTTGCTAGTTGCTCTTTAGTAAGGCTATTAACCGCTTCAACTTCAAGCGCATCGAAAATTTGTAACCTCAAACGGGCATAAACAGACATTTCCATTACGTTCGCCCCTTAAATAACTGCTTAATTGAAAAGGGTTTAGTGACACGACTCTCTTGACCAAGGATCAATCCAGTTAATTTATGGATATTACTAGACAAGGCGCTGTTGAGTTGATAAATATGCTTACCTTCAATAATGTCCTTCGCTGCACTTTTATCAAAACCACATACAATATCAATTTTTTGGCCTAAACACTTCTCGACCTCCGCTCTGCTGATACTGGCTGACATTTCAGGTCGGGTGTAATTCATCACTAAAATACACCGCAGTGGCGAACCAATTCTGTCTAATTCAGAAATAAGACGGCAGGCCTCTCTAACACTCGCCACGCTTGGTTCAATAACTAAAACAAAGATGTCACATTCCTGAGATACATAAAGCAGATCCTTTTTACTATTAACTGAACGTGAAAGATCTTCTAGAATAAAGTTGTTCTGTTTTGCTAATTCGGTTGCAAAGATACGAATATATTCTTTCAACTCAAGTTCATTCAGCTCGGCGGATTCAATAGATAATACCGACAGCATATCGTTAACTTTTCTCGTCATGCTTGTTGCATAACTAAAGTCCATTCCAGCCGTCATCCCCCCTTTCTGAACCATTCTTTTTTCAAAGTCAGGAATACCTAAAAATATATCAATATCACCACCAGAAAAATTATGGTCGACGATCACGCATGAACTATTTTTTAAGTCACTTAGGATTAAACCAATTTCACTGGTTAACAAGGTCGTCCCTAAACCACCTTTAGAGCCCCAAACTGCCACTTTTTTAGCGATTCTATTCTTGCCAAGCCCAGCTTGTTTTTTACGATTTTCATAAACATGTTTTACAAAGTCGACAAGCTCAACTTTCGTAATTGGCCAAAATAAATAATAAAACCCCATCTGCTTTAGATTTCGGATTGTCGATATCGCATCCTCACTACCAATTACAATAACAGAGGCATGATTGGGTAGTAGGTGTGAGATCCTTTCCATATCTTTAGTGACATTTTGACTTCGGTTAAGATCAACCAGCACCACTTCTATAGAGGATTCTCTGACATGGCGACGAATATTTTCATCGGTATTCTCGATACTCGCTGGCGTAGTAATACCTTCAAAACGAAAGGCTTCTTCTACTAACTCTTTACACTCTACCGTTTGGTTAAATAAAACCGCCGAAAAAGTATCTTCATGTTTTACCTTTTCATCATTTTTTGATTTGAGTAGATCTACAATATCAAGCATTACAAAGCCTTTGATGGACGAGTATCCATTTCAAATTGATTCAACATATTTTCGGGATTACTCATTAACTGCCAACGCATAGAATCGATCGTACAACCTAACTGATTATGATTAAAATCACCTAATTGAACAGGACGACAAATGGGTACTGTCACTTGATGTCGCGTTACCCTAATAACATAATCAAAACGCTGCTTGATAGGCTGCTTAACACGGGCAATGCTTATCATAGAGGCCTCTATACCTTGTGCATGCAATTTAGATTCAACTTTTTTAGCAAATTTGTACGCCGTATTATTACTGACATACATTTCTATATGACCAAACAAGATGTTATCTTTTTGCTCGACAAGGAACGAATCAAGTCTCTTTTTTGCATCTAGACTTTTACTTTTGTTCACGTTTAGCGACAATGAATAATGTATTGGTGTGATATCTACGCCAATACCACTCGTAACATCCGCGCGGTCAGCGCAAGCTGTCAAAAACAAAATACTACTAACAATCAATATCTTAATGTATTTCATAGTTTAAACCCTCCGTTTGACAACAACTCTTTAGTCCATTTAGCACTCTCAACCGAAAATTCCTGTTCCACAGCAAAGAAACGGCTTAGGGTTGTAGTTCTACGCATCGTCGGAAGTTGAATTTGCTCTGCGCTGATAGGCTTAACAAGATTAACAGTCGCAACAATAACGAGTTCCGTTTTATTACGCTCTGTCTCCGTCTTCCTAAATAGCGCACCTAATATCGGGATCTCTGCAAGCAAAGGTACTTTTTTTAATACTTCTTTATCTTCAGTGCTCATCAGTCCACCAAGTAAAAAGCTCTGGCCATCGCCTAATTCAACAGTAGTGCTTGCTTTACGTGTTTTAAGTGCAGGTAAATCATATGTATTATCAGCAAACTGAGTATCTAAATTACTAACTTCAGGCTCAAGAGATAGTCTGATTTTACTGTCTTGCAGTACTTCAGCAGATACAGTGAGTTTGATGCCATATTCTTTATATGTGACTCTCGTTCCACCATCTTCATGGAAAATCACAGGTAGCTCACCACCGACCAGAAACTCTGCAGACTCACCAGAAATCACAGACAAATTAGGCTCAGCTAATATTTGTCCCACCGAGTCATTTCCAGTCGCAGAAAGCCAAGAAACAATATCCTTACTAGCCCCTGTGGTTAAGTTTTTAACAAATTCGCCAGCCGTGAAATTTGCATTTAATATTGAGCCATATTCGACACCGATATGTTCAAGGAAAGTATGTGAAACTTCTGCAATCGATAACTTAACATTTACTTGTTTGGTTACCGCCAACTCAAGTTCATTCAATAGACCTGGGTACGTTTTTTTCTTTATTTTATTATTTCTACCGAATAGCGGAAAATATCTACTACTACTATTACTAGACGCATTTATTGACTTTGATACAAGGTTCAGAATCTTATCTGACACGTCCTGAGAAGATACAATGCCTCGCACCAACACCTGTGTATCCACATTCGTCAGTGTCACCTTTTGCGTAGGAAATAATTTACGAATTTTGTTTCTGATACTGGCAAGATTACGGGCAACCACTATTTTGTAATTAAGTATTATTTCTCCATCTTCGTCAAAAATAACAAGATGTGTTTGACTACGTTTTTTGGCATAAATAATGGCTTTGTTCTTATCGATAACTTGGTAATCGGCCACACTTGGATCGCTAACAAATATAGTGCCAATTTCACGCTTGGTTGTTACTGTATGCGCATCACCATTATCGATATAAATCCATTTTTCCGCATGAGCAAGGTTAGGCAGTGTGAATAAGCATAATGCGGTCAATATTCTAAATAGAAGCTGCATATTTAATTTTATATTTTTCATTTATTTTATTACCACATGATTAGCACGCATCTCAGTAACGGATTTGAAATCTGGTAATACATCACCAGCATCCGCCTTTAGATCACCGGCGGTATAATCCCCGATTGATTTATGTACCTCTATTTCAGCAATTCGCTTCGCAACGGTTACCTTAGCAACTTGCTTTCTTGTCAATTCTAATATGATGTCAACATTGGCAGGTACATCTTCTAACTCGCTGTTTTCGGGAAGCACTTGCTCTACAACTTTAAGAATTTTGATGTTTAAAAGCACCGGATTAACACCGATCATTCTTGCCGTCTTTGCTGCAGCAGCGCCGAATTCGATGCTCATACGTGACCGCGGTAATGTTAGCGCTACCAAATCCACATACATGCCATGACGAATGACACCGCCAACAACAGCTTCGGCCGGTACACGTAACACATAAGGGACACGGTCTGGAGCTAACACTAGCTCGATGTATCCTTGGTCTTGTGGAGATACCAGCATGTCAGGAAATAACAAGGTGCTTTTACTGAGCTTCTGGCTATAAACAGCACCAGACGAGAAATTGATACTCATCTCGGTATCAACCCCATTTTTATTCGCTTCGGCTTCGGGTAAATACCGAATTTCAAAATCACTACGCTTTACAATGTCACCACGCTCAACATCGTTTTTTAACCACCAGGTCTTTAGCTTTTCGACATCTGTGTCTTGGACTAATGCTTCGATAACGGGAATATTGGTTTCCGGACGACTTAAGCTACCAGCAATACCATATAAACCGATGATAATTAACCCGATAGCAAGGCTTAAAATGAGTTTAGACTTCACACAGCGTTCCTAAATTGATGCAGCGATACCAAATAAAGCTCCTACACAAATAGCGAAACCATAAGGTACACCGCGCGTATAAGGTTCTCTCTTGTACCAAGAAAAAAGAATGAGTATTGCAGCTTGTAAACCACCAATAAAAACAATGACCATAATGGTCAAGAGTAAATAACTTGGGGAAATTGCAATTGAGAAAGCAAACAATAGTTTTGCATCTCCACCACCCATCATATTGAATCGATTGAGCATGAACCCACAGATTAAAACCAGACTTGAATTAATGATGTTCAAATAGTCGTAATTATTAATAAAAATCAGCAAGCACAAGACAAATATGCACACGCAATTAAAATTAGATATGTACCTGCTTTTAAAATCTGAAATACAGATAAGAACAGATAATGTGGCTAAAAATAGCCACAAGTAAAAATCCATTAACTCTTAATTACTTGGAGTAGGAGTTGGACCATTAGCCGCAGTAGATATGTTGCTAGAAATAGTACTCATAGCTTCAGTTAATGCTGCACGCAAGCTGCCATTGAAAACAGCTAATACGATAGATGAGATTGCTACACCAATAATTGCGTATTCGATAGCGGTAACACCACGTTGATCTTTTTTGAACTCGTGAAGTGCAATAGCTGATTTTACATATAATTTAGTGATCATGATTTTCGGCCTTAATAGTGAATGAAATTGATACAGAGAATCTAAAATTGATCTCTTCGATTAAGTTCATTCTATTTAATCAAATAACGAAAAAAATACACACTAAGGAAAACCAAGGGAGTTTAAACTGTTAACAAGCAACGCAGCTTACACTCCCTTAAAGACTGGCAGTTACCGGTTACTTACACTTTAGAAGGTATCCACGATTAACAACGCTAGGAGAAATAATGAAACGGGTTTATTTAATACTAAAATCAATGTTCATCGCATTACTACTGTCTCAGAATACGATTGCTTATGCAGAAGCGATTGAAGGTAAGCATTACGATAAAATCAAAAATGATTTCTATGAAGAAAGCCTTGGCGTTGAAAAGTTTTTTTCTTTAACTTGTCGACCTTGTTGGAAGCTAAGTATGATGCTGCCTAATATCAGTAAGCAGAGCCAGCAGCATATATATAAAACACATGTCGTATTTGATGATGTAACACGATCCGCAGCAACACTGTATTACTCTGCGACAGTTCAAGATAAAAATCTTCCAGAGAATTTTATCCGCGAACTCTTTTTAATTGTTCAAGCATCAGCACCAATTAAAGGTAGCTCGGTAGCGAACCTGTTTACTCGTTACCAACTTAACCCTATCAGTCAACTAACAGAAGAACAGCAAGCGCAAGTTAATACACAGCTTGCTCGTTCAGAAAAATTGACTGCACAAGCCACAATCATGCAAATTCCAAGCATCATTGTAAATGGTACATACCAAGTCAATATGCGCCCACATAAGTCTATTGCTGAGCTATCAGAAACAATTAAATATCTTACCGATTTGAAGCATTCATGAGTTAAAAATAGAGTATTACGCGAAGATATCTCCCCCCTAATTTATAACAAAAAAAGGGGGGTATATTATTCAGAGAGGTAACCGTTTAGTGGTTCATTACCAGTGTAACCTGTCCACCACTGCTATTATTGTGAAGAAAAACCTTCCCGTTCAACAGCTTCGTTAATTCAAATATTAAAACCAAGCCAATGCCAAATCCATCTTTACTTAAAATATTAGCAATATCCCCGTTATTAACGGCTGATATTGTTTTTTCTGTAAAGCCCTTACCATCGTCCTTAATTTTCACAACATCCACGTTAGGATAGGATGTAAGTGAAATTAGAATCGTTTCATTTGCATAACGTTCGGCATTAGATAAGATATTTAAAAATAGAATTTTAAGCAGCTTGGCATCACTTTGGATTGTTTTAGAACAGTTAACTAACTCGAAGTTTTTATGTCCTCCCAGCGTTGAAATTGTTGATTCCAAAACATCAACCAAATTGATTTCTTCTTGGCACAACACCACTTCTTTATTCAACAGTTTAAAAAGGTGGAGACTGCTTTCACACAGCGTATTTAAGCTACAGACTTGCGTACCCAAACGCTCTAAAAGAAATTCATTGTTACCTTTATTCGACACCAGTATATCGCTGGTTAGCTGAATAGCGGCTAAGGGGGTTCTTATATCGTGTGGCAGTGTTGCATAAAGCATTTTTTGTTTAATAATCAGTTCATCAATCGCACTCGCCATCTTGTGTTGATTTCGTATCAAACTCCGAATCGACTCAGGCCCAGTTGCTTCCACTCGGGTCTTAAACTTCCCCTCAGAATAGCTCTCGGATAAGAAGTGAAGAGACATGATCCCATTACTCCACGCTCGAAGCGATATCAACAAAATCATCAAGGTGCATAAAATTTGAATCGCATCATCTATTAATTCAATGGTTTTTAGTTCCTTTACCACTGGCGCATTCGCGTAGGCTTCACTATCAAACGTCGCTCGAATAAACTTAACATCATCATGACTGCTTGTAATCGAATGCAAGTTGTCCAGAGGTAAATCTGTAGCGTAATTAGAGTTTATATTACATTGAAACTGCCAGACAGCCGCATCGGTATGAGTATGGTTGTCATGGTTTTCCAAACCCTCTATCACCATTTCGACACGATTAAGGTTTAGCTGGTCTTCAAGCGCTTCCTTTTGAGGGTTTATGAAAATATCAGAAATAATTGAACTGACAATATAGCCCAATATCACGGAGGTAAAGACTTGGGTAATGAATGTTTTCATCGTTTTATCATAGGGTAAGAAAGAAAGAAACCTTTTGAACGTCGATTTTTTATCAACTCAATACCCGGTAGTTGTATAGCAAATTTCTTTCTCAACGAAGAGATACGCATATATATAGAACGGTCTTCTTCGTGATAACTAAAACCATGAATTTTTTCGAATAATACAGCGACAGATATAGGCTGTTCCGCATCTGACAATATTTCTAATAATTCATATTCCGAGGGAATGAGTTTAATCTGAATTTGATTGTAAAACACACTCGAATGCTGGGCACTTAGATAAAACTGATCACGGCTTAAATTTTCTTCTTGTTGTTCGTCAACTTGCTTTTCAACCAAGTATAGGTCTAGTTGACGCTTAATTCTTTCACTTAACACTTTCGTTCTGATCGGCTTAGTGACGTAATCATTTGCCCCTAAAAGTAGAGAGTTTGTCTCTGTTAACTCTGTATCGTTGGCGGTCATCATTACTATTGGCGCTTCAAATTTCAGATCTTTTAACGCTTTGAGTACGCTTAATCCTGAAGTATGTGGAAGCTGTATATCTAGGAGTACAAGTTTGGGTTTTTTTTCAATTATGAATTCTACAGCACCATCACCAGTATCAAGGCAGTCGATATCATAACCTTCTATTTCAGAAAGAAAATAACACAACATTTCTCGTAACTGAAGATCATCCTCAATGATTACAATGTCTAGCATATAATACCTATATTCTTTGATTCAGCGAAAATGGCAGAACCTTTATAGCCATAACTCAAGTGGTTAAAATGAAATAAACATAATCTATGTAGAATCAATTAAACGACATTAAATCAACAATTAACCTTCTTCAGATTATCTCTCTAATAAAGCAAACAACGCAATGTTTAAATTGCATTTATATGATATTTAATAAGCACATAATGATAACAGTGTAATTATAAAACAATTAATACCACAATTTAAGTAGACCATAGAGGAAGTATTCACATTACATTAATATAAGCATAAATATAACAAGAAGAGAGCTTAATTAAAGAGCTGCGACAATCGCATATACCGTTAAAAATAAAATATTATGATTCTCCCGGCTAGATATACAGATTGAATTGCCATCCCTGCAAAACAAACATAAGCTTGCATTTATTTTAATCAGACTTAGAATACCCATAATATCAATCAATTAAGAGGCTTAAATGCTAAAAGGATTTACACTAATAGCGGTCACGCTACTTTCATTCAGCGCATTCGCAACACCAACATCAACAGAACTCTTCTCAACCCTAAATCAACGATTGAGCTACATGGAAGATGTTGCCTTATATAAAGCAAATAACAATAAACCTATTGAAGACATTGAACGCGAGAAAGTGGTCATCGATAAAGCGAGTAAATCAGCAGAAAAAGTAGGCTTAGATAAACAAAGTGTGGTTGGTTTTTTCCAAACTCAAATCTCGGCGGCAAAAGCCATTCAATATAGATACCGCGCTGATTTATTAAGTCAAACCACCAGCAACACACCTAGAGATCTAAAAACAGTCATTAGACCAGCACTGATCAAACTGGGGAAAGAAATCAATACAAAACTGGCTTTATATTTAAATGAAGGTGGTAAGTTTACAGCACAAGACTGGGATACATTTAAAGTCACGCTAGATTCTCGTTATTTGACTGATGCAGACAAACAAGCGCTATTTAAGGCTTTATCACAAATACGACTTAAGTAAATCATAATCAGGGCACTACTTAGTGCCCTGATTATCAGAACAGCGGTAATTTGGTCGAGTTCTTAATTTCTTTTACCGCAATTAGAACTCTATTAATTCAATATCTACGCGTCTGTTTCTCTCTCGCCCTTCTGGAGTATCATTGCTAAACTCGGGCTTCCTTTCGCCTTTTGAATCTAAGCCAATCCCCTGAGGATTAACATTATTATCTATCAAGTACCTCTTCACACTTTCAGAACGCTTTATACCGAGCTCGTAATTATAATGTTCCCTCCCGACAGAATCGGTATGACCGGTCAATTGTAAATGGCTATTTGAGTCTTTCAGACTCCGAGCCAGTTCCTGTACAATATGCCGACTTTCACCAGTTAGCTTATCATCATCAAAAGAAAAGTTAATTCGAGCAAAAATTACACCACTACCATCGTTGATATTAAGGCTACTGTTTTTATACAGATATTCAGCACACTCTTCTTTTAAGCCCGAATCACGAAAATCATCTTTCATTAATTTCAGCACATAGTCCGTCTCACTGTTGGCTGTGACTAACATCATTTGACCTTGTTTTTCATAGACACTTCTTACCTCGCCAATATTTACATCTAATTGATACTCTAGCTGTTCATGGGAACAGTAAGCAACAAATTCGCTTTGTTTTAATGCCTTTGCATAGGCACTTGTTGAAGCGGATAATATTAACAACGACAACACTATTTTAGATTTCATATATCCCCATTCATTTTATTTTTACTTCAAATGCCCAACTTCTTCCGACATTAACATTAAGACCTTATCTAATATTTCTTTTTCATCTTCGGCTTCATAAACATTATCAGCACCAACACACCTTAATAAGCCTTTGTTATCTTCCACTTTATTATCATATCCATACCCAATCACAGCCAGCTTAGCCGAATAGTTTTCACCTTTCTCATTTTGACCTTCAGAAAGCCCTTTTTTAATTATTTGGCAATATCCCTTATCATTTAAGCTCTTATGGATATCTTTCCGACCATCTAGTCCGTCTGAAAGCACAATGAGTAGTCGTCTTGCATTATTCCCTTTCTTTAATATCTGAGCACCACGAATAATCCCTTCCCAAGAAGATGTCCCATAACCAGGCTCGAATGTATTGAATGTCTTAATTAGACTCTCGTAATGATGCGTTAATGGAATGTCATAACAAAGAGGATCATCTGCTTTTCTGGGTCTCCAAACATAGCCTTTCTGCCAAATCTGACTTATCGTAGCATCCGCATTATTCGTAAAATTGATAACTAGTTTTTCCGGCCCATCAGCAGTCGCAATATGATACGGAACAATACCGACTGTATTATACTCTCCAGTCATCTTTTCAAATTTTTCTATTTCCGTTACAAATCGCCCGACAACACTTTTAAGCGCCTCAATCTTACTTTTACCGCCTTTCCAATAATCATTCATTGATCCTGAAAAATCTGCCACAAACACCACATCAAGGGCTCTATTTATAGACTTTCTCGCTTTCGCGCCATGCCCGACTGTCACTGAATCACCAAAGCCAACACTCGAACTATTCCCCGAAAACCAAGTTTTACTCTGCACTTTAGCCTCAACACGGTACTCATAGAAATGATGACCGCCATGTTGCAACTCTTCTCGGCATTCAGGTATTTCCTCACATGTTAATTTACGAATTTTAAGCGCATCTTCTACTGTCAACTGCTGGTGATCAAAATAATTTGAAATAATATTGTTCACGAGATTTCGATTTACTTCTGAACCACTGCCTTCCATAACCTCAGCGCCAGCGACAGGACGATAAGAATCGATATTATCCACATTTGCCGCGGCTATTGTTAGGATAGCCATTTCGGCGGCATCCCCTAATCTCGCTTTATTCTGTAACGCCCGTACACCATCTGTCGCCAATATAAAAAGTCCAAACAGCGCTGGGACTATGATGGTAAATAGCAGTGCGGCATGCCCTTGTTGACGTTTACCTGATTTCATGGTTATCTTCCTATCATTACAGAGCTAGATGATACGGTATTAAACTCTTTGCCAATTAACGAACCAAACCAGTTTTCGGTTTTATAAATCAGGGTAACGCGATATATGGTTGCTCTGCGCCCCCAACTGGTGATCACGACCAAATCCCCGAGATCCTGTATTGGCACCCTATTATTAACACCTTGCTCACCTTCTGAAAATGAAAGTACGCTAGAGTTATCATTCCTATCAAATTGCAACGCTTCTATGGACATGCCCCATCGCTGACCATCAAAATTAGCCGACGTTCTATGCATACTTTGTTGCGCAATTTTATTTAATGCCGACGCTTCGTCCTCTGTCACTGCAAAATTTTCACTGTTAAATTGAGTACGCTCTTTAAGCATGTTCACCACAGAATAACTTAATCGATCAAGTTTTCCTTTCAGTGATAACTTCATAATCACATCTGCACTAAAAACAATAAGCAGCGAAAAAACAACACCAATAATTGCAAATTCGACGGTGAAATTACCCTTTTGTTTATACTTGAAATTCACTTCGTTCATTTTCCTGTATCGCGATTAATTCTCGCACTAATACTTGATCATCACTAAAAAAATAGTTAAAAATCGGCTTATACTTATATTCAACTCTGTATATTGCAATGGCACTATTATAGGCCGTGCCACATTCTTTAAATTCACTCTCATCTGGCTGACAAACAGACGTGACATTCATCAGTGCCTGAATATCCGCAAGGTAATGAACAGACATTTTAAAGTTATTTATATCTAGAAATTTCGACCATAATGTACTGTTACTTTTTATATTTTTCTTAAACGCATCGACGTACCTAACGTTCTCTTTCTTTACCGCACGTGCAGATTCAGCCAATGCCAAATCGGTTAATCCCGCAATATAAGACACGTAACTCATTTCAACCCAAACACAAACCAATAGCCAAAATGGAAACAACCCAAGCGCAAACTCTATGCTCGCAACACCACGCTGCGGCCTTGAACTTTTATACATAACACCCACTATATCGGTTTCAGTTCAGCTAGTGCGGTGATAATCTCATCGATTTCACGCGGTGAATAACTGGCAGTTAACATACTTCTAACCGTCTTCATATCATCCATCCTAGAAAAAGAAATAAGCAAGTTAGTTCTTATTTTAATATCACTTTGGTCCTTACTATAAAGGGGCATGAGACGCGTGATAGAAGCCTGTGGATTTCCCTCAAGTAAATCTAAAACGGCTAAGTTATTTTGAATAATGATATCGTCATGAAAATGTACTCTTGCACGATTAAAATAGATCCGCGATTGTTCATATTGATGCATTTCTGCATAAATAAGCCCCATTAAATTTTCAACTTCTGGGTTTACTGCATTTTTCGATATTATTTCTTCGCAGGTGAGCAGTGCATTATCAAAGTCTTCACTTTTATATAATGCTTTCGCCTTTATCTCTAATATATCAATCGCCACATCGCTTTTTTGCAACAAAGGCGCGAGTGTAAACAAGCTTGATTCATAATCATCAACCGATAAGTAAGCATTTGCTAACTTGATTCTCGTGGTGTCGTTTTCTTTCGTCTTTAGCGCGGCCTTATATAGCACTATCATTTTGTCATTGTTTTGAGTTTGTTCATAAAAGTCGAGTGAATTTGAAATCGAATGATTGCTATTGGCAGCACAACCCGACACAAGCAATACCAATATAAGAAGTGGATATTTATACATTTTGCATTAGCCTCATAATACCGGGGGCCGCGATTAAAATAACAATCGGGATCATGATAAATAGAATCAATGGGATTGACATTTTTGCCGCCAACTTACCTATTTTCTCTTCTATTCCTAACATTTGCAGTTCACGTATATCTTTCGCCAGCGTCGTTAAAATACTGTAAATCGATGTACCATATCTAAGACTCTGTTTAAGCGTGACAACAAAGCTGCGCATTTCATTACTGGGCACTAACTCATGCAGCTCATCCAATGCTTTGTCCATCCCGACAATGTTCGCTCGTTCATTTGTTTTATTTAAGAAATGACCAATGTCACGATCAAATGCCGCCATCTCTTTAGATAAATAATTCATAGCGGACTCAATCGTCATACCGGTTTGTACGCAAACAGCCATGAGATCCAATAAATAGGGTAATTTATTGGCGACGTTATTGCGGAGCTGTTTCGTGCGTGCATCCAGATATAAATCAGGAATGACGACACATATTAGTACCCATATAGCAATGAATACCAAATGCTGGCTTACCTCTATCGACTCGCTCGGTAATAAAAAGTAATACACGCACAAACCAATAATCAGCGAGGTATACTTGATCTTAAGATAATGATCAGCCCACACGAAATGATAAAAACCAGCAGCCTCAAATGTATTACCCGTCTTTTTTTTACCAAAATTTAACGCTTTTTCAATCTGAATCTCAGCCTTAACGATAGAACTAAAATCCACTTTATTTAACTTCGACATGGCAAGCTTCGACAGGTTAACCCTGCGCTTCCATAACACCACCACATTAAAAATAAGTAAGCCTGCAGCACTCGCAATACACAGCAATAATAAGAACAACTCATTTTGGCTATTGAGCATTACTTCACTCCTTTCATTAATGACCAAATAATGCTCATACCGATAAACTCGCTTAACAATACATAATAAAGAATCGGTTTACCGGCATCATTAAACATCACAAACTCAAAGTTTTCAGGGCTTAAATATTGCAGTATAAACAAGAATATAAATGGAATTGAACCCACGATTTTAGCGGATGCTCTAGCCTCCGATGTCATAGCATATTTCTTTTTTTCCATTGCATTCGAATCAAAGATCAAACGATTAAGTCGACTTATAATCTCTTTAAGCTGACCACCCCGCTGCATATTTGCGCGTAATGTAATAACAAAAAATAGGAACGTTGGATATGGATAACGCATACAGGATTTTTGAAATACTTTATCGGGCGTTTCACCCAGCTGAAGCCGCTCGCCCATCAATTTAAACTCTCGCCCGACATCATTATCGAGCGACTGGCCAACAAATATAATCGCGTACATAATACTTTCCCCTGCACTGACGGCACTGGCAAGCATATTAAGCGCATCGGGAAACGCAGACTCAAAGTTATTCTTAGCCCTATTTGCAAGCCACAAATAGCCTAATACAGCAGAAAAAATAAATATGGGTGGAGACACAAAAAACCAATACGTCCGAAAAAATGTAATATTCACCATGTGTGATAACACCATAATGCAGCTCATAAAGAGAGCAAGTTTAACGTTCGCCCCTTGCCCAAGATACCTGTGTAGGTTGATCCATATCCTGATTAATTTTTGATTCCAAGTCAGCGCGGTCAGCGAATTAAAATTCAACGCTTGTTGATTTTCGTCCATCGACCTCACCAGCACTGAACGATTAAAACTCTCTAAGTAGTTGTTTTTCTTTCTGCGAATCGGTTTCAATGCGAATAGGATTAAACCGCCTCCCAAAAAAAGACATAAACTTGCGATCATGCAGGTTCTCTCCTAAATTCTGGTTTTTCTATCCGGAATGCGGCTGATAATTTGTCTTCCAAACCAAAAAAACGTGCCTTTTCCATCAATACAGATCGTTGCATCAAGCCTGCCGTAATAAAGTTTCCGTTGATCTTTCCGCTCGGATTATGAGACGCTTGAGGTTGAAAACGAAATATCTCCTCAAGTACAACGTTGCGGCCTTCTAAACCAACGACTTCCGTAATACTCATGACTTTTCGACTGCCATCATGCAAACGACTGATTTGAATAACCAAATCGACGGCACTGACAATGGTTCGTCTGATCGCTTCAAGGGGTAAGTTATTGGTCGCCATCATAACCATGGCTTCAACACGCGCAAGCGCATCTCTTGGCGTATTCGCATGCAGAGTTGACATAGAGCCATCATGCCCCGTGTTCATTGCTTGCAACATTTCAAACGCTTCAGCACCTCGACACTCACCAACAATGATCCGATCGGGTCTCATACGCAGTGAATTAATCACTAGATCGCGCTGTGAGATAGCTCCATTACCCTCGATACCAGCGGTTCTCGTTTCAAGTCGTACAACATGCGGCTGCTGAAGCTTAAGTTCGGCGGCATCTTCAATAGTCACGATCCGCTCATTTTCAGAAATAAACTGAGAAAGCGCGTTCAACATGGTGGTTTTACCTGAGCCTGTCCCGCCAGAAATCAAAATATTCAAACGACAGTGAGCCGCGATCATCAATAACTGCGCCATCTCTGGTGACATAGCACCAAATTCGGCAAGCTTTTCTAAGCCAATATTACTTTTTTTAAATTTACGTATCGATATGGATGTGCCATCAATCGCCACAGGGGGAATAACAATATTCACACGACTGCCATCGGCTAAACGCGCGTCACACGTTGGCTGTGACTCATCAACACGCCTGCCCACTCGGTTAGCAATACGCTTGGCGATTTGGATCAATTGTTCCTCGTCTATAAAGGATGCAGCCGAACGTTCGACCAGTCCATTACGCTCGATAAATACATGGCTGGCCCCATTAATCATAATGTCACTGATGCTATCGTCGTCCATGAGTGATTGCAGAGGCCCTAAACCGTGAATTTCATCGATTAAATTTTCGGTGAATTCAGCTCTTACCACTGTTGTAAGGGGAAATTCATAACGCTCTGCCAGTAAATCAATGGCATCCGCCAGCTGTTTAGATAACTGTTCTTTGGTCAGAGTATTGACAGCCTCCGCGTCAAGCGCATCGAAAATTTGCCGCCTCAAATTCGCATAAACAGACATTTCCATTATATGATGCCCTTAAGTAAGCGCTTAATTGAAAAGCCTTTATAGGGTATGAACTGCTGACCAAGGATCAACCCAGTCAATTTATGCAGATCTCTCGATAATGCCGTATTGAGTTGATAAAGGTGCTTACCTTCTATGATGTCTTTACACGCATTTTTATCAAACGCGCAGACCACATCAATCTTTTCGCCTAAAAAATTCTCGATTTCAGATCGTGTAATACTGGCTGACGTTTCAGGCCGCGTATGGTTCATCACCAAAATACACCGCAGCGGAGCGCCTATCTCATTCAGTACCGACATAACACGGCCCGCTTCTCTGACACTAGACACGGTTGGATCAATAATAAGCACGAAAATATCACACTGCAGAGAGACGTAAAGTAGATCGCTTTTGGTGTTACCAGAGCGCGATAGATCTTCTAAGACAAAGTTGTTCTGTTTCGCCAATTCGGTTACAAAAACACGAATATATTCTTTTAATTCGCGCTTATTGAGTTCAGAAGATTCGATGGATAGAACCGACAACATATCGGTCACTTTCTTGGTCATGCTCATGGCATAAGTGAAATCCATATCTGTGCCCATGCTACCTTTCTGCACAGTCCGTTTTTCAAAGTCAGGGATCCCCAAAAAAACATCGAGCTCGCCCCCCGTAAAGTTGTGGTCGACGATCACACACGAACTTTTCTCTACACTACTTAACATAAGCCCGACTTCACTCGTTAACAGCGTTGTCCCTAAACCACCTTTAGAGCCCCAAAATGCGACTTTTTTAGCGATCCGATTCTTTCCAAGTCCAGCTTGTTTTTTTCGATTTTCATAAACATGCTTGACAAAATCGACGAGTTCAACTTTCGTGATCGGCCAAAATAGATAATAAAACCCCATCGCCTTTAAATTTCGAATTGTCGATATCGCGTCTTCACTGCCAATCACAATAACTGAAGCATGATTTGGTAGCAGAGACGCGATTCTTTCCATATCCAGCGCTACATTCTGGCTTCGATTAAGCTCAACAAGCACAACTTCGATTGACGAGTCTCTGACGTAGCGACGGATATTTTCATCGATATTCTCAAGACTCGCTGGTGTCGAGAACCCCTCAAAACGAAAGGCTTCTTCTATTAACACTCTACATTCAGATGTTTGGTTAAATAACACGGCTGAAAAGATGTCCTCACGTTTTACTACTTCAGCATTTTTTGATTTAAGCCGTTCTACAATATCAAGCATTACAAAGCCTTTGATGGACGAATATCCATGTTTGAGTGATCCAATACCGTTTCAGGACGGGCCATTGACTTCCAACGAAGTCCATCTACATAACAACCTGCATCCTGCGTAAAAAAATCACCCGATTGAGCAGGCCGACAAAGTGGCACAGTCACTTGATGTCGAGTTACCCGGATCACATAATCAAAACGCTGCTGAAGCGGTTCCTTAACACGCGTAATGTGGATCATTGCGGCATCAATACCTTGTTGATGCAATTGAACACTCACTTTTTGAGCAAACTTGTACGCGGTATTATTCGCCACGTACATTTCCACCTGCCCAAATAACATGTTTTCTTTTTGATCTATTAGAAAAGTATCAAGTCTATTTTTAACCTCTATTCTTTTGCTTTTATGCAAGTTAAAAGACAATGCATAATGTGTGGGGACGACATCAAGGCTAATACCATGATTGACATCAGCACGATCAGCGCAAGCGGTTAAAAACAATATACTGGTTATAATCAATGCATTGATATGTTTCACAGCTTAAACCCTCCATCTGATAGCAAGGTGGCCGTCCATTTAACACTCTTTGCAGAAAACGCCTGTTCAACCGCAAAAAAACGCCTTAGGGTTGTTGTTCTCTGCATACTAGGGAGTTGAATTTGATCTGCGCTAATCGGTTTGACAAGGTTTACGGTCGCTATAATAATAAGCTCCGTTTTATTCCGCTTTGTCTCTGTCTTTCTAAATAGCGCACCCAAAAGTGGAATTTCAGCAATCAAAGGGACTTTTTTTAATACTTCTTTATCTTCACTGCTGAGTAAACCACCTAATAGGAAACTCTGGCCATCGCCTAACTCAACCGTCGTGCTTGCTCTACGGGTTTTAAGTGCCGGCAAATTATACGTACTGTCTGCATACTGGGTATCTAAATTACTGACTTCAGGTGCCAAAGAAAGCCTGATTTTACTGTCTTGTAATACCTTGGCAGAGACTGTAAGTTTAATGCCATATTCTTTGTATGATATATTCGTACTCCCATCTACCGTGTACATCATCGGCAATTCCCCCCCGACCAGAAATTCTGCCGACTCACCCGAGATCACCGACAAATTAGGCTCGGCCAAGATTTGCCCCAATGAATCATTTCCCGTCGCCGAGATCCAAGAAAGAAGATCTGAAGAAGCACCACTCGTCAGGTTTTTCATAAATTGTCCAGTTCCATTTAAAATGGATCCATACTCGATGCCGATATCTTCAAGAAAAGAATGTGAAACTTCCGCTATCGATAATTTGACATTTACTTGTTTGGTTATTGCTAATTCAAGTTCATTCACTAGACCTGGGTAGATATTCTGGTTTGTATCATTCACTGACATGTTTTCACCATCATTTCCATTGATTGATTTTGATATAATATTCAACAGCTTATCTAAAACCCCCTGAGATGATACAACGCCTCTGACCAATACCCTGTTGCCCACATTCGTTAATGTCACCTCTTGCGTAGGGAATAAATGACGTATTTGGTTTCTAACACTGGCAAGGTTACGCTCAACCACGACTTTGTAGTTAGCGATGGTTTCGCCATCTTCATCAAAAATGATGAGGTGTGTTTGACTACGTTGTTTGGCATAAATGATGACTTTGTGCTTGTCGATGACTTGGTAATCCGCCACATTGGGATCACTAATGAATAGGGTGCCAATTTCACTCTGCGTGGTGACTGTATGTGCATCACCATTATCAAGATAAATCCATTTCGCCGCATAAGCACAATGAGAAAAAAGGAATAAACACAATGTGATGAATAGGCTTAATAACGCCTGTATATTTAATTTTATATTTTTCATTATTTAACCACCACACGGTCCGCCCGCATCTCTGTAATGGATTTGAAGTCTGCTAATACATCACCCGCATCCGCTTTTAAATCACCTGCGGTATAATCGCCAACTGATTTGTGCACTTCTATTTCAGAGATTCGCTTCGCAACCGTTAACTTAGCGACTTGTTTTCTGGTTAATTCCAATACAATGTCAACACTGCTTGGCACTGTATCAATCCTGCCTTTCTCGACAGTCACTTGCTCTATAACATTAAGGACTTTAATGTTTAAAAGCACCGGATTAACCCCAAACCTTCGCGCCGATTTTACGCCTGTGCTACCTTCCATACGGGACTGCGGTAATGTTAGCGCGACAATATCCACATGCATGCCATTATTCATGGCGCCACCAACGATTGCTCCTACTGGTACACTCAAGAAATAAGGCACCCTATCTGGGGCTAGTACGAGTTCGATATAACGCGGGTCTTGTGGTAAAACGATCATGTCAGAGAATAACAAGGTACGCTTCGGGTATTTCTGACCATAAACCCCCCCCGATGAGAAATTGATTGTCATTTCGGCATCAATCCCATTCTGATTCGCTTCTGATTCAGATAAGTATCTAATTTCAAGGTCACTACGCGTGACTGTGTCACCGCGATCTACGTCTTTTTTTAACCACCAGCTCTTGATCTTGTCGGCCTGTTCTACTTGTTCTCGAGTAACCGCAGCCTTGTTTTCGGCATTGCTTAAGGAGCCAGCAATACCATACAAGCCCATGATAATAAGGCCAATTGCAAGACTTAAAATAATTTTAGACTTCACAGAAAGTTCCTAGATTGATGCTGCAATACCCAGTAGAGCACCGACACAAATAGCGAAACCATAAGGTACTCCGCGTGTGTAAGCTTCTTTTCTGTACCACGACAAAAGAAACAGTATTACGGCTTGTAAACCACCAATAAAGAGAATGACCATCACGGTTAACAGTAAATAATTCGGTGCAATTGCAATAGAGAAAGCAAACAATAATTTGACATCTCCCCCTCCAATCATGTTGAACCGGTTGAGCGTAAACCCGATGATTAAAACCAATGTTGAATTAATGATATTAAGATGATCGTAATGCTGAATGAAAATAAGAAAGCACAATACAAATATGCACATACAATGAAGATTCGTTATCTGCCGCCGTTTAAAATCGGAAAGACAGATAAAAATGGAAAATGTGGCTATCAACAGCCACAAATTAGATCCCATCAATTAGCCTGTTGTAACAGTTTTAGCTGAGGAGATATTTTCTGCAATTGACGCCATTGCATCCGTTAATGCCGCATTTAAACTCGTATTAAATACAGCTAATACGATAGTTGAAATAGCCACACCAATAATTGCGTATTCGATTGCGGTCACACCGCGTTGATCGTTTTTAAACTCGTTAAATGCTACAGCTGATTTTACATATAATTTAGTGATCATTTTTCTTTACCTTCCATGAATAAAGTTGAGATCGAGATGCTAAATTCATCTCGTCTATAACAAATAATTCACCATCGAGGTTAACCAAGATGATGAATTAAGTTCATGTATTTAACCAAGCAGCAGATAAAATAGACACTAAGGGAACTTAAGCTAACTTACACTAGCTTAAACTTACTTACACTTGAGGTATTTACGCTACTTTACAAAGACTTACATATAATACCAGCAATTTACACTTGAGGTGGGTGGTGATGATATAAACACCAAAAAAGTGTGATTCTAGCTAACCAAACGTCTGCGGCCTATACAAAAAATTGACAATACTCCTACACAGCGTTATTTAAGCTGAGTAAATAAAACGTAAATTTACGTTCGTATAAGTCGATTCCAGAGCGATAAGAACAGTAAAATGTTTAGGGTTAAGCTGTGCACTAAAAGTACGTGAGAGATTACCGTATAAATAGGAAGGAAATAGAGGAACCCCTTAATCAGCGTTTAAGCTATATGGAAGATGTAGCCTTATACAAGGTAAATAATAACAAACCCATAGAAGATATTACGCGCGAAGAAATTATCATAGGCAAAGCAATTCAGTCCGCCAATAAAGTCGGCTTGGATAAACAAACATTATTTACGGCTCTAACTCTGATAAAAGCCTCCGCAGAGGAGGCTAAATGAATTGATAATCTACAATCGAATTTTAATTTTCTTACCAATTGGTTTTTGTAAAGTTCGCATAACGTTTTTAATCTTTAACTAAAGGATAATATTTTCATAGCTTTATCAATGATTGAGAAAGAAAGAAGCCTTTCGAACGACGATTTTTTATGAGTTCAATACCAGGTAATTGTACGGCGAGCTTCTTTCTCAACGACGATATACGCATGTATATTGAACGATCTTCTTCATAATAGCTAAAACCATGAATTTTTTCGAATAACGAAGAAACTAAAATAGGCTGCATCGCATCAGACAAGATGTCTAACAATTCATATTCAGAAGGGATTAACCTTACCTTCACTTCATTATAAAACAAGCTAGAGTACTGATAACTAAGATAAAACCGATCACTTTCCAAATCTTTAATCTGTTGACACTCAACTAAATACTGGTCTAGTTTACGCTTAATTCTTTCACTTGAAGCCCTGACTTGGTACGGTTTAGCTATGTAATTAATTTTTTTTATTCCGTGATTGGCAAGAGAGCAATGAGACGGTGGTCCACTGTAATTCATATTATTTACAGCATAGTCATAAAATGATAATTCTCTATAATTCATATCCTTTACAGGCTCTATGAATAACTCAGCTTCCTTTTCATACGAAAAATCTTCAACAAATAACAAATTATCAAACGATTTTCCTAAAATTGCTTGTTCTCTATCTGAACTTTTACAAACTAACCAGGCTTCACGGCCAAATTTCCTTAATTTATCGGCAATGGCCGTAAAATTAGAGTAACTTGTCATAAAACAATATCGGTCAATTTTAGGGTTATCAAGATATAAAGTTTCAAAAGAATCTAGGCTTAGAAGAAGCTCAGCTCGGCTATTTACGACATTAGTATTCTGTATATCCACAATATTGAAATTATGTTCAACAAGTTGTTTTTTTAGTCTTTTGTTTGCACCCTCTTGATCCCCATATGCCGATTTAATAACAGCAATGCAGTTATATTCATCTTCAACAGTCAGTAATGAACTCATGACATTTTCTAGAACAAAATCAACTGATGCCATATTTTCCATATCAACATACACAGCAATATTATAGTTCTTCTTGATCATAAATTTCCTTGACAGTTACCCCTGAATTTATAGGATATAGTGAGTTGAAATTTAACATAAAGATCACCGCTATTTATCCCGATTAAAGTAAGACTTATAAATTTTATTCATAATGAGATCAGCAAACTATGTGCTAATAATTTGGGGTTATTCTTCTATGGTGTAAGAGTCGTTTTACTAAATGATGATCTTAACAGTCTGAAGATACCTATTTAAGGGATTCCTAATTATCTAAGGGTCTATACAATAGGGAGATTCGACCGGCTCATCATAATCAACCACAACAAATTAAATGAAAAAGTAAGATAAAAACCAATCTAATATTTAAATCTATTTTTAGAATAGCTTGTATTTTTACTATTTATTTTTGTTAAACCCTTATAATTGTTGAACAACCTTATGATCACGCTGATTCTATGTGTTTTTTTTAGTCAACACAAGCAAGCCACCCCTTTGTAGGTACCAGGAAGTTGATTTAAATCAATATAATGATAAAAACACGATCGCATTGTAGCTTCAAGTGAAAAAGGTGGCTGAAGTACGGTAGAACGGCTAAATATCTACTTAGCACACTACCTATCCTGGCAATCAACCATCACGATAAGCCTGCACTAATTCATCCAAAAAACCACCCAATAATTGATTCATGCGTGCTGTCGAATGTTTAAGGATCGAACTCGGATCTTGAATATACTTACCTCTTGAGTCAGTATTAAATGCTAACTGATCATGTTCAATCAAAGGAGGCAACTGCTCACTTATAAACTCAAGGTGACACTGAAAACCATAGACTAACCTTGAATATCGCACGATTTGTCGTGGACATCCTTTACTTACCGCCAATACCACACTGTCACTTGTCAATCCCGGCATATCATTATGCCAATGACCCACAACCTCAGCTAAATCAAACTCTGCTAATTTTGAATCGATGTGCCCATGCTCTGTCATCTCAATAGGAAAGTAACCAATCTCTTGCTCAGGGCTTGTTTGGTACGCAGCACCTAAAGCTTCACCAATTAACTGCGCCCCCAAACAAACTCCAATAACGGCTTTGTTATTCGCGATTGCCTGTTTAATGAATGCTTGCTCGCCAAGGCTATCAAAGTGCGGACACTCCTCTTTGCGGGTGCGTGGGTTCTGCGGCCCGCCCAATATAACAAGAAGATCAAATGCTTCATCTTCATAAACTAATGCTTCATTTAAGTAAACGCGAGTGAAGCTAACTTGATAGTTATTTAGATGTGCCCACTCAGTGAAATACCCCGGCCCTTCGTAAGACTCATGCTCAATAAAATGAATTCTCATATTTCCTCTATAATGATTCAGGCTATTGGCTTTATGTTACACTCACCCCATGATGACTGAATAAGGCCATTGAGACACATAACCATGCCAATCCGCCAAGCACTATCTGCGAACACATTAATAGAGCAAAATCAGCATGCCCTCGCGCTGGTCAAAACAATCGAAATGCATAAGGGCTTTGTAGACAAGCTACATCATCACACCTGGCATCAGCTGATATTCCCAATCCAAGGGCTAATACAAACGGAAGCGGATGAATATCAGTTCCTTGTACCCCATACCACTGCGATCTTTATTCCAGCAGGTGTCTGCCATGAATCAATTGCCATAACCAATACCACGTTTATTGGTCTGTATATCAATCCCCAATATGGGCGATGTCATGATATAAATAATGAGCAGCGACTTAAGCAGGTTTCAATGACTCCTTTTCTCAAAGAATTGATATTAATGATTAAACAGCAATGCCAAGCAGAGATAGTGACATCACATGGCAAAACGTTACGTTTAATTGAGGTATTGTATGACCAAATCCATACGAGTGAGTCTTTCAAATTTAAATTATTAATTCCAAAAGACCGAAGAATAAAGATGATCTTTGAGCAGCTGACTGAAAAACCAGATCTCGATTTAACATTGTCAAAATGGGGGGAGATAGTTGGGGCATCTGAACGAACGCTTTCTCGCATATTTGCTAAAGAGTTCAATACCTCCTTTGCTTTGTGGCGACAACATTTACGCCTAATACACTCACTGCCTTTGCTAGAGTCAGGACTTTCAATACAAAACGTGGCGCATCAGGTGGGCTATCACAATGACTCCTCTTATATAAAAGCATTTAAAGAACGCTTTAGCCTAACACCACAGCAGTTTCGCTTAAGGGATCATCGAATTTATGAGGCGTTATAAACAGCACTACCAGTAACTGTAAGATCACGCCCCAATCTACTTTAACAAACTGTTATCTCACTTGGAATTTATTCAACCAACTGGCTAAATCATCCGTTAGTTTCACTAATGTTTCCGCGCTTTGCTCACCACTAGAAACAGTACTTGATAGTTTACAGCTACTTTCTTCAATCATATTCACCTGCATCGCAATATCTTCGCCCACCACTCTTTGCTCTGCTGCTGCGGTCGCGATTTCATGGCTCATTGATGAAATGATTTCTAGCGCTGTCACAATTTTAGCCAAGGCCTCGGATGCATGCTGTGACTCCGTCACTGTGCTAGCGCTGGTTTCAGCACAAATATCCATGGTTGAAATTGCATTACGAGAACCTGTTTGCAGGTTCGTCACCATTTGTTGAATTTGTTTAGTGCAGTCTTGTGTTCGCCCAGCTAGGTTTCTCACTTCATCGGCAACCACTGCAAAGCCACGGCCTTGTTCACCCGCACGCGCAGCTTCAATTGCAGCATTTAGCGCAAGTAAATTAGTTTGTCCGGCAATATCACCTATCACATCTAAGATTTTAGTGATGTTATGTACATCATCATCTAATGCCGACACCGCAGAACTGGCTGTATTAAGCTGCTCTGCAAGCCCTTGGATATTATTTACTGTGCTATTAATTAAGTTATGCGTATCGACACTTTGTTTATCAGCGTCGAGGGTATTCTGCGCCGTTGCTTGTGCAGAATCTGCAACACCATTGGCTGACGACGCCATTTCTGTCATAGCTGTCGCAATCATCGCAGTAGACTGCTGCTGCGTGTCCGTCAATTGGCTAATCAACTTAGAGCGAGAATCAACACCGTCTAGTTCTGTACTTAACGCGTTCAGTGCTTTACTCAGGTGTTGAACCAGTTCGCCCAGTGACATACTCATGGTTTGCACCGCACCGTAAATGCTGTCTTTTGGTACATAGTCGTTAAATGATGTGGTAATTTTACCATCCGCAACCGACTGGATCGCAAACAGCACATCCTGAGGCTCACCACCTATGATCGCTATCATGCGTTTTATCGCCATAATTAACAGCGCTAAAATAAAACTCGCAACAATAAAGCATAAAGTGAACTGCCATTTAGCACTAGACCAAAAACGTGCATTCACTTCATTTTCGCCAATACCGGTACCAACAACCCAACCCCAGCGTACTGTTTTTTTCGCGATTGAATTTTTTTCCTCAATCGAACCATCAGCCAATCGCTGCGTCCAAGTATATTCCGCTATTTTAGACGTTTGACGATTCACCGAATTTATTAATATCTGACCGACACTCTGACCCTTACTGTCTTTAAAATCATGAAAGCTAGTGCCATGCAATTGTGGGTCAAGTGGCGCAGCCAAGAAAATAAGGTTTTCATCTGCGACGTACACGTATTCATTGTCTTTATAAATATTATTTCTCAGTACCTGAATCGCGATCTGTTTGGCTTGGGCTTCTTCTATTTCGCCACTCGCGACCATTTTTTCCATATCGTTAATGAAATTATACGTTGTTTGAAATATTTCAGTCACACGGGATTTATTATCTGCCGAGCTTGATGCTTTTAACGTCCAAAGCCCCACTACAGTAATGGCGACCAGTGCTAACAGTATGATACCAGCAAGTAAATAAGATTGTTTCTTCAGATTCATAGTACGTACTTCTATCAACAAATGGGAGGACATAATGCTTATCGGCTAAATTAATAAAACTTTACGATGTGTCCTAATTAAACCACATAACAGGTTAAAATTTCGAACTTAGATCAATTTTCGACGCGTTAAACTAACCACTATTAAGTATTGTGTCAGTAATATTAAGATTGAGGTCTCATTCGTTATACCCGCAAGCTAAAAACACAATAAAAACAACCTTTCACGCTAAATGCACCTTAAAACAGCTATAACTAAAATAGTTAATCTAGCTTGGTGAATAGGGCTATTTTACTAATTATTATCGTTAGAATACCGATTAAGCATAGTATGAAATATAAATTCATTTCACCACCACGGCCGATAGGAGTTTAATACCATGATGAATTTTGCCCTCATTCACCGAATGTCTAAAGTAGTTCTTAGTATGTCTATTAGTCTTTTATGCCTACTTGTCGGTATCGCTAATATACTTAATTTCAATGCTAACTATCAATTTGTACAGCATGCTTTGACGATAAATTCGATGTTTGACGCCAATGCCATTGAATATCGCACTGTGACTAATCCAACCTTTCACCTCATCAGCTATGTCGTTATTATTATTGCTGAGTTATTGGCCGGTACCTTTGGTTTAATCGGTGGCATCGTAATGGCTAAAAATATCAATAAAGCAGGCTTTTCGCAGGGGCAAATTTTCTTCTTATTCGGCGGCACAGTCGCGACTGCACTCTGGTACCTCGGCTTTGCAGTTAACGGTGGTGAATGGTTTTCGATGTGGGCAAATCAATGGAATGGTCAAATAAAAGCGTATACTTTTGCAACATTTATCCTTGTCTCGATGATTTATGTGTTAATTCCAACACCAGAAGAAAAAGAATGTGCTTAGGGTAAGCGGTATAGCGAATATTACCCAATGAATTTATGCAGAAAAGGCCACGAACAGACTAAACCGACAGATACGCTACAGTAATAAATAGATTTACTGTAGACTGTTTAGGTCTTTCTTATACGAGCGCTTTCAATGTCTAATACCTGTCAAGAAAATCAATCAACTGCTAATATTTCACTCGCACAATTAACGCAGCAACTCGATGCGATGCACATTGCCCAATTAACCTCATTTGCTTATGGCCTACCGCCACTGTATTTTTGCCGTGAATATTTAGAGCAAGACGAGCAAACTGCCATTGGTCATTGCTTACAACGTTTAGAAAATGGCATAAACAATCAGGATTTCACTTTAGACAGGTTAACTGTTTTATTAGCAGAGAACGATTATTACGACGACTACGAAGCGCGTCTACGTTTAGGGCCTGAGTTAGTATAACTCAACGTCCTCATTAAGCTTTGTTGTTCACAATCTTAGCGAAGAGCTAGCGAGGAGCTAAAGAGGTCAATCCATTGGTGAAACGCAAGTATAAAAAGTCGCACCACCTGAGCGCGACTAATTTTTAAAAAACCTTATTTATTTCAAGATAATCCCTGCCAAAGCTGATTCGTTACCGAAAATCCCACTGATGATACTGCCATCCTTTTTATAGCGGCTTATAAAGCCGGTATAAACTCCAGCGATAGCCGGACAATCAGCAATTGTCAGCGTTAGTGCATACACATTGATTTTTGCATCAATAATGCTAATATCGCCGCTGTATTTACAACCGTCTGTATCGCTACCAGACACCGCACCAACAGCACTTAAGTTAATATCAACAATTTGGTCTAACGATTTATAGTCACCCTGCATAATATCAAAACTAGACGCATCATCAGAAATATCCGAACGCGTAAGCACCACTTGACTTTCTTGTCCATCAAAGAGCGTCAGAGTCATGGTAACGGTATCCCCCTTTAAGGTACCACTACCTGTAATAGCGCCATCCACAGTCGCTGAGCCGCTATCAGAATAGAATCTGCCTTTTGTCGTAACCACGATACCATTCAACGAAAGTTCCAATTGCAAATATTTCAAATCATTAGACACGGCGTACAATTTATTGCCTGACACCTGGGCAGCAAGAACACCGCTCGAACCATCACTAGCCGTCCAAGAACCAGAATAAATACCACTTTTTACCTGAGTAGCTGTGACTTCGCCGCTAGAACTACCACCGCACGCCGAAAGCCCCAAGACCACAAAAGCAACCAATAAAATACTTGTTAATCTTTTCATTTTTCCACCTAGTTCATTAATCATAAAAAAAACCAGAACAACATAGACAAAAAGTATAGAACACCATATTTATTTCGCAATAAAGTCGTTAACACTGAAATGTAACATTAAAAAACAACGTAACAGGTGATATAACTAATCTGAGCGAGAACACAATAAGGTGTAAATGGTAAACAGAATGAATTCAAACCCTAAGCCGTTAACAGGGAATGAACAAGCGATTGGGTATAACTTACTCAGCTCCTCGAGTCTAATCCCGAGCACGATAAACAGACGATTAAAAACACCTGCAACTTGATGAGGTATCTCATAATACTCTATCTATAACAAAAATATGTCATTATCATAAATATAGTATATTTTACATATATATTGATGCTGCATATTATAACTCCATCTTTCTGAGGAGTAATAATAATGAAAAATATAGCTGTTATTGTCATTATGGCAAGTGTGTTTACTTTCAGCTTAAACGCGGCGACTAAGGTAAATTTCTCGGTCATCAATACAGGGCAATCTGCGAGCAGTTCTGAAGGTCTTATTGTATCGGGTGGGGACTGGTTTAAAAAACGTCAGCTCGAGCACAATGCAGTACTCATTCAACATGAACAAGGAGATTTATTAATTGATACCGGCCTTGGTAGAGACGTAGATAATCAAGTGACGGCCATGAGCTGGTTTGACCGGCAGTTATTTGCTTACACTAAGGCTGTGCCAGTGATAGACCAGCTACAAAATCAAGACTATGACTTCAAACGATTAAAAGCCATCATACCTACCCATTTACATTGGGATCATGTATCTGGCATTGAAGATTTTATCACTTTTAATACACCAGTATGGGTGCAGAAAAATGGACTTGAAACCGCAAAAAAACATGCACCACCAGCCTTTATTCAAAGCCAATTTGATGATCCCGCGATAAACTGGAATTTCATCTCATTAAATAAGAAAAATGTATTAGGTTTTTCAGCTAGTTTAGATATTTTTGATGATGGTTCTGTCATCTTGCTCGACCTGTCTGGTCACACCCATGGTCAGATAGGTGTACTGGTTAATAACGAATATCTGTTTATTGGCGATAGCACATGGTCAATTAAAGGCGTGAACAATAATGTAGGCCGCAGCGGATTAGTGAAATGGTTAGTGGATCTCAATTACGATCAACAGCAATCCGATAATATGGTTGAAAAATTGCATCAATTGACCATACAAAATAAAAAGTTAGTTATTGTTCCAGCTCATGATGAAATAGTCGCTGCAACGTTGCCGCGCTATCCTAAATTTTTAATGTGATCTTTTAAATTAGATTCACACGCCATAAAAAGAGGTACTCGGTGGATTTAAAATCGTTGAAATATTTTGTTGCAGCTGTCGACGCTGGTAGCATCACCGGGGCATCAAAACAATGCTTTGTTGCTCAGCCTTCAATCACGATAGCCATTAATAAACTGGAGTCCGAGTTTGATACAGTCCTGTTGACTCGTCATAAAAAGGGGGTGACTCCGACTTCTGCCGGACAACAGTTTTATCAACATAGTAAAGCCTTGTTAAATCAAGCAGGATCAATGTTCGATTATTTTAACCCTCAGCAATCACGGCAAACCGTCACAGTTGCAGTGCAAGCAGACATAAGTTTAGTCTATTTAAAACGGCTCATGTCTCAGCTGCAACAGCATTGTCCCCAATGGTTGTTGCATTTAACTAGCGATAGTACCGCAGATATTTATTTAGGCAGTGATTACCCAAACGATTATTTAAACTGCGACAGCAAAAAAAGTTTAACGGCATTCCACCCCTTGTGGCAAGATCAGTACTACTTAATTATTCCTAACAATCATGCGCTAGGTTTTAAAACACATGTCACATTAGAGCAGCTGCACGGTGTCGCTATGATTGAACGTAGACAGTGTAACAATATGTGTCTATTGATGGATTATATGCGTGAACTGCAAATAGAACGTGTGGCATCGGTTGATACCGAAGAATGGGCGCTAGCATTGGTAGAGCAACAAATAGGACTTTTGCTCGCCCCACTAACGACCGAGCAGCTTGAACATGAAAATTACACAGCGATCCCCATTTCAAACATAACAGGGGTAGAAAAAATAGAACGTCAAGTAGGGATAACGTTCGCCTCTAATCGTTTGCAGCAGCCCGATTTTATGGCGCTAATAAATCGCTTGCTATGCCCTAACCGCAACTAACGCACCCGTTGAAAGCAAGGTTCACACTACCAAATGCGACTGTAGCCGTCAGCATTATTAAAGCTGTATCATAGGCAGACACATAGCCAACATTGACAAATGCAGGGAAGAATCCCTCAAAAAAGTACTTTTATATCCATAAGTGAATAGTGATCTTCATAACACTAGAAATCCAAAAATACAGAAAAAACAATCTAGATCAACAAAGTTGAAACAAAGCCTTTGACAGTGATAATAGTTATCAATACGATTCGCGATGAACTCAAAAGTAGTTTAAATGAGTAACAATTAATAAGGACATTATATGAAAAAAATGACTTTAGCGATGCTGATCGTAGTAGCGCCTTTAACTTTAATTAATTCCTCCTTTGCTTCTGCAGCGAAACTTGACGATACAAAACAAATAGTTCAGAAGCGACCAGACTACGGTATCAGTGTTACGAGTGCTAAACGTGAAATAGCATTGGAGCTGAGCCGACAATACACTCAAGTCTTGCCGACTCTACAATCTGACATCAATCGATATAATTTAACTGTTAATGCGGATCAAGTATTGCAATCTAGTGGGGTTGCAACTCAGGCATTACATAAAAGTGAGCAAGCAATTCGTTCCGCAAAAGGTTTATCGAGTAAAGCACTGAATAAATCTGCTTTTAAGGGCAGTGATAATCCTAACTTGGTTCAATTTCGTCTCGCAGATGCAAGTATGCTGAGCGACTGGCAGCAAGGCGTATCACCATTATTTGCCTTCGAGCCAGAAGGGAATGATAAAGACTGGGCTAATATTGAAGCCTATGATGTAAATGGTGATATTCAGCTGCTAGATGTGTATCAGCTGCCAGACAGACCAGTTTTCGTGGTTGAATTAGATAAACAACAAACGACACGTGAAGGGCTAGCGGTAATGCGCGAGATCTTAGCTCAAAACACAAATTCAAAAAAACAGCTCAAGTCTGCCGATCCTCAGCGAAGCGTTTCTAAATCTGGGGATAAACCGATATCGACGACCTTAATTAAGCAGATAAGCTTACAGGACGATCAGGAACCTTGGATATCAGGTGCAGCTGAGGTATACGCGATAGTGAATGGCGTTAACCCTACCCGCGATGAGCCAGTGCTTGATATCATTGAAATGCCTTATCTTGATTATGCTGAGAAAGAATACTACCCAAATCAGGTCGTCATTCATTGGGAGCGCTATCGTTGGGCTGCAGCTGATATTATATTGATGGAGCATGATGATGGTACTAATTACAAAGAGATTGCTACACTGCTTGTATCTGCTGCCGAGACAATTTTAAAATCGATCCCAGATCCTGAAGTACAAGGCTTTGCTATTATAGCCACGATTACTAACGGAATCATCAAAGCGTTACCTGATGCTTGGTTTACTAATGACGATGATTTTGTGGATGCGTACTATACCTTAGAAGAAGGTAAAACATACACAGATCACTATGCGGCAGGTGGTAATGCAAGGGCGACATTTATACCTCTGGTTATTGATCCAAGGTAAATGACCTATTACTGAATATTGTGTAATCGTATAAATTAACGCCGTCGTCTTTTGGATTACGGCGTTTGACAAAAATATAATGAAAGCTTATATACAACTCTACGTTTTCTGTATATGTTATTACATTAATTCGATCGCATATTAGAAGTTGTTAAGTTATGTACTCAGCCTTGTTTGAACATACAATTAAAAAAAACTTAGCATCGACCCAAGTAACACATGACTGGGTCGACTCGTCGACTATGGCTACAAAACAACTAAAACGAATTATTACCGCTATTATCCTAGTGATTATTTACTAGGCTGGCGGGTAAACTTCCGTCAGCCTAGCTGACGGGGGATACGATCAAATTACATATCTTCTTTTCAGCAAATCTGCGGAACCAATCTCAATCATAGATGTATAGCTCATTGTGCAAACACTGCCGATGGTTATCTATAACGTCAAAACTTTGCAGGTATAACGTTTGAAAACTCAAGACATTTTCGTCATCGGTCTTATGACCTTCGCACTCTTTCTCGGTGCTGGTAACTTGATCTTTCCACCAGCGATGGGACTTAATGCTGGCACATCATTATCTTCTGCAATGGGGGGATTTTTACTCACGGCCGTTGGGTTACCCACATTTACTATCATTGTTTTAGGGCGTATTGGCAATATTCGTAACCTAACCAAAGCGCTACCTAACTGGTTAGGGGCAACATTTTGGGTTTTACTATTCACCGCAATTGGCCCAGCTTTTGGCATGCCAAGAGCGGTCACAGTTGCCTATGAAATGGGCATAAAACCATTCTTAGAAAGCGACCATCTTCTCCTATTTTCTATCATTTTTTCTGCTATTACCTTATTACTTGCCTTCAAGCCAGGCAATATTGTTACCTATATCGGAAAAATAATAACACCAGCCTTAATCTTACTTCTGTGTGGATTAGGTTTCAGCGCATTTATTCATCCTTTAGGTCTGCCTACTGCCCCGTATGGCGATTATCAACATAGCGCTGTCACTAGCGGTCTAATTCAAGGCTATATGACTATGGATGCAATTGCTGCAGTGGGTTTTGGTTGGGTTATAATCCAGGCAATCAAAGCAAAAGGGATCACTAGCCAACAAGGTATTGCATCTAGCTCAATTAAGATTGCAGGTATATATGCTGTTTTAATGAGTGCTTGTTATATCGTGATGGGCTATGTTGGGGCAACATCAGCCACGATTGCAGAACACGGCATGAATGGTAGCGTTATTCTAACGCGCTATGTTGCAGAGGCATTTGGTCAATATGGTCAGTACTTACTTGCCGCAATTATTATCATGGCCTGTTTAACAACGACGGTAGGCTTAACCAATGCCTGTGCTGAATATTACCAAGATACCTTTAAAGCCCATTTTGGTTTCACAGCAGCAATCATTGTCGTGCTTACTGGTGTTATTGCAAACTTTGGTCTAGACGAAATCCTAAAAGTTAGTCTACCTGCTATTTTAGTATTATGTCCGATTGCTATCGCGCTAACATTAGCCTCTTTTACTGCGTCGATATTCACAGTATCACGCCTTACCCACAGCGGTATGTTAATCACTGCAACCCTGTTTGGTATCCTAGATGCGGTCAATATTTTGGGTAAAATGCCTCTCGAATTTAATGCATTATTTGTTCATTATCTGCCGCTTTATAATGCCCATGCAAGTTGGTTGTTACCATCGGTATTAATACTAATTACTACCGTGATCATTGGCCGTACATCCACTGCAGAGAAGATATTTGGTTGTGTTGATTATCGTCTAAATTCACCATCTAATCTCACCGATTATGAGCGCTGATAACAAAATTAAAAACAAATAATTAAATACAAATAATTAAATACAAATAATTAAAAATTTACCAAACTAAGGTTTAAGGGATTTTACCTTTCGGAGTAGAACTACAATGAAAAAGATTTTGATAGCATCTGCTATTTTAATGGCGGCACCTTTTTCAGCTCAAGCCAATACAGGTCTCGTCGGGGAAAACAAGGCCTTTGGTGGAGATGCAGAGCTAGGAGCGACGTTAACCACAGGTAATACAGAAACGACCTCAATAAAAGGCCGTTTAGATATGAAGCACGAACTCGATAACTGGGAAAATCAGTATTTAATTGAAGCTTTATACAAAGAGGATACAGGTGAAGTCACAGGAAAACGTTATTTTGGCCGGATCCAGGGCAACTATAAATTATCCAATTTAAGCTATATATTTGTGACCGCAAACCATGAAATCGACCCCTTCACCGGTTTTAGCTCTACCTCAACAGCTTCTTCCGGTTACGGCCATAGGTTTATTGATAATGGCAAGACTCAGCTTAATATTGAAGTCGGTCCTGGTTATAAATATAAACGTTTAGACAGTGAGAGTGCGGCTGAAGCCGGCTATGATACTGAAGACAGCTGGATTGCGCATGGAGTAATAAACTTTGAAACTAAGATATCTAAAAGCTCTAAGTTTAAGCAGATGTTTGTTGTCGAGCATGGCGAAGACTTCGAAGGGCGCTCTGAAACATCAATAACAGCAAATATTATTGGCGCATTAGCAATGAAATTTGCCGTTACTGTACGTTATAACGATTCCCCTCTCGACGATAAAGAAAACACAGATACTGAAACGAATATGACTCTGCTATATGCTTTCTAACCTCTTAAGGGGTTCAAGTTCAATATTGCAAACAAAGGTTACATACGATGAGAGTGGGAACGATACCCTATTACTGAATATTGTGTAGTGGTATAGATTAACGCCGTAGTTTAGGATTACGGCGTTAATTATTTCCATCTATATCACACAATGGAAACTTTAATTACTGACTTAACGACACAACAGAATCAACTAGATTTTTAATCCCTACTCTTGCTTCTAAAAGACTATTCGCAAGCATATAAGCTGGCGTTGTTACAACTCGATTCTCAATATCAATAGAAACACTGGTCACATCTTTCACTTCGTGTTTAGCGCCAAGCCCTTCAAGTGTTTTTGCGGTATCAGCATCATTACCTATCGTTAGGGTAATATCATCATATACTGCAGTCAGTAGCATTGGCGCTATACACATATAGCCAACAACTTTTTGTGCGTTTTTAAAATCAGTGGCAACTTTAATGAACTCATTAATTGCTGAAAATTCTGCGCCTTTAATTGCAAAATCACTTAAATTTTTAGCTGCACCAAAACCACCTACAACGATTAATCCGTCAAAATCAATCGCATTTAATTCTGTAATAGGTTTTACATCACCCCTTGTAATTCTTGCCGACTCAACTAATACATTACGACTTTCATTAACCATCACTTCGCCAGTTAAGTGATTAACGACATGCATTTGTTCCATATCTGGTGCAAAGCACTCGTAAGTAGAGCCAGACTCTTCAATAGATAATAAAGTTAAAACGGCTTCATTTATTTCTGAGCCATCATAAACACCAGAGCCAGATAAAATCACTGCTAATTTAGTCATTATTTACTTCCTATGTATTTAAAAAAAGGGGGCTACCTTCACGACAGATAAACCATACCTCATTGATACTATTAGTTTTTAAATTAACTACAAGAAAAATAGCCATTTATCTTAACGAACCGTGCACCCTAACCCAAATTAATTAAAAATGGCGGCAAAATAACGACACATGCTAGAATCCCCGCTCATAAGCCGTAATGCCTTAAACGGAAAAAGCATGCTTGAATTAATTAATGAACTCTTAAAATTATTAGACACAATATTAAATTTCTAATTCTCGTCGTGAATAATAAAGTCCTGCATTCATTGCAGGACTTTTTTATTATAAGGATTTACCTGCCAGACCGAACATTCTCTATTTATCAAATATTTCATCTGATAACCAAATATCTACTCGCCCCAATTTCTGGGTAAACTATTTTTAGCTTGCACCGTAAAATTAATGATATCAACCAAGAGGTTGGAGGAGTTATACGCCACCAAGTACGAGAATAAGTGATCACAAATACTTGGAACTCGGCGTAATCCAGTTTAATAAACCAATTTTAATGTAAATTTAAAATAAATATATCATTCAAATAGTTAGTGGGTGTAGTGTTATTAACACCACGAAAAATAGAGTTTTTATATCGCACAACGATAATCAACGGTTAAGTTTCCAATGGCCTCAGGAAACTCTAGCCATTCACTATACGAGGCTACTAGAGGAATTTGATATGTCTAATCTCAATGTCGTAACAAGCAATCCAAGTGTCGAAAAAAGCAATCCAAGTGTCGCAGCAAGTCATATAGACAAAGCGAACAAAGGGCAATCAGCCCAGTCCCTCATCATCCAAACCTATGCAAATAGCGTTAACGAACAACCAAGCGTCGATTTTTCAGGTAATCAACATTTAGCGCTCTACGAAAAACAAATTAATGATGGACTGGCAACAGCCCAAGGCCACGCAGCCAATTATTTAAACAATATACAACCAAATATTATTAAGAACATAGCCAATATTGATAATTACTACACGCTACACAATGCAGTTCCAACAATATTGCCTGAAGGGTCAACAGAAGAGCAATGGGTAGAGCTCCTCACGGTACTCAAAGTGAAAGCGGCAGAATACCAGAAAGATGCAAATGGGGTGAAAACATCACTGGAAGGATTAACCAAGGATCTGAGTCATGATTCCCAATCTTTTTCAAAAACAGTCGGTAATCTTAATACCGCTGTTAACGGAGATAATGGTGTCTTAGCGTCAGATCAAAAACAATTGGATAATATCCAAGGAAAAATAGATGGCGCAATTGCAGGTATCGCCGTGAGTGGTCTTACTATTGCTGGCGGTGTTTTTATGATCGTCGTTGGCGGTGTTGCTGACTTTGTTACGGCAGGAACCACCACTCCGCTAGTGGTAGGTGGTATCGGTATCGTAGCAGGAGGTATAGGTGGCGAGGTAGCTGCTGCTATCACATTGAAAAACCTGAATGATGAAAAATCCCGATTATTAAGAGAAGAATCAATGCTTGAAGCAGAGGTTAAATTAGCCTCGGGAATTAGTAGTAGTTATCAAAGCCTAGTAAACCAAGTTAACAATGCGGTTACTGCCGCAACTCAAATGAAAAATGCTTGGGAATCCCTAGCGAGTGATCTAGGCAGTATGATTAGTGATTTACAATTAGGGATCATAAGTACTGGTATCGTGCGCGAAATGATGTTGACCGCAACTAACGGCATAATACAAATAGTGCTTAAGGATATTGATACCATAAAAGGACAGATGGCTGGCGTAACCATTATCCTAGCCAAACCAGGGCAAACAGTAGGTGAAGCAATCGTTGAGGCTGCAGAAGCGCTCGCGGCATAAATAATTTAGCATGTTCCTACAAGTGTAGGTGCATGCTAACTTCATCCGAATAATAAAAGTACATTCCCCCATACTTCATAAAATAATTCAAATTCCTATCGATCACGTGTTTTGTGGTGACCATAAAACACAGGAGGTTCACAAATGAATGGTTATTTATCACAAGCAGTAACAAACTTGCAGGCTACTGAAAAACAGATCTCACACCTTTCTGGCTTGCCATCCGCGGCCCAGAAAATACAGGCAGAATCAATAACCCTTATTTCATCGATACTATCGACAGTTCAAACCACACAACATACCATTATTAGCTTTGTCAAAAAGTCCGTTCCCGAGCTAAATGAAATAGATGCCATGCTTGCGAACAATCAATCGTTACCAAGCATACAGGCTGCAATAGAGAATGTTAAACACGAAACGATAACATTACAGTCCGACGTAAACGAAACGACTAACCAAATACAAACAGCGTCATTGCAAATACTTAGCTATTTTAATCGACTAGCAACCATCGAGTCTGACTTAACAACACAGATGTTTAAATTACAGGGACAACGAGACTATGCTAAAGATAAAGAAGAGGCCACAAAGAAGAAGTATTATTATCTTCTCGCTTTAGGTCCTTTTGGTCTAATCGGTTTAGCAACTGCACTCGGATTATATTTAAAATGGAAATCTGATGTTAACGATTACGAAAGCCAAATCAATGCATTGAACAATCAAATTCGCGCACTAAAAACAATGCAATCAGCCAGTCAATTACTGGGCACAGACTTCCGAGGAGTAATGGAAAAAATATCAGGGGTAAAAAATGCCGTTGACTTTCTAAGCAGTGATATTCTAATCATTGAATCTGATTTAGATGAAAGTAACATTTTTCTGATTATTGAACTCAAGATAAAAGCCGCAATTACAGAAGTACAGACACTCGGTGTTGATGCATCTTGAGATATACACAATTAATAAATTCATAAGAAATATATAAGAAACATATAAGGATCACTGGGATAATATTGGCTCACACCATGCTAAGCTAATGCGAAATCAAACGACCATTAATACATCGGATGGTTATGACATTAAAACGAGTTCGATTTATTTCATTGGTCCTTCATTTCTGGATAGCGTTCGCTCTGATTATCAGTCAGATAATACCTAGCATCGAAGTGCTCTATGGACTGATATTATCAAGCAATATTTTCATGCTTATGGACTTTAAGATCCTACGGCGTAATCTGCTTATCTACATACACCATATCTTATTCTTGTTTCTCTCTAGTGCCTTAGTGCTAGTCTATCAAGTTGAACAAGGCTTCACTAACGAGATGCTAACAGCTTGTGTCAGTGCAGGTATGTTGATTTCGAATTCATCTTGGACAAAAAAACATATCAAAATCTACGCTGCAATAAATATATTGATCGCGACCTATTTTGTCTACATTATCTTATCTCTGAATGCTCCTATGTCATGGCTTTTCCTTACATTACAGTTAGGGACCCTAATGACACTAGGACTCTCTTACACCATCTCTCTATATATCATATTTCGCCCAACATGCTATACGCATCAACAAAGTCGTCGCTGATCTTTATTCGTTTACCCACAGAATAGGTTCAAACAAATCTCGCTTTAAATGCCGACGGACTTAACCCAATAATGGTCATAAACACTTTACGGAAACTATTTACATCATCGTATCCTATATTCAGAGCAATCTGCTCAAAGCTTTGAGTTGTAGACTCTAGTAGATCACATGCTTTTTGGACTCTCACTTTTTGAATATATTTAATAGGCTTTAAGCTTGTAGCATTAGTAAATTGGCGTAGAAATGTTCGCTCAGTCATACAGGCTAAACCCGCTAACAAAGAAATATTTAATGATTGATTATAGTTTGCTTGAATATAGTGTTGTACTTGTAGAATCCGTTGATTTCCATGATTAAATTTTGGCGTAAAACTACCATAATAACGCTGTTCTCTCTTCCCTGTATCTACAATAAGATATTTTCCAAGTGTTCGCATAATGTGTGGCCGAGTAAATTGTGCAACTATCTCTAATCCTAAATCAATCCATGACATAAGACCGCCCGCCGTGATTATGTCTCCATCATTAATAAGCAAGCTCTCGACGTTAAGAGATATTTTAGGGTACAGAAAATTAAACTCTTCGGCTAACTGCCAGTGCGTCGTCGCAGGTCTGTTATCTAGCAATCCCGTTTTGGCCAGTATAAATGCCCCAGCACAAGCACTGCATAATATAGCCCCCTTATTGTGGGCATCATGCAGAAATTGCAATACTTCTGGTTTAGGTGCACGGTAATAATGACCATCCAAATTCGGAGGAAGGATCACAATATCACTTTGACGATCACGACCTAACTCGCTATCAGACTGAACAACACTCACAGTAAATTGCATATCAAACTGACTATCTATGATTATTTTATTCGCGATTAAAAATAGTTCTTTAAGGCCATGAACGGCACTCTGCAATGCATTAGGGTAGTCGATAATTACAATACGGATACTACTTGTCACTTTTGCCCTACTTTGTGGCAATAACGCCATAGGTGTCGTTGATTTATATTTTGCATAATAGCCTTAACAAAACGTCGAAACAACACAAGAGAGCTTATTATGTCTAACACAGCATTATTATTAATTGATTTTCAAAATGACTATTACTCAACATATGCAGATGCTAAATGGGCACTATCTGGTACTGAAACTGCAGCATCTAATGCCGCGACGTTATTAGCTGCATTCCGTAAACAAAGCTTGCCTGTCATTCATGTCCGTCATGAATTCCCTTCAAATGATGCACCCTTTTTTCTACCAGAATCTGAAGGTGCAAAAATTCATACGAGTGTCGCGCCAATAGAAGGGGAATCCGTAATTTTGAAGCATCAAATAAACAGTTTTCGTGACACTGAATTAAATAATATCTTGAAAGAACTTAACGTTGAGAAGCTGATTATTGTGGGTGCAATGAGTCATATGTGTATCGATGCTGTGACCCGTGCAGCTGTTGACCTTGGATATGAATGTCATGTCGCTCATGATGCTTGTGCAACGCTGGATCTTGAATTTAATGGTGTCACAGTCCCTGCAATCCATGTTCATAGTGCATTTATGGCGGCATTGAATTTTGGTTACTGTAACGTGGACAGTACAACTCAATTACTCGACTTAGTTAGTTAAATCTATCGAGGAAAATACTCGAGTCGTCACGCATAATATTGCCCTTCACTCGTAATTACGCGTGAAAGGCAATATCGATTACATCAAGGTCTATTCAAAAAATCCCCTTGTTGATAGTATGCACCTAAACCTTTCAGAACTTGGCTTTGGGACTCCCTTTCAACACCTCCAAATACGACAAACTGAGTCCGACCTTCCATTAGTGATAAAATATCTTTAACGAACTTTTGTTGCTTTAAATCACTTTCCAAATCGTTGACAAAAAGTTTGTTTATTTTTATCGCATCAGGGGATATTTTCTCCAGTAAGTCGATATTATTATTCCCAGAACCAAAATTATCAAGTATCACATGAACCCCTAAACTTCTAATCTTACTTATATTTTTTAACATCTCGGAGCTATAATAAAATTCAGAACACTCGGTTATTTCAACTATGACTACGTCTTTATCACAACGCTTTATAGCCTTAATAATTTTGATAAATACCCTTCCTCTCAATAAAGAAGGGCAAATATTAACACCAAATCTACCATTTCCAGGTGTTATCTGCTCTATACTCTTTAACACCAAAATTGTATGTAAACCAAGAATACCGTTTTTTTTCAGACTATTAATTACGCTTAATGTACCAACGCCCTTAAACCGAGTAAGCATTTCCCAGTAATTAATTATTCCAGTCTTTGTATTTACAACTGGGGTCAAAAGAATAGAAAAGTGAGAGAGTCTAAATATGTAATTTAAAAGGGCTATAATGATTGTTCTCTCAAAAACAGCAATCAGAAAAATTACAAAAAATACAACTTGTGCGACTATATATTTTCCATAGAATGATATTTCACTGTCATCACCCTGCCACTTATAGATAAATGTTCCATTACCTATTTTCCCCAAGTAATTACCAAAATTATCACTATAAGTAACACCACTAAGTAACGGATAAACGATGTAATTGTCGTATTTGGCTGTTATCTTCTTTTTCTTTGTACGCCCAATAACTCTTACCGCACCACTAACAACCTCCCTGTAAAAATACAGTTCTCTATCTGTCATCCAGTCAGAATAAATTATGTTGTTAGGGCCGAAGTACACAATTTTATTTTTCTCAATAATACATTGTTCATCATCATTTTTAATAACAAGAATTGCGCCACTTTCAAATGTATCATTAACCGTTGGTAGGAGCTCTTTTCCTCTATACCCTAGGTTATATTCGTTCGCTATTTCAAGAAGAATCGCATCATACTTAAGGTCCACTTTTTCGTGAAGAGTAATAAAATGAGTGATCTGCAGAAGGTAGATTAGTCCAACTAACGTTATCCCAGCTAAAGTATATAATGTGATTTTCATACTCATTATTTGAGATCTATAACTCAACATTAATTTTAAAACTTGAAAACGAGATAAGGTATTATTAATGGTAGAATTCAAATTATTTACTTCAGATGATGCACTATGGGTACTTAACCCGACATAGTAGCCAACCCGATTTACATTAACAATAAAGTGGAATTCATCACTATTATTGAAAGTGATACTCAGTAATTCTCTCGTTTTTCTTCTAATGGATGCGATTGCATTCTTTAGCATGTTTACTGTCAATCTTTTAGGAATGAGCTCAAATAACCTTGATTCTATTTCCCTTGCAGATATAGGGTTTGATTTACTTCCATGTTCACTTATTATTTTTATTATTATAAATTCAACTTCATTAATTCTTATCTTTGATTTCACTTCCCCATCTAAAAGTAATATTAACTCACCTTCTCTTACATCCATAAAGCCATTATTACACTGCGTAGGATCTAGATTAAACTTCATGTACTTTCCTTCTTAACACTACTTTACTAATTAAAACCAAGTCCTTCAATTAGGTATCAATTCATAATATATTCTTCTTAATTATTTACGTAGTACGCTCGGTTCTAATTTCGTTACCTTGCTCGACTGTAACAGAGTAACCTTTATATATTTCATATCTCTTAATTTATTCATTTATCCATTAATTTATGCATTTATCCATCAACTTATTCATATACGCACCACGCGACACCCACAAGGAGGTACCCGCAAGTAGTTGAAATCATGTGATGACCTATCACCTCATCTAAAAATTTTTCAAAATCCCCTGTAACAATACAAATAAAATAAAATATCCAGTACTAGCGGCATTGAACAGCATAAAGCCTCATATTAAACCCAACGACAGATATAAAATCACAACAATAAATTGGATAAACCTTAAATTAAAGAGCTAATCGCTTATTTGACTTCAGATTTACGAATGTCCTGATAGTGTAATTAATCTTATTTCCTCGTTGAGGCGAGGTATTAATTTACATCGATGCAAACGGGTCCTTAGTACAATCAAATGTAGTAATTAGGAGTAATAAATGAAACGTCTGCGTGGTTATATAATCATTGAGCTAGTAATCCTTATTATAATACTAGGCATACTATTAATAATGGTTACCTATGACTTAGGTTGTTAATTTCAGAACTGGGGGTTCTAAAAAACATTCAATTCTAACTATTTTAGCTTACTTAACTTTGAATGGAATAACCTTTACTTATATTTAATTAATCCATAAACAGCCTCAGTACCGCCCCCTTAAGTAGTACTAATTTTATTATAAATTGAATAATCCTATGTTTTATTTTTTTATCGCTTATTTAACTTCAAGTTAACGAACGTCCTGATAGTGTAATCCAGAATTATCAACCTAATAAAAGCTGATAATTCATTTACATATATAAAAAATTGGCTTTTAGCCTTATTAAAACAACTTAAAATAATCAGGAATAAATAATTTATGAAATCTCAGAGCGGCTTTACCTTAATAGAACTAATCATTGTAATAATAATACTCGGCATACTCTCAGCGACAGCTGTACCTAAATTTATCGATTTAAGAAACGAGGCTGACGAAGCAGTGTTTGAGACAGTGAGAGCGACTATCTCAAGTGCTGCACTAATGGCGCGTTTGAAACAAAAAGTACAGGGACTAGGTGAAAACGAATCCATTGAAGTTGAAGGCAACGAAATTGCAATGTTAAATGGCTACCCTACAGATGAATCCATAGAACAACTTATTGATATTACAGGCTTTAAATTTGCTGTTGATGGTCAGTTTGTCCGAGATGGTACACCCATGGTAAGTGGAGTCGTGTCAAAATGCGTGGTTGATTACAATGCCGCTCATTCAGGTTCTAAGCCAGCAATAATAATAGATAGAACAGGTTGCTAAGCACAATCATGAAGCTGTTGGATAGTGTTAATACATCTGCAATTTAAACAGTGAGGTCTGATATCACCGGGCCTCTAATCTGTATACCAATATAATAAATCAACATAAGGAACAATCACGATGAAAAAATCTCATCCTTTCGCTTACCTATTCGCACTTGTCTCTTTCTTTTACCTTTTCGCATTTGGTTGCGCCCTACTACTCATCAGTACATACGTGTATGCTGTTGATAGCTTTGAATTCGATACTAAATCAGATCCTCATAACATGTTAATGTTTCAAATTGACCATCAAGACTATTCACGTTCTATTGGTTTTTTTAAGAAATTTGAAGGCCAAATAGAGCTCGACACAGAAAACCTGGAAAACTCAAGTGTCGAGGCCACTATAGACATCACCAGTCTTGACATAGCCGGGCACGAAAAGTGGGGTAGCAATACGCTGGCAGTGTTCTTCAAGAACGGAAAGTTACCCACAGCCAGTTTTCGAAGCACAAAAATCGAAAATAATGGCGATGGTAAATTGATTATCACAGGAAACTTAACTCTGATGGGTGTAACCAAAAGCCTAGTTTTAGATGCGACTCTAAACAAAACGGGAGAATCTCAGTCAGCTGGATTTAAGGCTGGATTTTCAGCGACGACACAGCTTAGTAGAAAAGACTTTGGCATTATCGCTGTACCCACTAATGGCGATAAAGTATCAATAACCATTGAGATCGAAGCGATTAAAAACAGTTCCTTTCGAAAATAATCTCGTGATATTTATTTAAAATAAGAGATAATCAAGATGATCAAGATGATCAATTTTATAGATAGGAAGTCTTATAGTGGTGATAAAAACCGAACCGAATGATTTAAATAAACAGTGTGGTAAAGGAAACGTGTTATACCAATCTAAAGGTATCACCTACTGTGAAGAAGAAAGTGTCTTTCTCAATAAATTTAATGTTGATGGTATTGCTAGAGTACCATTCGATGAATTTATCACTATTCCTCAATACAAATTAGCGCATAAAGCAGCGACTATTCCAGCGAATAAAAAAGAGTTCTTACGCTTTAATATGGGAGTAAACAATTCCATCATAGGTGGAAAATATTTAGTCATGCCTATCATGAGATCTGGCAGTGATAGTACTAAAACAGGCTATGTTTCCCCTTTATTATCAATTGATGAAGCCATGGTTTACAAGGTTAACAATATCACAAACCATATCAGCTATAACGACTTACCCAAGATGGTATCAAGCGGAAAGTTAAACTTTCAATCTTGTGTATCAGGAATATTTGATATAGCGAGCTTACAACACTCAATTGTAGATCAGCGTTATGCCATCAGTCGGCCAGATCTGACACGTGCACAAAGGGTATCAGCAGGTGTTGCTATTACCTCTCTTAGTCTGATTAATTTTATCGCCATATAGCCAAATGATAGGCATTAAGCTCTATCCTGTCATTCAAGTAAGAATGGCAGATTTTATCATTATGTGTTTTTTTAATTTATGCAGTTGATTGATATAATTAGTCAATGAGTGGTTATCTCCCCATTCCCAAGGACATTCTCCGCCAAATGTGATATCAAACTCCTTATTCACGTGTCTATAATCGTTTCCTAAAGAGTCCTTTAAAGGTAGATTTGGCACTTCATCATTTAAATTGACAACTCTCCATGAATCAGAAATTGCACTATTATAAATTGAAGTAAACTCAGGAGAACCAACACGAGGTCCAGCAAATGTATAGAGGGCTAGATTACTCAGGTTTGTATTCTTTGCAATATCGAGCGTATTCAAAACGGAAAGTGCGGATCCCAAGCTATGACCAGTTATGTATAGTGTGCCTTTTATCTGCTTCTCTTTAAGGAAATTCAAAACAATATTTTGAGGTGAAGAACCTGACTGACCTGTCGCGTATAACTGATAAAAACCTAACTCAACGTCGATATGTCCAGGAAGGTAAGAGCATCTTATTTGCTCAAACTTAACGTCTTCTACCCACTCTTCAACTGAACTCGTTCCACGCCAACTAACATAAATGTTGTCCCCCTTAGAAACGACGAACCCTAATGGGACATGCTGACTCTCATACATCGCTTGAAATGTGATCTCTAGTTTATACCCTTCAGGTCCAGCCCATACCTTTTTTTCTTTGTAGGCATCATATTGGCTATATGCATCATTACTCAAGCAGGCCAACTCTAAAGCCAAGTCTAAATCAAAACCTTTTGGTAGGTCCATTTTATTATCCTTACTCTATATTATGGGCTCATACCAACGCCGCATTCAGCTGGAAAACTGTGATTCAACTTATAAATAACACGGTATAAAATCATCTCTTATGATTGAAGACAGAAGTAGAACAACTTCGTTAAACGAGTTTAAAAGATCTATCAACGTAAAAATACCCAAATAAGATCTTAACTCAATTAATAACACTCAAAATAAGATAAAACTCATTCAATTTCGATCTATCTCTGTCAATAACTAGTACTAATCGGTATGAATTAATTTCAACCAATGCATTAGCGACCCCTACAGATACATATTATACGACCAGCTCTAACGTCGCAGGTATTCATCAAGCAACAGTGGTGATAGTCGTATTAACCAATCGTACTAATCACCGCCTTTATGCCGCCAATCAGCATTTCCACACCAATAACAGCCAAAATCAATCCCATAAGGCGGGTAACAATACTAAGCCCACTCTCACCGATTGCCGATATGATCTTTGACGAAAAAATAAAACAAACAAAGGTGATAAGACATAAAACAGCAAACGCCGATATTGTAATAATAATTTCACCCCATCCACCTGCTGATGAATAGTTCATTGCAGTTGCTATCGTGCCTGGTCCAGCAAGCAGTGGGACAGCTAGCGGTGATACCGCCACATCTGAATCATTACATTCTTCTGCTGTATGTAACTTCGAACTCTTGCCCTGCAGCATATGATAACCGACGAGGAATACCAAAATGCCGCCGGTTATACGTAACGCTGGTAGCGTTATCCCAAATAAATGGAATATTGATTTACCTAAAATTGAAAATAAAACAATAATAACAAAGGTGATAGTAAGGGATTTAATCGCGACTTTAAGTTGCTTCGACTTCCCCATCGTTCCTGTTAATCCAGCAAAAACGGTCGTGTTAGCAATCGGATTCATAATGGCAAAAAAGGCCATGAAAACGGTCAACGCATGTTCAAACAATGGGCTCATCTTATTTTATTCCTTAATAAACAAACGACTTAATCGTGCTAATGCAACTATACCAGAAGCAGACCACTAAGTTTTGAAATATACAGTTGTTAACAGTAAGGGACTATGCGGGTATTGCGATGACGAATAGAAAGCGAGAGAGATAGAGTGAGTTTACTCAAGTTGACTTTAAAGCGGTGATGCCATGCCATACAAAAAAAGCCACTCAATGAGTAGCCTTAATGTTTGGAGCGGTCAGCTAGGATTCGAACCCGGCGTCTTCAACTTGGAAAGCTGACGTATTACCATTATACGATGTCCGCATAGATTGAGATATTACTTCAGTTTTATCGTAATGAAAACAGAAGAAATGTCAGTGTATGTCAGTGATATTTTGCGATAAAGAATCAAAAACGAGAGAGAGAATAAGTTTACTCAAGTTAACTTTAAAGCGGTGATCTCATGCCATACAAAAAAAGCCTCTCAATAAGTAGCTTTAATGTTTGGAGCGGTCAGCTAGGATTCGAACCCGGCGTCTTCAACTTGGAAAGCTGACGTATTACCATTATACGATGTCCGCATGGGTTGAGATACTACTTCAGTTTTATCGTAATGCAAACAAAATGAATGTAAGCGTATGTCAGTGGCAGTTGTCGTATTGTGGACAGAGAACAGTACATTAATATGACTATTTCATACGCGCTATCACGTTATTCAGTGCTGCCTCGCTTTTATTATTTTTCGCTTTCACGTTCACACCGCTAGCAATAGAAATTCGAAATGCGTAGGATGCACCTCATATTACTTTAAGCAATGAGCTACGAGCACCGACATGTCGATCACAACAACAGAACAATCTGTTACCCGCGCCTTACTAATTTCTATTCGCACGCCTTGTACTACGCAACAGGACGTGGACGAATCATTATCTGAATTAAGCCGTTTAGTTCATACTCTCGGCTTTTCTGTGGTTGGGACTAAAACGCAACGACAAAAATCGACCAAACAACTGTCAGTATTAGGCTCAGGTAAACTAGAAGAATTAGCCTCGTTAACAGGTGAAAGCACATTTTATGAAGATGAAGTGCAGATTGAATTAGACCAAGACGAGTTAAGCCAATTATTAGCAACAACAGATGTTAAATGCCAAGCCAACATTGTGGTATTCGATTGCGAACTAAGCCCGAATCAATTAAGTAATGTTAAAGCGGCACTCGGCGTAGAAGTTTACGATCGTACCCGCGTTATTATCGAAATTTTTAGTAAACACGCACGTACTCGTACTGCGAAGCTGCAAGTAGAGATCGCGCGACTTAATTACTTAACACCGCGATTACGTGATGAAAGCAGTGGCGATCGCGAACGCCAAAAAGGCCGTTCAATCAGTGAAACTGTGTTTGAGATTAATCGTCGCCGTGTTCGCACTAAAATAGCCGAGCTACGACGCGAACTGACCAAGGTACAACGCGAGATGCAAGGTCGAAGCAGTGGTCGTATCGAGCAGTTAACCGTGGCGTTAGTGGGTTATACCAATGCCGGTAAATCATCTTTAATGCGTGCTCTAACAGGCTCTGAAGTATTAGTTGAAGATAAACTGTTTGCTACTTTAGATACCACGATACGTACACTACAGCCGCCGACACAACCGCGTATTTTAATCTCCGACACCGTTGGTTTTATCCAGAAGCTGCCCCATGATTTAGTGGCATCATTTCATTCAACTTTAGAAGAAGCAAAAAATGCAGACTTATTGCTTTACGTGGTTGATGCATCAGACGAAAATTTCATTTCGCAATTAGCCATTGTTGATCATGTATTAGGGCAATTAAATATCGATTTGAGTAACAAAGTATTATTACTCAATAAGGTAGATTGCTTAAGCGAAGAACAGCAATTAGACCTACTGGAGCGCTATCCAGATGCGCTACAAATCAGTGCACATGACAAAGGTGATGTCGCGTTCGTACATCAGGAAATTCAAAACTTATTAGAAAAGAAAATGTGTCCAGCTTGCTTTGATATTCCCTACACAGCCAGTGGTGTGATGGGTGAAATTCACAGTAAAATGCAGGTTCTAGAAGAGGAATACCATGAAAAAGGTATTCGTATCACATTAAAAGCAAGCCCGGTTGCCCTAGAGCGATTACATAAAATGCTGCAACTCACTACTTTTTAATAAGCTGTTAAAAATAAATTAATGTCGCACTCCGGTTCGGACCTCTATGTCCGAGCCGGGTATCCGAGCCCCCCTATCTAGGTGACAAATCTTTTCGCTATTTAATTCTAGACCCTAAGTCACGATCTTCACTACTGCCTTTAACAAGAGTATACAACTCATCAACCTTCGCTAACTTTCCATCTTTAAAATAGTAGAAGGCCAAAAATCTTAATTCTGCGTCTCCTCCTCCTTTTTTTGTTAATGTAATTGTATGGGTTTCTGAGATAACACCACTACTATCAACATTTACGTCCTCAAAATGTATTTTTGCGCCTGATATAGATTCAGATAGCACTTTTGCGTGCGCTAAAAAATCAGCTCTCCCATTTGCTCCGGTGCCAAATACTTGCACAAAATCATCAGAAAGAGTCTCATCTAACTTACTCGGGTTATTTAAAAAGTTATCAAAAGTTTGCTCTAAAAATTGGTTAGCTTGTGGATGACTTAAATCACTAAACGTTACCTCTATTGGTGCAGCCTGGCTAAAAGTGCTAAAGCTAAGTAATGACACAGCGAGTAGTTTTTTCTTTAAGAATTTGTTCATGCTTATTCCTCTTTAAAATGTCTACTCAATATATAAGTTAAGCTGTCACTGTGCTTTTGGGATAACGCCAAGAGATTCAGTTTTTGCGCCAAATAAGGTAATTTTTTATACGTAAGCTTTGACACACTTTGTCATCGTTATTTCTGACACCGATTCACCTTCGATTCGATAATAGTCAGATATTTCACCAATAACTTTAAAAGCACACTTTAAATAGAGACTTTTAGCAGGCATATTTACCGAGAGTACATTAAGATCAAGCCAATCAATACTACGATTTTCACAACAAAAACCGACTACTTTTTCCATCATTTTTTCACCGACACCTTGTTTACGGCATTTTCTGCTCACACCCATACCCAGTAATACTCGATGAAAACAATACTCTTCGCTATGATGCCGTAGATCTATATGGCCACAAATATGCCCAGAGGAATCTTTAGCTAACCAGAGCTTCCTCCAGTTAGGCGATCCTAGATCTGCATCAAAACCATTTTCAAATTTTTCACGCGTTTGCTTTGATACATTATTTTGAGTTCTTGATATCGGCTGAAATAGAGCTTCACCTTCAGCACCATTTTCGGTTAATTGGTCTCCCAAATAATTAAAGAAACGCGCTAAATCTGATACTTTTGCTTCTACTATTCTCATACTCTCACCTTATTGCCATCAGAGGCGCAGAAAACCCTGCATTATGAATGGATCATGCTCTGCCATAGGAACTATCCTAGTGCTAAAGCGGAACAACGCTATCAACACAGAAAACAAAGAAAACAAAGAACACAAAGAACAATTAACGTACAGGTAGAAGCATTTCGATATATTACTTTACATAAATGTATAGATGCCATATTATCAACTCTGATGCGGGCATCGTATAATGGCAATACGTTAGCTTACCCAGTTAAAGACGCTCGGTTCGAATCCAGGCTGCCTGCTCCAAACATTAAAGCTACTCATAGAGTGGCTTTTTTTGTATCTAAAAAATACTCATCAGTAATCAACACCCCTTCAAACCTGTATTTCAAAGACGCCTCCGTAACTCGACAACCTCTTGCTTTCAATAGATTTTGTAGTATGTTGAATCAATGTCGAAGTATAATCCAAAAGAAGTAGTATAAACATAAGTATTAATTTCGTGGCTATAGAAGCTCAATTACTATGTCGTTAGATAGGTAGAGTAAGTAGCTTATTCGACTTCGAGTCCCGCTTTCGCAGAACTCGCTCTTATCACTTAGTGTTTAACGCTGTTACACATTAGATAAATCTTTCAGTTTAACGTGAATTTCCATTTCAAGATAACCATCAACTCTTGCGTCATTCAAATAACGTTCAAGCATCGGGAACTCATCTGGTTCAAACCCACTATCAGGCAGCCAATCAGAATAGATACTCAATATAGCCTTAATTGTCTCTTCTGGATGCCCTTTATAATAGAGTACAGCATACTTACCCTTTGGTATTTCAGATAGGATAAATGGTGAGTTAACCTGAATATCATCACCAATGACGATAGACGAAACATAACGACATTTATCTATAGGTGTCACCGTTGGATTATTAAAAGCAAAGGCAAATCGTTTTTGATCTTCTGGTTTAATACCGTTACCTACCGCCCAATCAATCAGTTTATCCCATGCTGTATATATTGCTTCAGATTCATACCCTCCTTCAGAGGCTAATGTACATACACGCTGGCGCTCAAGTTCTCTTACTTCAATTTTCATATTTATTCCCTTTAAATTAGTATTATTCATCACTTCATTTGTGATGCGATTAGGATACAAATCTGAGGGATTAAAATCTTTTCCATACTTGCTAGATATTTTTCCAATCTTGCTATCTTTGACTTTGTCTGGATTTCTAATTTCTGACGGACTGAAACCAAAATGAAGCCTCACGGCTTTTGAAAAATTGGCGCTCGACGAAAAACCGCTATCTAAAGCAATTTGAGTAATGGATAACTCTGTTTTAAAGATCAACAAATTGGCAGCTTTCTCTAACCTGCGCCTAGCGATGTAATCATTAACGGTTTCACCTACAACACCAGTAAAAATACGATGAAAGTGGAATACCGAAAAATGACTTATTTCAGCCACTTCGGCAAGTGAGATTTTCTTAGACAAATGCGCTTCAATATACTTAATTACTTTATCAATACGAGCTTTGTATACTTTATTCATAATTACCTAGTTCTGATTGTAGATCAGATTAAAAATGATCATGGAAGCCTCTTAGTAAACTACACGTATACTTTCAAATGTCTGACAGTCGATTCAGGTATAGCTGTATTTACAGAGGAAGCTGGAAATAAACAGAACACATTCTTCTATAGTGAAGGTTAAGTTGAATTCTCACCAAAAATAACTGTCACTGGACGGGTGTTGAGGTGAAAATCAACGATGATCTCACGTAACCGTCGTAATGTAAGATCAGTATCAAGTAATGGTTCGCTACGAGAAATCTAGCGAGCCATTACTGCTCTAAGCACGTCGACAATTTTAACCCTAGATCAAAAAAACCTCCGTTGAAGAGGTCTAATTGACTGTACAGCTACAACAAAACCTAATCGAGTTTAAAGTTTAAAAACCTCTACTGATTTGTTTAAAGAGGTTGCAATATTTGATATTAAACCAACGCACTGCATTACAGACCACCAGCTAGATCTAAATAGTTTCCCGTCGAAAATGACGATTTATCTGAAGCTAACCAGTAGATGGCTTCAGCAACTTCTTCAGGTTTACCACCTCTTTTCAGTGGAATAATATTCTTTAACCTTTCGATTCGTTCTGGCTCCCCACCGTCTGCATGCATATCCGTGTGAATTAGCCCTGGACGTACACAATTAACCCGAATGCCTTCAGCTGCAACTTCTAACGATAGACCTTTAGTTAAGGTATCTATCGCTCCTTTTGACGCGGCATAGTCAATATATTCATTTGGAGAACCAGAGCGTGATGCTCCAGAAGATACATTAACAATTACCCCACCTAAGCCACCATGACGAGTAGACATGCGCTTTACAGCTTCCCTGCAGCATAAAAAATAGCTGGTGACATTATTTACGAGTATTGAATTGATTCTATCGGCACTCATATCCTCTAAGCGTGACTGCTTTTTCAAAATACCTGCATTGTTCACTAATATTGATACCGAACCGAACGCTTTGTCCACAGTCGAAAACATTCGTACCACATCCTTCTCAGAAGAAACATCGGCTTGAACAGTCATACATTTCCCACCATCCGCGATTATCGCTTCCGCTAATTGGTTGGCAGATTCTGAATTAGACTTATAGTTGATACATACCGCATAACCTTTACTCGCAAAAAGTTCCGCTGTCGCAGCTCCGATTCCTCGTCCAGCACCTGTAATTATCACCACTTTTTGAGCGTTCATAACCCCCCCCAACCTACTACTTTAGATATGTTTAACTCTATATGTGTAAGCCCACATAGTCAAAAAATAATAGAGGGACAGTCATAAGCAGTGAAATAAACAAATAATACTGTATGGAATCATCGTTTCTGATTAAAAATTCTGGCAGAATCACGGCGTTAAATAGATAGAATTAGTAGCTTATTGGACTTCAAGTCCAGCTAGATCACATTAAGGTTAATAACAATAATACGTGGTATCCCTAAATCGAAATGATATGACCTCGATTATAAGGATAAATAAATATATTTATGTAAAGATTTGTATTAGTTCAGCTACGACAAACACTTACATTTTAAACATTGAATAGGACTTTTAAAAAAATCTATAATAATCCTATATATTATTAAGGAGTTTAAAATGAAAAATTTATTAGTACTGTCTTTTCTTGTTATCAGTTTGTCTGGTTGTTCTGGTATTCGTCAAACTGACGAAACGTTTGATGCCCATGCAGAGAATGTAAATGTATTATTTATGCAGTTCCCTGGTGGTGACACCCAAGAACGAGCAATGGAATTAGCGCCAGAAAATGCTGAAATCGTGACAATCAAGTCAACAGTTTCAGATACCTCATCATTCCTTGGTGTACTAAACCGCATAGTTGGTGTTGATCAAACTAAAATCGCGGGCGTAATAAAATAACAAATCAACCTCTTACATAGAAAGTGAAAGAATTATGCTGTGTAAGATCAAGATTATGGTTCGCTACATAAAATATAGCGAACTAATTCCCACCAATAATTATCCCAAGCGCTTTCATAACAACTCAATCACCCAAACCTGCTCACCCTAGTCAATCATTCGCAATGACAGGTACACGCCTGATTTCATTGACGTTTAATTTAATAGCAAGGAAAAAGTACTATTTTCTGAAAAAGTGTGACAGAACTAAAAAATAAACAAATAACACTGTATCACTTATTTATCAGTGACTTCACCGTTATGCGTACCACAAATATAAAACCGAAACGCAGCACTTGGTATATAGTTCGGATCGCTACGTGAGTACTAGTGAACTAACGTCCCCAAAAACATCATTTCAAGTCAGTTAAACTACCAACATTAAAACACTGACAGCTACTTACCTTTTATTTACCTCGCGACTACCTTTAATTAACTTTTGGTTCACTTTTAGTTTACTAACTATTAAGGTATATTTGTGCTGAGTTTTACTTTTATTATATAAAAAGGATTTATTATGAAAAATGTTTTAAAACTAGCTGGCATCGCCCTTACTTTCATGGCTCTTTCTGGTTGTACTGGTACTACCTATAACAAAGAAAAAGATTGTTCAGCTGATTACCTTCTTGTTCCAGCACTTTCTATCCCGACAATGATTGGCGCTTGTGAATCTTAATACTGTTGAGACTATAAAATCATAACGTATATTATGTAATATGTTAGTTCGCTATGTGAATCCGAGCGAACTAACTCCCACCAGTCATTATTCTTAGCAACTCGCTAACGGCCATCCAATATCCCTATTAAGATATAATGTCATGATGAGTTTATTTATTTATTTATTTATTTATTTATTTGCTATGGAATTATATTTCTAAATAAAAACAATATGATTAACTTCGTTGGAACAAACCTTAATCGAAATTATTTAACCAGGAGTGATAATCATGAGTAACTTACTTAACCAAGCAAAAACTATCTACACTGTCGCAAAAGACACTGCAAAAACATCTGTCACTGCTGGTTTTGGTGTTTATGGCACTATCCTTGATCAAGCATCAAAATCATCAGATAAAGCAACGCAACTTTTTGAATCTCTTGTTGAACGCGGTGCACAAGTAGAGCCTAAACTAAAAGAGCAAACGTCTGCAATCTTTGCTAAAAAAATCACGTTAGGATCTGTTGAATCTAAAGCGCAAAGTATTACTAGCCGTTTGACTGGTGTTCAAGGTTCAAAATTGAGTGAAGTAGAAGTCAAAATTGACCAACTTACTACGCTGGTTAGCGAGCTAAAAACGACACCTGTAAAAGTAATTAAAGCACCAGCAACTGCTGAAGCATAATGATACTTTAACTGTCGTGGTTAATTGAAATGAGCCTCCTGATTGGAGGCTTTTTTGATCTCAATATTAACCACAACCGAAAGTTTTAATTTAAATACTTTCTCTTATATGTTGATGATTTAGATAAGAGTACTAACGAAGGTATAATAAAAATAAATCCTAAAGAAAAAATTATGTGAGCTAATTCTAATACTTCATAGACCGAAAATAAGGTAATGATTAATAACGATATGATATGCAATTTATGTAGAAATGAATTCTGCTTTGAAAATTTTGCGTAAGATCGAATGATCACAATAACTCCATGAGATGAAAAATAAAATAAGTAAGATAAGATACCACCGACATTAAAATCGATTCAGAGAAAGTCACACATTTAATAAAACTTTAATATTTTATTGGGCAACAGCGGCCTCATACTTATTGTCTATTTTTTGTTGCAGCTTTATAAGTTCTTTAATTAATTTACTATATTCTTTCTTTTCCCGTGTCGATAGTTCAATTTCACCATGTTGGTAAGCACGCTCCCCTCGATTCATAAATTCGAAACGTTTCGTATTCAGATGTAAAAACTTCTTAACCATTGGGTCATCTATAAGAGGCTTACGGATATTGTTAATTTGTCTATTCTCGTACTTAGTTTCGTTATCGGGAATAAACAGTATTTCCTTCAGGTTTGAAAACATATCACGGGCATTAAGATCAATGTATTTACCATCAGGATCCAACCAAATCGCATGAAACTCAGCCTCTATAAATACACCAACTTTCTCCCAAATAACCCAGCCGGTAACCAATGTTCCACCAAATTCATCAATTTTATCTTGGACTAATTGAAAGCACTCATTTTCACGCTCTTGATATTGAGGTTTACAAGGTACTAAAATTGGTTGCGTTCCGCTGATTTCGGAACAAAATGCCTTAACATATGATTCGGATATATCCGCAGCTTTCATCACTCTTCCTTGTGCCTCACTTTGTATAACAGGACATCCCGACTCCCCAAACCTGTTCACCCTAGTCAATAGCAACTAACTAAATACAAGATACCAATCTGACATTAAAGCTAATTCTGAAAAAGTGTGCAGTCCTGTTATTTATGTTTAAAATCCTGTTAATTAATCACAAGACTCCATATCGAATTGATAATATTGGTTTTTTAGTCCTCTACAAGAGAAATAGCAATATCCCTTTGCGAACTATGACCCAGTGCACAAATAACCAAAAAGTAATAGAGAATTAATGAGGAACGGAGAATAAATTGAATTCACTAGCATATACTTCATCGCAAAATTCATGCGTAAATAAAAGTATATATCCTTAAAAACCAAACGATTCTAGTTTCTCACCTGATAAATGCTTACAAAAAAATTATCGACATCACAAAATAGATCAACTAATTTGTTCAACGCTAGCTCCTTGTTATTGTTCGTTTTTAAGCGACAGATCTAGCTTTTAGCTCCATTTATTAACCCGAATTGCGGTTATCTACTTTGTAATAATATTTTAAGGTAAGTTCAAATGAAAAAAGCTAGCTACGCTGATGTGACCGAAACTTATATTCACCCCGATCATTACGCCCCAATTACAGCAGCATCAGAGAAATGCCGTTTTACTGTCACATTCCGTGAGACAGGAGAGCATTCTATAAAATGCATTGGTGAAGGAGCGCCGATGAAGGGACATGATATCCTTGCAAAAACAATTAAAGAAGGGGCGATTTCAAATGCAGAAGCTTATAAAGGTAGTGGTAAAGCTGCCGTACGAGAAGCTCTAATAAAAAAACTAAAAAATGCTAATTTGTTAGGGTATGCAGCGCGGTGGGATGACACTGATGGTATAACAGGTATTTTTACCTCTTTAACTGGTGCAGAACGAGCAGCTCAGCTTGCGAAAAAAAAACCCGTACTGTATAAGGTCGCCTCTATTGATCTCAACAATTTAGATCCTGATGATCTAAAGAAAAAACTGTTCCGCAATGGTAAGAGCATTGCCTTTACTGGTGATTACGATATTCATGATATGCTCACACACTGCGGCGGTCGCCCTCGGACAGTATTGCAAGGAGACCGTAGTATTCATTGCTTATCAGAAGAAAAGAAGATTATACAAGCGATAAATAATAAGATTCTTAGCCTTGATATACCACGAATAAAAGTATCTTCAGACAATGATCCAGAGGGATATAAAAAATATCCAAGCGCTACACGATTAAAAGTATTTTCAGACAATGATCCAGAGGGATATAAAAAATATACAAGCGCTATAAAGAGGAAAGGAGTCTCTAGAACGAAAATGCCACGTGATCATTTTTTTAATGATTACCTTCCCATTCGTCATGGTGCACAGGTTAATTATATGGATCATATGATCGCTAACGAACGAAATGTAATTGGAGAGGAGTGTTTGTTCACTCAACCAGTTGCTGAACCATCTTTCCCTCTTGCAGCAGTTACCTGCGGAAACTGGTACATCATTGAAAATATTGATCAGCTAAATACCTTCTATACCTTTATTGGTGCTGTAGTAAAAGAGACTTGGCGTGAAGATGGCAGCCGAGAGTTCACAGAAAAAATGGATTCAGAAGGAAAAACCAAGGTTCAAGTTATACGACGTTCAGCTAATCTTAGGGTGGACTTAAGAGGAAATGCATATGGTATAACACGACGTGTAACACCAAGTACTTAATCTACGTATTCTGGTGCTACAGTGAATACTGGGTCATGTATCAATTGTAGATACGATAAAGTATTCACATTTTGCACCAGAGCATTTAGGTTTAACTCACTAGCGTATACTTATACTTCACCAGCACTATTTAATATGGGATTAATCAGTTTCGCCTCATCGCGAATGTCATGCGTAAATAATAGTATATTTCCTTCAAAACCAAATGATTCTAGTTTCTCACTCTGATAACGAGTGATATTAATGCCACCGATAGGGTTACCAATCATTGGAAGTATAATTTTATTGTAAATATCAGCGATAGTTCTCTTAGAATCAACATCTAATTCCTTATCTGAGTCACAGCCTATTTGAGCGAGCTTAACCTTATCCAAAGGCTCATTATATTCTATCTTTTTATATGTAAACGTTAACCGATATGAAGCCATTTTACGTTCCTTATATATTACGGTTCAAATAAAATATGCGGATTAACACTTTAAATTTCAAGTCCTTGATATAAAAATCACAGACATTTCACCAATGACTTTGAAACCACATTTCAAATATAAGTTCTTAGCAGGATCGCTGTATTCGAAACCTGATATTTGAGGACCCATTAAACCGTTAGGATTCTTTGATAGGAATTTTTATTTGCTATGGAATTATATTTCTAAATAAAAACAATATGATTAACTTCGTTGAAACAAACCTTAATCTATATTATTTAACCAGGAGTGATAATCATGAGTAACTTACTTAACCAAGCACAAACTATCTACACTGTCGCAAAAGATACAGCAAAAAAATCTGTCACTGCTGGTTTTGGTGTTTACGGCACTATCCTTGATCAAGCATCAAAATCGTCAGATAAAGCAACACAACTTTTTGAATCTCTTGTTGAGCGCGGCGCGCAAGTTGAGCCGAAGCTAAAAGAGCAAACGTCTGCAATTTTTTCTAAAAAAATCACGTTAGGATCTGTTGAATCTAAAGTGCAAAGTATCACTAGCCGTTTTACGGGTGTTCAAGGTTCAACACTAAGTGAATTGGAAAGCAAAATTGACCAACTGACTGTGATTATTAGCGAACTAAACACCGCACCAAAAAAAGTGACTAAAGCTAAAGTAACTGCTGAAGCTGAAGCATAATAATACGTTAACTGTCGTGGTTAATTGAAATGAGCCTCCTAATTGGAGGCTTTTTTGATCTTGGGAATCACCTTGGTGATTAAATTACTGAGACCGGTGAAAATAATATCTGTGTAGCCAACTATCAAAGAAGAAACGACGAACATAAGCGCCGCGCCGCGAATCCAATCCCCGTTATCATTAGGCGTTTATTTGTTTGCGATGGAATTATATTTCTAAATAAAAACAATATGATTAACTCTGTTGGAACAAACCTTAATCTATATTATTTAACCAGGAGTGATTATCATGAGTAACTTACTTGACCAAGCAAAAACTATCTTAACTATCGCAAAAGACACTGCAAAAACGTCGATCACTGCTGGTTTTGGTGTTTATGGCACTATCCTTGATGAAGCATCAAAATCATCAGATAAAGCAACGCAAATTTTTGAATCTCTTGTTGAACGCGGAGCGCCAGTTGAGTCGAAGCTGAAAGAACAAACGTCTGCAATATTTACTAAAAAAACCACCTCAGAGCCAGTTGAAACTAAATTACAAAGTATCACTAGCCGTTTTACGGGTGCTCAAGATTCAAAATTAAGTGAATTAGAAAGTAAAATTGATCAACTGACAGTGCTGATTAACGAACTAAACACGGCACCAAAAAAAGTGACTAAAGCTAAAGTAACTGCTGAAGCATAATAATATTATTACTGTCGTTGTTAATTGAAATGAGCCTCCTGATTGGAGGCTAAATTTAATGAACCACTACACTAAACCCACCACACATTATTCCAAGCTCGTAGCGAACGGTCTAACCTTATTGCACCATCCCCTTAGTCGGCCCCATAACGCTGTAGATGTATAAATTAAATTAATACATTTAGTTTGTACTATGATTAAGTATATCAAACACTTGAAATAGGCATGGAGGTCTTATGAGAATTTGGTTACGCCAACTAAGCTCGCTAATTCTAATTGCTAGCGCTGGCATCGTTTATTGGTATACAGTCCTGTTATGGTTCACTATGTGAAATATCACGAGCCATAATCAAACCCGATCATAGTTATACGCATTATCACTTTTATATTTAATAGCCCGCTCAGAGACGATTTTATCTCAAAATTCAAAAAAGTCTCCAATTTGGAGGCTAAATTTAATGAACCATAAACACGCCTACCTGAACATCCATTAATATACACAACCTAGCCCCACGATGTGACATAGAGTCCGACTTACACCACAATCTGCCAACCAAAACAATGACTTGAAGCACGACGCACCACTTTGTATATAGATACAAACCAACAAGTAAAGTACAATTTACTGCCTATGCGCTATGTCAAACATGGTAAACGAATGTAAACATGGGGATAATTTGATGCATTTAGGTTTTAAAGCGAGAATTAATATTAGTGTTGCTATATTAGTGACCATTTCTATGGTCACTCTGGGCATGCTTAACATTAACACCTTAAAAAAGGATATGGTCGAAAACTTAACTAACACCACAACAAATAAAGTAGAACAAAGCGCCTCTCTGATAGAAACCTGGATAACCTCTAGGATTGCCGTAATAAATAACAGTGCCCCGCATTTTTCTCAACAATTAACTACCGAACAAAATTTAAGCTTAGTACGCGTTATCGCCGAATCCAGTGGCATTTCAAATATTGCGGTTGCCTATGAGAATGGCACGACGTTTGTGACTAAAGGTGGAGATAACGGTGTTTTACCCGTTTCGGATACCTTCAAACAACGTGACTGGTATAAACTAGCCAAAAGTAAGGGTAAAACCTCTCTATCCGATATTTACATTGATTCCATCACTAAAAAACAAGTCATCAGTATAGCAAGTCCTGTTTATGACAACGGTATATTCACTGGTGTTTTACTCGGTGATTTACAATTAGATGAAGCGATTACCCAAGTACAGACAATCCGCTTCGCAGGTGGTGCTGCGACACTGGCAGACAATCACAATAGGTTTATAGCCAGTGATGATCCAAGTGATTTAGGTAAAACCCCTTCACAAATTCATCCTGTATTTGCCCCACTAGAAACAGCATTCAACGCGAAAAACCAGGGCGTGATCAGCTTTTTCTATTTAAACACTGATTTTGACGGTTATTTTAAACGTATTAACTTAACCGATGAGGTGCATTGGACCCTGATGGTCTTTATCAACAAAGCAACTGTTATGACAACGATTAATAGCGTAATAACAGAATCAATTAGCATGGGTATAGCACTCATTATATTAAGTATTTTTGCAATTATAATAATTGTAAAACGTATCTATGAGCCTGTCTTAGCTCTAAAAATAGCCGTACTTGATTTGGCTAGTGGCACTGGCGATCTTACACGTCGATTAGAAATCAAAGGCCAGGACGACTTGGCTGATATTGGTCAAGGTTTCAATGATTTTGTTAGTAATCTGCAAGACATGATGCTGCAAGTTGTAAATTCAACAAGTGATATTTCTAGCAATGTAGAACAGTTAGGTGCTTCAGCGCAGCAAAATGAGACAGTTTTATTATCACATTCAAGCGAAACAGAACAGATTGTGACAGCTATCCATGAGATGAGTGCTACAGCGAACTCAGTGGCAGAAAGTATTCAGCAATCAGCTGAAATTGCCGAATCAACCAAACAAGAAGCCACCCGTTCTCAAATTGTGGTAAACAATGCAGTGAACAGTGTGGCCTCACTGGTCGATGACGTTGATGAAATGGCGCAGCGTATTCAGTTAACCAACGACAACGCACATCAAATAGGCTCTGTACTATCCGTCATTGGTGGGATTGCAGATCAAACCAACCTGCTTGCTTTAAATGCTGCGATTGAAGCAGCCCGTGCCGGAGAGCAAGGGCGTGGATTTTCCGTAGTTGCTGATGAAGTCAGAGCGCTTGCAGCCAGAACACAAGAAAGTACCGCTGAAATTAACGACATGCTGACAAAATTATTAAGCGGCACCACAACAGTCGTTGAAGCAATGGAAACAACCAAAGCGAGCTGTCAAACAACGGCAGAAACAACGGCAGAAGTTTCTGGTAGTTTAGACAGCATGAGTGCTTCAGTAATTCAGATCGACGATCTCGGTTCCCAAATTGCAACCGCAGCGGAAGAGCAAAGTTCTGTTGCAGAAGAGGTTAACCGTAACATGCTGGTGATTCGGGAAATTGTCAACGAACTGGTGCAAAGCGGTCATAATAATTTGGAAGCAACGGAGTCCCTTGCTCAATCTAACCAGACGTTACTCCAGCTGGTTAGCCAGTTCAAATTACAGTAAATTAAGTATAAAAAAGCAACTTGCTTTGTAAAGGATTTATGATGAGAAAAACATGTTTAAATTTGCTAAATGAAGACTCAGTAAATCAAGTTTCGCCCCGCTTCCAGCAATTTTATCAGGAAGTATTTGCCGATTATTTTTCCCGAGATCCAGCACGCTGGCCTGTTTTTGCAGAGCCAGGATTTAAGGCAATGACTCAATTTCGATCTCTAGAATTAACACCAGATCAGCGTTTAACAGCCTATCCAAACGGGCCTGAACTACAGCAAACATTACTTGAAAATTCAACAATACCATCTGGTCGTACAAAACCAACTGGACAGTGTGACGATATACTAGCATTTGCAGCGGCACTCTCTAAAAACTGGGAAAACCCATCATCGGTAGAAAACGTAGTCACTATGCCTTGTGATCCGGCCATCTATGGCTCCATGATGGGGACGTTAGCCAATCCAAACCTCGTTTACAGCGAATATTCAGGGATGGCTGACCAGCTGGAAAAAAATGTGGTTCGCCAAATTGCCAGCCTGGTGGATTATGATGTACCTCAAGCTACAGGCCTATTCACTCAGGGCGGTACATTCTGTAATTTATACGGTTACTTGCTAGGTTTGCGTAAATCACTGCCGAATGCGAAGTTCACAGGTATGGGCATGATTGAGGATTACCGTATCTTAAATTCTCAGGGTGGCCATTATTCTAATATGACAAGCCTGTCTCTGCTTGGTGTGGATATTCGCAAAAAAACAATCCGTATCAAGGTAACAGAAAGCCATAATATTGATTTAGACGATATGGAAAGTCAACTTCGCGCCTGCTTTGCAGTTAACTGCCGAGTTCCTACTATTATGTTAACAATGGGTACCACAGATACTTTTGCAGTGGATCAAGTAAAACCAGTGCATGACCTTCGTAATCGCTTATGTGAAGAGTATGAATTAAGCGTTAGACCGCACATTCATGTTGATGCTGCGGTAGGTTGGTCAATGATCTTTTTTAATAGCTATGACTTTGCCAGCAATCCACTTGAGATTAATCAGGCCACACTCACTGGCATTGAGCGCACGATGCAACGCGTGAAGGAACTAAAATACGCAGATTCCTTTACCGTTGATTTTCAAAAATGGGGTTACGTTCCTTACACTTCCAGTCTGATTATGATCAAAAATAAAGACGATATGAAAGCGTTAGAGAATGATCCTGAAAATTTCTCTTATTTTGAACATGACCTGCAAGGGCAAACTCACCTTCAGTCGACAATTGAATGCTCACGTGGTGCTGCAGGTATGTTTGGTGCCTATTCTGCACTGAAGTATATGGGCTTAGAGGGTTACCAAATAGTTCTGGCGCACTGTTTACAGAACGCCAACTACTTCCGTCATGAATTATTAAAATTAGGCTGCGTGCGCTTGATAGCCCCAGAAAATCAGGGGCCAAGTGTCGGATTCAGATTATATAACCTAGAATGGGTTACTGATGTGGATGCCGAATTTAAAATAGAGCAACAGTGCATGACCAACCCTGACTATGCCGAACGTTTACGTCGAAATAGCCAGTGGCATCGTGAGGTATTTAATCAATGTGGTAAGGTTGGTTTGTATACTAACTGGGTTGAATTCATTTCCCGTTCTGCCTATAACAAGCACAGTAAATATTCTTATATTCCGGGAGAGAAAGCGGTATTCATGAATCCAGCTGCTGGTCGTGAGCAGATCGATACATTCATCGCTAATGTCCGTCGCGTAAGCGGCTGTTAGTGGTTAAATAAACTTGGCAAAATTAAAGACACGACAAATATTAAAACTAAAAATTTGATTTGAATATTAATGTCGTGATGAACTTACATTATTTATAAGTAATGTAAGTTCAAGGTTATATATTGACAGCAACCGTACCGGGGAGTTAGTGACCCATACATAACAGTCAGTCACTTACGTCTATTGTCTTTAATGAGTTATACTGCAAACTCTAACTGGGACCTAGACCAAGATAGTACAAAATCACCCTTATGTTTAATAGCGCCTACACCGTTGATATTAAACACAATAACGCGCACTGATAAGTTATTTTTTCGCCTTTGTACTTTCAAATTTGTTCGTATACTCACCAGGCTTTGTTTTTGGACGCCAAACTTTACGTCCTTTTGTACGAAGTCTTTTTAGAACTTGTAACTTTTCACGTACGCTTGAAAAATAGGCCAACTTATTTTTCTCTTCTTCAGATAATAGCGCTGGGTTATGTCGCGAAATTAGCCGAAGTAGATGGAAGCGCGTTACTTTTTTAGAAAAAAACCATATTGGTGACCAAGTCGAACCACGAAGTGTCACGCGTTCAAAATCAACGATAGAAACCTTATCATCTTTAATAAGTAAATCGCGCTCTGGTAGAGAGTGACGAGCTACACCTGCACATAACATTCTATCAACCAGTAAGCACAAATGTTGCAGTGCTTCATCAGAAAGTTGTTCCTTATTTTCACCAAGCAAACGTGTCATTGTTAGAGTGGTATCATCGTCTTTATATTTAATTATTTCAGGAAATCCAGATAGACCTTTTAATCTGAGCAGCGCGAATTTTTCGCGACTATAACGTTTTTTGTAACTTGGTCTAATTTTAAAAGTTTTTACTACTTCCTCATTACCAATTTCGACCCGCATTTTACCCGTTTCATATATTGATATCATACCCACCAACGAACCTTTCATCTTTACAAAAAAGACCAGCCGAATACCACTGGTCTTACCTGTAAAGCATACTAGTTGAAGACAGAACCAGTGACAAGCCTAGCACTGCAAAGCATCGTAAACCATTGTAAATTAGTGGTTTTTAAAGTAAGCAACCAGCTATCCTCGGTGTACTGCACCTGATATTTAGTCGATGAAATACGGTTTATCGTCGTTTATATTTGGTCAAGAAAAGGCGTCTGATTAAAAACGCCCGCAGAGTGGCAGCGTTAAGATAGGCTAACGATAGCTCTTACTCCCTAATTGCTTGGAAACAATTGCAGTTATCGAAAGAAAAATGAGTCATGTTTTACGGCACTCGATTTCGAATTATTTTATGGTAAATGGTGGGAATATTCTGGTGCTACTGCGAATAGTGCGTCATGCATCAATTATTGATGTTGATGAAATACTCACATCTTGCACCAGAATATTTATAAGATGCAGTTAAATTGAATCCTCTGATTAATTAATATAATTCGTAAATACCTTTACCAATAGCGGCAAAAATTCGGCCATCTTTATTTTCAACAATACGTTCAACGACCAACACCTTTTTACAAGCGACTGAATCGGGGTTCCATTGACAAGCATCAGTTTTGATTGGAGCCATCAAAGAATTGCTACTATCAGTTACTTTCCAATCGGAGCCATCTTCAGATTTAGCAATACCATAATCATGTGAGCCAACAATAATCCCGTCAGTATATGCAACAGATACTAAATTATGATCTATAATCCCTGAATTATGAGGTGTAAACTGCTTCAAGTTATTAGATTCAGAATTATATTTTATTAATCCATTAATATTATTAGCCATGTAAATATTTCTATTATTATCTTCAGAAAAAGCAAGTATCCCGCCAGCAGGCATTTGGGAGTTAACCTCTGTCATTGGTGTCCAAGAACCTTTTGCATAATAAGAAATACCACCCTTTATCATAGAACCCGCCCATATACGATCCTGGCTATCAACAAATAAAGATTTAAAGTCTGTAAACTCATCTAGACCATGCTCTGTGATTTTAGAAAATAAGTCATCTTTATGAGAAAATAATCCATCACTAGTCCCTATATAAAGCTTATCTAACATAGAAGTTAAACTGAATACAGCAGAACACTCATCATCATTCTTTGTTTTACATGATAATTGACTGTCTAGATCGGATACGATGTTGCTATCCAAGTCATACTCAACAAGTAGCTTCCCTCCCATATATTGATCCTTCCGACCACCCATATATAGTTTATTACCAACTCTAGCCATATCATAAATAGGTTTAGGTAAATCCTTCCCAGATATATTCAGTAGCGTTACGTCATCCGATTTAATATTAACGGAACGAACTTCTACGTCCTTCATCATATCGCCTGTAGCTACATAGAGCGTATCGCCAAAAATACTAATATCTGAAATCTTATTTGTAAATGTGGCTATAGGACGAATAATTTTATCAAATGATCCCTTAAATACTTTCTCTTCTGATCCATCAGGTAAAGAAGTACTTATCTCATAAAAATATTTACCATATTTAAGGCTTGTATTATTGTACCCAGAGCCCACATTAACAGTAATTTCAGATGCAGCAGAAGATACAACCTTCTCAAAAATCATCGCATGATCTTTATCATAAACTTTAATTTCTGCATTAATGGTTTTAACAAAATTAAACGTAAGTTGATCGGTTACAAACCGAGTGCCCTTCTTCACTTGAAATACTGGGTCGGTTGTTAGCTTAATAACTGACGTGTCAGGTACTTCCACCTTATCAGGCACCGTCACCCCGTCAGGTACTTTCACCTTATCAGGCACTGCCGACTCGCCAGTCACTCCTGCCGTGTAAGCACTATTATTTGATGTATCACTTCCGTCACAACCAACCAAAGCAAGGAATAAAACTAATACTGTGTATTTTTTCATTATTATCGTCTTATAAAACATGGAGCGCCGATTATACACAAATGATAATGATTGTCATTACCATTACCAGCCCATATCAAAAAGTTGGCGAAGAAAATCAAGAAGTGATTATCCATCATAAAATAGCGCTTCATCCCGACATATCAGCCGGGACTTCAACAATATTATCATGTCAAATTATGCTCTCGTGAGCTCACAAAATACTCAGAATGTAAAAAAACAACAAGTTAGTTGATAACGACTAATAACAAGCGTACATTACCTTCATTCGAAACAGGAGTGAAACCCATCTCGAAAGTCCAGGTCACGTTTAAATCGGCAGATTCAACTTCGAAGTACATTACCGCTAAACAGTTATCGCTACTATATGCTCAGCCATTAATTGAGCAGGGGTTTTGTAATCAAGTTTCTTTCTCGGTCTGTCATTAAGTTTAACTATGCCCTAATTAATGCTCACGGATGAACACTGGTCGAAACTTAAAATCTATATTGCTTGAAGAGCGTGTCTATGACAAACCTGAACATCGTCAAACATTGGAAGGCATTCTGTTACGATGATTTAGAACACTTTCTAAAAACAGCGATTGTGAGTGGTAGTTCATTGATGGGAGCTATATCAAAGCTCATCAGCACAATGCTGGCGCGGCATCTAAATATAATCAAGGTATCGGATTACGCCGTGGCGGTAATACAAGTAAAATACATTTTTAAAGTTCAACAGCTCCTAACTGGAAAGGTCCCCGAATTAATATAATTTATACGCTTAGGCTGGACGATTAATATCGCTCCCCCCTTTTTTAGAGTCTTAAATTATATCGATTTAATTTCTTATTCAATTCAAGAGAGTTTTTATGTCTAATAAAGATTTATTCCAATCAATTTTATTAAAAGCTGATATTCAGATCGATGGTAATCGTCCATGGGATATCCAAGTTCATGATGAAGAGCTTTATACTAATATACTAACTGAAGGTTCTATCGCTTTTGGTGAAGGTTACATGGACGGGAAATGGAAATGTGATGATATATCAGAGTTAATTAGTAAAATTTTACGTACGGATATAGAGTCAAAACTAGATGGCTTATTAAAGCTTCGTATTGGAGTTGAAGTAGGTAAAAATAAATTACGTAAGTTTTTTAATCCTCAAACAATTGAACGTTCAAAAAAAGATGTCTCATCTCATTATGATACAGGTAATGATCTATTTGAGAATATGTTAGATAAAAGAATGACTTACACTTGTGCCTATTGGGAGGATTCAAGTAATATCGACGAGGCTCAAGAAGCTAAATTAGACTTGGTATGTCGTAAACTAGACCTAAAAAAAGGTATGCGAATACTCGATATCGGCTGTGGTTGGGGCAGTTTTATGATATATGCAGCTGAACACTACGGTGTTATTTGTGATGGTTTAACCTTATCTAAAGAACAAAAAAAATTAGGTCAAGATAGAGTTAATGCTGAAGGGCTAGATGTTACTTTTGTTTTACAAGACTATCGTGATTACCAACCCACTGAAACCTATGACCGTGTAGTATCTATTGGGATGTTAGAGCACGTTGGACCTAAAAATTACTATGAATATTTTGAATGTGCAAAAAGGTTTATGAAAGATGATGCCATTTTCCTTTGCCATACTATAGGTGGTTCAGTTTCGAGAACAATTAATGAAAGTGATCCTTGGATCCAAAAATATATTTTCCCTAATGGCGTTATTCCTTCGATGACTCAAATATCAGGCGCTATCGAGAACAAATTAAACATTGAGTGTGTGCATAATATTGGTCCAGATTATGATAAAACATTAATGGCTTGGTACGAAAACTTTGAAAAAAATTGGACAAATATTGCAAGTAATTACAGTGAAAAATTTTATCTAATGTGGAAATATTACCTTCTAAGTTGTGCTGGTGCATTCCGTTGTCGAGATCTCAATGTATGGCAAATCATGTTGACAAAATTGGGCACTGAAATTCCATTAACACGTCGAGCATCATAATTATATTAATGAAGTCTGCAACTTAGGTTCAAGGTGCAGTCAGTTTTGTTAAAAGCATATCGAATATTCATGGACTATAGCAAAGAGCGGTCCAAGAAAAGTAGCAGAAACTAGTTTACTTGCATCTGGATTTTAATTTCCAGATAGCATGGTTTGCGCCCGACTATTCCTCTGGCGCGTAGATAGTCACTGTAATTCGCCCACCAACGTCAGCGAGTTTTGAAACCGAATCTTGACTCAACGTGGACTGAAAGGCCCTTGGTGTTGAACCACCATCATAGCCAAAATCAAAGACACGTTTTATGGCAGAGTCCCAAATGGTCCTTAGATCAGATGGTAAACCTGTTATTAGCTGATGGTATTTTTCAATGATGTCATCTTCAGCACTCTCTAGCGTTTCGAAGGCTCCGAACCAAGTACCGTCGACTTCTTCAAGTCGAAACACTGATATTTCATCCCCCCAAAACTCGACTATCGGGGTAATATCCTGCTTTGATTCGACATCCAGATCTACGTTTAAAAAGTGTGTATCGTTCATTGCCTAGCTTACTATGTTAATTTATTCATAAACTATATTATGGCATTTATTAAGGGGTTCCAAAACTTTAATAGAATTGAAATTTTTCAATATTATCCAACATAACCTTTCTATTGTTTGTGCTATGACTACCACACTGATCGCCATACACCTTTAATTCAGGGAATGAATATGCTTTTATAATTTGTTTATTTTTCACCGACGATGTCACAGAAGACATGATCGTTATATATCTTCCGCATACAGCAGCATAGGCATAGGGAATTAAATCTTCTTCGTATACGGTTTCATGCTGAGCACCGTATAAATGGCCTAGTTCATGTTCTAAAGTTAGAGAGTCACAATTCAGATCAATAATCGCAATATTTGGAAAAGAAATAGATACAGTCGATCCGCAAAGACTCTTTGTTGAGGTCGGTGATTTCATTAATAACACTGACAATCTACTACCATCAATTAGTTTTTTGTACAGATTGTAATCCTCAATCATCAATTGAATCATAACTAAATCAAGTCGATCATAATTCACATCAGCCAACGATGAAGAAAAATAAATATGGCCCTGCTTTCGAGTTAATGGGAGAGACGAGTTACTTAGCACTAAGTTTGAGTCTGCAATTGAGTTGGTTATTTTTGATTCGACAAGATTCTTAGGGATGTCATTGCTAACATAGAAGTCTATATAGGTGGAACTTGCCGCTTGACCGTATTGAATAGAGAAAACAAAGCATAACAAATATAACTTTTTAAACATAAGTCTTTAAGCCTTTTGTAATAACGCAATTAATTTGGCCACAAAGAAAGAGCTGAGGTTCAGGTCCCGCTTAAATTGACTTACTATATGTCTGAATCGCAACTACTGCTTTGATCATAGTTCGCAGGAGAACCACTATCAAAACTATTAGAGTTCTGCGTAAGAACTGCAGTTAAAAAAATATAATCTAATAAATGAAAACTAGATCTTTTCTTAATCGGCTTATCTTCAGCTAATAAACTAAAAATTAAACCAGCGCCAATAATTGGTAACAACCATGCCACACTTATTAAAATAACCTTCTGTTTCTTATCAAAAAATCAGACTTAACTACATGGTAAGTGATGAAAATCCCCGCGTATACAGCCAGGCAACAGAATATAGTAATTATAATTATCGGAGTGCTCATAGTTTCCGTACCAAGTGACTCATAACATAGGTATAACATAGGTATAACAGGACAGGTATAGAACTGATTTTATTATCGTTTAATTTTATAGCAAGGGAAATAAGTATTAAAAGTCTCATGGTAAATATCGAAATTAAATGAGCAACATGACATTTCTAACGGGGACTTAAAAAGCCTCCTAATTAGGAGGCCAATTTCGCTAATCCACTACAGTTGTGGCTTATTTATTCAGAAATTCGAGTTGTAGAGATAACCTGCCTATCGGTTTCACCGACATAAGAGGATATACGCCAGATACATAGAGTCAGTAAAGCACTGACAATACCATCTACAAAATAATGCCATCCGAGGGCAAAAGATCCGATAAAAATAATAAAAGCAAATACCCACAGTGCATATCCCAGTTTTTGATTCACACTAGAGATTGCCAGAGCCATAAGAACGGCAACAGAAACATGCATACTTGGCATCGCTGAGATACCACTACCTAACATGTCTTTATTATTTGCATACGCATCCCATAAATTATTTTGCATAGAAAGACTAGATAATCCAGGCCATCCTTGTTCTATTAGCCAGTTATGCTTGTTTTCTAATGTTTGTATTAGTAAGTCATAGGCATGATTTTCAGGATTTAATCGTGGGACAAATGCAGGTCCAGCAGACGATAATAACATGGCGATTACGATACCGATGATTGACCAACACAGTATCGTACTAATAAGAAAACGGGTTCTAACTACAGAGTTAGATGCGAGTAAAAAATAGCACACCACTGTCCACATAATGAAAAACCAAAGGTTGTAACAGAGATTCATAATAAAAATCCCGTAAGGACTTTCGATTAATCTATGAATAAGTAAAGCAGGGTCGTGTCCTAAAAAAAACCATCTATCTAGCTCTTGAAATAGCACGTCATACTTAAACATATTGACGATAGGTATCATGTTTTTCATCGTCGAAAAGCATGACATAAATAGACTAATTGCTGTAAGGAGTAAGAAAGATGAGAGCAATTTAGCTCTAGACGCATAGACTAGTGCTAATGGGTTATTAAAGCACTTAATGGGGTCGGGCTCTCTATTGATTAGTCGCTTAAAATAGTAAAAAATCACATAGAGTAAAGTTGAAATTGGTATGATAAATCCCAGTGCATGAAAGTAAGAAAAAAAACGTAATTGATTAGTATAATCATGATAAAAAGTAAATATTGATATTGATAGCACCATAACTAATATCAGTAAATATATTGATCGATCCTTTATAGCCTCCTTATATACAGATAAAGATTCATCGCGGACAATTTGTATAAACTTGGTATTTAGTAACATATCACACTGATAACATTTAGGTAATTTAACTGAGAACTGTAACATACCTTGAATTAAAGTGTTGAATAATCAAGAAAACTGCGCGTAACCAAAAGAATACTCATATAAGAACTTAAGAGCTCATTTATGTATGTTGCCAAACTCTCGATAACCATTAAGGTCTTTATTTAACAGTCCACAACAGTAGATCATACCAGCGAGTGAACGGGCGGTATATGCGCCTCGGCTAAAGATTTTATCGCCATGCTCATCATGTTTTTACTCATGCTTCCTCCTATGTGATGAACGGCTATTTATCGTTAGGAGTTTATTTGTTTGCGAGTCACTTTATGATTAATGGCGGGAGTATTAAGATACAGAACATGGCTAAAGATAAAGGGGGGTGTTTTAATAATTTATGCTCTGAATGAAAAGTTTTCCTAAACAGATGCCAGCCGCCCCAAATGAAGTAAATAGGTAAACCACCTGTTCACATTTCCAGAATCTCCTAACATAGGAGATAGCTTCAACCAATCAGGGTTTTACTTCGAAGTAAATACCAATAAACCATTAGTTTAAATCATAACTTATATGGTACCTTCATACGGATATTTAAACCTAGAAGATAGATTCCATAATAAAATTCAATTTTCGACAAAGTAACACTGAAACCTATGATTAATAAAATTAAAACAACTCAAATTAAAACTGCCGCGGTTTTCAGTTTTATCTTTATGTTACTTTCTTTAATTTCGTTTTTTATGCTCCAAAATTTCCAACACTCTGTAGCCACAACATTAGCAAGCCGCACTGCTGAAGTGTTAGCTACTACAATCAACCAAGCTAGAATTTCATATAGTGCTCATACAACACCACTAGATTTGCATCCAGATATTACTGTCGAAGCTTTATATCATGGGAAACCACTGTCACTTCCCAACCCTACTACATTTGCTATTGAATTAGGTGAAGCTGTTACTCGTTCCTCAGCAGGATTTATGTTGCACACCTACAGTCAATATCCGTTTAAAAATAGAGAGAATATAGGTGGACCACAAGACAGTTTTCAACATGATGCTCTTTCAAAATTAACTACATCATCCCCAACATTTGAACGAATCGAAGAGCTTAATGGAATACAAGTATCACGCTACGCTGAAGCGATTTTTATGACGAAAAGTTGTGTAACCTGCCATAATAATCATCCTGATAGTCCTAAAAAAGATTGGCGAGTAGGCGATGTACGTGGTGCAATTGATATTGCCATCCCCTTAAATCTTGATGAAAAAGATCTATCTGGAACAATGAGATACTCTTATGTGATATTTATTTCTTTCTCAATAATTAGTTTGTCATGTATATTTATAACGCTTAAAAGAGCGCTGAGCTTGTCTCAAGAACTAGAGCATAAAGTAAAAGAAAGAACCACTGTATTAAATGAAATTGCACATACTGACTCACTTACACTCATTGCCAATCATCGTTCGTATGTTGAATTTTGCGATAAAATAATTCACCAACAAACTCCATTCTCAGTCATTATTTATGATCTTGATTACTTTAAAAAAATAAATGACAAATATGGTCACGATGTCGGAGATGAATGTTTAATTGCAGTGGTCAATGCGGTTTCCTCTGCATTACGTAAAGATGACGACTTCCATGCGCGTATTGGTGGAGAGGAATTCGCCATAATTTTAACCAATACCTCAATGCTAGAATTAGATGTGATAGCTAAACGCGTACTTAAGTGCGTCAAAGATATTAATATCCCACAGCATAACGATATAAAAATAACTTGCAGCATGGGCTCTACACTCATTACTAAATTTGATGGTGCGACTATTAAAGATATAATTAAGGTCGCAGATAACGCACTTTATGAAGCAAAAAAATTAGGTAGAGATAGATGGGTACACAAGCATTACAATATAAATTAGGTATTTCAGTAAAGTCTAGGAATATCACAGTGATTGGTCAGATTGCTTTGCCTTGTTAGGTCATCTATCTATTAACAATATCAGGTGGCGTACTGCATCGATGACTTCATCTGAGCAGATTAACCTGTAATGTACGACTTTCTCTATTGCTCTATCGCTGTGTATTTTAACTAGCTCTGAGAAATATACAAATAACACAGTATAAAATCATAATCTTCAATTAAAAACGGCAGTGCGATTAACACTACAGATATGCTTTAATTACGCTCGACCAAGTTTTACCCCTATTACGAACTGTCGTCATTATGAAACTTACTTCGCCGAAGACTTACTTTTAAGTTGTTTTATTTCAGCTTTTAATTTTCTGATTTCTAACCTGTCAACACAGAACATAACAACAATGATAACGATAAAATAAACATCGATATATTCTGTTATCAAAGGAGATCCAATAAATGCAAATGCTGCAAATCCAAGCCCTGCGATGATCAATAAGAACTTATCTTTTATTAATTCAAAAGTCATTATGCTATCGCCCTCGCTCGTATGCTATACCTGTCTCTTTTATGAAACAGCCAATCCAGCCGCTATTGGCACCTAACGCTAAATTTATCTGCGCTATCCCACGTAGTTGGATCTTTACAAGGATTGTTCATATCGAATATGGCAGCAACATCCTTTGAGTTTTGAAAATCGATACAACGAGCTAATTCCAATGTTGAGCCTGATTTGGCGGTATATGGTCTAGTTTCCCACGTTTTATATGTATCATTAAGCGCAGCATAAGCTTCCAATGTCATATTGCCAAACTCTCGATAACCATTAAGGGCTTTAATGGCGTCATCATGAATATCAGAATCTTTGTATTCAGTTGCTAAACACATTGCCAAGGCATAATTGTTAAACAGCTGTTTTTCAGTCGCTTTATCTAACTCATGAGCATAACTAGTAACACTTAAAATACAGGCTAACATGGTTATGATTAATCTTTTAACGTCCATAAATATCCCTTATTTGATTGAGGAAAGTAGCAATGATCAGTGCACTGTAGTCCACTCCAAATAGTTGCATGCCCAGAAGCATCTACCCATTCACTCACCTCCACAACAAGTATTCCTTTATGTTCCGAAAATTTTGAAGCCGCTGGGTGGTTAATTACAATATCTGGTTCACCAAAAGTATCAAACAAAAATTTAATTAGATCTTTTACTTTATAGAGATACCAATTTCCTTTACCACCTGAAACAGTTTTCCCTTTCATGAACGGAATTTTCACACCAACTTTGTTCAATACATAACTCATACGTATAGCACAAGCATTTTCAAAACGTCCCTGCTCTGCTGTTAGGGTATTGATGTTGTAATCGACTTTACCGCCAATTTTATCACCAACACCAGATACGGTTTTACCAACATCATCATAGACGTCTCTAAAAGCCAGCTGTGTACGTAATAGACTCGGTCGTGTTATCACAATATTTTCCCTTATAATAAAGTTTAATAATAAGGTGATTTTAGCGTGTATGTGAAATGCATATGAATCAAAAAAGTATGGTTTTATATCTAATTATTAATGTGGTGATGTTGCATAATTAACACCACTACAATACAAACATCTAAATCTTATTAAAAGCTTTGATAAAAGGCTTATGATGCTGATGAAAGCGAATGCTACCAGCGGAGTTAAGTCGTTTAGTTCTCTGCTTGAAGGGCTTTAAGATATAACCCCAATTATCTTCCCTAGAGAAATAAATAACATAATCAATTTTGGCATCACCCCATTTATTTTCCACAACATGGGATTCATCATGGGACTCGATTGTTTTGATTTGGATCCGGTAAAAGTTATTACCATCACTTACCAGTAGGTCGGTTTTCATATCATGGTCAATGATAGGAGCAGAGACTTCCCAGCCATCGAAAGTAAACCAACTGGCGGCAAGTGTCTCAAACGAAACTTGTTTGTAATGTTGAAGTGCAGGAGTAGTACGAAGTGCGTTTTTTACAGGCATAATTGTATCCAATATAAAATTGATGCCGCACTACGGTAGGGACCTCTGTGTGCGAGCCGGGTATCCGTATGGAATAACCCACAATTTAATATCACCATACAACCGTGTGGTTTGTATCTAATAGAAAAGGCTGCCAGCCCTGCAATCTCACTTAAGGTATTATCATGCATTAATTCTATTATCAGACTTTAAGCCTGTGATAAAGATTAAGTTAAATCTAGCAGGAATTATTACTGTAGGCAAAGTTAATGTAAGGCATTTACCTGATATTTGATACCGCTAGCTTTACTTCACGACTTTATAAGGCTCAAGTCCGCCCCTACTGTTAAGATCAACTAACGCGAGTGGTATGTAGTCAACAATGAGCTTTAATTTTTGGAGTACAGAGACATGGACACTTGGGGTATTTATATCGGTTACCGATGCAACCCTTGGCTCCTTTCCTCCGTAGTAAAATTTGTATGAATCATGTATTTTTTTCGATACATCTTCAGGGTAAGGGTAATGACGAGAATCTAATTCTACTTTGTGTTTTATTTTGGCTATCATCCAATTAAATGCGACATTAGAATGGTGCCTTTCTTTGTATCCCCCGCCGACATCAGCATGAACGCCCGAAAACCAAACCTGCTCTATAACTTGATTGTCAGCACCAGCACGCGTTGCCCATAAGGTAGGCTTAAACGTTTCTCTCTGCTCATCGATTGATACGGCATGGTATGCATGCAAAGCATCTTTGTTAAGTGTTGTATCATGAAATTGGAGATATTGATGAGTGATTGCTTTTAAGAACCCGATAGGGATACCAAGCGAACCGACAGTGTCCCATACGCCAATCACTTCGATCTGACACATGATATTATTTTGTTTAAAACTGTTTTTTTCGTGGTTATCTGCATGCTTATAAACATCGAAAGCATGTTCAATCGCCGTCTCAGTAAGCCGGTCTTTATTTAACAGTCCACAACTGTAGATCATACCAGCGAGTGAACGGGCGGTATATGCGCCTCGGCTAAAGCCGAAAATAAAGATTTTATCGCCATGCTCATAATGTTTACATAATTCGAAATAGGCTTCTCTTATGTTTTTAGCCAGCCCCCACCCTGATATCCCACCAATGAGACTATTGTACCAGTCCGAACCGACGCCTTCGTCGTAATACACCACTTGCCGCTTTGGTTGGGTTTTATCTAAGATCTCCCACAAATTCCGAACATTAGTTTCTTCGTTTTCTGCATGCGGATCCTCATCTGGTTTGCTCCATGTACCATCTAGACAAAGAATAATGTTTTTACTCATGCTTCCTCCTATGTGATAACGGCGACTTATCGTTAGGAGTTTATTTGTTTGCGATGGAATTATATTTCTAAAGAAGCGCAATATTATTCACACTGTTGGAACGAGCAGGATTTAAATTACCCAAAGGGCAAATGAGCCATGTGTTAAGGCACACGTTTGCGAATCACTTTATGATTAATGGCGGGAATATTCTGGTGCTGCAGCGAATACTTGGACACGCATCAATTGTTGATGCGATGAAATATTCATATTTTACACCAGAGTATTGAGAGGATGCAGTTAGGTTGAATCCGTTAAAAGAAATACAATGATACAACTAGATTAAGAATTACGATATCTATGAAAATAATACCTCCCAATTCAAAATGGGAGATATTTAACAGTTAAAAGTATTCTAGATTAGTTTAAACTTATCAGGACTAAGATCACGAGTCGCGAATTTCATTAATTCATTTTTATCTTTAAAATCACAAACTTGAACATTTAATTCTTTAAAGCCAGTTACAACTTCTTGGTAAGCCCTTTTCAGTTTTTCAGTTCCACACTTAGGTTCTTCAAAAGGTAATAAAACATTTTTTTCATCTAAACTACCAGTCTTAATTAATCTTTTTACTTTCCAGTGCCAAAGCTCACCATGCTCAATGATCTTTGTTGTCGTTGATTGTTGGAATGCCAAAGGTTTAATAATTTTAGGTGAATTATCTCTATTAACTAAAGGGAAAGTAGCCTCAAACAACTCATTGGCTATTTTATCTTCTTTAAACTTTGGAACACCTTTTTGCCTCAAGCTATTCCGAATATCTTTAACCATTACATTTTCTCGATATTCTTTAGTCAGAAAATCTCTTCCAATAAATTGCTTATAGAGTTTTTCAATAAATTCCTGGGGATCACCTTTAAGCAAAGCGCTGCGAACTTCTCCAAAGCGAATAATACTTTCTCGCTCTCTGATAAGTTCAATAAAAACATCAGCTAACTGTCGTTCACTTACTTTATGAGCATATTCTTGTAATCGACAGAGTTCTTTTTCTATATTATTTCTTGTGGCACTAAAAAGTTTATTATCTAGATCATCAAAAAATTGACTTACTCTTTTAAATCTTGGAGGAGCTAATTTAAAACCAATAAAACCCGTTTGTGGAACGCAAAGCACAATGCCTACATTAGCAAACTCACTTGTTTCTGCATAAGGGGCAAACCTGACTATTGCGTATAAACAACTCATACTCATTGTAATGCCTCCCAGAAAAGTGCTGTTTTATATAAATTAAGCTTAGTAAAAATTTCGTTTAATAGTCCATCGCAACTATCTAACCACTCTTGTGGTATACCTTTAGCATACTCAGCAAGTTCAGCTATAGCAATCGGCAATTGCTCTAACATCTCATGTTTAAAATTGAGTTCTAACTGAGCCTCATACCAAAATTCTCGACATGCATGAAAATTCTTATTATTTTCAAAATCATAATTTACATCGAACGCTAAATTATGATCAAATACTGTCATATCAGAATTTATTGGGTTAATAAATAAATTCGGATTACCTCCATTTTCAGTAAGCATACGATCTTCATTTTGGATTAAATAATCAAAAAAGAATAATAATTTAGCAACCTGTGGATTCATAGACTCTAAATCAATAACCTTAAGCTCAGTTAGGCTCTTAACTTCTTGAGAGGCAAAAACATAACAGCTTTCCTCACCAAAATCTTTCTTCGCTTCTGAATTATAACGGAGTAAATTCATATCGAGATAAGCAATAGTTGTGCTTGGAATCGGTATACCCAGCGAACGCCCTAATTGAGCACAAAGATACTCAATGATCAGCCCTTTATGGAGAGCTTGGACACCTTTAATGTAGTAAGTATTATCATCCGACAAGCGACTAATCCAAGGGCTTGTAGCACCTTGCGTTGATCTTCGAACCAATTCCTCTACGTCTAATTCAAGAATATCTGGCAACTAAAACCTCTAATACAAAAACAAAAAACAGATCGAATTCAGAGAACTCAAATTCTAACACATTAAAATAAAAGGTATATAATAGTTAATATATAGAAATGAATTATCAGCATAAAGAATAAACATAACTATTTCTCTTACAGAGAGGATATTTAAAAATGTACAAATCGACAATTTTCTTGGTGAACACGCATGATATTTTAATCGAGATTTAACAGCCGAACAGATGAAAATCACGCTTTAATACTAATAGCAGTAAACTAACTCACAACTTAATATCAAAGTAATCAGCCTTGATGCCTAAACTAATTTTCTTGCTAGTCTTACCGCATACCCCACAACAAATGGAACCTACCTATTGCTAGACGTCATCATGCCCAATCTGATTTTAATCGCGTTAACTACAGCGGCTACACCTAAGAGACACTTTTAAACGGGGCGTACACCTAACCACAGACCAGATGTTTGCTATTCTTTGGCGTTGCATGGGTTACTTTGTATTAATGTCGGGCATATCGCTATTAATCTGCTACCCAATTGCCTATCGACAAGTGCATTTCGGGGTCTAGAAATCCCTAAGTAAATGAAACAATTTCAATTAACGACCATATAGCATAAGCGCTTAATGCAAAAGGAACAATTAGGTCGAAGAACAACCATCGTAAATTCTGGCTAACAATTAATAATTTGAACCATTGATCAAAACGTAAAATTGAAGCGTCGATTCTTATATGATGTAGATGATTACTGAAATCAGTAACACTCTTCTCATACGTATTGATAGCTTGAGTTAAAGCATTTAGATTTGCATTATCGCCAGATAGATCAATGTGTTTTTTAAGAGCCTCGGATGTAGATTCAATATTATTTATAATAGAATCTCTTCTCTTTTTAGTTTCAAACATCCAAAGATAAAGGTTAGAATTTTCATCTTTCCCAGAATGATCATATAGAGCTTCATCACTCCCAAACATCCCACCTTCATTACCTCTGACCTCATCATGAGATATTCCAGTAAGACGAACTCTCCAATGTAAAAATTGAATTTTCACATTAAAGGCGTAATTTAAAAACTCATATAAGACAATAACTAACAGTATGCTGTATACAACCTCAGACGTTAGATTTATAAATTGCAGCCCACCAAAAAATCTTGATTCTGGATTAATCTGAATATCAAAAGTTGTAAAAGTTAGTGCTAGGCATGAAATAAACAGTAAATTACGACGAACTCTCTCTTCATAACCACTACTCTCAATGCCTTTAGGCTCTTTCATTATTTTCTCAATACGCTTTAACTTTTCTGCATCGCATCCTTTTTCGTATCGCTTTCTATTAACACTTTTCCAAATAAAAAAAGCCAACATAACTAATAAAATACATACGTTTGTAACTAACCCATTATCAGTAACACCAAAAATAACCAACCAAATTAAAATAACCCAAAGTATCTTCTCATTACTCAAACTTAAATCTCCTCTTATTCAAATATAATAATTTATTTCGGGGTTGCGCGCCCCTTTACCAGAATGGGGAAAAGGTTAATGAATCAGGTAATTATCCGCCATAAAAAGAAAATATATGGCGGTAGATTGGCGACACGTTAACGCCGCAAACACAGCCGCAATGTGTCCGGTGATTTGCTTTGTTAGGCATTTGGTAATTTAAATGGAAAAGTTGATTTACACTTATGACATTGAACATGTATATATTTATGCAACTCTCGCTTATCCATTCGGAGTAGTTCATTACAACTTGGGCAATTACCCGAAACTTCATTAGAGTTACCGCCAAAGCTGATAGAGCTTCCACCACCAAAGCCAATACCACCCTCACCACCAAAACCAATGCCACTTCCTTGCACAGATATTTGTCCCTGAGTAGTTATTTTTCGCATCGATACCGCCCCACCCGAACCTTGAAAGGTAGTTCCATCTACAAAGTTTTTACTATTGTCAGTTGCATGCAAATGTGTTCTTTCAGAGTTAACCGTTGAATTTTGGATTACATTAGTACTTCCACCTATTGCTACAAAATTAGAGATGTCAGCATGTACTATGCTACTGCGTAATTCTTGATAACTTTGATTTTCGGTTAATACAGAGAACTCTTTTTGGTTACTACCAAGTGAAGCAATAAATTCGCTAGTTTTGGCTTCAAGAGTTGGGGACGCTTCAATAGTTTTAGCAATCTCTTGTATTGCTTCTTCGAGTGTAGATACTTTACTAACGAGGTCATTAGCCGTTGAAATTGCTGACCAGAGCTCTTCCAACTGAGCCTCAAAAGCTTTATCTCCTAGATGACGATCTAATGCTAACCCTGCTTGTTGAATTACAGGTATTGGCAACATACTTAAGCAGAAACCGAGAAACCTCATTGGTTCTTTGATTCCGTGCTTTTCCCACATTCTCCGAACGGTGTTCGATGCTACTTCAATTGATTTGTTATCACTCAATTCTCAGATTCCTTTTGATGCCTGACATTTATAAAGTAGGACAGCTCAACTCCCCAAATCTGTTCACCCTAGTCAATAGTGACTAATCAGGTGAAAAATAGATAAAACGCCAATCTGACATTAAAACCTACTTTGAGAAAATGTGCATTCCTGTAATTTATTTTTTAAGTCCTGTTAATCATTAACAGACCCCGTACTGGACTGATAATATTACTTTTTTAGTCAACAACAATATAAATTCTAATTTACCTTAGTTAACTATGATACAACGCCCAAGTATTACTAAAGTAATAACTTATTAATACATCCTTAATAATTTATCACTTGACCATTAATGGAAAACGACGGCAGAGTGACTGCGTAAAATAGGGCTTCAGCTCCCCCATTTCCAAATATGATATAACACCTCTATTAAACATATTATAGAAAATAGACGTTCGTATTAGATGTACTCTGAATCATAGATTCACCAAGATAGTGCAAAATCATCTTGGTGGTATATAAGGAATTTAAAGGATTAAACTGTAAGAAATAAGGCTTTAATAGGACATTTTAATCGGGTGTATTTTTGGCTCTGCGCATTAGAGTCTTTATGTTCAATAGGGCGTTCAGGGACGATTTCACCACTAGTTCTAACAAGATGGTGGATCAATATACCAAGCCATTTTCGACAAAAGAAGATGGTAAATGGATCAATTTATAACCACCGTTTTATGGCACACCTCGTCGAGGCAATCGAGATTATGATAACCAGGTTCAAGAATAGGTATCCAAATTTCACTATTGCTATCCAATCCTTCGATTTCCCTCGAAATCTCCAAATCGTAACCATCATAAAATTTTATTGAATACCTTTCTGAACAACCTGTTGTGCTATCAACATACCTAACCATTTCATAAAAACCTTCTAATCTCCTAGCTTCCCTAAAAGTTAAACTCAGCTTATCTACTAGATAACTATCCCTTTGACTATCAATCACTTTATAATCATCGCTTACCTTTGGGTAAATAGAAAACTCAGCAGAAACAATTCCCTTACCCTCCCATCCCCTTAGAAACCCTGACCATAAATTACCTCTAAGGTTAGATTTATCAGTAATTTTTTTTGCATTCCATTGAATTATTTTCCTTCTCCCATTTGAATGATAAAGAACAACCTCAGCACTCTTGTCTTGCACTAATAATTTTAAAAAATACTCCTCATCATTTGGGAAGAACTTCAACACTGGTTTCTTATTTGCCTTATTCTCAACTTGATCTAGCAAGCGATTAATTGCAGTATCTGGAGTATCAAATCCAATGGCAAATCCCTCTAAACGCTTAAACGTTGACTCTTTAATATCTACAGAAATCAAATCAAACCCCAATCATAAATGAATATAAATCTATCATATATGATCCAGTCACATTTACAACCTAAAGATATAATCACACGGTGAAAATTTGAACTTACACAACTGCGTATAACGCATGTTATGTGAAATCTAAATAAGTAAGTAGTTCGCGAGGTCAATCTAGCGAACTACTTAACCCTATATAGATTCAACATACAGTAAGATAATCCCACTAACTAAATTTCATCAATTCAGACCCTATTTAACATATTGTATGTAACACGCAGAACCAAAAGCATACTCACTTAAGATCCTCATTAAATCGCTTATTTATACATGTTAATTAAACTATAACAGGCTAAAAATGGAGGGATGATTTTGCACTAAATTGGGGAATCAATGTTTCAACTAAAAGTAAGCCTGAAACATCTATTATATCAAGTAACGCCTGCATAACATGACTTTTTAATCGGGAGCGGTCTTAGCTGCGCATTAGAGTCATTACATTCAATAGACCGCATATAGCTGAATTTCTCTCAGAATAAAAAGCCTCCAACGAGGAGGCCAAATTCACTGTACCACTACAATGTTAAAGCTGGGCGTAAATCCTGCGCATACCTCTGTCACCTTGTTTATAACCGTGAGGGATTACTTGGAATTGCTTTCCTGTAAGTTCTAAATTCGATATTTTTGCTACAGTACATAAGTCCCATTCGTGACCAGGTGTTATATGACCACCTTCCGTCTGGAAACACCTTAGTATTTCATTACCTGCTCTTGATATACCCACCGCACAAGGCTGAGCAACTCTTGGTAAGCCACTATAAACAAATGAAATCTCTTCATTATTATTGATAGCTCTGATAATAGATTCAATCATCTTAACACCTCTTTAGTAGTATGATTAATATATACCTTGGGATTAATTGAATAAATTACAAGAGCAACTTAAAGTTAACATTTCAAAAACATGACTTTCGATTTCCAAATCAATCCCCTCTAGTAAATATTTAACGGCGGCACTTTGGCGGCATAGGATGGGTCGTACTGGATACATATGGATAGGGCTACCGATTACAAAAATTTACCACTGTAATTACATCCAGTGGTGTTTTGGGCTTCAACTCCCCCCGCCCCTAATGCTCTTTCATCATCCAATAAAAAAGCGAGCCCTACTTTCGCAGGATTCGCTCTTATCACTTCATGTCTTTAACGTTTTAACACGCTAAATTAACCAAAATTAATCGTTATACGATTCAACGGGTGGGCATGAGCAGAATAAGTTACGGTCGCCATACACATCATCGATGCGGTTTACTGTAGGCCAGAACTTGTCTTTCTTCACGTAAGATGCAGGGTAAACCGCAGTTTCACGGTCATAAGCACGCTCCCAGTTAGCGTCAACAATATCGGCTAGTGTGTGTGGTGCGTTATGGAGTGGGCTTTGTTCTGCAGTCCACTCACCCGATTCAACTTTTGCAATCTCGGCACGGATGCTGGTCATTGCTTCGATGAAGCGATCTAGTTCAGCTTTAGATTCTGATTCAGTCGGCTCAATCATTAGCGTACCCGCAACTGGGAAGCTCATTGTTGGCGAGTGGAAACCATAATCCATTAAACGTTTAGCAACATCAGACTCGGTAATACCCGTTGTTTCTTTAAGTGGGCGTAAATCAACGATGCACTCGTGCGCTACGCGATCATTACGGCCTTTATAAAGTACTGGGAACAGTGGGTCTAAGTTTTGAGCCAGATAGTTAGCGTTTAAAATAGCTGTCTGTGTAGAACGTTTCAGACCTGCTGTACCTAGCATGTTGATGTACATCCACGTAATCGGCAAGATACTTGCGCTACCGAACTGTGCAGCAGATACCGCACCGTTGTTACGGCTTTCTTTACCTGTGTCAGCAACCGCGTGACCAGCAACAAAAGGTGCCAAGTGCGCTTTAACGCCGATAGGACCCATACCTGGACCACCGCCACCGTGTGGAATAGCGAATGTTTTGTGTAAGTTAAGGTGAGAAACATCAGAACCCATAGAGCCCGGTGATGTTAATGCAACCTGTGCGTTCATGTTCGCGCCGTCCATATAAACTTGGCCGCCGTTGTCATGAATGATGCCACAGATTTCTTTAATCGTTTCTTCGTATACACCGTGTGTCGATGGGTACGTGATCATGATGCAAGAAAGATTGTCTTTTAGCTCTTCCGCTTTTTCACGTAAGTCAGCAACGTCAACGTTACCGTTTACATCACACTTAGTAACGACGACTTTCAGACCCGCCATTTGCGCTGATGCAGGGTTAGTACCGTGCGCAGAGCTAGGGATCAGACAGATGTTACGATGTGATTCGCCACGTGACTCATGGTATTTGTGAATCGCTAATAGACCTGCGTATTCACCTTGAGCACCCGAGTTAGGCTGCATACAAATTGAATCGTAACCTGTGATGCTAACTAACCAGTCTTCTAACAGGTCAATCATCACTTTATAACCAACCGCTTGATCTGCTGGGCAGAACGGGTGCATGTTGCTAAATTCAGGCCATGTTACTGGGATCATTTCGGCAACCGCATTCAGTTTCATGGTACAAGAACCTAATGAAATCATTGAATGGTTAAGGGCTAAATCTTTATTTTCCAGAGATTTAATATAACGCAGCATTTCTGTTTCAGAATGGTGCGTATTAAATACTGGGTGTGTTAGGAATGCTGATTCACGCTCAAGTTCAGCTGGGATAGACGTGCTACCAGTTGCTGCTAGTTCAGCTTCTAGCGCATCAACCGAGATACCATGGTCATCGCCCAATAGTACGTCGAATAATGTCGCTAGGTCTGCTTGCGTGATTGTTTCATCTAAGCTGATACCAACTTCATGTTCAGCGTCAAGACGGAAGTTAATGCCCGCTGCTAATGCACGAGTAACCACTTTCTCTTTGTTATCTAACTGATCGTTGTCTAACTGTACTGTGATTGTATCGAACCAGGTATTGTTAGTCAGGCTTAAACCGCCTTTAACAAGACCAGCGGCTAATAAATCAGTGAAACGGTGTACACGCTTAGCAATATCTTTAAGGCCTTCTGGACCGTGATACGTTGCGTAGAAACCAGCCATGTTCGCTAGTAATACCTGTGCAGTACAAATGTTTGAGTTAGCTTTTTCGCGGCGGATGTGTTGCTCGCGCGTTTGCATTGCCATACGCAGTGCAGGTTTACCATGAGTGTCTTTAGAAACACCAATGATACGACCCGGCATAGAACGCTTATGTTTGTCACAGCTTGCGAAGAATGCAGCGTGTGGACCGCCATAACCCATTGGTACACCAAAGCGTTGTGAACTACCAAACGCCATGTCAGCACCTAGCTCTGCAGGTGACTTAATGCGTGTAAGAGCAAGTAGATCAGAACCCACTGCAACAACACCTTTTTTAGCTTGGATAGCCGCAATAATATCGCTGATGTCTGTTACATCACCGTCTGTACCTGGGTACTGTAGTACCGCACCAAACAAGTCATGCTCAGGCGCTGTTTCTGCAGGGCCTTGAATGACAGTGAAACCGAAGTGCTCTGCACGTTCGATCATCACGTCAGCTACTTGTGGGTGTACGCTGTCGGCGATAAAGAAGTTATCACATTTTTTGTTTTTAGAAACACGCTTACACATTGCCATTGCTTCAGCGGCTGCTGTTGCTTCGTCAAGTAAAGATGCGCTTGCTAAATCCATGCCTGTTAGGTCACAAGTCATGGTTTGGAAGTTAAGAAGTGCTTCTAAACGACCTTGTGCAATCTCTGGTTGGTAAGGCGTGTATGCCGTGTACCAGCCTGGATTTTCGAATACGTTACGTAGGATAACATTCGGCACATTCGTACCGTAATAGCCCATACCAATGTAGCTTTTATTGACTGTGTTTTTGGCTGCGATGGCTTTTAATTCTTGCAGTGCTGCAACTTCAGATAACTGATGGCCAGCAACAATGTCTTCTGCCAATAAGATCGAGCTTGGTACTGTTTGTTGAATAAGGTCTTCTAAAGAGTCTGCGCCAACTTTCGCTAGCATTTCTTTAGTTTCTGTTTCGCAAGGACCGATGTGGCGACGGGCGAAATTATCAATCTGCTCTAACTGGGCAAGTGGGGTATGGGTTTTCATGCAATTCCCTGTATTTATACTTTTAACAAATAACAAAATTAAATTAGTGTTTAACAAACTTAAACTAATACTTTAAAAAATAGCAATTAGCGTTTTAACACTAAAAAAAACCCCGAGGCAAGCTCAGGGTTTCAACAACAAATTAGTCTTCGATTGACTCAGCATAACCGTCAGCGTCTAACAGCGCGGCGAGTTCGCTTTCGTCAGAAGCTTTAACTCGGAACAACCAGCCTTCGCCGAATGCATCTGAGTTTACTAACTCTGGAGAATCTTCTAATTCTTCATTGATTGCTACAATTTCACCACTGATTGGTGCGTAGATATCTGATGCGGCTTTAACAGACTCGCCTACTGCGCAATCTTCGCCAGCTTCAACGTCGTCGCCAACATCGGGTAAATCAATGAATACCATGTCACCTAGAAGGCCTTGAGCATGGTCAGAAATACCGACAGTATAAGTACCGTCACCTTCGTTACGAACCCATTCGTGTGAAGGTGCAAATTTTAATTCAGCTGGGATATTACTCATTGTTGAAACTTCCTTTTGTCTTTTACTTAAATGATTATGTTTTTATTTGGTAACGCTGTAGACACTGAATTGCGATTATTTATAAGCAGAATTATTACTATTCTTTCGAAATAAAAATCTGCAACTCAGCTGACGTCATACAATTTTCAGTTAAATCAAACGTAGCACTAAACTAGTTTTTTACCATTACGAACAAACGCTGGTTTAGTTACTGCAACAGTAATAAGTTTTTTACGCATTTCAACTTCAGCCGTTTCACCGATTGATGCTGGAACACGTGCAAATGCAATACTAAAACCAAGTGTTGGTGAGAAGCTACCACTGGTGATAACGCCTTCACATGCTTCGCCTGCTGCGTTAGTGAATACGACTTTTTGACCAGTACGTAATACACCTTTCGCTTCAAGTACTAAACCAACAAGTTTGTCAGTGCCTTCTGCTTTTTGAGCAGTTAGCGCTGCGCGACCGATAAAGTCACGTTCTTGTGGTTCCCAAGCAATCGTCCAGCCCATGTTAGCGGCTAGCGGCGATACAGTTTCATCCATATCTAAACCATAAAGGTTCATGCCTGCTTCTAGACGTAGTGTGTCACGTGCGCCTAGACCTGCTGGTTGAACCCCTGCGTCCACAAGTTTCTGCCATAAATCGCAAGCTTCATCTTGTGGTACGACAATCTCATAACCTGCTTCACCGGTATAACCCGTTGTAGCAATAAACAAACTACCCGCTTGTACACCAAAGAATGGCTTCATGCCTTCCACTGCGGCGTTTTGCTCAGCAGTAAATACAGTAGCGGCTTTTTCTTTGGCTTTCGGGCCCTGTACTGCAATCATAGACAGTTCAGGTAATTCAGTAACGTCTACAGAAAATTCTGCAGCTTGTTTGTTGATCCATGCTAAATCTTTAACACGAGTCGCTGAATTCACCACTAAACGGTAGTATTCATCATTGAAGAAGTAAACGATAAGGTCATCAATAACCCCACCATCTTGTTGTAACATTCCGGTATATAGAGCTTTACCAGAAACAGTTAATTTTGCCACGTCATTGGCAAGTAAATAACGTAAGAACGACTTAGCGTCAGCGCCTTTGATATCAACGATGGTCATGTGTGACACATCGAACATACCCGCATCTTCGCGTACAGCATTATGTTCAGCAATCTGGGAACCGTAATTGATTGGCATATCCCAACCATGAAAGTCCACCATTTTTGCCCCTGCTTCTACGTGCTTCGGGAACAGTACTGTTTGTTGAGCCATTCTATAATTCCTTTAATTGACAGTTATTAATCAAGACTTTGGGATCAAGTAAAATTGCTTTCTTGCTTTTATATTAAAGCGTCATGTAAAACCTATTACATGATAATAATTCAATTATACCCTTAGAAAGCATTCGTTAAAATTATTTAAGGAATAGAAAATCTAATGGTTAATCAAATGATAATGCGCATAAGGCTAACACTTTAATAGAGGAAAAAGTTATTCGCGGGGAATAATGACGTCATAGATCACAAAAAAACCAATCAAAGCAGCTTGTTTTACTAACTTCGAGCTATATTAACAATGATTAAACTGTGTAGATCTTGGGTAGGAACGGCTTTAGCATTATAATAACTAATGCAAACAGGACGTTTACATTAGTTATGCTCATCGTTAACATTATGGTGCAAGGTTGATTAATTGCACTATTTAACGATTATGTGTGATTGGCTTAGCTATTGTGCTCTAATTTAGCCAGCTCAGGCAACTCACCATCTAACCCCATGGCACGTTTAATGAAGCTTTGCTTTAGCCCAGGTAATGTATTGGATAAGGTTAGACCAATATCACGGAAAATACGTTTCGCCGGATGACCACCACTAAACAAACGCTTTAACCCTTCCATGCTCGAGATCATCACTGCCGCTTCGGCTTTACGCCAGCGTTCAAATTTACGCAAATGGGCATGGGTGCCAATATCTTTGTTCGCGCGATGATTTTCTAATACACATTGCGCCAAACTTGCCGCGTCTAACAAACCAAGGTTAACACCCTGCCCTGCTAATGGATGAATAGTATGCGCAGCGTCACCAATTAATGCGACTCGCTCGGCAGCAAAACTACGGGCATAACGCATTTTAAGTGGGAATGCCTGACGTTGACCTTCAACTTTGCACAGCCCTAAACGGCCATCAAACGCCACTGTCAGTTGTTTGTTGAATTCGGTTTCGTCCATTGCTAACAATTCAGTGGCACGCTCTGGCGGTAGTGACCAGACGATCGAACACAGATCCGGTTGCCATAACGGTAAAAACGCTAACGGCCCTTCTGGGTTGAAGATCTGACGGGCGCAGGATTGATGCGGTTCAACAGTGCGAATATTAGCGACAATGGCATGGTGATTATAATCCCATGTCGTCAGCGGAATATTCACTTGTGCACGCGTCCATGAGTTGGCGCCATCAGCACCCACAATCAGCTTCGCATACACAGGATCTTGATCTTCTAAGGTTAACCAAGCTGCATCGTTAGCACGACTAAGTTTACGAATACGAGTACCCGTTAATAAGGTAATGTTGCTGGCTTTTTCAATTTGCTCTAGCAGTGCTAATTGGATCACTTTGTTTTCAACTAAATGACCTAATGTGTCTGTCATTAGTGCATCGCCGTCAAAGTTGATCTGGCCAAAACCGTTACGATCCCAAACTTGCATGGCGTTATACGCTTGATGGCGGCGACTTTCGATACCCGCCCATGCATCTAAATTTTGTAATATGTTTTGGCTTGCGCGGCTTAGCGCACTCACGCGTAATTCAGGTGATTCACCTAATTCTCGATTAAGTTCATTACCTTCGATAACCACGATCTTAAGCGTGGTTTCCTTCAATGCAGCAGCAAAAGCAAGACCAACCATGCCACCGCCAACAACCGCAATATCATAAGATTGCATATAACTTCCTAATCCGAATCTTTTAAAATAACTTGAATGCGCCAAGTGCTTGACGTGCTAATGCGCGTTTATATTCAGGTTTGTAACCCATGGTATGTAGCGCTAAATTACGCCCTGCCACCAGCGGTGCATAATTGTTAGCAAAGAGCGTCGCTAATGAGGTTGTCATCCAAATAGTGGTTTGGTGATCGCCTTGACGCTTGTGCCAGTAACCTTTCGTCACTGCTTGAGCACCGATGTCTTGGTCGCTTGCAAATGCTTGTTCAATTTGGTGATGCAATACTGCAACATCACGTAGTCCAAGGTTATAACCTTGACCCGCAATGGGGTGTAATGCATGCGCAGCGTTACCAATCACAACACTACGATGTTGGGTTGGCTCTAGCGCTTCTGTTAATAACAACGGGTATGAAAAACGTTGGCCGACTTTGGTGAGCTTCCCTAAGCGATAGCCAAAACGCTGCTGTAAACGAGATAAGAATGCATCATCACTCAAGGACATGATCGTATCGACTTCGTCACTGCGCACTGACCAGACTAACGAACTGCGTTGCTCTGTCATCGGTAGCAGTGCCAACGGTCCCGTGTCAGTAAAACGCTCGAAAGCTTTACCTTCATGGGGTTGGCTCAAACTCACATTGGCAATGATCGCGGTTTGTTCAAAGTCGGTCACTTCAATGGGTACATTGGTTAACTGGCGTACCATTGAATTGTTACCATCGGCACCGACCAATAGTTTACAGCGTATTTTCTGGCCGTCATCGAGAATAAGATCGGTATAACTCACTTGACGATCCAGGCTGACTAACTGATTGGGGCAGTACCAATTGATGTTCTTAATCTCGGCAAGATCTTGTTGGAATATATGCCCTGCGGTTTGCAGTTCGATCACTTGCCCTAATGCAGGCAAATTGTATTCACTGTGATCGAGACGGGTGATCCCCCAGTGGCCACGATCAGACACATGAATATGCTTAATGGCCGTTGCGGTCGGTGCGATCTTATTCCACAAATTGAATTGGGTTAAGATCTTTTGTGAACCGTAAGATAATGCAATCACACGCGCATCAAAACCAGGATGATTACTGGTAGTTGGTGGATTAGCATCAATTAAGGCTATCGATAATTGACGGCCATCTTCGCGTTTTATTTGGCTTACGGCGTGTGCAAGTGTCGCACCGACCATACCGGCACCAACAATTGCAATATCATATTCAACCACTGACATTTTGATCCTAACAAGTTATTGAAATTAAAAAACGATGACACGATACAAAAACCAACAGCACAAACAATTCGAATGATAAGACTTAACGCTTTATGACAGCATTAGCAGCTATCCTTCGAATCTGGTTTCGATTGGTAAATAAGCTAAAAAGCCTTGTTGTAAGTGATCAAACAGCGCTTTACCCACCAGTATTTCGGTTGAGTTTAACGCTTGTGTCATCTCTGGTTCTGCGGCGATCGCTTCTTCAACACCGGCTTTAGCCGCTAATAATGTCCACGCATACGCCTTTAATTTATCGGGTTCAACACCTTCTCCGCGATAATACATGACCGCAATGTTCTGCCATGCTTGGGTATAACCTTGTTCAGCTGCTTTGTTGTACCAATCAAATGCAGCGATATGATCTTTAAAACAACCCGAGCCCTGATCCAGCATACTGGCCAAATTATACTGCGCCTGTACCAAGCCTAATTTTGCTGCTTGCTCAAAATAACTGAACGCCAGCACAGCATTCGGCTTACCCAGCTGCCCTTGTAATTGTAGCAATGCCAAATTAAACAGTGACTCAGGGTGCTGACAATCGGCAGCACGTTGATAACAGCTTATCGCTTGGCGCAAATAAGTTTGCTGACCATCACCTTGCTCATACTGTAATGCTAATAAATACAAGGCCGTCACCACACCTTCATCGGCTTGTGCACGACAAAATTCAAACGCTTGTTGTGGGTCCGTATAGGCATGGTAAGTTTGGCTGAACTGGGTATTACGTTGCACATGCTGTTCGCGAGTAAACGCTGCTTCAGGCAACACTATAGGTGTTACAGCGGCACTCGGCTTACTGCCTAACTTGGCTGTTAATTTGTTTATTAAAGACATAAAACATTCCTTGTCCTATCTATCTAGCTACAACGACAAACAGTACCTAGCCTCGCCATAATCTTTGTTATAACAAGTATCCTTTTAGATACGCTTGCGATAAATCATCTTTTGAACAGATAACGGGATAATTCATACCGTTATCTTTTCACGTATAGCAATATTAATGTAGCACAGGTGCTGCGTTAGTATCGCCATCACTTAATTCGTTAAAGCAATAAGTTGCGCCCATACGCACGTATTCTACGATCTCGTAAAATGCTTCTTCTGCTTCGTTGCTATCATCTCCACCATCTACGTCCAGTTGCGCAATACTCGCAAAGTCAGTAATCAATTCTTTCACTTCATCGCTGGCTTTCGTTGATGCTGAATGCACCATGCCAAAACCACCAAGGAAACCTTGCAGCCATTCGGCTAATGCTTCCATGCGTGTTTCTAATGGTTGATCCATATCTGGGATCAACAATTCAAAACCTAACGTCATGTCTTCTAATGCTGCTGCGCTAGCCTTATAAACCTCAGTTAATACTGACGCCACTGAATCAGGGATACCAAGGCCTTCGTTAATTAACTCATCAAACGGTGCTAACCAGGCTTTGTTGTCTAGCTTGATACCACCACATAACAAACCACAGATCACGCCGTGCACATCGGCAGGGTTCACTAATAAATCACTTTGTTGTAGCTGCGCGTTTACGTCAGCAAAAAGAGGAAGTTTAACTTTATCCATGCGAGGACCTTACCAATAGATTAATGTATTTAGAATAATGAGGGCTATATTAACCCAGATCAAGACCATAGCCAAACGAATGCCTCTCTCTCGTTGCCCAGTCCTTAACCACTTTTAAGCGGCTGCAACTGCGTTAGCTTCGTTCTACTGTTCTTGATCATAGCATTGCAGTTCGAGCCAGCGGCCTAGTTTCAAAATATCAGTTTGCTTGGCGCGCGATTTTTTATACACAAAATAGAAATTATCTCCGGTTAAGATCTCGTGCATGGGGAGCCGCACAAGATTATGCTGCCGGTCTTGATCATTCATTAAGTAATGATTAAGCAAGGTAATCCCTTGATCATAACGTGCCGCTTCAGCCGCCATTAACATATGACTAAAATAGTTCATTTTCGCCTCTGCCGGCAGCGTAAAACCACCTAACTCACACCAACGCTGCCAGTCTTCACCCAGTTCATCATCGGGATATACCGATTGCACCGACAACAAGGGATGTTGCCACAAGGCATCAGGTAAAGGTTGATCTTGGATCTGTTGCCAAAGTTTTTTTCCGCACACCGGATATAAACGCTCTGCATATAAAAACTGACTGACAAAATTACGCTTCGGTGGGTTCACGGTAATAAAACAATCCGCCACTTGATCGCTGCAATCAGGTTCATCTGCCACCATGTTTAATGACAGTTCAATCTCGGGATATTGCTGGCGTAAGTTATCTAACCGTGGGATCAGCCACTTTACCGCTAGCGAGCTGTATAAGGCTAACCGGATCTTGCCCGACTTACCTTCTCGGAGCTGCTGACTGGCAGTAGAGATATTCGCTAATGATTGACTAATTTCTTCGTAATAGCGCTCGCCCATATCAGTCAGTGACAAGGTTCGTCCTTTACGATTAAACATCGATTCCCCCAGATATTCTTCTAACTGACGTACCTGATGACTGACCGCACTTTGAGTAATATTAAGTTGTTCGGCCGCTTTGGAAAAACTGTTAAAACGGGCAACTGCTTCAAAACATTGCAACGCACGTAACGGGGGAAGTTTCATTATTAGCTCAGCTCATACTAAAAATATATTTATCATTATACTTCATCACAGCTTTTGGAATATGCTAGCCACATCACATTTTTATCTTTCAACTAACCAGCCTTGTTTGCTGTTTATGTTGCTACTTAGCTTTTTATTATTTTATATTTTTATAGTTGGAATTCACCATGCCTAAAATGTCTGTCGGTTTAGCAATGATCTTGCTCATTATTGGTAACATTGTTGCCGTTTTTTCTGATGCCTTAATTAAGACATTATCGGACGATACAGCCGTGTATCAATTTGTGTTTTTCCGACAACTGACAGCCGTACTGCTGCTTATCCCATTTTGTTTAAAAAGCAGCAGAGAGAGTTTGATTGATGGACTAAAATGGCATGCGGTACGTGGTCATATTTGGTTGCTTGGCGCAATATTCATGGTTTATGCCATCAGTGCCATGCCGTTGGCCACCGCAAATGCGATCTTTTATGCCGCGCCACTCATCATGTTGCCAATGGCGATGTTATGGTTTCAAGAAAAACTGACCATGCATTCTATTACAGCGGCTATATTAGGCTTTATTGGGGTATTAATTGTGATCCGCCCAACCGAAATTGATTGGGCTGCAACAGCGGCAATCGTGGTGGCATTTACCCTCGCTGCGAATAATTTATTGATCCGAAAATTACCAAAACACCAAACTGTGTTCCAAACGCTACTATTAACCAATTTAGTCGGTATGCCTGCATCATTAGGCTTGGCAGTATGGGAAGGCCAACCGTGGGATTTCGCCCCATTATTAACAGCGGCAGGTTCTACCTCGTTTATCCTTATCTATGCGGGATTTTGTGTGGTGGCCTATCGTTCTGGTGACGCCAGCAAAATTGCCAGTGCCGAATACAGTGGTTTAATCGGAGCCGTGGTCGTGGGTCTTATCTGGTTCGATGAAATTCCAGATATCGGAATGGCGATTGGTACCGCCTTTATTATTCTGCCTTTATTGTGGCTAGCAAAAGTCGAAGCGAAAAATAAACGTTTAGCTGCGCAAGGAAAAGCTGAACAAGAATTAAACACCCCATTGCCTAAACCGATTTTAGCGACAAATACAACTGGCGCGTAACAGATCGAGTACTATACTTAGGTGTTATTTACGACCGCTACACAATGCTGTGATAGCGGTCAAATTACCGCGTAAATTAGAGTAAAATAGTTAATTTTTTTATCTACTTTTGACCTGTAAATCCCCGTATTTTATAGCGATTAATCCAAACCAATACATAAAACTAAGACTAAGCTGTTGGATTTATGGGCAACTTGATTAATCTCGATCCGGAACTTAAAATTTCAATCCCATAACCTCTTGCAATGCTTACTATTGCGAGATATAGTCAGTTCAGACGTATCAGCCAAGGCGCTTGATATAGCCCTTGTAGCCAGATAACTTAGAGTATTGCCATGAGCACAATTGCGGTTGACATTTCAATATTGGGTCGCCACTTTAAAGTCGGTAGTCCGAGTGAAGAAGTTGATGAACTTCATAAAACAGCGGCGATACTGAATACTAAGTTAGATGAAATACAAGCGAAGACGAATATCAAAAATTTAGAGCATTTAGCTGTAATGGCTGCATTAAATTTTTGTCATGAACTTCGCCAAGAACGTCAAAAAACAAAAGAATATACAAATACCGTAGATGATCGCATTCAACTGTTACAAGAAACCATTGAACGCGCTTTAGTTGATAATAAAGTCAATAATAAAATTGACGAAACACCATCTGCAGTATAACCAAATAACCCTGGGGTGATTGGTATGCGGGTTATGTCCCTGAGCCGATAATCACACTTTACAGGCTTTCATTCCTGTTGCCATTGTGCAAGCTCAGCTCGTACTGAGAAGCCTGACGCAGCAGCTTGAATAGCCAACCTGAACCTTCTGGTTCAGGACTAAACCTTGTAGCCGCACCCTGGGGCCCTCTTCTTCTGTTAACAGCAATCTATTACCGAAAGTATCCATTACCGATTTTAACCAGTATGGAATCTTGTTATGTCTGATTTAACCTCACCGATTGCCACTACCCGAACTGAAATAAGACAACAAATACGCCGGCGCCGTCAGCAGCTTTCAACGCAGCAACAGCAACAAGCTGGTATTGATCTACTTAGCCAATTTCGTCAGCACCCACATATTCAACACGCCCAGCATATTGCCATCTATTTACACAATGATGGTGAACTCGATACCCAGGCCGTGATTAACTGGTGTTGGCAACAAGGCAAACAAGTATACATCCCGATTTTACATCCATTTAGCCACAAACAATTACTGTTTACTCGGCTAACGGCTAATACCCGATTAATCAAAAATAAATACGGCATTCACGAACCCCAGCTGGATGTTAGCCAAGTGATCCCTTATCTCGATTTAGATCTGGTGTGCAGTCCGTTAGTGGCTTTTGATCTAGCTGGTAACCGTTTGGGTATGGGCGGCGGTTATTACGATCGCACTTTTTCCCAACATCAGTTTGTACGTCAAGGCCAGCAACCTCCCTACGTATTGGGTTTAGCACACGATTGCCAACAACACGACAACTTACCTATCGCCCCTTGGGATATGCCAATTAAAGAAATCATTACACCATCAAGAACATTGGCATTTTCTTAACCATACGTCATTGGCATATTAGAGGAATTTAAGTATATAATCAGAGCCGCAATACAAGCCGAACACAGTATCAAGCCACTCAATAATAATGGATATAACATGACTCAAGATGAATTAAAGAAAGCAGCAGGCTGGGCAGCATTAGAATATGTTGAAAAGGATAGCATCATTGGTGTAGGTACCGGTTCAACCGTTAATCATTTTATTGATGCACTAGGTACTATTCGCGAAGACATTAAAGGCGTAGTTTCAAGCTCTATTGCATCAACTAAGCGCTTAGAAGCACTGGGTATTGAAGTATTAGATTTAAACTCTGTAGCGCTACTTGATATCTATGTTGATGGGGCCGACGAAATTGATGGCAACAACAATATGATCAAAGGCGGTGGCGCAGCGCTAACACGTGAAAAGATCGTGGCTGCAGTAGCAAAAAAATTCGTGTGCATTATTGATGATACCAAAAATGTCGATGTGCTCGGCGATTTCCCCCTCCCTGTTGAAGTTATCCCAATGGCACGCTCTTACGTGGGACGTGAATTAGTGAAACTTGGCGGTGATCCCGTTTACCGTGAAGGTGTTGTGACTGATAACGGCAATATTATTCTGGATGTGTATAACATGCAGATCACGGATCCAAAAGCACTAGAGCTGGCGATCAATGGTTTAGTGGGCGTAGTAACAAATGGTCTATTCGCGGCTCGCGGCGCAGATGTTGTGCTAATTGGTACGCAAAATGGCGTTAAAATAACTAAATAATAATATGAAACTGGTGTTATCGAGCAACACCAGTTTATCCCACCCCTTGCACACAGCAACTCAAATTATATTAAGTATAACAACTGGTTATATTAAACTTTATTTTAAAAATAAATATTTTCATAGTCCAAAAAGTAATTTCCTAAGCAAATCAAACAGCCATAAATCATAAATTAACTATTTTCTTTGATTTTCGTCACAAACATTCACTAATGAAATAAAACCTGTTACTTTAACAATTAGTTCGATTTACAAAACAAAATTAGTGCGATTTGCGAAATATGTGATAAAGGAATTTACATGACCAACCTCTCTCTTCAGAAAGATAAGATCAAGATATTGCTTCTTGAAGGACTACATCAAAGTGCAGTCGATACGTTCACCAATGCTGGTTACACGAATATCGAATCGATTAAGACAGCATTAAGTGAAGAAGAACTGTGTGAAAAAATTAAAGATGTCCATTTTGTTGGTATTCGCTCCCGTACACACTTAAATGAAAACGTCATTGCTGCTGCAGAAAAATTAGTTGGTATTGGTTGTTTTTGTATTGGCACAAATCAGGTTGATCTTGCTGCGGCTCAAAAAGCGGCGATCCCTGTTTTTAACGCCCCATTCTCGAACACCCGTAGTGTGGCAGAATTAGTACTTGGCGAGATCCTGTTATTATTACGCGGTATCCCAGAGAAGAATGCCAAAGCACACCGTGGCGAATGGCAGAAATCAGCATCGGGCTCTTACGAAGCACGTGGCAAGCAATTGGGTATTATTGGTTATGGCCATATCGGTATTCAATTAAGTATTTTGGCCGAAAACTTAGGCCTACGTGTGAAGTATTATGACGTAGAAACCAAGCTTTCGCTGGGTAATGCCGAACAGATCATGAGCATGGAAGACTTATTAGCGACGTCTGACATTATCTCGTTACACGTACCAGAAACCCCACAAACGAAATTGATGATGGGCGAAGCTGAATTTGCACAAATGAAAGATGGTGCAATCTTCATTAATGCTTCACGCGGTACTGTGGTTGATATTGATGCGCTTGCATCAGCATTAGCAAGCAAGAAAATTTCTGGCGCAGCGATCGATGTATTCCCTACCGAACCAGCATCAAATAACGATGAATTTATCTCACCGTTACGTGAATTTGATAATGTGATCCTAACACCACACGTAGGTGGTAGTACGCAGGAAGCACAAGAAAATATCGGTTATGAAGTGGCTGGTAAACTGACTAAATATTCGGATAATGGTTCAACACTGTCTGCTGTTAACTTCCCTGAAGTATCATTGCCGACACATAGTGGTTCAAGCCGTTTGATGCACATTCACCATAACCAACCGGGTATCTTAAACCAGATCACCCAAGCGTTTGCTGAAGAAGGTGTAAATATTTCTGGTCAATACCTACAAACTGCAGGCGATATTGGTTATGTGGTTATTGATGTTGAAAGTGAACATGCTGAACGTGGTTTAACAAAACTTAAATCAATTAGCGGTACTATCCGTTCGCGTTTATTACGCTAGATAGACCCCGCTTAACCTTCCCCTTGCAAAAGGGGTGGGATTAAAAAAGCCTGTCAGTTTGCGCTGACAGGCTTTTTTTTGGGGTTATATTTTTGGCTATATTTGTGGCTATTTTTGTGAATATAGCTCACCCAGTAAGCCCGTGATCCATTGATGAGTCTGAGTTTGGCTTGAACGTTGATGCCATGCAGCCACCACCTCGAAACTGGGTAATGGCTCGGGCAATGCAACCTCAACTAATTTATCATTGGGTAACATTCGCGAGGGTAAAAATGCCAACACCCCCATCGCTTCAATACAATCTGGGGCTGCCGAAAAACTGGGTAGTGACATAATAATATTACGCTGAAAACCCTTTGCCGCGAACCATTCGTCTGCTGATCCCTTTAGACTTGCCCGTGAAGGTGAAATCACCAATTGTGGCGCTGCTGCAATCTCTTTTAAACTCAGTCCCTGATATTCACTCGCCACAGCCTTAGCGGCAACACAAACATGACGCTCTTCATACAGTAGCATCGAAGGACAAGTGATCGGAATAAACGCTGGAAATGTTAACGCTAAATCAATCTCGCCGGTGGCCATTAACTGCGTTAAATTATCCGATTCAAAGCGGCGAATAATTATTTTTAAATGCGGGGCATGCTGTCTAATTTGCACTAATAAAGAAGGTAAAATAACGCGCATTGCATAATCTGAGGCACTGATTTTATATACCCCATTTAATCGTTGTGGGTCGAACTCTGCTAATTCAGTTAACTCCCCAATGACCATTAATATTTGTTGTATTTTGGGTGCTAACTCTTGCGCTTTTGGGGTTGGTACTACGCCATGACTACCACGAATAAAGAGTCGATCTTGGAATATATCCCGCAGTTTTTTCAGTTGTTCACTGACCGCTTGCTGAGTGATGCCGAGCTTAGCGGCAGCTTTCGTTAAGCTATGTAATTGTAATAATGCAGCAAGCACCCGTAATTGTTTTATTTCTAGCTTACTGATATCAGCCATATTTGTTTCTCATACACACTTCACTTGATTTTCATTGTACCTAAGCGGCGATATAGTTCAACTCATCAGCCACTCACGAGATAAAGACCATGATGAAAAATAACGTATTATTCACGCCGACCAAATTAGGCTCACACGTTTTAAAAAACCGTATTGTAATGCCACCATTAACACGTTCGCGCAGTACACAGCCGGACAATATTCCGAATGAATTAATGGCTAAGTACTACACTCAGCGCGCTTCCGCAGGGTTTATGGTAACCGAAGGCACTCAGATTGAACCTCGTGGTCAAGGTTACGCATGGACACCGGGTATCTACTCTGATGCACAAGTTGAAGGTTGGAAAAAAGTAACTAAATCAGTGCATGATGCAGGCGGTATTATCTTTGCTCAGCTGTGGCACGTCGGCCGTGTTTCACATACAAGTTTACAACCTGGTGGCACAGCACCCGTCGCACCATCAGCCATTCTAGCGGATACCGTGAAAGTGTTTATTGAGACGGCGCCAGGTGAAGGTGCATTGGCAGACCCAAGTATGCCACGTGAGCTATCAACCGCAGAAGTAAAAGAACTTGTCACCCTGTATGCGCAAGCTGCAAATAATGCCATGAAAGCGGGTTTTGATGGTGTTGAATTACATTGTGCTAACGGTTATTTAGTCAATCAATTTATCTCTGAACACAGTAATAAACGGTCTGATGAGTACGGTGGTAGTTTAGAAAACCGTTTACGCTTCTTAAAAGAAATCACTCAGGCAGTAGCCGATGAAGTTGGGAAAGAAAATGTCGGTGTTCGATTCGCACCACTGTTTGCAACCACTGACGATGTACGCGTTTATCTGGGTTTAGTTGAAGATAATCCACATGAGACTTATATCGAAGCAGTTAAAACAATCGAAAATATCGGTATTGGTTACCTGTCATTAGCAGAAGCCGATTGGGATAATGCACCTGATTTACCTGACGCTTTCTATAAAGACGTACGTGATACCTTCTCAGGCACTATCATGTATGCGGGTAAATACTCGGTAGAAAAAGCAAAGCATATTCTTAATCTTGGTTACGGTGATATCTTTGGCTTTGGCCGTCCATTTATTGCCAATCCAGATTTGCCTGCTCGTATTAAGAATGATTGGACATTCAATGACGTGGATCCGACGACTATGTACGGGGGGACAGAAGTGGGTTACGCGGATTACAGTGAATATTCAGCTTAATTACACCTAAAAAACCTGCTAAATCAGCAGGTTTTTTATTCATTAATCTTTAGTCGTTTCTTTCACTATCGTTAGCTCGACCCAACTATTTGGTTCAGCATTCAGTTCCATCACATAGCTTCCCCACTCGTGTGTATTAACATGACTAATTTGCTTTTTTTGTTCCGAACAAGCTAGGTTTGATAAATACAAGTCCGTCATATCGGCACCTTTTATTTCAACCGTCATATTTTCACTATAAAATAAAACCAGTTTTTCATTCCATTCAGTAATTGCTAGCTGTAAATATCCAACCCCATTCTCATTCATTTTGAATCTATGACCGCTATCAATATTAACATTGATTTCATGCTGCGCCGCTAGCTCTTTGGTTGCAGGTAACAACAACGCTTGCTGTAGTTCTTGCCCACACGCCTTTGTATAATCTAACTTAAAGTTAGCATTCCTGCGTTTATTCACAGACTCTTGACTATCACTATCTGTGGCGGCAAAAGCAGACGCATTCAATAATAATAAAATAGAAGCCAATACAACGTGATTTGATTTCATAATCTAATAACCCTTAATAATTTTTACATTGTTTAATTGTTTTTACATTGCTCAATAGATGTTGAGTGTGTACTTTTTAATACCTTAACCGTTATAGACAAAGGGCGGTATGCAATTAGCTATATCTTCCCTACCCTTTAACTTCACTAATGCGCAAAACGGTGATGCATGTTCACTTAACCCATTTTGGGCGGGTACTGTTAAAGCATCTAAAAAGCTCAATAGCTGTGATTTTTCAGCGTTGGTTAAACTAAACCCTTTAATCAAAAGGTCTTTTTGTGCATTGTTCCGCCCGTCACCTTTATTCGGCCCTGATACAGTCAATCGCCCACCGCGCGCATAACTCTCAATGACTGCAGTTAATGTCGCAAAGCTGCCATCGTGCCCCCAGGGGCCTGTCTTTGTTACATTAACCAGTGATGGTATTCTAAATTTACCATTATCGTGATGACTGCCAGTCTCATTTTCTAATCCTTGCGCTTCAGCAGGATAATAATATTTATCGCCAGACTGGATACCATAAAGCCCTGTATTAGCAAAATGACTCTGATTAACAGCAGCCCTATTATTCAATAGCTGACCGCCATGGCAAGCACGACAATTTAGCCTTTCGCTATTAAAAAGTGTTAACCCTTTCTGCTGTGCAACCGTTAATAACTTGGTGTTACCAGTCTGAAGATATTGGTGATAAGGAGTGTCTGTAGAGCGGATCGTTTTTACATATTCAGCCAAAGCAAATAACACTTTATCAAGAGTGACTTCAGTACTGCCAAAAGCATCCAAAAATAATATCGAGTATGTGTCAGAAGCTGACTTTAACCGTGTGATTAATAGCGCTGGCTCCATGCCCATTTCTTCTGGATGCTTAGAAAGCAAAGGACGCTTAATCGTTTCAACTAAACTGGTTAGCTTAGTAGTGCCTTGCATATAAGTAGAATAATCAGCAACATTAAGTAAAGAAGGCGTGTTTAATGTCGCTAGCTTTCCATAAATATCAGGCGTCTTACTAAAAGTATTGCTCCAACCATGGTAAGGAGAATGACAGAGTGCACAACTTCGATTGCCCAATTTAGATAACCGGACATCATTAAATAAGTAACGTCCTAACGCTACTTTAGAGCGAGGTTCTGCGACGGCACTGCCTAGGCTAAAAGCACAAAAAACAATTAACCATCTCAATAATCTAGATTTGAAGATATACATTTAGTTTTCTTTTAACCAGTCATATTAATCTATTGATTTTACTTAAAACATTCTAGCATCAACTTTCTATAATTAAAAAAATGCCGCAGACCTAAAGTCTGCGGCATTTTATTTAGCCGACTAGATTATTCGTATATTAACGAATAATTATAGTACGTCTACGCTGTTTAGATCTTTATGTGCTTGTTCTAGACGAGCAACTAAACTTGCTTGACCAGCGCGTAACCATACACGTGGGTCATAATGTTTCTTGTTTGGAGCATCTGCGCCAGTTGGGTTACCAATTTGACCTTGAAGGAATTCTTTTTTACCTTCGTAGTAGTTCTTGATACCGTCCCAAGTTGCCCACTGTGTATCAGTATCGATGTTCATTTTGATAACACCGTAACCGATTGACTCTTGGATTTCAGATTCACTTGAACCAGAACCACCGTGGAATACGAAGTTTAGAGAATTAGCTGGAAGGCCGAATTTCTCTGAACAGTATGCTTGTGAATCACGTAGGATAGTTGGCGTAAGTACAACGTTACCTGGCTTGTATACACCGTGTACGTTACCGAAAGATGCAGCAATAGTGAAACGAGGGCTGATTGCCGTTAGTTTTTCATAAGCGTATGCAACGTCTTCAGGTGAAGTATAAAGCTCAGAAGCGTCCATATCAGAGTTATCTACGCCATCTTCTTCACCACCAGTACAACCTAGTTCGATTTCGATAGTCATGTCCATTTTAGACATACGTGCTAGGTATTCACCACATGTAGCGATGTTTTCTTCTAGTGATTCTTCAGAAAGATCTAGCATGTGCGAGCTAAATAGTGGCTTGCCAGTTTGTGCGAAGAACTCTTCACCCGCGTCTAGTAGTCCGTCGATCCAAGGTAATAATTTTTTCGCTGCGTGATCGGTATGAATAATAACTGGAACACCATAAGATTCAGCCATAACGTGTACGTATTTAGCACCGGCGATTGCGCCCATGATAGATGCGCCGTGACCTTCAAGACCAATACCTTTACCTGCGAAGAATGCAGCGCCACCGTGTGAGAACTGGATGATCACTGGTGATTTAGATTTTGCAGCAGCTTCTAATGTACCGTTGATTGAATCAGTATTTACCATGTTTACAGCAGGTAGCGCGAAGTTGTTTTCTTTAGCAATTGCAAAGATTTTTTGCACGTCATCGCCTGTTACAACACCTGGTTTTACAACATCAAAGATCTTAGACATAATATTAGCCTTATTGTTTACATATTTAAGTACTGAATTATTCAGCACAAATTTTTAAAATACTTTTGCCACTACAGTGAATCTATAGCAATAGCCGTAGCAGCAAAACAACGATTCGTTATTAGCAATTAACAGCTAGTTACGCGTTTTTCGCACGTTCTTCTAACATAGCCACTGCTGGTAGTACTTTACCTTCGACAAACTCAAGGAACGCGCCGCCACCAGTAGAGATATAAGAGATACCATCAGCTAGACCAAATTGATCGATAGCTGCCAGTGTGTCACCGCCACCAGCGATAGAGAATGCGTTGCTTTCTGCAATCGCACGACCGATAATTTCAGTACCTTTAGCGAAGTTAGCAAATTCAAATACGCCAACTGGGCCATTCCAGATAATTGTTTTCGCCGATTTGATCATCTCAGCAAGTTGATTTGCAGAATCAGGTCCTAGATCGAAGATCATATCGTCATCACCGACTTCTGATGCTGGTTTCAATGTTGCTTCAGCCGTTTCAGAAAACTCGCTAGCAACTAATACGTCAGTCGCTACAGGGATCTCACATTTCGCCATTAATGCTTTTGCTGTATCAATTAGGTCATGTTCACACAGTGATTTACCTACGTTGTGACCTTGCGCTGCGATAAATGTATTCGCAATACCGCCACCAACAACAAGCTGATCAGCAATTGTTGATAATGAATCAAGTACCGTTAATTTAGTTGATACTTTAGAACCACCAACAATAGCGAGGAATGGACGTGCTGGTTTGTCCATTGCTTTACCGAGTGCTTCAAGTTCTGCAGAAAGTAGCGGACCAGAACAAGCGATTGGTGCAAACATACCGACACCGTGTGTTGATGCTTGTGCACGGTGAGCTGTACCAAATGCGTCCATGACGAATACGTCACATAGATTTGCGTATGCTTTTGATAATGCGTCTTCGTTTTTCTTTTCGCCTTTGTTAAAGCGAACGTTTTCTAGTACAACTAATTCACCTGCGTTTAATTCTAAACCGTCTAGGTAATCACGTGCTAGTACAACGTTATTTTCTAATGCTTCTTTAAGGTAGTTCACAACAGGTTCTAATGAAAACTCTTGAGAGAATTCACCTTCCGTTGGACGACCAAGGTGTGATGTAACCATCACTTTTGCGCCAGCTGCTAGTGCGAGTTTGATTGTTGGTAGTGATGCACGGATACGCGCGTCAGATGTTACTTTGCCATTTTTAACTGGTACGTTTAAATCTGCACGAATTAATACACGTTGACCTTCAAGATCAAGATCTGTCATTTTAATAATATTCATCGTTCAATCCTTAAGCTATCAATTTTATAAAATTTATTTCAATCTATTTTTCGCTAGCGTAGCGATGTAATGAGTCGTATCAAGTAGACGGTTAGCAAAGCCCCATTCGTTATCACACCAAGCTAATAATTTCACCAAATGTCCATCGCTGACCCGTGTTTGGGTGCCATCAATAATGCTAGAACGTGGGTCATGGTTAAAGTCTATCGATACCAGCGGAGCCTCGGTATAACCCAAGATCCCTTTTAGTTCAGTTTCTGCGGCAGCGTGTAAGCAATTGTTAATATCTTCAATTGTGACTTCTTTGCTCACTGTAATACTTAAGTCCATTGCCGTTACGTTTAAGGTCGGAACCCGAACGGCAATAGCTTCAAATTTATTCGCGAACTTAGGTAAGATACGTTCAATCCCTGCTGCTAATTTTGTATCAACCGGAATAATAGAATGACTTGCAGCACGGGTGCGGCGCAAATCCGTATGATAAGAATCGATTACAGGTTGATCATTCATTGCTGAGTGAATAGTGGTGATCGTGCCGCATTTAATATCAAATGCACTATCAAGTGCATTGATCACTGGCACCATACAGTTGGTGGTACAAGACGCACCAGAAATAAATGTCTCATCACCCGTTAGCTGTTCATGGTTAACGCCAAATACAACCGTGGCATCAACATCCGAACTCGCAGGATGGGAAAAAATAACTTTTTTAGCGCCCGCAGCAATATGTGCTTCGGCATCCGCTTTAGTGCCATATATACCCGTACAATCAAGTACGATATCAATGTCATGTTCCTGCCAAGGTAAGTCAACCAGTTCTTGGTGACGCACTAAATGAATGCAATCATTTTCAATTTGTAATAGGTTATCGCCCAGTTGTACTGAGAATGGAAAACGGCCATGCGTTGAGTCATATTGAGTTAAATGTACTATCGCTTCAGGAGCCGCTAGTTCGTTAATCACAACGATCTTAATTTCGTCCTGACGGTTACTTTCATACAACGCTCGGACAACACTACGTCCAATTCGTCCATAACCATTAATGGCAACTCTAACAGACATAATAGGGGGGAATACCTAGTAACAAAAAACGATCTTCATTGTAGATTAAAATGAGACAGAAGCGAATATGCAGGGGTAGGAAATGTTTATAAATTTCAGGAAAGCATGATCCCGGCCACAAATTTTCGTAATAAAACAACATTTCGGCGTTTTCATCCGAAATGTTGTACTATTTCGTAATTAAGCGATCTCTCGGTTACGAATTAACCCTTCTTGCATTGTGGTTGCGACCATTTTTCCATCTCGGGTAAAGAAACGCCCACGAACCAATCCGCGAGAACCAGACGCACTTGAACTATCTATTACATACAATAGCCAGTCATCTAGGCGGAAATCACGGTGGAACCACATTGAATGATCTATGGTCACCACTTGCATATTGGGACTCATAAAACCCTTACCATGTGGCTGTAATGCCGTCGGTAATAAACAAAAGTCGGATGCATAAGCGAGCAGGTATTTATGAATACGCGCATCGTCTGGCATTTGCCCATTGGCTTTAAACCAAACATAACGCAGTGGTGCAGATTTTTCTTCGCTTAATGGGTCAATATAATGCACAGGGCGCATTTCTATCGGTCTTTCACAGACAAATTTGGCACAAATATCATCCGGTAATTCATCACGCAGTGATAGTATATGGTCTTGCTCTGAAACAAGTTCTTCTGGGGGCGGTACATCCGGCATTTCATCTTGATGATCGTAACCTTCAAGTTCAATCTGAAATGATGCCGTCATATAAAAAATAGCGTGCCCATTTTGAATTGCGCGTACTCGACGCGTGGTAATTGAACCACCATCACGAATATTCTCGACTTCATAAACAATCGGTTTTGTAACTTTACCTGCACGTAAAAAATACGAATGGAAAGAATGCACCTTACGATCTGCAGGTACAGTTTCTTTCGCTGCCGATAATGCTTGTCCCATTACCTGACCACCAAATACTGCACCAAAACCTAAATCTTGGCTTTGACCACGGTAAATCCCTTCCTCGATGGTTTCTAACGTTAACTGTCCAAGCAGATCTTTTAATACCTTACCCATAAATACCTTTTTAAAATTCAGATTATTATTTTAATACAAAAGAGCAAAGCTACCGCTGTTATCTAAGATATTCAAGCGCTAATTACAGTTATTGTAGGGCGAGGGCTACATACTTTGTGATTAAATCAGAACTTCAGCCTAACCACTCTGGCCTCACACCTTAAACTTAATACCTCACTCAACCCTAAAATCGGGACAAAAAAATACCTTGTTCCGATGCCATTAACGCGACATCAAACAAGGTATGTTCACAAATGTGAGAATGCGTCATCTAAGATTAGACTACACCATCAAAAATGCACGTAATGCCACAAAGTCATTCTCGATTAAGTGTCTTATTACATAACCCCACTCAAAAAAGTGAAAGATTAATATTTAACCTGATAATTAAGCGTATAAGTACGGCCTCTTCCTTTATAATCATAGGCTGCGGCATCATAGTGTTTAGCATATAATATCTGTGCTCGTTGTCCCCACGCCGTTGTATAATCTTTGTTTAGCAAGTTTTGGATGCCAAAGCCAAGGCTACCGACAGGCAATTCATAACGACCGACCAAATCAAGCACGGTATAACCAACTAACTCTTTTTCTTCCGCATCTTTATAGTCAAACATAGTTTGGCTTTGGACTTTTAACGAAAGTGCTGAATCATACCAGCCAATCCATGAACTGGCTTTTGACGTACTTGCCTGCCCAGCGCTAAAGTCATCCCACTTTTCAGCAGACTTAACTTCTGAAACCACATAGTGACCAGATGCACCCACTTGTATATTATCCATAACCCAATAAGAAACTAACGCCTCTGCACCATAGACTCGTTTTTTATCGCTCACACTGTCAATTAACAACGTCTTTTTATTGTATTCAACTGACTTATTCGATTGCGATAAATAAGCAGCGGTTTGGAAGCTTAATGCGTCTTTTTGTATTCTATAGCCAAGTTCATAACTATTGGTTTTAATGCCTGACATTTTAGAGTTTGCAACATTAATACTGTTTTTAAGTCCATAGTGGCCATTCGCATCTGCGGCACTATAGCTACCTTTACCATAATATTTTGCAGGGTCCGCAAGATCAAAACCTTGAGAGAAGTTAACCCATATTTGTGAGTCTGATGTTAATTTGTAAACAGATCCTAAATTAAATAACCCGATTGAATAATTTGTCTTCCCACCAGGAACCGCATCTGCTGATGACCCCTTTCCTTGCGCAATTTTCTTTTGAATCTTGTAATCAACAAAATCATCGATTTTATTGCGCATATATTGATAACGATAACCACCTTCAATTGACCAATCATCGGTAATATTGACATTTGCCTGAATGAAAGCAGCGGTAGAGCCGACTGTAACCCCAGGATAACGGCCTATTTCAGCATAGGTTTCATTAATTAAATTACCAGAAGCATTCGCAACCTTTGGATCGAATAACGCTTGATTACTATCAAATTGATCTAAATAAGCGTCTACACCGTAAACTAAATCCACCTTGCCGAAAGACTTGGCCAACGCTGTTTTTAACGAGAATACATCTGTTGTTTGCTGTGATGCACCTTGGTAATACGGCGTATACGTTTGATCTTCTTTACGGTAAGACCCTTCCACCATAAGTTGATGACCAAAAAATTCAGAATCACTGTATGCCGAACTTAACATGATACGCTCTGTACCGTGCTGGCGGTCTGATTCGAATCCTTTTCTAACATCAACAAAATCACGCCCAGCAATATACAAACCGTATGGCGAATCTTGCTGACTATCATAATATTGCGCTAATAATTTTAGGTTTTTCGAATCAGATACCGCTACATTTACCGTTGTCTGCAAGTCGATTGTTTTATTATATTGCAATGACCCCTGTGAAATATCGGGGGTAATCATCTTACCGTCCGAGCCATAAAACCCTTGTGTTTCTGTATAAACAGCCGCAACACGAGCAGATACCGTATCATTACCACCAGAAACAGATTGCGCCACTTTATAATCGAGATCATCACCCTTATTAAATCCTGATGAACTACTCACGTAGCTTTCAAATTGAAGCGCTCCCCCTTCAGATTTCTTGGTAATAATATTAATTACACCACCGGTTGCGCCAGCACCATAAATCGAAGTAGAACCAGAAAGTACCTCTATTCGTTCAATATTAAACGGGTCTATCGCGTCTAGCTGACGGCTAATAGGGCGTGAAGATTGTAATGACACACCATCAATCATCACGAGCATGGCCCGACCACGTAAATTTTGCCCATAGTTAGTTCTTCCACCACTACTCACATCCAAAGATGGGACCGTTGCAGCCAAGATTTCACCCAGCGTTTTACCACCTCGATATTCTTGCTCAATTTGTTCTGAATCAACAAACCAAACCGTGCCTGGAATTTCACTTATCGCTTTTTCTGTTCGACTCGCGACCACTACAGTGGTTTCTTCCTCTGGTGTGATCCCTTCAGCTTGGGCAGTGACCGATACAAACGAGATCGCAGAGGCGACGGCGGCAGCAACTAATGTTAGTGGATAATTCCCTTTTTTAACTTTCATTTATGTTCTCTTTTTTATGTTTACACTTAACCGAATAACGAAAACTAAGACAAATGATTCGTATTCATACCTTGATATTAAATAACGATTTATTACTTAATATTTACTACTTAAAAATTCATTTCGCTGCGACTAATTCGCCGACTTAAGACTCCGAAATCCAACCAATCACTACTTCCTCATCAGATACAAAAAGTACGCACCACCAATCAACGAAGCCAATAATCCTGCCGGGAATTGCCACGGGAACCAGAAGATTCGTCCGACCCAATCAGCGAGGAGCATCAAGCAGCCGCCCAATAGACTGGCCGTTAACAATTGATGAGATGCCCGATACTGATGAAGCGATCGCGCCATGTGTGGTGCTAACAAGCCAATAAAACTCAAAGGCCCGATAATAATGGTGCACAAGGTTGTCAACGCGGCCACCAGAAGCAATAAGAACAAACGCACTTTGCGGCAATCCAATCCAATACTGGTCGCGGTTATTTCCCCAAGACCAACCAGATCTAAGCGCCGATGATTTAAAAAAGCAATGCCGGAAAGCAAGGTCACACCCGCACCTAATAGATACACATCACTCATGCTGACCAAATACGTCGAGCCTGAAAGCCAAGTTAACAATGCTGTCACGTTATCTTGCCCTGATGACATTGCAATGCGTAAGAAAGCATCGAGTCCTGCGCTCAGCGCGATCCCCGTTAATAACATTTGCGCTGGCGCAAAATTATGTTTTCGCCCCATCAACCAAATAACCCCAGTGACAGTAAACGCCCCGAAGGTGCCAAGTAACATTTGCTCATACCGTTCAACCGTCACACCAAACAGTGCGCCAAGCACTAACGCTAACGCCGCACCAGAGCTAATCCCTAATATTTCAGGACTTGCCATTGGATTCGTCGAGACCCGTTGAATGACTGTTCCCGCAATAGCCAAACCAATACCCGCGAAAAGAGAAACAAGTACTCTTGGCAATCGAAGTTCCATGACTGAAGTGTTAAATGACATTATCCAGCCCGTTTGGTTTTTGCCGACAACTAAAGCCACCATAAAGCAGACAATCACGAGGATACCAAGCGGAAATAATACCTTTTGAATATTCCTGTGCTGATATGTCATTGGACTCGTGTCCCTCGACTTAAGATCCGATTGCAATAACTTTCGATTTAATAACCAAAGCAAAAAGGGCGCGCCCAATAATGCCGTCATTGCTCCGGTCGGCAGTAACGCCCCTCCAGCACCCGAGAATGGCTGTACAATCAGGTCTGCCAGTAACAACATCAAACTGCCAGTCACACCGCTAACAAGGATCTGAGCGGTGAGTTTTCTCGCCCCGCACAGTCGTGCAACGGCCGGGGCGACAATGCCAATAAAGCCAATTAAACCCACTTCACTGACCACTGCCGCAGTAATAAATATCGCTAACGTCAATGAAATTACTTTAATTTGCTTAATGTTAATGCCAATAGAAGAGGCAACCGTGTCTCCTAATTGTAATACTGACAAGGGCCTTGAAAGTAACAATAGAGCAATAATAGGTAGCGTAATAAGCTGTAATACCGTCATAACACTCGACCAATCATTTTGGTTTAATGTCCCCGCCCCCCACACAAATACACTTGCTAATTTTTGTTCATTCAATAGCAATAACATGGTATTGAGTGAACCAAAAAATAAACTGATCACCATACCAGCCAAAACCATATGCACAGGAGAAAACCCACGCTTGGCCGATAATATAAAGACCAATAATGTTGCTAGCCCCCCACCTAAGAAAGCGGGAATAAAACCATTAATGCTACTATTAACGGGCAAAAATAAGATGCCTAGCACTAACCCTAATTCGGCACCAGCAGCAACACCTAGGGTCGTCGGTGAGGCGATTGGATTACGTAGTACAAACTGCATCACACAGCCTGCGACCGCTAATGCAAAACCGCATAATATCGCTATCGCTAAACGGGGTAGATAAGTAAGGTGGGTAATAAGATGCTGATAATTGCTCGCGTCATAATGAAACACCGTTTGCCACAATAAACTCAACCCTTGTGAATAAGGCGCGGTCCACTGCAGTAAACTCAGCAATATCGCAGCAATGAGTGAGCAAAGAAAAAAACGCCACCACATGCCTTGCTGTTTTGAGGCATTAAATTTTGAAGTGCTAAATAGAGGAAATGTATTCATCGATTACTTAATCAGTTGCTGAGTAATATGGTCGCTAAATCGTTGCGCAGAAACAAGTCCACCAAACGTCCAAATAGCAGGAAGCTCAAATACTGAATCTATGCGGGTAAATGCCATCGCTTGCCATAATGCAGATTGAGTTAACTGCTTTCTTTCTGCCACTTTTAATGGCCCAAAAATCAACACGTTTGCTTGCTGGTGCTCTGCTAGTTTTTCGATGCCTGCAGTAGTAAATCCCCACAAATTGCTTTGTTCATGCCAAGCGTTAACGAGTCCCATGTCTTCAATAGTTGCCTGCGCTAAGGAGCCTGCACCGTGAATCCGAACCGTTTTGTCATTAATAAACCGGATAAACATCAACGGATTATTGTTAGCTTGCATACGCCTAATTTTATCGCCATTCGCCTGTAATCGTTGCTGTGTTTGTGTAATGACTTGTTTGGCTTGTTTTTCTTTATCCAGTAATAGACCGAGTTGTGTCGTGATCTGCGTTGCTGAAATAAGCGGTGTTTTGTCATTGTTGTAGACGCTATACACTAAGGTCGGGGCTATCTCACTGAGTTGTTTATAGACTGCAACCATGTGCTGACTAATCAGTATCACATCAGGTTGTAATTCTGTCAGTAACTCTAAGTTAGGCTCTCTTCGTGAGCCCACATCAATCACTGAATCATTGAGCTTAGGCTCCGTCACCCAAGTTTGGTAGCCTTTAACATCCGCGACGCCCAGTGGCATAACACCGAGGCTTAATACCGTTTCGGCAAGCGCCCAATCTAACGCCACTACTTTTTTTGGCGTTTGTTCAAGGTGAGTAATACCAAGTTCATGTTTAATTTCTACAGCCTGAACCGAAAAAATACATAAGGTAATAATGAAACCAATAATTTTATTCAAGGGAGTGTTCCTAGCTGTTCGTCCATGTTTATGCTCTATAAAGCATGAGGGTTAAAGACATGAGATTAAGGAATATAACTTATCTGCTGACCCGTTTGCGGATGCGCAAACAAAGCCAATTCCATACCATATATTTTTTGTAATATCGCAGGAGTCATTAACTCACTAGGCGTACCTTGTGCAATCACTTTTCCTGAATGTAAAGCAATAAGCTGGTCGCTAAATTTTGCCGCCATATTAATGTCATGAAGCACCATAATGACGGTTAATCCTAAGGTTTCATTCAAATTTCGGATCAGGGCTAATAATTCATATTGGTGTGCAACATCCAGAGCAGACGTAGGCTCATCGAGCAAGATACACTGACTTTGTTGAGCCAATAACATCGCCACCCATGCTCTTTGACGTTCGCCACCAGACAAAGTCGCAACAAAGCGATCGCTAAACGTACTTAGCCCTACTTTCTCTATCGCATCATCCACCAGCTGGTGATCTTGTTTGCTATATCTGCCAAATGCCCCTTTCCACGGATATCGACCAAAGCACACTAATTCTCGAACAGTAACGCCATCCGTGATTGGTGGGTGTTGCGGCAAATAAGCAACATTAAGCGCAAAGTCTTGATGAGACAAATGATGAACGGCTTGATCATCAAACAGTACACGGCCTTGAGTTGGGGAATTCTGACGACTGAGTAATTTAATGAGCGTCGATTTACCACAGCCGTTATGACCAAGTAAGGTCGTGACTTTACCTTTAGTAAAGACCAAGTTCGTTGAATGCAGGATCGGTTTCCCGCCAATTTCAAACGACGCATCGATAAGTTGATACATAAATGAAGTAAACTATTTATTAATAAGTAATTAACTGAACTCTAACATACATATCCAGTAATGATAATTGTTTTCATTACCATTGATAATTAGTAGGGTACACCAACTCTTTCAGACTAGCCCCTATTTATATTTGTATTTGTATTGTCGAGTAGCATTATAGCGATTACATTTATGCCAATCTCCAAGAAAATACTAGGAGCTAAAGAATGCGTAAATTAACGCTTATTACTGGGGTGACGCGGGCAATCTTCACATAGATTGCGACCTTCACATTTATAAACTAAGCAGCAGCTGGTACGGATCAATTTTAGCTTATTGGTAGTAAGGTCAACTTGCAAACCGGATAAATGCTTATCTGGCAGTTCAAAAGCCGCTAACCACAATTTAGCTTGCGTCAGAAAATACGCATTAGATAATGCAGGGGCCTGTGCTTGCAGTTTTATAATGCAATTGAGTAAACCATCGGCAATTAAGTGTTTGGTGAATCCGGGGCGAATACGAGTCCATTGGGATACCTCTTCACGATATGACTCAAATAGTGCGCTTAATTGCAATCCAATCGATGAGATCAGCTCTTCGTTCGAGCCAAAAATAAGATCTGATGTATGAAACGTAAATCCAGAAATAAACCCCGATTGAATAGTTTGACTCACATTTTTAATATCAGGAATCGCTTTTAATTTATAAACAGAAATAAAAGCAATATAGATGGGTTGCCAGCAGAGAAGATCCCAGGTTCGCGTTAACCAATAAGCGCTTCCGGCTTCTTTTGAGGATTCGGACAATTGCCAATAAAGCTGTTGGATAACGTCACTGTTCTGACGTGAAATGTGGATACCTTCTCCGTTATCTGCTGCTAATTGCCCAGATAGGTAAGGTGTCACTTGCTTAGATGACTGAAAGAGTTCTTCAAAATATTCACTATTTTGCATAAGAATTAATACACAATATCAATTAGCTGTAAATAAAAACTAGAATAACCACTTGAACACCACAATGCAAATGATTATCAATTACACATGGTTTTTGGGCCTGTATTATAAGCCTTATAGCTATTTTCAATTTAAAAAAAAGGTCTTAACCAGAAATACCGATTAAGACCTTAATAATAAAATGTGAATAATTAATCGCTTTGGCGCTAGACTACGCCATTAAAAATGTACGTAATGCCTCAAAGTCATCTGCCATATCAACAGATAAATTTGGCTTATCGGCACAATCAGCAAGTTCTTGCGGCAAGCCAATATCACGACCTAGAATCTCTTCAACTGATTCTTTGAACTTCGCAGGGTGCGCAGTACATAGGAATAAACCGAATTCATCTTCGCCCAATTTTGCACTTAAGCGGTCATAGGCAATCGCACCATGCGGTTCACATAGGTAACCTTGTTCATCTAACGCGACAACAGCTTGCTTAGTATCTTCATCAGATAAGAAATCAGATGCGAGTTCAGACAAGTCCCACCCTTTAACACGTGCCAGTTCTTCGATACGCGGCCAGTTACTTGGTACGCTTACGTCCATCGCATTGGACAAGGTTGCTTGCGTTGCTTTTGGATCCCACTCACCGCTTTCTAAATAACGCGGCACAGTATCATTGATATTCGTCGCGGCAATAAAGCGTTTAACTGGTAAGCCTAATGTTTTTGCTAATAGACCTGCAGTCAGGTTACCAAAGTTACCACTTGGCACTGATACTACTGTTTGTGCGCGCTGTGCTTTTGGCAATTGTGCGAATGCTTCGAAGTAATAACAGATTTGTGCCATTAGACGACTAATATTGATTGAGTTAGCCGAGTTAAGACCAATTGCCTGACGCAGATCTGCATCATCAAATGAGCGCTTCATTAATGCCTGACAGGCATCAAAGTCACCATCAATCGCGATAGTGCGGATATTACCACCGAGCGTGCAGAACATCTGTTCTTGCAAGAAGCTAATCTTACCTTTTGGATACATCACCACGACTTCGATATTATCCATACCATAGAAGGCATGTGCTACAGCAGCACCCGTATCGCCTGATGTAGCGGTTAAAATAGTGATCTTTTCACCAGTCGACCCTTTATTAGCACTTAAGCGTGACAGGCACTGTGCCATGAAACGACCACCGAAGTCTTTAAACGCCAATGTTGGACCGTGGAATAATTCTAATGCACTGATCTTGTCGTTCACTTTCGTTACTGGCGCAGGGAAGTTAAACGCACTTGCAACTATGTCATGTAATTCTTGTTCGCTAAATTCATCACCGATCAGTGATTGTAAAATAACGCGACTACGGTCGACTAGGTTCATCTCTAGTAAAGCATCAATATCGTCTATCGGATTAATTTCGCTCGGAAAGAACAAACCTTGGTTTTTACCCATGCCTTGTTTTACTGCTTGTGCAAAGCTAACTGTCTCTGCGTGATCTTTAATGCTGTATAATTTCATTGTTGTTCATTCCCTAAAACATTATTTGTGCAACCTGCGTGATAACTATGACCTTAACATAATAAGCGCATATAACCCTAGAGACTAGGGTTTAACAATCACCACGCAGTATTTTTCTATTTCTATAATTACAGCTGTTTATTACAATTCTGTAGCGACGATACGTGCGCCCTGTTTATCCAGCTTGCAGATATGGCTGAAGCCATCACCGTTTTGGATAAAATTAGCGTCTAACCAAGCTTTTAACTTTTCAGCTTGTGCTAAGTCAGTCATCACGTTAAATACCGTCGGGCCAGAGCCTGAAATACCGGTTGCCAATGCACCTAGCTCTTTTGCATAGTCACGTACTTCATCAAACTTTGGAATAAGCTGAGCACGGTACGGTTCTGCAATCACATCTTTTAGCATGGCCGCTGCAAGATCTTGTTGTTTGCTATAACAAGCGTGGATGAACCCAGCCAAATTACGGCCATAAGCTAAACAATCGGCACGGCTGTATTCAGTTGGTAAGATTTCACGCGCAGCAGCCGTCGAGATGCTGATACCCGGATAAGCAACAACCCAATACCATTCATCGAAACAAGGCACTGACTGACTAATAACGCCGTTTGCTTCGAGCATTAATTGCAAACCGCCTAACGCACACGGTGCCACATTATCATAATGCACACTGCCACTAATCTGGCCTTCTAATTCACCCATTAACAACACCATTTCGTTGTCATTAAGTTCATTGTCATGAAATGCATTTAACGCTTCTAAGCCCGCCACAATCGATGCAGCACTTGAACCCAAACCACTACCAATCGGTAGGTTTTTTTCTAATTCCATGACCAGAGATTTGATTTTTAAACCACGTTTCTCTAACGCTTTGCCGTAACCTAAATAGCAGTCATAAACAATATTTTCACGGAAATCATCTGGCAGTTTATGGGCAAAGCGACCACTAGACGCTAATGTAAACTCACCATCCGTTGCGGCGATATAAACACGATCGCCAACCAAGGTGCCATCAATAGGTGCTAATGCAGCACCTAGAACATCAAAACCAACGTTAACGTTACCGATAGATGCCGGTGCATATGCAACAAGACTCATCCTTAAACCTCCTGCTTCCAATTAAGAGTACGTAATACATCCGCAAATACGCCCGCTGCAGTCACTTCTGAACCTGCACCATAACCACGTAATACCATCGGGATTGGCTGATAATAGCGGCTATAAAATGCCAATGCATTCTCACCATCTTTTACTTTATTCAACGGATCTGATTCTGGTACTGCCGCAATCGATACTTTACATTTACCGTCTTCGATCTGACCGATATAACGTAAAACGTTACCCTCTTCAGCAGCCGTTGCTTGCAAATCAGCAAAGTACGCATCTGCTTTTGGTAAGTTCGCCATAAATTCTTCATTAGTGCCCGTTGCATCAAAATCAGCAGGGATTGCTTCTTCAACTTCAACTTGGTCTAAAGTTAAATCCATGCCAGCTTCACGTGCAATAATCAATAATTTACGTGCGATATCCATGCCACTTAAATCTTCACGTGGATCGGGTTCTGTAAAGCCATTGTCACGTGCTTGTGCCGTTGCTTGCGAGAAACTCATGCCTTCATCTAATTTACCAAAGATGTATGACATAGAACCTGACAAAATACCGTTGAAGCGTACCAGTTCATCACCCGCGCTCAATAAATTCTGCAGATTTTCAATCACAGGTAGACCTGCACCTACGTTAGTATCGTATAAGAAACGACGGCGGGTTTTTAATGCCGTTAAACGCAGTTCGTGGTAATAATCCATGCTCATGGTATTGGCTTTTTTGTTCGCCGCAACAACGTGGAAACCACTCCCCAAGAAATCAACATATTGACTGGCAAGATTATCATTACTGGTACAATCAACAATCACTGGGTTAATAATGTGGCTATTTTTGACCAAATCTTCCAGTGCTGCTAGTGAGAATTCAGAATCACTGGCAGCAAGATCATCAGCCCAATGTGTTAATGATAACCCTTCTGAGTCAAGTAACATTTGGCGACTGTTAGCGATACCGCAGACACGGATCTCAATATGACGTTCTGCTAAAAATTCTTTTTGACGTTTGATTTGTTCGACTAATGCCGCGCCCACACCACCGCACCCTAATAAGAACAGGTCGATGTATTGTTGTTTACCAAAGAAAATATTGTGTGATGCTTTAATCGCTTCATTGGCTTTGCTTTCATCAATAACCGCAGAAATAGAACGTTCTGATGAACCTTGCGCAATAGCAACAAGGTTCACTGATGCTTGTGCTAATGCCATAAAGAAACGCGCAGCAATACCGTTGGCTTTACGCATGCCATCACCAACCAGCGATACAATAGCTAAACCATCACGCATTTCGATAGGTTCGAGTAACTGATTACTGATCTCTAACGTAAATTCGTTATTCAGTGCCTGTTTAGCTTTACCTGCATCATAACTGTGGATACAGAAGCTAACGCTGTATTCTGATGATGATTGCGTGATAAGGGCAATAGATACACCAGCGCGTGATACTGTTTCAAAAATACGACCCGCCATGCCAACCATACCTTTCATACCCGGACCGGATACGTTAATCATGGTCATGCCACTAAGCTCTGATAATGATTTAACTTCGGCTTGGGTTTTTGACATTAACCCGCCGATTAGAGTGCCTTCACCTTCTGGATTTTTAGTATTCTTAATCAAACAAGGAATGTGGTGCTGAGCAATCGGTGCAATCGTTTTTGGATGCAATACTTTCGCGCCAAAATAAGACAATTCCATTGCTTCTGGGTAGCTTAATGTTTTAAGTAATTTGGCATCTTTTACTAAGCGTGGGTCACAAGCGTAAACACCGTCTACGTCAGTCCATATTTCACAGCAGTCAGCATATAGACACGCCGCTAATACCGCTGCAGAATAATCAGAACCATTACGGCCAAGTACAACTGTATTACCCTGTTCATCACCCGCAGTGAAGCCAGGCATTAAATAGATATGGTCAGTCTTAATTGGGTCTTGTTCAAAACGAGCACGAGAAGCGTCAATATCCACAGTAGCTTCTAGTACACTGCCCTTTCCTACTAGCTTGTCTTGCGGAACAATCACTTCAACTTTAAAGCCACGCGCCAATAACAGTTGCTCCATACAAACAATACTCAGCTTTTCACCGGTACATAAAATCTTTGCTTCAATATTTTCCGGGCACTGCGATAACAGCTTTACGCCATATAAGTATTCTCTTAATGTCGCTAATGATGTTGTTACCTGCGTTAATGCGACCACATCATTAAAATTAGGGTATTGAATTTTTAGACCTGCAACGAGCGCCTTAAATATCCCTTCGATTTCTTCCAGTGATGATTCAGCATCAAGGCCACGAACCGTTTGTTGCACAGCGGCAACCAAATTATTGGTCACTTTTGCTGGTGCAGACAACACCAATGCTACCTGTGATTGCTCAATCTTACTCACAGATATATCTGCTGCACAGGCAAATCGTTCAGCGTTTGCCAACGATGTTCCACCAAATTTTAAAACTCGCATCCTTTGCTCCTTGTAGATACAAAAAAGCCCGTTCCAAATGGTAACGGGCTCTTTTATCATTTCTGTCTTAGCCCTACGTGTCATCCCACCGTTGTAATAACAGTGTTAATAATCGTGGTGGTAATGAACGCTAAGCAATAAGTCATAATAATATTTAATAAATCTGTTAATAATTTCAATACCTATAGCAATATCAAAAAATGAGAGCCAAATCAAGTTTAAAATATATTTAGTTGTTTCACTATACATAGATAAAAGGATTTAAACATGTTGAAATAATGTAAAAAGATTGCGATATTTAGGCTTATCTTAAGTCCAAGGATTTGTTGTATGGAAAAAGTTTTAGAAGCGCAAATAGCGGGGTCGCTATTAGAATCGTTTGATGCTTTTTATAGCCGCTTTTTAGAAGTCACGCGTGGTGCAAAATTACGTTTTGAAAACGCGGATTGGCATGGTGTTCAAATTGCGGCGAAAAAACGTATTAGCCTTTATGATTACCACGTCGGTAAGACAGCTCAGAAAATGCAAGATCTTGCGGCGGAAACGGAAGCTAATAAAGTATTCCTGCAAGGGATTAAGCGAGAGTACGAAGCGCTATTACAGCATTACCCAAATTTTGAAATTGCCGAAAGCTTCTTTAACTCTGTTTATCGCCGTGTCTTTAAACATACCAATATATATAAAGAACAGCTATTTATTACTAATGCTAATCGCGTTAGAGATCCAGGGTATCCGAATAATTTTTATCGCAGCTATACCCGAGGCGGAAACTTTTCGGTGATCTTACGTAAGATCATTGGTGGTTATACGTTTACGGCTCGATGGGAGAACTTGGACAGGGACCTTGCTAATGTCGTGGATTACCTTAACCAACATGCGCCAAAACAACTCACCGAAGCTGAACACATCGAAGTGCACATGCTTAACGAAGTATTTTATCGCAACAAAGGGGCTTACCTTATGGGTAAGATCTTTGCTGATGGACACATGTACCCGTTGGTATTTCCGATTTTAAATAACGAAGAAAATGAGATTTATTTAGATACAGTCATTTTTGAAAAAGAAGAAACTAGTATTTTATTTGGCTTTGCCCGTGCTTATTTCTTTGTTTATGCACCAGAACCTGGCGCCATTGTACAATTTTTAAAACCGATGATCCCGCATAAAACGAACTTTGAGATCTACTCTGCCATTGGTTGCCAAAAACATGCAAAAACAGAGCTATTCCGCCACTATATAAAGCACTTAGATAACTCTGATGATAAGTTCATTATTGCCCCTGGTATTAAAGGTATGGTGATGAGCGTATTCACCCTACCCTCTTATGATGTGGTATTTAAGCTCATTAAAGATGAGTTTGCACCACCCAAACAAATCGATCACGCGACCGTAAAAGAAAAGTATCAGATCGTAAAATCCCATGATCGTGTTGGTCGAATGGCAGATACTCAACAATTTAAGAATTTTGCTTTTCCCAAGGATCGTTTCAGTCAAGAACTGCTCGACGAATTGTTAGCTGTCGCCCCTTCAATTATAAAATTAACCAACAGTAAAGTGGTGATCAAACATCTTTATATTGAACGTAAGATGATCCCGCTCAACATGTATCTCGAACAAGCAAATGAAGAAGAGCTTGATAATGCTATCGATGAATACGGCAATGCAATCAAACAACTTGCGGCAGCAGATATTTTCCCCGGTGATATGCTGTTTAAAAATTTTGGTGTGACCCGACACAATCGTGTGATCTTTTACGATTATGATGAGATCTCATATATGCATGAAGTTAACTTCCGCTACATTCCGCCACCACGCTACCCAGAAGACATTATGCTGGCTGAACCTTGGTTTGCCGTCGCTTCCAACGATGTATTCCCTGAGGAGTTTGAGACCTTCTTATTATCTCGACCAGAAATTAACAAGCTCTTTAAAAAATACCATTCTGAACTGCTTGACGCCGACTACTGGAAGGGACTACAAAACGATATTAATCACGGTAAATACAGCGATGTATTCCCTTATCGCCGAGCACGACGTTTTATCCGAGATGAATAAGTAATGTAGATAAATAAAAAGGGATGGGGTTAATAATCGATTAACCTCATCCCTATCTTCACCGCGAATACAGACACCTAAAGAAGTGGTTCTTTAGCCACCACTACACCATTTAAATCGGCATAGATATAATCACCTTCGGCAATGCTCACACCAGCAAAATGCAAATCTATACCCGCATCACCTAAGCCACGTTTTTCTGTTTTAACAGGACAAGCCGTTATCGCTTTAACCCCTAATTCAAGCGTATTAATAGTCGCAACATCACGAATGGCACCATAAATAACAAAACCAGCCCAGCCATTTTTTACTGCATTTTCGGCAATCATATCACCGAGTAACGCACGTCGTGTTGAGCCTCCGCCATCAACCACTAAAATACGTCCTTCTCCTGGCGTACCAGCAAGTTCTTTAACAAGCGAGTTATCTTCAAAACATTTAACCGTTACCGCTTGGCCACTAAAAATAATCGCTTTACCATAACTTTGAAAAATAGGGTCCATTACAGACAATTGATTAAAATGCTGATCACACAGATCAGGTAACAGGTCTAACATAGTCCATCCTTAGAGTCGTTATTGTATATATCTCATATTCCAGTAACTATGTTACGTGAAACGATACTTACTACAACTGCTAACACATTAGCGCAAATCAATTATTTCGATCTATAATTAATTAACAAAGTAAATACATTAATCATTAATTATAGATAAAACTTACCAGTTTGTAATTTGATTACATTTTACTGACAAAAAATCTGTTCAATAACAGAACACTTTAATAAACCAAAGTCACTCATCTAAACAACTGACATATAGATAAATTCAAACTAAAACACCGCATCAACATAAAATAGAAATGCGATAAACCATAACTGATCTGTTTATTTAGTACTAAAATTAACGAACAAAAAATATTAATCAAAATAATTTTTACCTTTATTCTTATAAGTACACAGGTTAATTCGAACAATGTGAGCTGAGTCAAGTCCGAGTAACTAAATCATTAAACAATATTAAACATATAGAACAAAATTATAACGATTTGATTTGTATAACTTAAATGCATATATAATTTATCCTTGTATCACTATTCTTTATTTACTTAAATATGGAAAACATTCATTTCAACTAAAATATAACCAATGGGGGTTATTTGATAAATATCAAATCTCGTTGAGTTATTACGTAACATAATTACATTAGGTTGTTATACTGCTGTTAATAACATATAATCCTATAGTTAAGGACGCCATAAAACTAGATATCCTGCCACAGTCAGCTGTTTTAGATAAATAGTCTTATATTTCATGGATGTATTACTCTTACTCCCCGATTAATTGATATCAATAATCTGGGCACTATTTGATCCAAAGCGAAACTAGGTACGTTTATGCAAACCCCAAACATTCTTATCGTAGAAGATGAACTCGTTACACGTAACACCCTAAAAAGCATCTTCGAAGCTGAAGGCTATTCAGTACATGAAGCAAGTAACGGCGATGAAATGTATGAGATCATTACCAATAACCCTATAAGCTTGGTAATCATGGATATTAATCTTCCAGGTAAAAATGGCTTACTGTTAGCACGTGAACTACGTGACAAACATAATTTAGCTCTCATGTTTTTAACTGGTCGCGACAATGAAGTTGACAAGATTTTAGGCCTAGAAATTGGTGCTGATGACTACATTACTAAACCATTCAATCCACGTGAATTAACGATTCGTGCACGTAACCTACTCGGCCGTACTTTTACTAAAGCCCCAGTAGCAGACGAAGAAAAAGCGATCGTAGAAGAATATGAATTTAATGGCTGGCGTTTAAATATCAACAGCCGTTCTTTGATTAGTCCACTGGATGATTCATTCAAACTACCACGTAGTGAATTCCGTGCAATGCTACACTTTGTAGAGAATCCAGGTAAAATTCAAACACGTGCAATGTTATTGAAAAAGATGACAGGCCGTGAACTAAAACCACACGATCGTACTGTTGATGTAACTATTCGTCGTATCCGTAAGCATTTCGAAAGTATTGCTGATACACCAGAAATTATCGCAACAATCCACGGTGAAGGTTACCGTTTTTGTGGTGAATTAAGCTAAGCATTACATTGCTAGCGATACCGTGAAGGTACTATAAATAATAAAAAAGCGCTAAATAGCGCTTTTTTTGTGCTTAGCATTCGTGCGAGTTAAATTTGACCTATCTTATCTCGCCCTTTTACTCCACGTAGAATCGCTTGTAAGAGCTCGCTTGCATCAAATTTAGTCAGCGCTTCATCTGCACCAATTTGCTGCGCACGTTCAGTGCTAATCGCACTTGATAACGAAGTATGAAGAATAATATAAGTCGCAGACACGTTGGGCGTACTACGTACTTCAAACGCAACTTCATAGCCATCTAATCCCGGCATTTCAATATCACTAACCAACACATCAATAGGGTTACCAGCTTCGACTGCTGATTGCATCACAGCTAACGCATCTTGACCATTTTTAGACACTTGATAATGAATACCTGCGGCATCTAACGCACCACCAAGTTGATTACGTGCGACCATTGAATCATCCACCACCAAAATTTCTTTGGTACGAAGCTCTTCAAGCTCAAGTTCTGTAAACTGGGGCAACTCAATATCGTCATCAGGATAAATGTCAGCTAACAAGCGTTCAACATCCATGAGTTGCACTAATTGGTCATCAAGCTGCATTACCCCCGTGGTATATATATTACAGCCAAGTGATGAATCTGGCGCTGAAATATCTTTCCAATTACAATCCATAATCTTATCAATATGACGCACCAAAAAGCCGACGATCTGACGGCTACAATCCGTGATAATAATATTGCATGAATCATATTCTTCTTTACTGACAGAGCGATAGCCCACAGCCGCTGCCATATCAATAATAGGAATTGTCCGACCACGCAGTGTCGCAGCGCCCATCACCATAGGATGAGAACCAGGTAAAGAATACAAACGTGTGGAGGGTACAATTTCCTGCACTTTCAACGTGCCGATTGCAAATTTTTGCTGGAGGTTCAACTTAAATAATAATAAACCTTGTGACTGACTCATTACCCTTCCTATATTAATTAATACATCCACTAAACGCTTAAGACTATAGCATAATTAAGCATTTACATTGTTTTATGTAACCAATATAACACGAGTAAAATGAAAGCAAAAAAAAGGCCGCAATAATTGCGACCTTTCATTCATTTACATATCAACCGAGTGACAGGTGACTTAAAATTAACCTAAGTACTCTTAATCTAAGTACGATTAACCTAAGTTCACTCGCGCATTACGGAACATACGCATCCAAGGGCTATCTTCACCCCATTCTTCTGGATGCCATGAATTGCTCACAGTACGGAATACACGTTCCGGATGTGGCATCATGATAGTTACACGACCATCAGTCGTTGTTAAACCAGTAATACCTAATGGCGAACCATTTGGGTTTGATGGGTATTGCGTCGTTGGTTGACCGTAGTTATCAACGAAGTTAAGTGCCACTGTGCCACTGTTTTGTAGTGCTTGTAGATGCGCATCGTCACGTAATTCAATACGACCTTCACCGTGAGATACAGCGATAGGCATTCTTGAACCAGCCATGTCACCTAAGAATATTGACGGATTCTTCGGTACTTCAACCAAGCTAAAACGTGCTTCAAAACGTTCTGATTGGTTAGTAACGAAACGTGGCCATAATTCTGAACCTGGGATAAGTTCACCCAAGTTAGATAACATCTGACAACCATTACATACACCCAGTGAGAAGCTGTCTTCACGTTCGAAGAAAGCCGCAAACTGATCACGTGCTTGTGGGTTAAACAAGATTGACTTAGCCCAACCTTCACCCGCACCCAGAACGTCACCGTAAGAGAAACCACCACAAGCAACCAAGCCTGCGAAGTCTTCTAGGTTAACGCGACCGGCAAGAATATCACTCATGTGAATATCTTGAGCAGCGAAGCCAGCACGATCAAAGGCAGCAGCCATTTCCGTTTGCGAGTTTACACCCTGCTCACGAAGGATTGCCATTTTTGGTTGTACACCAGTAGCAATGTAAGGTGCAGCAATATCGTCTTTAACATCAAAGCTTAAGTTAACGTTTAGACCAGGGTCTTTCACATCGAGTTTAAGGTCGAATTCTTCTTGTGCACAACTAGGGTTATCACGCAGCGCTTGCATTTTAAGCGTTGTTTCAGCCCACATCGCACGGTAGTAGGTACGACTTTCAGCTAATACGTTTTCACCGTTACGTGTGAAGCGAATCATGTCATCTTCATTTGTAGAACCAATCACATGACAACATGCAGCTAGACCGTGGCCCGCTAATGTTGTGAGTACTTGTTCTTTCATTGCAGAAGACACTTGGATAACCGCGCCTAACTCTTCTGAGTAAAGAGCTGCAAGATCATCGGTACCTAGCATATCAAGTTCAACGTCAACACCACAGTGACCAGCAAATGCCATCTCTGTTACTGTTGAGAATAAACCACCATCACTGCGGTCATGATAAGCCAGTAATGATTGCTCTTTCACTAACACTTGCATTGCATCGAAGAAGCCTTTCAGCTGCTCTGAGCTATCTACATCTGGCGTCTGTTGACCCAGTTGCTTATATACTTGCGCTAATGATGAAGCACCGAGACGGTTCTTACCATTACCTAAGTCGATAAGGATAAGGTCAGTTGCGCCTTTGTCAGTACGTAGCTGTGGTGTTACTGTTTTACGTACGTCTGTCACACGACCGAACGCAGTAATAATCAGTGATAATGGTGATGTAACTTCTTTGTTTTCACCGTTATCTTCCCAGCGCGTCTTCATTGACATTGAATCTTTACCTACTGGAATAGTAAGGTTCAATTCAGGACAAAGTTCTTCACCTACCGCTTTAACCGCTGCATATAAACCAGCATCTTCACCAGGGTGACCTGCTGCAGACATCCAGTTAGCAGAAAGGTTAATACGTGTTAAATCACCAATTTCTGTTGCTGCGATATTTGTTAATGCTTCGGCAACCGCCATACGGCTAGATGCAGGGAAGTTTAACAGTGCGAGTGGCGTACGTTCACCGATAGCCATTGCTTCACCAGCGTAAGTATCAAAACTTGCCGCGGTTACAGCACAATCGGCAACTGGAACCTGCCAAGGACCAACCATTTGATCACGTGCAACCAGACCCGTTACCGAGCGGTCACCAATCGTGATTAAGAACGTCTTTTCAGCAATCGCAGGTAAACGTAATAAACGTTCAGCAGCATCTTTCACTGTGACACCAGTAAAGTCTAATGCTTCACCTTCAGTCACTAGCGTTGTTGCTTCACGGTGCATCTTAGGTGCTTTACCTAATAATACTTCCATTGGCATATCAATTGGCTGTTCGTCTAATAACGAATCCGTTACAGACAAATGCAACTCTTCAGTCGCTACGCCAACTACTGAGAATGGCGCACGTTCACGCTTACAAATCGCTTCGAATGTTGCTAGGTTTTCAGGTGCAACAGCCATTACGTAGCGTTCTTGAGATTCATTACACCAAATTTCAAGCGGTGACATGCCAGGTTCATCATTGTTGATATCACGCAATTCAAACTGAGCACCACGACCACCGTCATGCACAAGTTCAGGAAATGCGTTTGATAAACCACCCGCGCCCACATCGTGAATGAAGGCAATTGGATTGTCTTCACCAAGCTGCCAGCAGCGGTCGATAACTTCTTGACAACGACGTTCCATTTCTGGGTTTTCACGCTGTACAGAAGCAAAATCTAAATCTTCGTGTGATTGACCTGAATCCATCGATGAAGCAGCACTGCCACCTAAACCAATGTTCATTGCAGGACCACCCAATGCGATAAGTTTCGCGCCTACTGGGATATCACCTTTTTTAATGTGTTGGTCACGGATATTACCCAAACCACCAGCCAGCATAATCGGCTTGTGGTAACCACGTACTTCCACACCATTATGGCTGTTAACTTCAGCTTCATAAGTACGGAAATAACCTAATAGGTTAGGACGACCAAATTCGTTATTAAATGCTGCGCCACCCAAAGGACCTTCTAGCATAATGTCTAATGCACTAACAATACGACCTGGCTTACCAAAGTCGGTTTCCCATGGCTGTTCAAATTCTGGAATACGTAAGTTAGATACCGTAAAGCCAACTAAACCTGCTTTTGGTTTCGAACCACGACCCGTTGCGCCTTCATCACGAATTTCACCACCTGAACCCGTCGCGGCACCAGGCCAAGGCGAAATTGCAGTTGGGTGATTGTGCGTTTCAACTTTCATCAGAATTTGGATATCTTCTTGGTGATATTCATACTGGTGAGTTTGTGGATCAGGGAAGAAACGGCCAGCTTTTGAACCTTCCATCACAGAAGCATTATCTTTATATGCAGATAAAACATGATCACCTGTTTGTTCAAAGGTGTTCTTGATCATCTTGAATAATGATTTTTCTTGCTCTTGGCCATCAATAGTCCAATCAGCATTAAAAATCTTATGACGACAATGCTCTGAGTTTGCTTGAGCAAACATCATTAATTCGATGTCATTTGGATTACGCTTTAATTGAGTAAAGCTCGCAATCAAATAATCGATTTCATCTTCAGCCAGTGCTAAACCTAATTTAACATTCGCATCAACAAGTGCCTCACGGCCACCCTCTAAGATATTAACCGACTTTAACGGACGCGCTTGTGCCTGAACAAATAATTGTTCAGCTGCATCTAAACAATCAAATACAACTTCCATCATACGGTCGTGCACAAGACTTGCTGCAGTTTGTAGTTGGGTTGGTGTAAGTGGTGTAGATGAAGAGATGTAGTAAGCGATGCCACGTTCAAGACGTTTTATTTTAGAAAGGCCGCAGTTGATTGCGATGTCGGTAGATTTAGAAGACCAAGGAGAGATAGTGCCGGGACGAGGAGTGACGAGAAGGAGAGTTCCTTCGGGAGCGTGCTCTGCAATTCTTGGCCCGTAGGTCAACAACTTTTCCAGGACACTCCGTTCATTGTCACTGAGCGGGGCTGTTACATCGGCAAAATGGATGTACTCCGCGTAAATTGTTATATCCGATAATCCTACATCATTACATCGTTCGACTAGTTTACTAGTACGAAACTCAGAAAGCGCTGGCGCTCCTCGCATTATATGCATTAACTTTTTCTCACTAAAAGGGTTACTGGGGAAAAATCCCGAGTATTATATGCAAATTATGACAATAACGATAGCGTTACATGAGCAACAAGTTAATTTACTAATCTTTTTTTTCAATCCTTAGTCGATAACATCGTTAACAGTATTGATAACATTATCATTTCACGCACAAATATTAACACTGTTTTTTTATACAGCTCACTGTGATTAACGGTTGTGTAATGGCAATGAAAACGCTATAAAGATAGATCCAACATGTATATTTATATTTTCATACAAAAAGGTGCTTACTTGCAGGTATTTTTCACTCGCTTACAACTCTTTTTAAAACCCAGCTTAATCATTATTTTGAGCCTGGTTGTTTCCGGCTGCATTCAAGAAAAGGATGAGCGCACTCAGTTAGAAAAGATCCAAGATGCGGGAGAATTACATATCAATACCATTTATGGTCCTGCCAACTATTACCTAGAAGGTAACAAACCAGCAGGTCTTGAATATGAGTTATTGAAACAATTTAGTGATTATCTCGGTGTTAAATTAGTGATTCATCCGCACCATTCTGTGAAAAGTATGCTGGAAAGTAAAAATACGAAAGTTAAACCCATCGCTTTATCTGCGGGTGGTTTAACACGTACCGAAAAACGCCTAGAAGAATATCGAATGGGACCAAGTTACTACCAAGTAAAACAACTTCTCATCTATCGTAAAGGCAGTCTTAGACCACGTAACTTACAACAGATAAACGATCCTATTTATGTGGTGAAAAGTTCAAGCCATGAAGAATATGTACAGCAACTACAGCGTGATTATCCCGAACTAAACCTGACTTATAAAACCTTCCCCGATGAAGATATCTTATTCAGTAATTTAGAAGAAGGCACTATCAAATTGGCGATTGCAGATGATACCTCCTTATCTCAACATCAGTACTATTACCCACACCTGAATAAAGCCTTCGTACTAGAAGACGATCTCGATGTTGTTTGGTTGATGGAAAAAAATAACGATGACAGCTTAGCCAATGCCGTACTTGCCTTTTTCACCTTGCAGCAAGTCAGCGGCGCAATGGAGCAACTACAAGAGAAGTACTTTGGTCATATTGATACCTTTGATTTTGTCGATACGCGTACCTTTTTACGTCGCGTTAATTCACAATTACCTAAATACGAAGGACTGTTCCGTCAATATGCTGGAGAGCTCGATTGGCGCTTACTCGCAGCAGTCAGCTACCAAGAATCCCATTGGAACCCAAAAGCACGCTCACCAACGGGTGTACGCGGCATGATGATGCTTACTTGGCCAACCGCGAGAGAATTTGGTGTAACCTCACGTATTGATGCAGAACAAAGTGTGCGAGGTGGTTCAGCCTACTTAGCAAAACTGATCAAGCGTTTACCCGATACTATTTCTGAGCATGAAAAACCCTGGTTTGCATTAGCCGCCTATAATATAGGTTATAGCCATCTAATTGATGCAAGAAAGATCACTGAAAAACTGGGTGGAAATGAGAACAGCTGGGCGGAAGTCAAAGCGATCATCCCACTATTACAACAACCTAAATGGTATAAATATACACGTTTTGGCTATGCTCGAGGTAATGAGGCCGTCAAGTACGTGAGTAATATTCGTAAATATTACGATAGCTTACGTTGGTTTGATGAACAGATTAATATGACCGAGCAAGTCGCCCGTGATGTCGGTTTTGAGCTTTCAACAGAAACAGAGCTAACACTGGTGATAACAGATATAGAATAACACCTATCTGTTGTCACACTATACGCATAAAACTGACATAAAAGTTTCATGTGCATATTATTTATATTACTGTATGTTAATGAACATAAAGACAAAAGAACGCCTAGGACTAGGCAGCGAAATCAAAGGAAAACAAGATGCTGAAGAACAGAGCAAGATTAAAAATTAAAACACCAAGACGCCAAATATCACGTTCAAGAACAAACCGTTCGCTACTTAACCGCCAGCGTTCATTCTTTTTACAAAATGAAGAAGCGGCCAACTTTGACGGCTAGCCCGCTGTACGAGGTTAACCTTTTTGTAAAAGCTTCAGGGCTTTTTTTTCTTTCCGGCGACGTCTAAAAAATTGACTCAATAATGCGCCGGTTTCACTAGCAAAAACCCCTGAATGCACTTCAATTTGATGATTCAATTTTGGATGATCGACCAAATTAAATACTGACCCCGCCGCACCCGTTTTCAAATCTACCGCACCATACACCAAACGTTTCACTCGACTGTGTACCATCGCACCTGCACACATAGAGCATGGTTCTAACGTTACATACAAGGTGGCATCAATGAGTCGGTAGTTCTCGATTTTTTTACCCGCTTCACGTAATGCCATAATTTCGGCATGGGCCGTCGCATCATGTAAATGAATCGATTGATTCCAACCTTCCCCGATGATTTTATCATCGAGTACAATGACAGCTCCCACGGGAACTTCATCAATCGCTTCGGCCTTCCCTGCTAACATAATAGCGTGTTGCATCCAGCGCTCATCAGCTTGAACCTGCTCAGGAGTAAGGGCTAAATTAATATCTAAATTGGTTATAGGGCTACTGTTTTCAGTGATGTCTTCGGTCATGAATATCTACAATACGTGTAATTTATAAAGATAATACCATAACAAAAGCCACCATCAATCGTATAATATTACCAATACTCGTCACAATATACATATGGCATAAAGATTGAAATGCTAATTTATGTACAGTCCACCTCTGAGTCATGATAACTAATAGACATATCGGCAGTGTTAATCAATAACGAAAGACTATTCGCATGATAAATAGTGACATCCTTAAATGTGGTTTCAATTTCAGTTGATGGGTCACTGAAAACACATGTCGTAAACTGCTCTATATAGTAATACTCTGCCGAGGTCCACGGCGATGAATCATAATACCAAAACGCAATAAACGAACCAGCGACCATTAGGTACACTAAGATGTAGCGCCAATAGGACTGGAAAAAAGAAGGCTCTAATGAAGAGGGAAGGATCGTCATTTGTAATTACTATTCACTATAAAAGAAACAACTTGTTATACTATAACACTTTCATGATATAACTATAATACTTGTATAAAGATAAGATAAAATAAAAATACAGCGTATAAAAAAGGGTAAGCCAGAGATAATCAGGCTTACCCTTTCAACAGTATTACGTCATTACGACATCTGCTTAATCCCAGTCTAGGATAACTTTACCTGACATACCAGAACGCATAATATCAAAACCTTCTTGGAATTGATCAATTGGGAAGTTGTGCGTGATAATTGGCGTTAGGTCCAAACCTGACTGGATTAATGCAGCCATTTTGTACCAAGTTTCAAACATTTCACGACCATAAATACCTTTAATGACTAGACCTTTAAAGATAACATTGCCCCATTCGATGCTCATGTCATTAGGTGGAATCCCCAACATAGCAACTTTACCGCCATGATTCATCTTGTCTAGCATATCGCTAAATGCAGATGGCACACCTGACATTTCAAGGCCAACATCGAAGCCTTCTGTCATTTTCAGTTCATCCATCACATCTTTAAGTGACTCTGTTATTACGTTCACCGCACGTGTAACACCCATTTTACGAGCGAGGTCTAAACGGAATTCATTCACATCCGTGATCACAACATTACGTGCACCAACGTGCTTACATACTGCTGCAGCCATGATACCAATTGGGCCAGCACCAGTAATTAATACATCTTCACCAACCACATCAAATGATAAGGCAGTGTGTACAGCGTTACCAAATGGGTCAAAGATTGCAGCCATGTCATCAGAAATATCATCTGGTAGTTTGAATGCGTTAAATGCAGGAATGACTAAATATTCAGCAAATGCGCCTTCACGGTTAACACCAACACCTGTTGTATTTCGGCATAAATGTGTGCGACCTGCACGACAGTTACGGCAGTGTCCACACGTAATGTGACCTTCACCAGAAACACGATCACCTAATGCGAAACCACGAACTTCTTGGCCGATGCCAACAACTTCACCTACATACTCGTGACCTACAACCATAGGTACTGGAATAGTTTTTTGTGACCATTCATCCCAGTTATAAATATGGATGTCGGTACCACAAATAGCGGTTTTTCGGATCTTGATTAACAAATCATTGTGGCCAAGCGTTGGCTTTTCCACATCTGTCATCCAAATACCTTGTTCAGGTTTTAATTTTGCTAGTGCTTTCATTTTCTTTAATCCACTTATTTAGATGATGCCAAGATCTTTACCAATACGGGTAAATTCGGCAATTGCAATATCAATTTGTTCTATGCTGTGCGCTGCTGACATTTGTGTACGGATACGTGCTTTACCATGTGGAACCACTGGGAAAGAGAAGCCAATTACATAAATGCCTTCTGCTAATAAACGCTCTGACATTTCAGCAGCCAGTGCAGCATCGCCAATCATTACCGGTACAATTGCGTGGTCAGCACCTGCAAGTGTAAATCCAGCTGCGCCCATTTCACGGCGGAAATGTTCTGCATTTGATTTAACTTTTGCACGTAAATCATGACCTTCTTCCATCATATCGATAACACGAATTGATGCAGCAACAATCGCAGGAGCAACCGAGTTTGAGAATAAGTATGGACGTGAACGCTGACGTAACCAGTCAACAACTTCTTTTTTAGCTGATGTGTAGCCGCCTGACGCGCCACCTAATGCTTTGCCTAATGTACCCGTGATGATGTCAACACGATCCATTACGCCACAATGTTCAGGAGTACCACGACCGCCTTCACCAACAAAACCAACAGCGTGTGAATCGTCAACCATTACTAATGCGTTGTACTTGTCTGCAAGGTCACAAACACCTTGTAGATTAGCGATCACGCCATCCATTGAGAATACACCATCAGTTGCGATCAGCTTGTGACGCACACCTGCAGCATCAGCAGCAATAAGTTGCTCTTCTAGTGATGCCATGTTGTTATTTTTGTAACGAAAGCGTTTTGCTTTACATAGACGTACACCATCAATGATTGACGCGTGGTTTAGTTCGTCAGAGATAATGGCATCTTCTGCACTTAATAACGTCTCGAATAAACCCGTGTTTGCATCAAAGCAAGACGTATATAAGATAGTATCTTCCATACCAAGGAAAGTACTGATCTTGCTTTCTAATTCTTTATGTTTGTCTTGTGTACCACAGATAAAACGTACTGATGCCATACCAAAACCGTGGCTATCTAAACCTGATTGTGCAGCCGCAATTAAGTCTGCATGGTTAGCCAAACCTAAATAGTTATTCGCACAGAAGTTAACAACTTCATTACCTGCCACTTGAATGTTGGCATTTTGGGCTGAAGTAATCACTCGCTCGTTTTTATAAAGGCCATCAGCTTTAGTTTGCTCTAGCTGAGATTGAATTTGCGAATAAAATGATGTGGTCATCTGGCCAACTCCTAAGGTTAATGTCGATTTGATAGAGAAACGCCACGCATTCTACTAAACATAGCTGATCAAGCCAGAAGTATATGGCAAATACACAAGTATTTTTTGCAAAATTGTTACGCAGCACGACTTATTGCAACATATAACCAATAAACTTGATAAAAAAAACCAGCTAAAGTAGCTGGTTTTTTTTAACATCAGTATAGAATACCTATATGCATTGCATATTTAGGGGTATTAGCTAGTTAGCAACACGCTTATATTCACGATATTCTGGTAACCAGAAGTTCTTTTCAATCTTGTTACGGATCGCTTCATCAGAAGTCTGCAGAGCAACACCTTGCAGTTGTGCTGTTTTAGCTACCCAGAAAGCAATCTCTTTACTTACCGAATGAATGTCCGTTAGTGGCGGTAATAATGGACCTTCACCATTACGACCTAACGGTGAACAATCCGCTAATGCACGACTTGCCGCCATTAACATTGCATTTGTTACACGCGTCGCTTCTGCAGCCAGCACACCTAAACCTATACCTGGAAAAATGTAGCTATTGTTACATTGTGCAATAGTGATCAATTCATCACCATAACTTACTGGTGGGAACGGGCTACCAGTTGCAACTAATGCACGACCTTCTGTCCAGCGGATAAGATCTTGTGGCGTAGCTTCGACTCGTGATGTCGGGTTACTTAACGGGAATATAATCGGACGCTCAGTATTTGCAGCCATCGTTTTAATAACTTGCTCAGTAAACAGGCCCGGCTGCCCAGATACACCAATGAGAATAGATGGTTTAGCATGTGTCATTACGTCGAGTAATGAGATCACATCACTGTCAATTTCCCACTCGTCACGTAAACCTTGATGCTGTACAAGTTTCTGTTGGAAATCGAGTAGATTTGGCATTTTGTCTGTGAGTACACCAAAACGGTCAACCATGAATACACGTGCACGCGCTTGACCATCAGAGAGACCTTCAGACTTCATTTGGGCAACGATTTGTTCGGCAATACCGCAACCAGCAGAACCCGCACCTAAGAAGGTAACTTTTTGTTCACTTAGTTTGGTTTTCGCAGCACGACAAGCAGCCATTAGGCTACCTAATGTAACGGCAGCAGTACCTTGAATATCATCGTTGAAACAACAGATCTTATCTTTATAACGTTCTAATAATGGCATTGCATTTTGTTGTGCAAAGTCTTCAAATTGCAATAACACATTTGGCCAACGACGTTTTACTGCATCAATGAACAGATCTAAAAATTCATTATACTTATCTTGGTCGATACGCGGTTTACGCCAACCCATGTACATCGGATCTTGTAAACGATTTTCATTATTAGTACCCACATCTAACACGATAGGTAAGCAGTTAGCCGGGCTAATACCACCACACGAGGTATAAAGTGACAATTTACCAATTGGAATACCCATACCACCGATACCTTGATCACCTAAACCAAGAATACGCTCACCATCCGTTACTACGATCACTTTTACATTTTGCTTATTTACATTATGTAAAATATCATCGATGTTTTCACGTTCAGGGTAAGAGATAAATAAACCACGAGCACGGCGGTAAATATCTGAGAACTGTTGACACGCAGCACCAACGGTTGGGGTATAAATAATTGGCATCATCTCTTCCAGATGATTATCAACTAAACGGTAAAATAATGTTTCATTAGTATCTTGGATATTACGTAAATAAACGTGTTTATCCATCGCACTCTCAAAACCTGAAAACTGCTTATAAGCACGTTCAGATTGTTCTTGAATAGACTCAACCATCGGGGGAATTAAGCCCGTAAGGTTGAAACTTAGGCGCTCAATTGCACTAAAACCACTACCTTTATTTAATAAAGGTGTTTCTAATAGTGTAGAGCCAGCGTAGGGCAAATACAGAGGACGGTTTGTTGTGCTCATTGATATCTCATATGTATGAAAGAGTGCAGTATGTTACCTGTCGTAACTACTGGACGGGCTAAAATGACGAAGGAATATACTCGGCTAAACTATCATAATCTAAAGAAAAAAACTAAAGATAACGATAATAGCTGAAAATATATTCCTTTTTATATACACAGAAAATTAGTGAGCAGCAAGGTGATTATTTAATTAAGATAATCTTGTTTTTGTACTGTATTTTGCAGTAACTCAGGCTGAATTTTCTGTAAGCTAAAATTAATAATTTGGCGAATTCGTTCTCTCGACATGGATAGACGTTCGCCGATAACATGTAGAGTCAGTGGATCTTCTTCACCTAATCCGAATCTCAATTCAATGATTTTTCTATCTCGTTCAGATAAATGGCCTAACACTTCATCCAAATAACATAAAGTATCAGCATCTTCGAGTTCATCGTTCGGTTTGCAAATAGAATAATCTTCTAGCATATCAACCAAAGCGGTACTTGAATCACGATCAGTGACGATCGTTTTATCTAAACTTGCTTCATTGAAATAATAGGATAACACTTCAGTAACTTGTGTGTGTTGCATTTCCAGTATTTCTGCCAATGCCATCACATCATGGTTACATTGCAAGTCTAATTCTTGTTCACGTGCGGTTTTTAAAATGCGTTTATATACTTTACCAATATGAATTGGAACACGGATAGTCCGTGACTGGTTCATAATAAAGCGTTCAATATTATTCTTGATCCACCAAACGGCATAAGTGGAAAAACGAAAACCTTTAGTTGCATCGAATTTTTCGACCGCGTGGATCAATCCCGTATTCCCTTCTTGGATAATATCAACTAACGGTAATGAAGTATGTTGGTAACGTTTGGCGATATTAATCACTAGGCGTAAATTCGATTGGATCATACGTTGTCTGGCTTTTACATCACCTTCATGAGAAGCAACCGCCGTTTCATATTCTTCTTCTTTAGTTAATAATTTACTGCTTCGGTTTACTTGATACATGTATACGTCTAGTGCATTCGACTCGTTAGATAATTCCATTTTTCTATCTCCCTAAGCGAGTCTCTCCACATGAAACCACGCTTACAAATTAAACATACCTAGCAACAACTATAGAACTAACTAGAAACAAATTGTTATTACAAAATAATTCAGTAGAAATAAGGTTAGTCTGGAATTCCACTTTTGAAAGGCAATTATTAAAAAAAACAGTGACATTCCTAGAATAGTAACAAAATATGATAAAACCAAACAAGGTCAGACCAGATAATAATTATCAGACTCTATTGTTAATAAGTTTACTTCAATTGTTTTTATGCTGAAAACTCAATGTTTAGTAGCTAGCTTACTCGATGAATTAATCATCGATATCACGCAGAGTCTAACTCATTTAATTTAGCCATTAATGTAGGAAGTAGAAGTAGGAAGTAGGAAGTAGGAAGTAGCAGAATACTTATCAATAAAATATTCCGCTTATATATCAAGTATAATTATTGATATCAATTATTCGACAGCACAAGTACGCTCGATACGACGAGACTTACCATTATCATCAATCGCGACATAGGTAAATGTAGCTTCGGTAACAATATAACGATAGTTAAATTTCGGCGCATTAATCACAGGTTTAACCCAAATTTCTAACTTTATTGTCATCGATGAATTACCAATACGAGAGCATGTACCATAACAACAAACCACATCACCAACCGCTACCGGTTGATGAAATGTCATCCCATCGACAGAAATAGTGGCCACCCTGCCCTGTGCAATTTCTTTCGCTAAAATACCGCCAGCAATATCCATTTGAGACATGATCCAGCCACCAAAAATATCACCATTTGCATTGGTATCAGCAGGCATTGCTAAAGTACGTAAAACCAAACTACCTGTCGGTATTCTCGATTTATCTAATTTCAATTTTTGCTTCTCTGCTACTGCTGTTGTTTTATCTGACATGATAACTCCGACATTACCTTTATTATAATAATTATAGTTATACCCAAACTACTTCAAGATGCTTGGGTATATATCTGCCTTATTTACGTGAAATAAGGCTTAGGTTTACATTGCATTAAAATGCTTGATTTCTGCAATTAATAAGTCAATTGCGTCGACTGTAATATCTTGGTGTACAGCAAAACGAATCACTGAACCCGCACTAATAATGATGCCTTTAGTGCGTAAGTATGCCGATAATGCTTTGCCATCTTTACCGGAATACTGAGTAAAGATCATGTTGGTTTGCACACTGTCTAAGTCAAAAGTAAACTCAGGCAGTGTCAATAATTGTTGCGCTAAATATTGTGTATTTTCATGATCAATCGCTAACTTATCAATTTGCTCATCTAAAGCTAAAATACCTGCAGCGGCAAGAATACCCGCTTGACGCATACCGCCACCCAACATCTTCCGCCAGCGTCTTGCACTGCGAATTAATGATTCAGAACCAAGTAATAATGACCCAACCGGTGCAGCAAGTCCTTTCGATAAACAGATAGATGCAGAATCAAAATATTGGGTGATCTCACTTGCATCGACATTCAGTTTAACCGCGGCATTAAAAACACGCGCACCATCAAGGTGAATGCGTAATCCATGATCAAATGCTAACGCTTGTGCTTGGGCTAAATACTCAAGGGGTAAAACTTTACCACCAATCGTATTTTCTAATGATAATAATTTGGTTTTAGCATGGTGATCATCATCTGGTTTAATATTGTCACGGATCGCTTGTAGACTGATCGTGCCATCGGCCTCGTTGGCAATAGGTTGTGGTTGTACACTACCTAATACCGCAGCACCGCCTCCTTCCCAACGATAGTTATGGGCATTTTGACCACAAATATATTCATCACCACGCTGGCAATGCGCCATAATAGCTAATAAGTTAGCTTGTGTGCCTGACGAACAAAAAATCGCGGCATCAAATCCATAACGATCTGCCGCCATTGCTTCAAGCTTATTTACCGTGGGATCATCACCATAAACATCATCACCGACAACGGCGGTAGCCATGGCTCTGCGCATTTCTGCCGTAGGCTGTGTGACTGTATCACTTCTAAAGTCAAACATTTGTCTATTCCTTTTCGCCGATATCTATACAAAAATCTACATTTACACATTAAACCGATGATTAATGTTTTAATCTATTGCTACTTCGGTTCTTAGAATTTTAAATGAGTATAACACCCGCATAACGAGAGTCAGGTTAAATTTAATCAAAAAAAAGCAGCCAGTTATCATTAACTGGCTGCTTTATTATAGATATACTGTTCTCACAAAATGAATCAGATTAGTAACCTATTTTATACGTCTGTTTTTCTTGCATGAGCGTGGCTTACTGCAGCAGTAAATACCACATCCGTTGAGCTGTTTAACGCGGTTTCTGCCGAGTCTTGCAATACACCGATAATGAAGCCCGTTGCAACCACTTGCATAGCAATATCGTTCTCGATACCAAATAAGCTACAAGCTAATGGGATCAGCAATAATGAACCACCTGCAACACCAGAAGCGCCACATGCAGAAATAGCCGCAATGATACTTAAGAGTAAGGCAGTTGGTAAATCAACCGCAATACCTAAGGTATTAACTGCCGCTAAAGTCAGTACTGTGATAGTGATAGCTGCACCGCCCATGTTAATCGTTGCACCAAGCGGGATAGCAACAGAGTAAGTATCTTTATGTAAGTTTAATTTTTTACACAACTCCATATTTACCGGAATATTGGCTGCAGATGAACGCGTGAAGAACGCCGTAATACCACTTTCACGTAAACACTGAAAAATAAGCGGGTACGGATTTTGACGTGACATGAAAAATAAAATAGCCGGATTAATCACTAATGCAACAATAGCCATTGAACCCAGTAATACCGCTAGCAAGTGAGTATAACTTGCCATTGCAGAAAAACCAACGGTCGCAAATGTTGATGCCACTAAACCAAAAATACCTAGCGGTGCAAATCGGATCACCACATGCACTATCTTCGACACACCGCCTGCAATATCACCGATCACTTGTTTGGTCGTCGATGATGCATGCTTCAAGGCAACACCAAAACCAATACCCCAAGTTAATACACCAATAAAGTTACTGGTAACAATTGCATTAATTGGATTATCAACCACTTTATAAATCAGGTTACGTAATACTTCGGTGATATTACTTGGTGCCGCATTCGTTGCACCTTCAGTCATTAAGGCTAACTGAACAGGGAATAAGAAACTTAAACTAACTGCGACAAGCGCAGCAGCAAAGGTGCCAAGTAGATACAAGATAACAACAGGGCGCATATTAGCATTGGTATTCGCTTCTTGATTGGCTATCGCAGAGATAACTAATACAAATACTAATAAAGGTGCGATCGCTTTTAGCGCACTAACAAATAATCCGCCAAATAAACTTGCTTCTATAGCAATCTCAGGGGCTGCATACGCTAACGCGATACCCGCAATAATACAAATTATGATCTGCTTAACCAAACTCAGTTGAAAAAGCCCTGCTACTTTACTACCCATATCACGTCCTAAATATCCATAAACACCAATAAAGGCAGGATAATATCAAATTAAATGAAAAAGATAATATAAAACATTAGTAATTCATCACATAATGACAATAAATATTGAGATTAACGTATATTATAGTTCACGACACTTGTATTGCTTTATTTTATCTCACTATCAGGCCTTGATTCAGTATCGTAATACTACTAATGGTATAGGGCGTATTCGCTTTATCAATCCAATTAACTTTAACGACAACCTCTTTCAGTAGGCTTAATGTAGTTTTAGTTGTTATAACGCTTACTTGCCACGTTAAATTAAATTTATGTTGGTCATAGTGAATGTTCCCCGCAGCTAAATTACCTCCGATATTAGAACTCAACGTATTAAATTCAGCAATCGAACCAGCTAAATAATGGAGTTCATTCAACTTGAACTCCATTAATGCCCATGCAGTTGTATATTGTGATTGCTTCAATATAATTTGGGCCTGAGTTAACTTTAGCGCAGTCATGCCAAATACAGGCAGTGATAGAATAAATAAGCTAATCATCACTTCAAGTAAGCTTCCTCCTTGCTGTGCCAAATATCGTTTAAGCCGCATTTAAAATCCGAATAAAGAATTGGGTAGCCAAACCCAAGGTGTTGATGTCGTAATGAGTTTGCGCTGCACCATCAGCCGCTCAGTACTATTGAATGGTATTTCGAGTAACACATTGAAAATACCTTCCTGTTCAGCGCATAAATAAAACCGCTCTGATAGCATAAATTCACGCATCATGTCATTAGGTGTAACGGCCTGACGACTCTCTAATGCTAAGTTAGTACAAGGGGCTACCAAAGCAAGTAATTCAGGAGACTCGTAGAGAACGATATAAAATAAATCTAACTTATTGACTGCTGTGATTCTCGTTTTTAAATAATTAAGGTGGAGTTGGTTCCGTTGAATTCGCTGTTGCTGAAGATGGGCAAACGATAAACTACCACTGATCATAATAAAGACGATAATGAGCGTCATCGATAGTAAAGCGAAACCATGGACAGCGAAACATGAAGATTGTTTATCGCGCACTATAGCAAAGCCCTCGCCCTGCTATTTCGAAAAAAATTAAGCTCAATATCCACTAAATGACGATGGCGTATATTTAACGCAATCGTGACATAGCTTTCCACTCTTTGCGGTAGCCTATATTGCTGAGCAATTGTAAATTGCAATAAAGTCACATCGATACTCGCAGTGTTAGAAATCATCTCCCAGCCTAAGCCACCCTCACAGCTAACCTCACTGCCTTTACGTAACTGTATCCCACCATTGTGTAGCCTAAACCCAAAGTTTTCACCACTAAAAACACCATCTTCATTACGATCATAGCGGTACAAAATGCAATCTTTTCTAGCGTTCAAATTATACACTTGGTCATTACTGTAAATAAAAGGGTTCGCCGTTTCACTACTGAGATTATAACCCGCTCGGTTTAGCTCTCGCTGCATAATAAGCAGTACATTTTTAGCGTCCTGCTGCACAAGATAATATTGTTCAGCCCGATTCTTTTGCACTTCATGTGTAGCGAATAAACTATAAAATCCAATCGAGATAACGCCGACTAATACAATCGAAATCATTGTTTCGATTAGCACAAATCCAGCGTGATGAACGCGGTAAGGTAATAATGATTTAACAAGGTGCATAAATAGCACTCTCTCCACGAACCATGCAAACTCGAATACGTCCCTGAGTACTCACAATTATCTTAGTAGAAAAACGACCTAGTGAAAGTTGATAGGTGGCACCATTAGTCATACCAAATAATGGTGAAAAAGATAAATGAGGCCGATTAGTTACGATCTCAATACCACTTTTCACGGCGCTAACTTGGCCATATTTAGACTGACATAACGCGCTCGATGTAAAGCAATCACAGTTTTCTAATTGACTGATGACCCAGCATAGTTCAACGGCAGTAATAAGTGAGTTGTTTACCTGTACGGTAAAATAATGTGGTAACTCCCGCACTATTGATAATTGTCGAGTGACATTTAAGGCTTCAACTAATTGTCTTGTGAGGTGACATATTTTATTTTTATTCACCAATGCACGATATGAAGGCGTACTACTCGCCATCAATATAATCAGTATTGCCAGCGCTACAAGTAACTCGATTAAGGTTAGTCCTTGTAACTTACATTTACATTGTTTCGTCATCGTTAGCTTTATTTACCTCATAGTATGATGACACTAACCTTATAATAAAATGCAATCACTGATACTTTTTTTCCAATAAACAGGTAAAATGTTCAGTAATTATTGAGTATGCCCACACTGATTACTTGTTCGCTTTGATTAAACTCAGAGCCATAAACAAGTAAACAACAGGTGTAATTCTACCAGTCACAATAAATATAAAGCACGTACAATTAAAGAGTTATTATGTTAAAAATAGATTTTTCAGCGATCAACAAAAGCAGTTCAAAATCGTTCCATGAACAGCGTAATACCATCAAAAAAGTATGTCTTGGAAAAACTGTTTTATGCCCAGTTTGTCAGCAAGCGTTAAAGTTGTTACCTCCAAAGAACAAAAATGATGACTCTAAAACAGGGGTAAGTTGTGCGAAGGGCTGCACATTCATTGAGTTGGAATTTGAACTGTAATAACGGTTATTAATCGTTAGCTGTTTTTGAATATAAAATTGCAGACATAAAAAAACCTCGCACTTCGTTATAACTGAAGTTGCGAGGTTTTTTATTAACTATAAATACTTACTTATTTGATACGTTTATGTAGCTCTTGTACTGAGCGAACTGTACCACGGTCATCCGCAGAGTGCGCTTGGCACGTTGCAAATGCAGCATTCATTGTTGTTGTGTAGTTAACTTTATAACGTAAAGCCGCTGCACGTAGTTGACGAGAATCTTCAATCGCAACACGACCTTCAGTCGTATTAATGATGTAGCTGTATTCGCCATTTTTGATACGGTCAAGAATATGAGGACGACCTTCGTGTACCTTGTTAACGAGACGAAGATTAATACCTTCTTCACCTAGTGCAACAGCAGTACCGTGAGTCGCATCGATTTCAAAACCAAGTGCAATTAATTGCTTAGCTAGGTCAGCTGCGCGGGCTTTATCACCGTTACGAACAGAGATAAGCGCACGACCAGTCTTAGCAACTTCTGCAGAAGCACCAAGCTGTGCTTTAGCATAAGCTTCAGCGAATGTATCACCCACACCCATAACTTCACCAGTAGAACGCATTTCAGGACCTAATAACGGGTCTGAACCTGGGAACTTAGCAAATGGTAGTACTACTTCTTTAACAGAGTAGTATGGTGGGATAACTTCTTCAGTGAAACCAAGTTCAACTAACGTTTGGCCAGCCATTACTCGAGCAGCAACTTTCGCAAGTTGTACACCCGTTGCTTTTGAAACAAAAGGAACAGTACGTGCTGCACGTGGGTTTACTTCAATAAGATAAACTTCATTATCTTTCACAGCGAACTGCGTATTCATCAGACCGATAACGCCTAGCTCTAATGCTAATGCACGTACTTGACCACGCATAACATCAAGAATTTCAGGGCTCAATGAATAAGGAGGTAATGAACAACCTGAGTCACCTGAGTGAACACCTGCTTGTTCAATGTGCTCCATGATGCCGCCAATAACAACATCTTTACCATCACAGATTGCATCTACGTCAAGCTCGATTGCGTTATCTAGGAAACGGTCTAGTAATACTGGTGATTCGTTAGAAACACTTACCGCTTCTTTGAAGTAACGACGTAAATCGATTTCGTCATATACGATCTCCATTGCACGGCCGCCAAGTACATATGAAGGACGTACAACTAACGGATAACCGATAGATTTAGCTGAAATAACCGCTTGTTCAGTCGTTGTTACCGTCGCATTGTCAGGCTGTAATAAACCTAGACGGTCAACCGCTTGTTGGAAGCGTTCACGATCTTCAGAACGGTCAATCGCATCCGGTGATGTACCTATGATTGGTACGCCAGCCGCTTCTAATTCACGTGCTAGTTTAAGTGGTGTTTGACCACCGTACTGAACGATCACGCCTTTCGGCTTTTCAACGCGTACGATTTCTAATACATCTTCTAATGTGATAGGTTCGAAGTATAGACGATCTGATGTGTCGTAATCCGTTGAAACAGTTTCAGGGTTACAGTTAACCATGATAGTTTCGTAACCATCTTCACGCATTGCTAATGCTGCATGTACACAACAGTAATCGAATTCGATACCTTGACCAATACGGTTAGGACCGCCACCAATGATCATGATTTTATCGTTATCAGTTGGCTTTGCTTCACATTCTTCATCGTACGTTGAGTACATGTAAGCTGTATCACTTGAGAATTCAGCTGCACAGGTATCAACACGTTTGTAAACCGGTAAGATCTCTAAACGGTGACGTAATTTACGTACTTCGTTTTCACTTACACCAGCAAGTTTAGACAGACGTAAATCAGAGAAACCTTTACGCTTAAGTTGACGTAAGTACGCTTCGTCAAAACCAGCTAGACCCACTTTACTCACGTTTGCTTCAGCGTTAATGATATCTTCAATTTGCACGAGGAACCAATGGTCAACACGTGTAATATCATAGATGTCATCACGGGACATGCCGCTACGGAATGCATCAGCAATATAGAAAATACGCTCTGCGCCCGCTTCTGTTAATTCCTGACGAATTTTAGCTGCTGCAGACTCATCGTTTAGGTTAACTTCTGGGTCAAAACCGTTCTTGCCGATTTCTAAACCACGTAATGCTTTTTGCAGTGATTCTTGGAAGTTACGGCCAATTGCCATTACTTCGCCAACAGATTTCATCTGTGTGGTTAGACGGTCATTCGCACCAGCAAATTTTTCGAAGTTAAAGCGTGGCAGCTTAGTTACAACGTAATCCAGTGTTGGTTCGAACGATGCAGGAGTCGCGCCGCCAGTAATGTCATTTGATAATTCATCTAACGTATAACCTACAGCAAGTTTTGCAGCAATTTTTGCAATTGGGAAACCCGTTGCTTTTGATGCAAGTGCTGATGAACGAGATACACGTGGGTTCATCTCGATGATAACCATACGGCCATCTTCAGGATTTATACCAAACTGTACGTTTGAACCACCTGTTTCAACACCAATTTCACGTAGAACAGCCATCGATGCATTACGCATGATTTGGTATTCTTTATCCGTTAATGTTTGTGCTGGTGCAACCGTGATTGAGTCACCTGTGTGGATGCCCATTGGGTCGAAGTTTTCAATTGTACATACGATGATGCAGTTGTCGTTTTTATCACGTACAACTTCAGTTTCGTATTCTTTCCAACCGATTAATGATTCATCGATCAGTAATTCTGTCGTTGGAGAAAGGTCTAGACCTAACGTACAAATGTCGATGAACTCTTCCATGTTATAAGCGATACCGCCACCCGTACCACCCATAGTGAATGATGGACGAATAATACATGGGAAACCAACTTCAGCCAGTACACCTTTTGCTTCTTCGATTGTGTGAGCAATACCAGCACGAGGGGTTTCAAGACCAATTGCTTTCATTGCTTTATCAAAACGACTACGGTCTTCCGCTTTATCGATTGCATCCGCTGTTGCACCGATTAGTTCAACACCAAATTCAGCTAAAACACCGTTGCTTTCTAATTCAAGCGCACAGTTTAATGCCGTTTGACCACCCATAGTCGGTAATACCGCATCTGGACGTTCTTTTTCGATGATGTTACGTACAACTTCCCAATGGATCGGCTCGATGTAAGTCGCATCCGCCATTTCTGGGTCAGTCATAATTGTAGCTGGATTTGAGTTAACTAGAATAACTCGGTAGCCTTCTTCACGAAGCGCTTTACAAGCTTGAGCACCGGAATAGTCAAACTCACACGCTTGACCGATTACGATAGGACCTGCGCCCAAGATTAGAATACTTTTTATATCATTACGTTTTGGCATAGTTCAATTCTCTACTAGGTATCAGGCTTAGGCTTTGCTTTTTTCCATACTCTTTTCCATCAACTCTATAAAGTGATCGAAAAGTGGAGCTGCATCGTGTGGACCAGGACTTGCTTCAGGGTGACCTTGGAAGCTAAATGCGGCTTTATCAGTACGATGAATACCTTGTAAAGAGTCATCAAATAATGACTTGTGCGTCATTACTAGATTTTCAGGTAACGTTGTTTGATCTACCGCGAAACCATGATTTTGCGCCGTAATCATTACTACGTCACGCTCCATGTCTTTTACAGGGTGGTTAGCACCGTGATGACCGAACTTCATTTTTAATGTTTTAGCACCACTTGCTAATGCAAGTAATTGGTGGCCTAAACAAATACCAAATACAGGAATATCTGTAGTCAAAATTTCTTTAATTGCTGTGATTGCATAATCACACGGTTCTGGATCACCAGGGCCGTTTGATAAGAACACACCATCCGGATTTAACGCGAGTACGTCTTTCGCAGGCGTTTGTGCAGGTACAACCGTTAGACGGCAGCCGCGATCAACTAACATACGTAAGATATTGCGCTTAACACCATAATCATAAGCAACTACGTGGAAGCGAGAGTCTGTAGCATCAGCAGGTAAACCACCCATTAATGTCCAGCTACCCTGGTTCCATTCGTATGATTCTTTAACGGTCACTTCTTTCGCTAAATCCATGCCTTTTAAGCCAGGGAAAGCTTTAGCAAGTTCCAATGCGTGTGTTTCATCTAAGTTTTCACCTGCGATGATACAACCCGCTTGCGCACCTTTTTCACGTAAAATACGTGTAAGTTTACGTGTATCAATATCAGCGATACCAACAACATTACGTTCTTTTAAATAGTCAGTGAGTGATTGTTGATTACGGAAGTTAGAAGTGATTAACGGAAGATCTCGAATGATTAGTCCACAAGCATGGACATCTGAAGACTCTGCATCTTCATCATTTGTACCGGTGTTTCCGATATGTGGGTAAGTAAGAGTAACGATTTGGCGAGAATAGGAAGGATCGGTTAATATTTCTTGATAACCAGTCATTGAAGTATTAAAAACCACTTCACCTACCGAATGACCTTCTGCACCGATAGACACACCACGGAAAACTGTTCCGTCTTCCAACACCAACAAGGCGATATTACTCAAGACAACCTCCAAAAAATAGATAGAAAAATAATAAAATAAATCAACTATTTACCCCAGGCTGTCACACAGCATAGTAATTCGAGACTAAAAAAACAACCTCTGAATTACTAAATTTTGGCAAATTCCGCGCATAATACAGAAAAAATAAATATTACGCAACGATTTTATTTTACGGTTTTGAATTTAAGATTTAAGGTCAAGTACATCTTGCATTGTATACAAACCTTGATCTTGGGAAAAAACCCAAACTGATGCACGTATAGCACCTTTTGCAAATGTCATACGGCTTGATGCTTTATGTGTAATTTCAATGCGCTCGCCGATATCAGCAAACATAGCAGTATGCTCACCCACTAAGTCACCCGCACGAATAGTAGAAAAGCCAATAGTTTCGCGATCACGCTCACCGGTATTACCTTCGCGGCCATACACAGCTACTTTTTTCAAATCACGGCCTAATGTATCAGCAATTACTTCGCCCATGCCCAATGCAGTACCAGACGGTGCATCCACTTTATAACGGTGATGACCTTCAATGATCTCAATGTCAGTGTAGTCACCCATGACCTTGGCTGCCATTTCTAACAGTTTAAACATTACATTAACACCAACACTCATGTTTGGCGCAAATACCACACCTGTCGTATTACCGGCATCATGAATCAGTTGTTTTTGTTCGTCACTAAAACCCGTTGTACCAATCACTATTTTTTTATTATTCGCAACCGCAAACTCAAGATGCTGCAACGTTGCTTCTGGCGCAGTAAAGTCGACAATAACATCAAAATCATTCGCCACGTCAGCAAGGCTGCTGACGACTTTAACGCCCAGTGAACCTAGACCCGCTAACTCGCCAACATCTGCGCCTAAGAAGTTACACTCAGGACGTTCGATTGCTGCTCCAACAACGGCTGTGCCATCACTATCTTGAATGGCTTCTAAAATCGTACGGCCCATGCGGCCATTACAACCCATCACCGCGATTCTTACTGCTTGTCCCATCTAGACTTCTCCCTGTGTTTATCATTAATCAAATAGTTAAAGTACTCTGATGATAGCACTCCTAGAAACACATCAACAATGCTAACTTATACCAATTACATTAAATAAATATTCGGCTATTTACGGGATTGCTATCTTCTATTTTAGGCATAAAAAAACCCGCTATTCTAACTGCTAGAATGCGGGTTTATTATACTGAATATTAGCAATCAACCGAAGATACCAAATAGGCCTACCCATAGGTGCATCGTCGGTATTGTTAAAAATACAATTAAAAATACTAATGCATATTTCCAGTTAAAATCGTTATATGTTGCCATTACTCATTACCCATTAATTGATCTAAATCAAAAATCATCTTACCTAAATAATAATGTCTCGGCAGCAACTATATCAGCCGCCCCATAAATTTATCCCTTTATAGGTAGTGCCAATTTAGAGTTTCACGACTACGTGAATAACGGAGTTCATGAAAATGTAACACCAACGAATGAACTAAAAGCATATTTTAGACATAAAAAAACGCCTTACTCATATCGCTATGAGCAAGGCGTTTAGCTAGTCTATAATAGGACTGATTAGATGATGTCTAATAGTTCTACTTCAAATACTAGTGCTTGGAATGGACCGATTGCAGCGCCTGCGCCCTGTTCGCCATAAGCAAGGTTGTGTGGGATAGATAGTTTGAATTTATCACCAACGTTCATTAGTTGTAGTGCTTCAGTCCAACCAGCGATAACGCCGCCAACTGGGAATTCTGCAGGTTGACCACGTTCAACAGAGCTGTCAAATACAGTACCGTCAGTTAGCATGCCATGGTAGTGAACACGTACTGTAGATTCTGCAGTTGGTTTTTGCTCGATGTCACCACGTGCGATAACTTCGTACTGTAGACCAGATTCAGTTACAGTTACTTCTTCACGTTCTGAATTTTCAGATAAGAATTTTTCACCTTCAGCAGCAAAAATTTTAGATTTTTCAGCTTTTTCAGCTTCTAATTTTTCATGGATAAGTTTAAAAGCATCGTTTAGCTCTTCATTGCTCACTTTGCTTTCTAGGCCAGCGAACGCATCAGCAAGACCAGCTTGAACAGCTGAAATATCTAGACCTTCGAATGGGTTAGCTGCAAGCTGTTGACCCATTTGTAGACCAATACCGTAACTACCTTTTTGTTCACTTGTTGCAAATTCAGACATAATTAAACTTCCATAATTCTTAATGATAAACACAGTGACTGTGTTGCTTAAATAATTAGATATGGGCGATTTTTTTAAAAACAAGGGAATAAATAAAAATTTTATTCCTTAAACAATATTCGATATTTAATAAACACTAAAAGACTTATTTATAGTTCAACAGTGCCGCACCACGCACGCCACCTTCACCACCAAATTCAGCTTGTTTTAATGCAGGTAACTTCATATTACTAAATACATAAGCTGCCATTTTTTCAGGTAGTTTAGAATACAAAGCTTCAAAACGGGCTAAACCGCCACCGAATACCACAACATTAGGATCAAGGGCCATAATCAGACTCCCGAGCGCTGCGGCTAAAATATCTAAAAACACAGTCACAGTTTTAACGGCAACCATTTCATTAGCTTCGTAAGCAGCAATAATATCGGGCCCCTTTAAGGCTTGCTCTTCATTACATGAACCGTCAATATGGATTTTATAATGCTTGTATAACGCAGCAAGGCCAGTGCCTGAACAATATGTTTCCAAACAAGAATGACCACCACAACCACAGTGGGTGACAGGTAGTTCAGGATAACGCTGCAACATAGTACCCGGGACCGCCATATGACCAAATTCACCAGCACCAAAATTGTGTCCTGACAAGATGGTTTTATTAATGCAGATCGCACCTCCTAAGCCAGTACCTAAAGTCACTGCAATGGCAATTTCTGCGTCTTCAGCCGCTCCTTTATAACACTCCGATAACGCGAAACAATTAGCGTCATTTTGCACTTTTACATCACGACTAATACGTTTCTTTAAATCAGACTGCAAATCTTGCCCATGTAAGCTAGGTAAATTAGAGCAAATTAATGTATTCGTGTCAGGATCCATTACCCCAGGATAACCAATCCCGACGAGTCCTTTGCAATCGAACTTCTTGTCTGCTTTAAAAATAAAAGTATCGAGCGCATCGAGTAATTCTTCATAATCTTCGGTAGGTGCGGGGATCCGCTCATTAAAAACACATTCAAGTGCTGTGTTATATACCGAAAATTCTATCTTGGTACCGCCAATGTCAAAACCGTAATACATTTAACCCCCATAACCGTTAAATAACAGCTAAATAATTGATGATATAGTCTTTTCCCAACTAATAATGAAAGTGTAATCAATTTCATACGAATAGGCAGCGTTATATCTATATAATCAATCACACATCAACAATTTATTATATCTGCTGTAACCAGAAACACTGGATAACAAAATGAAATCAAGGACTGTTAATCGATATTACGCCAATTTAAGGGTTTGTAGTTACAGAAGATAAAGCTTAAAGTAACAGTAACAGCCCAAACTATAGACTTTAAAATGCCGCAGCCTAAAAATAAATTCATCCGTTTTAACAGTATCAATATAGGTAATGCTTTTGCTAAAGAAGCACAGTTAATAACCCAAATAAAGCAGGATGAATTAGAGCAATGTTTAATGTTATGGCAAGCAAAGACACCAACACTGGTATTACCGGCTGGGAATAAATGGCCTGAATCGAGTACGCTAAAGCAGGCGCTCGCAGAACAATATTGGCAGGTATTATCGAGACAAACAGGAGGCGCACCAGTTCCTCAATCCCCCGGCATCATCAACTTATCCCACATCTATATTTGGCCAGAAAAAACACCTTATTCTACGGTTACTGCTTATGAAAACCTGTGTTCTGTGCTAAATGACTTTTTTTCTCAATATGGATTAGAAAGTGGAGCGGCTGCAACCCCCTTCTCTTATTGCGATGGTGATTACAACTTAAATATTAATGGCCGAAAAATTGTTGGTACTGCGCAACGTGTAATATTAAAAAAAGGCGGCCGTAAGATCGTTCTGGCGCAAGCATTTATATTAATAGATGCGCAGCTAGATGAATTAATTAAACCGGTCAATCTTTGTTATGGCATCCTAGGTAAAACACCATTAGTGAAGGCAAGTGCGCACACCTGTTTGTTTGAACACATTCAAGAACGCCCAAGTATAGATTCGATATATCAACAGCTAACTCAAGCATTTTTACGCAATACTTATTCGGTAGATAGCGATTGAGTCGTGAGTAGAAAATAATAATAGAGGATAAAATAAAGCCGCAATAATAATTGCGGCTTAAGAATAACTAAACGCTCTAATCGAGTTTAATTATTTTGTTAAATCATCAAAGAAGCTTTTAACACCGTCAAAAAAACCTTCTGACTTAGGCTTATGTTTCTTTGCTGACGCATTATTTAATGATGCTTCAAACTGTTGTAGTAAGTCTTTTTGTTCAGCATTAAGCTTAACAGGCGTTTCAAGTGTTACTTTGCACAGTAAGTCACCCGTTGCACCGCCACGTACTGATTTCACGCCTTTACCACGTAAACGGAACATGCGACCAGTTTGCGTTTCAGCAGGTACTTTTAATTTAACGCGGCCATCTAAAGTCGGTACTTCGATTTCGCCACCGATACCAGCATGTGTAAAGCTAATTGGCACTTCACAATACAGGTTGCTGCCGTCACGCTCAAAGATCGCGTGTTGACGCACACTAACTTGCACATACAGATCACCAGATGGGGCACCCATATCGCCCGCTTCACCTTCGCCAGTTAAACGAATACGATCGCCAGTATCAACACCCGCTGGGATTGTTACTTTTAAATCTTTGCTACGTTCGTAACGGCCTTCACCATGACATTTACGGCAAGGATCTTTAATGATTTTACCTTTACCATGACAGGTTGGGCATGCTTGGTTTACCGCAAAGAAACCTTGACGCATTTGAACTTGGCCTTGGCCATGACAAGTACTACAAGTTGTTGCTTTACTGCCTGACTTAGCACCAGAACCATTACATACTTCACAGTGACATTGGCTTGGGATACGAATCGTTTTGCTTACGCCACGAACCGCTTCTTCAAGCGTCAGTTCCATGTTATAACGCAGATCACTACCACGTGCAGCTCGCTGTTGACGACCTCGGCCACCGCCACCGCCAAAGATGTCACCAAATACATCGCCAAAGATATCACCGAAGTCACCTTGACCACCGTGTCCGCCTTGTTGATTTACACCTGCATGTCCATATTGGTCATAAGCCGCTTTTTTCTGTGCATCATTTAGCACTTCATAAGCTTCTTTAACTTCTTTGAATTGCTCTTCCATCGCTTTATCACCCTTCGTTCTATCAGGGTGAAATTTCATTGCAAGGCGTTTATAGGCCTTTTTAACATCTTTTTCGCTAGCGTCGCGTGATACGCCTAGCACTTCGTAATAATCGCGTTTTGACATAATAATCAGCTTAAATTGGAATAATTTAGATACACGAAAGGCGTTGGTGAAGCACCAACGCCTTTGCTATTTAAAAACTAATAACTTAGGCGTTATTATTTTTTGTCGTTTTTCACTTCTTCGAACTCAGCATCAACAACATCACCAGCAACATCTTTCTCTTGTGGTTGTTCTGCACCAGCTTCAGCGCCAGCTTGTTGTGCTTGAGCTTGCTGTTGAGCAATTTCCATCAATTTTTGAGCCGCTTCCATTAACGTTTGAGTTTTCGCTTCAATCGCTTCTTTGTCGTCGCCTTTAATTGCGGTTTCTAACTCAACAATAGCTGCTTCAATTTTTTCTTTTTCATCAGCAGGTAGTGCTTCACCAGCTTCTTCGATTTGCTTACGCGTACCGTGAACCATTGCATCAGCTTGGTTACGTGCTTGTACTAGCTCTTCGAATTTAGCATCTTCAGCAGAATTTGCTTCAGCATCACGTACCATTGCTTCTACTTCTTCATCAGAAAGACCTGAAGACGCTTGAATTGTGATTTTTTGTTCTTTACCCGTATCTTTATCAGTTGCAGATACGTGTAAAATACCATCAGCATCAATATCGAAAGTAACTTCAATTTGTGGAATACCACGTTGTGCAGGACGGATACCTTCTAGGTTGAATTGACCTAGTGAGTTGTTGTCTGCAGCACGTTTACGCTCACCTTGGATTGCGTGAACTGTTACAGCAGCTTGGTTATCTTCAGCTGTTGAGAATGTTTGTGACGCTTTAGTCGGGATAGTTGTGTTTTTCTCGATAAGCTTAGTCATAACACCACCCATAGTCTCAATACCCAGAGATAGAGGTGTAACATCTAGAAGAAGTACGTCTGTTTTGTCGCCAGAAAGTACTGCACCTTGAATCGCCGCGCCCATTGCAACTGCTTCATCAGGGTTAACGTCTTTACGCGCTTCTTTACCGAAGAATTCAGTAACAGCCGCTTGTACCATAGGCATACGAGTTTGACCACCAACTAGGATGATGTCGTTAATGTCGCCAACAGCTAGGTCTGCATCTTGTAATGCAATACGTAGTGGTTCCATTGTAGCTTTAACTAGATCTTCTACTAGTGACTCTAATTTAGAACGAGTAACTTTGATGTTAAGGTGCTTAGGACCTGACGCATCAGCAGTGATGTAAGGTAGGTTCACATCAGTTTGTTGTGCTGAAGACAGTTCGATTTTCGCTTTTTCTGCAGCTTCTTTTAGGCGTTGCATTGCTAGCGGATCGTTTGTTAGGTCAAAGTTTTGTTCTTTTTTGAATTCAGCTACTAGGTAGTTGATTAGGCGTGTATCGAAATCTTCACCACCTAAGTGCGTATCACCGTTAGTCGCTAATACTTCAAATGTTTTTTCGCCATCTAGCTCATCGATTTCGATGATAGAGATATCGAATGTACCACCACCAAGGTCGTATACAGCAACAACGCTGTCGCCTTTAGCTGTGTTTACGCCATATGCGAATGCAGCAGCAGTTGGTTCGTTGATGATACGTTTAACATCAAGACCAGCAATACGACCAGCATCTTTCGTTGCTTGACGTTGTGAATCGTTAAAGTATGCAGGTACAGTGATTACTGCTTCTGTTACTGCTTCGCCTAAGTAGTCTTCAGCAGTTTTCTTCATTTTTTTCAAAACTTCAGCAGAAATTTGTGGCGGAGCCATCTTTTCGCCTTTAGCTTCAACCCATGCATCACCATTATCAGCTTTAACAATTTTGAAAGGCATGATTTTGATATCACGTTGAATCTCTTCATCTTCAAAACGACGGCCGATCATACGTTTGATTGCAAACAACGTGTTTTCAGGGTTCGTTACAGCTTGGCGTTTTGCAGGCTGACCAACTAAAGTTTCACCATCTGCACTATAAGCGATGATTGACGGAGTAGTACGATCACCTTCAGCATTCTCGATTACGCGAGCAGTGTCGCCATCTAAGATTGATACACAAGAGTTAGTTGTACCTAAATCGATACCAATGATTTTACCCATAATCGTAATTCTCCAATAAATACTTTCATTTACAAATTTGATACAGAATAGATGGTGACAGTTAAAAGCTATTTCAAGTCTATTAAAATACTTTTTCCATCACTGATAACCCGCGTCTTGCAAGGTTATCTCTGCGATTGAAAATAAATATGGGGACAAAATAAGAGGCTTCAAGCAGAAACGTGAATTAATTAAAAAAAAATTGAATATAATTACAAAAATAGACCTAAATATAGTTTAAAAAAGTTAATAACACCGCTATTTAAGTCAATCAACACCTTAATCATTCGATAATATACTTAGCTTTATCAATGACTTCACCAGATAACTCAATACCCATTCTGGCAGCAGCATCCAAATTAATGGAAAGTACGGGTTGAACAAGATAATTATCGGTGTGTAAGTCTTTCTTACCTTCAGCTAAGCGAACTAATAAATCAGCGGTATCCTTGCCTATTTGCACATAATCGATGTTATAGACAGCAAAAATACCTTTATTGATACTACTATGGTCCTCACCTATCAATGCAACGCTATTCCGTTCTGCAACTGTTACAACGTAGTTTAGGTCAGGCATATCAGTAATGTGATAGGGCAAATATATCGCATCGACTTGTGGTGCGAGTACTCGAGCTGAAGATCTAAGTTCAGCACTACCATCAATATAATAATAAATAACCTGTACACCATTTTGTTTTTGCTGCGCTAAAAGTTGAGCCACGTTAAAGGAATCAGTCGAGTTATTATCAATAATGACGCCTAAGATATTAATACCAGGCAATAATTTTTTAATAAAGTTAACATCATAATGCTCTATTAATTCATTGTGATGATGATTCTCATCCATACTACTCTTATCAAGATAAATATCGGTCGATACACCTTGCTGGCTAACCAAGGTAATAAAAGGTGTGTGCTGTGACATCGAAATAGTCATATTAACATCTGATAGCTGCGCCTGACTTTCATCCATCCACGTCAGGTTCGTACCCACGACATAACCTTGTCGAGTTAACTCCGATTGTAACCCTGATTGAACGTGTTCGACCACCATGCCAGAATCTAAAGCCGAGAGTCTGACTCGAAGCTGACTAGCTTGGCTTTCAAGGGAGAGTAAAGAAAGTAAAAGCATTAAAAATACGACTGATGGTATGCCAATATGCTGGTGTGATAGGTGTGATCGGTGTGATCGTTCCATGATATGACCTTCTCGCATTATGCTTTCCTTAGCTATTTAATACTGTCGAGGTAAGGTAGTTAATTTAACACACAATCTTTTAATAAATAATGTAATGCATCACATTTTCCCATGCCTAAAAATGAGTTACCATCAAGTACATAATAATAGATTATTGAGCAATGATCTTAACAATATAAATAAGGAAGCAATATGTTCTGGAGCAAAACACTAAAGTTAGCCGGACTTACATCGCTAATGATGTTCACGACGGCACAAGCGGCAACGTTTGATAAACCTGAAACAGATATTAAATATCGTCAATCCGCATTAACCATGATCGCAATTAACTTTTCTGACATGGCTGATATGGTTAAAGGGAAGAAGGAATGGAATGATGAAACATTCCAGCTTCGTTCTGAACAGTTAGCACAACTGATTCCGATGGCTCAGCACGGTTTTAGTGCAAGCGATAGCCAAACTGGTGACACTAAAGCGAAAGCTGCAATCTGGACAGATGCCGATGGCTTTGCCGCTAAATTTAGCCAGTTTAATAAAGATGCACTATACTTAGCGACAGTTGCAAAAGAAGGTAATCGAGGTCAAATCAAAAAAGCATTTGGTCAAACAGCGAAAAACTGTAAGTCTTGTCATAGCGATTATAAACTTAAGTAATAACGAATATAATAAAGAAAGGCGAACAAATGTATTTGTTCGCCTTTCTTTGTTTTAGCGCATTAATTCACACCAAAAATTAATGATTACACGCTATCTATGATGGTGCTAGTTTGTCTCTGCGGTGCATTCGCTAACCAAGGCGACAAATGTTTTTGTAACATTAACGTTAATACTTGTTTACTCACTGGTTTCGCCATGAAATCATCCATCCCAGCGATAAAACATTTATCTTTTTCTGTTTGTAATACATTAGCAGTTAATGCCACGATCGGAATATGCAGACCAACAGGTTCACTTTCTCGAATAATCTTTGTTGCTTCAAAACCATCAAGCACTGGCATCTGGCAATCCATCAATATTAAATTGAATGTTTGCTCTTTACATAAATCTACCGCAATTTGGCCGTTATCGGCAATCGTTACCTCAATACCGAGCTTTTGTAACATCATCTGAGTCACTTTCTGGTTGATAAATGTATCTTCAACCAAGAGCACTTTCATTACATCGCTGGCGGCCGTTTGATCTACAACCTTTTCGGCTTGTTCTGCCTCCTCATTAAGCATAGTTTTAAGGACCACATTTTTTAATGTATCAGCTTTATAAGGACGACTTAAAAAAGCTTTTATACCAAGTTTTTTGGCTAATACATCATCACCGATTTGCGCATCTGCAGACATCATCATTAAGCGAGGTGTGAGTTCAGCAAATTCATCTTGTAATTGTTTTGCCACCGTAAAACCATCCAAATTGGGCATGATTTTATCAATAATAACCAAATCAAATGGCTTCCCTTTATCTAAGGCATCAAGCACAATTTGTTTGGTTAAACACGGGTCATCGCAAGATACAGATGTCGCGCCAAAACTTTTCAATTGCGCAGAGGTAATACGCATATTTAGCATACTGTCATCGACAAGTAATATTGACAGTCCAGCAAGGCTTTGTTCTATATCCTTCCCGTGTAAAAGCTCATCAATACATTCAAATTCAGCGGTAAATTCAAATCGACTACCTTTACCCGGCTTACTGTAAACTATAATGTCACTGTCCATTAATTGGACAATACTACGGCAGATCGCTAAACCTAATCCCGTACCACCATAATTACGTGTTGTGCTGCCATCAGCTTGTTGAAATTTATCAAATATTTTTTGTTGGTTTTCAGCGGCAATACCGATACCAGTATCAATAATTTGGAACATGACCCCTGCACTATTATTTTCACGTAGCATTAGCTTGATATTAAGATGCACGTAGCCTTCAGAGGTAAATTTGATCGCATTAGATAAAAGGTTATTTAATACTTGGCGTAATTGCGTGATATCACCGAGTACCATATCTGGTACTTGTTCATCAATATGACACACTAAAGCAATTTGCTTCTGTCCAGCTATAATTGAAAAATTAGCTTCAATTTCTTTACATAATTCAAATAAATTCAGCGGGTTTGTTGCCAGCACAAGTTGCCCTGATTCAATTTTAGAGAAATCAAGAATATCGTTAATTAAATCCAGTAGCGTAATCGAAGAAGAGTAAAGCATATCAACAAACTCTTTCTGTTCACTATCCATTGGCATGTCTTGTAATAAGGATGCCGTACCAATCACACCGTTCATTGGTGTACGGATCTCATGGCTCATATTTGCTAAAAATTCACTTTTCTTTAAATTAGCATCTTCAGCTTGAAGCTTAGCAACTTCTAGTTCACGATAGTTATGACGAATGCGTATAATGGAAGCATTATAACTTACCATTAAACTAGTGATCTCATCATCAAATGGACGAGGCATTAATTCAAGTGATTGTGGTAGCTTATCATTATCAAACTTACTCACGGCGTCCGATATTTCAGTTAACGGTCTTACCACTATTTTATACACAACAAAAAGAATAAATAATGCCACAATGAAGATTTTTACCGCCTGAGACAATAACAAGAAAATAAACTTATCCCATAATCCCTTATAGATAGGATAGAGATCGGCCTGAATCTTAAGTGTGGCAAGATTAAACGTCTTACTGCCAAAATCTTGCTGCATTGGCCAAGACACTTGATATTGATATTCCGATGATGGTTTTCCTAGTTTAAGGATTGTACCGCTATCATCTTTAATTTCGAGGTAATGAACGCTAGGCAGTTTCATTATCCCTTCTGCCAGCAGCGTTAATTGGTCACGGTCTTCAACCCATAAACTAGCTGTTAAGCTGGACAAATTGCTTTGCTTGATTTGATAAAGCTGAGTTTCTATACCTGATATATCTTCTTTATAATCAAGATAGAGATTCAGACCTGTAATCAGTAATGTAAAAAAAGAACTAATAAGTATTATGGATACAAGCAATTGCCTCGCTATACCTACTTTTTTATTCTGCAACTTCGCTTTCTTCATCCCTAAGCTCACACCTAATTACTAATCGACTAATCTAATAATAGACATTACTATGGAATTACTACTATAAGGAAGTAAAAATGAAACTGTTTATTTCAATAATGTTAACTCTACAGCTTTGCATTACTAGCTTTACAGCTAATGCAGAATCTATCAATTATTATGTCATTGACAAACAAGCAATGCCTTTTCAAATAACAACGGATAGTGAAAAGCATTCGGGCATAGTTTCAGACATCATATCTTGTATATTTATGGATAATTACACTGTTCGTTACCATACCTATCCATTCAACCGTATGATTTCAGAATTGGAAGCTGGGAGAGAGAAAAACTGGGTAACTTTTGGCAGTCCAGGTTGGGGCGGCGTACAAGCAGCAAATTTATCCGATATACCAATTTACACTGTTAGTCATAGTATATTAACCAGCGCTAAATCTGACTTTATTTACCGTGATCTAAAAGACATAAACAAAAAAATTCTTGTATTACTCTATGGTTTTGATTATCCAAACTTACAACCTTTAATTGACAGTGGCGAAATTAAAGAGCTAAGAGTGAAAGATTATGCTGCAGCCTTTCGTATTTTAGACAAAATGCCACAAGACTCTGCCTTTGTTGAAATGACCTCCCGAATTAAATACAACTTAAAAATACAGTCTAGAGATCTAAAACAATATAAGTTACAAGACTTTTCAGCATTAATTCCAAGCTACCCGATTTACTTGGCGCTCGATCCAAAGATGGATAAAGACATTCAAAAATTTATTAACCAGAAATTATCCAACATGTCTGATTCAGGTTCACTAACAGAAATTATTCATCGCTATATCTAACACTATTACACCGATAACAAGTCGTTAAGCTTAATTATCGGTGTAATAGTGTTACGTCCTTGGAAGTCTATTCAGGTGCATCAAATTTAGTCAATAAAACTAGATTCAAACATGTGCCCTAGCTTCTCAGATTTAGTTTTAAGGTAACCTGCATTATGTGGATTATGACCTTCTTGTAACGGCACGCGTTCCGCAATATTGATACCCGCTTTCATTAACGCATTTACCTTACGTGGATTATTGGTCATTAAATTAACTGCATTTATATTCAAGTGACCTAACATTCCTTGGCAAAAAGTATAATCTCGCATATCAGCCGCAAACCCTAGACGTTCATTTGCTTCAACTGTATCCGCGCCATCATCTTGTAGATGGTAAGCTCTAATTTTATTTAACAAACCGATGCCGCGCCCCTCTTGGCGTAAATACAAGATCACACCACTCCCTTTAGCAACAATATTTTGCATGGCTTTTGCTAACTGAAAGCCACAATCACAACGCGCACTGAATAAGGCATCACCAGTCAAACATTCCGAATGTAAACGAATTAATACAGGCTCACTTGGATCAAGCTCACCATAAACTAAAGCTAAGTGCTCTTTACCTGTCGCGTTTTCAATAAAGCCATTCATTTGAAATGTACCGAATTTAGTCGGTAACTTTGCACTATCAACATAAGTGATCAAATTATAAGGTGCTTGCTGAGCTAAATCACAGCGTACATCCATTAATATTCGACCAAGTTCATTGCGTCCGCTACCATCTCCACCGTCACCCCAATAAGTATCTTTATGCGAATGCTCTGTTAATACTTGCTCACCCGTTGCCACAAGTTGATAGGCATAAAATGGATTCTGACGAAATTTTTTCACCACGACATCACGCATGACACTGTCACGTACTTCCATCCAATCTGATTTCACAAATTGCGCATACTCTCGGCTTAAGCTAAAAGCGTCATCAGGTGTCGGTGCTTGACGAATTAAATCTTGTAATTGAAGATCATTGAATTTTTGCGCTTGATAATAATGTTCGCTACTCGGCCATTTAACCCCATCAACCTTGATAGTGGCTAACGCAAAATTTGACAAAAAACCAAAATCATCATTCGGTTCGTAAAATTGTATTTCATCTATCATTTATTTCTATTCCATGAAAATAAAGCTGATTTAACATGAACATACCACAAAAATGGATGAAGAAATGTGAAAATACGCAAATGATAGACATAAAATATGTATATAAGGAATAAAGAGGAATACTCATAGAAGATAGGGGATAACACTGCTATCCCCTTAAAAATTAAGGCGTTAAAATCAAAGGTTTAACCTTAACGCCTACAAGAGTACACGTTATGATTTACTTTTGAAATATTGCTATATTTATTAGCAAATATAACGACCCACATTAACGTCTTTAACCGTCTTTTCTTTCAATCAATAAAGTAAGTAACCTAAATTTTCATGTCCCCATTGCCACCAAATGACACCAGCAATACATGCGTAGATAACCCAAGCCAATAAACCACTCATCATTTTTGGCTGGGCAATCGAACTCACTAATTTATACTCTGCAACGCCTGTTATCATCGCTTTCACTAATGCCTGTTTTTTGAGTTTATAAGCGACGATAGCAACGACATGTAAGCCTATTGCCCAAAGTAATACATCAAAATTCACGCTGTGTAGCCATGTCATAAAGCTAACAGTATCCGCTGTAAAATATTGCGATAATGGGCCTTCTGACAAAATATCATCGCTGGCACTAAGTCCAGTAAATAGCTGGATTATTATTAAGCCTAAAAACAATATAACCATACATGCGCCAGCAGGATTATGACCAAATTTGACTCGATCAAACTTATTTTTATCACTAAGGTAATCGATTAACGCTTTTGGACTTTTTATAAAGTAACTAAACTTGGCAGTATCACTTCCAATAAAACCCCAAATAAAACGCGTTATCCAAAGCCCCAGTAGTGCATAACCAAACAAAAAGTGCCATTCCATTTCGCCATTATCAGCACAGTACCACAATGCAAATAGCAAACTCACTTGTAACCAGTGATAGCCACGAATAAATCCGTCCCAAACTTTAACCTTAACCATACAACCCTCTGCAGATAACGACGACGTAAATACCCAACTAACATTGAGATAGAGGCTATTTTCTAACACTTAACCAGACAATAGCAACAATTACCATTAACATACCTAGAAAATGGTAAATAGTGAAGTTTTCCCCTAACAAAAACACCGCCATTAATGCCGTTAGCACGGGGCCACTGCCACCAACAATCGATGCTTGCTCTGGCCCAACTCTCGCAATGCCCTCACTCATCAAAAACGAAGGGATCACAGTACAGCCAATCGCTAACCACAGTGAGATCCAAAATACCGGCATAGGGATACTAAGATCTTTAATATCATGCGCAACCGAAAAATGAACAAATATCATAAAACTGGCGCCAAACATAGCGATACACGTAAAGACTAAACTGCCTAATTGCTGAATTTTGGTTTTACTCAGTAGCAAATAACAAGCAAACGTAAAGCATGCTGTTAACACCAATAACGAACCCACTATCACTCCCTCACCCTGCTTACCCAAGTCATGATAAAACAGTACAAAAACCCCCGCATAGGCCAAGATAAGCGCACCTATTACTTGTCGGTTAATCCGATTACCCAACACCAACCAGCTGAGGATAACGACGACCGTAGGATAGGTAAATAACACTAATCGCTCTAGCTGTGAGCTAATATAGTGAAGCCCTTGAAGATCAAAATAACTCGACAAGTAATAACCCAAAAGACCAATACCCATCACTGGCATAAACTGTGCTTTTATCGGTAATGATAACGCAGGCGTCTTCCTTAACATCCACACAAATACGGCGATATAAAAAGGCAGCGACAATAGCATTCGGTACGTCATTAACGTAATGCTATCAACCCCATATTGATAAGCGAGTTTAATGAAAATGCCTTTGGTCGAAAACAAACAGGTAGCAAGAAATGCGCACAATAAACCCATTTTATGTGCTGATAGCTTATGACGTAAAGCTGAACGAGTATTACGTTGCTTTGTACTGGTAGTACTGGTGGTGGTATTACTGCTGATAGTAGTCTGTTCCATGACCCCTCCAAGAAAAAAATGAAGGCTAGGAATAAGTAGAGTAAAACAGATAGCAGGCTACATATTCCGTAGCCTCGCCAAAAATTAGTTAGCTGCTACTCTGATTTCCAGAGCAGCCATAAACGTGCCGCATAGTGATGATTAGAATAAATTGTCATATAACCCTCTCGCCACGTTTAAAATTGAATAACCAGTTAACCAACAATAGATAACGTAAGCAAGATAAGAATAATCAGGCCTCTATATTCAATATAATATAATATTTCGCTACGGATAATGACTGACTTGCAGTGTATATCGCTAGAGTAACTTACCGTAACAAGTCAATATTAATGACTGATTAGTTACTAATTACTAATTACTAATAGGGTAACTCTTCATTTTCCACTCACGGATGCCGCCATCCATTGAGATTACGTCTGTATAACCCATGCGTTGGATGAACTCAGCTGATAATGCAGAACGATAACCGCCACCGCAGTACAGTACGATACAGGTATCAAGTGCTGGGTATTTAGCTTCTAAATCACGCTCGATGATGCCACGCCCCATGTATTCAGCGCCGCTAATACGACTTGCAGCCCATTCGCTTTCTTCGCGCACATCAACCAGTACAAATTGCTTACCTTCGTCTTGCCACTCCTTCACGTCATCACAGCTACATTCTTTGACTACTTTACGTGCTTCATTACATAAATCTAAAAATCGTTGACTATGAGCCATGTTGTTATCCTTTCAGTTAAATACCAAGTTTTTACTAAACTACTATTTCATTTTGTATTCTATAATTCAATAACTAAAACATAAAAAACAAAAACCCGCACGAGGCGGGTTTTATGACAGTCCGAAGACCAATACGTTAGTTAGGTTTCCCTAAGGCTTACATCATTGGGTCTTGGTCTGCACCTTCTTTTTCTACCACTGGTGGTAACATCGTTTCGCGGCTTACGCCTAAGCGTAGTGCTAATGCACTTGCTACGTAAATCGAAGAATATGTACCAACCACGATACCAATCAGCAATGCAAGTGCAAAACCGTGGATCAGTGCGCCACCTTTCAGGAATAATGATACTAATACCATTAATGTTGTACCTGACGTGATTAACGTACGTGACAATGTCTGCGTTAATGATACGTCCATGATTTCCACAGAATCATCAGTACGCATACGGCGGAAGTTTTCACGGATACGGTCAAATACCACGATAGTATCATTCAGTGAATAACCAATAACGGTCAATAGCGCCGCTAAAATAGTTAAATCAAATTCAATCTGTAATACCGAGAAGATACCTAACGTGATAATAACGTCATGCGCAAGGGCCAATACAGCACCCGATGCTAAACGCCATTCAAAACGTACACCAACATAAAGCAAGATACAAATTAACGCAGCAAGCAGCGCTAGACCACCTTGCTCTGCTAATTCATCACCAACGTTTGGACCAACAAACTCGATACGACGCATTTCTACGCTCTTATCATAGCCCTGTAACGCAGTGATAATTTGACTACCAAGATGCTTATTATCCAAATCTTCACGTGGAGCAATACGGATCAGGACATCACGACTAGAGCCGAAATGTTGGATCACCGCATCATCAAATCCTTCTGCAGATAACAGCGGACGGATAATCTCAAGATCAGCAGGTTTATCATAACCTACTTCAATCACCGTACCACCAGTGAAATCAAGACCCCAATTAATGCCTTTAATCGCAATAGAAGATATCGATAAAATAACTAACAGCGCTGATAAAATAAACGCGGGCTTCGCCATCTTCATAAAGTGGATCGTGCGTTCTGTTTTAATAATTTCAAACATAATTAATCCCCTTAGATTGAAAGTTTATCGATTTTTTTATTACCCCAAAGGAAATTCACGATCGCACGTGTACCAATGATGGAAGTAAACATAGAAGCAGCAATACCAATTGCTAACGTAATAGCGAAACCTTTAATTGCACCAGTACCAACCGCAAACAAAATGATCGCCGTTAATAGCGTGGTAATGTTGGCATCGGCAATGGTTGATAACGCATTATCATAACCACTATGAATTGCTTGCTGAATGCTTCTGCCTTCTTTCAGCTCTTCACGAATACGTTCAAATACCAGTACGTTCGCATCAACCGCCATACCGATTGTTAATACGATACCGGCAATACCTGGTAGCGTCATTGTCGCGCCAGGAATCATCGACATAATACCAATGATCATGATGATGTTTGCAGATAATGCGACATTGGCAACAATACCAAATTTACGGTAGTAGATAGCCATGAAGATAACAATTGCAATCATGCCATAAATCATCGCAGCTAAGCCGTTTTCAATATTTTGCTTACCTAAGCTAGGACCGATGGTACGTTCTTCAACTATTTGAACTGGCGCAACTAACGCACCTGCACGTAATAATAACGCCAGATTTTTAGCTTCGCTTGCACTGTCTAAACCTGTAATACGGAAGCTACGGCCTAACTGTGCTTGAATTGTCGCCACGTTAATGACTTCTTCAATTTTTTTCAGTTTCGATTTGCCATCAGCAGTTTTCTCACCCGTTGGTTTGTATTCAATGAATACAGTTGCCATTGATGTACCGATTGCTTTCTTCGTCGCACGAGACATTTTACTGCCACCTTGCGAATCAAGATCGATATTAACCTGCGAACGACTAAACTCATCTAAGCTCGATGTTGCACCTGTGATGTGGTTACCAGTTAAGATAACTTGTTTCTTCAGCACAACTGGACGGCCTTCACGCGTGGTGTATTTTTGGCTACCAGCAGGTACTCGGCTGCTGTAAGGGTCTGCTTTATTATCAACTAAACGGAATTCTAACGTTGCCGTTGCGCCTAAAATCTCTTTCGCACCAGCAGTATCCTGAACACCCGGTAATTCAACTACAATGCGGTCTGCACCTTGACGCTGTACAAGCGGTTCAGCAACACCTAATTGGTTTACACGGTTACGGATAATAGTGATGTTTTGTTGAAGGGCATATTCTTTGATTTCGGCAAGTTTAGCTTCTGACATTTTTGCCGTTAGACTAAATTGACCATTATTTTCACTGTCACTTAACAGTAGGTCTGCATATTTAGACTTAAGGAATTTTTCTGCTTTATCGCGTGTTTCAAGATCACGAAAACGTGCTGTAACACCGTTACTGTTTTTACGTATTGCAGTATAACGCAGTTTTTCTTCACGTAAATCGGTACGGAAATCTTGCAACATTTGATCTTGTGCTTTCACTAACGCTTCTTGCATATCAACTTCGAGTAAGAAGTGAACACCACCACGTAAGTCCAGACCCAGTTTTAGTGGTCCAGCACCAACGGCTTGTAACCATTCAGGCGTAGCAGGTGCAAGGTTTAAAGCAACAATAAATGTCTGACCAAGTTGTTCTTTTAAGATTTCACTAGCAAGGAGTTGTTGTTCGCTGTCATTTAAACGAATTAACACTTGGTTTTTTTCTAATGAAACACTTTTATAACTGATTTCTTGTTTATCGAGTTCTGCTTTAACTTTATCTAGTGTTGATACTTCAATAACAGCACCACGTGCAGCAGAGACTTGAACAGCGGGGTCTTCCCCGTATAGATTCGGTGTGGCATAGAGTAAACAAATGGCGATCGTAGCGATCACCATTAGATACTTCCACAGAGGATATTTGTTTAACACAATATTACCTTACTGGGATACGGAAAAGATTAAAGCGACTTCATGCTGCCTTTTGGTAATACAGCGGCAATGTAATCACGCTTAATAGTAACGTTAGTTGCTTCAGCAATACTGATCACAACATAATCATTACCATCAGAAATTTTTGTGATCTTACCTACGATGCCACCAACAGTAAGTACTTCTTCACCTTTTGACAACGATGACATTAGGTTCTTCTGCTCTTTTTGACGTTTCGCTTGTGGGCGGTAGATCATGAAGTAAAAGATCACACCGAAAATACCTAACATGATCAACATTTCGTAACCACCACCAGCTGGAGCAGAAACACCTTCAGCAGCAACTGCATTTGCAATGAAAAGACTCATTTTTATTTTCCTTTATAAATATTAGACATAGATATGATAAACCAATCACATTACATTACTACTAATGAGAAAGGTTTACCAAACTTTGATCGACAATCAGATTAGTGTTTGCTTAATAATTAAGCGTCAGACTTCGCTAAAGGTGGCACTTCACGGCCTTGTTTAGTATAGAAGTCTGTAACAAACGCTTCAAACGTATCAGAATCAATCGCGTCACGGATACCTTGCATCAGGTTTTGGTAGTAACGCAAGTTATGCATTGTATTTAAACGCGCACCTAAAATTTCGTTACATTTGTCTAAATGGTTCAGGTATGAACGCGAGTAATTCTTACATGTGTAGCAATCACATTCAGGATCAAGTGTACTGGTATCTGTTTTATGCTTGGCATTACGGATCTTGATTACACCTTCACTTGTGAACAAGTGACCATTACGTGCATTACGTGTTGGCATTACACAGTCAAACATATCCACACCGCGACGAACACCTTCAATCAAATCTTCAGGTTTACCAACGCCCATTAGGTAGCGTGGCTTATCTTCTGGGATTTGTGGGCAAGTGTGCTCCAGAATACGGTGCATATCTTCTTTTGGCTCACCAACAGCTAGGCCGCCAACGGCATAACCGTCAAAACCAATGTCTAATAAGCCTTTTACTGAAATATCACGTAAGTGCTCGTAAACACCACCTTGAATAATACCAAACAAGTTATTTTTGTTTTCTAATTTATCAAAATGATCACGTGAGCGTTGTGCCCAGCGTAACGACATACGCATTGATTTTTCAGCTTCAGATTCTGTCGCTGGATATGGCGTACATTCATCAAAAATCATGACCACGTCAGAACCCAAGTCATCTTGGATTTCCATTGAAGTTTCTGGATCTAAAAAGATCTTACTGCCGTTTACTGGATGACGGAAATGCACACCCGCTTCTGTGATTTTACGCATTTTACCTAGGCTGAATACTTGGAAACCGCCTGAATCCGTCAGGATAGGACCCTGCCAGTTCATAAAGTTATGTAAACCACCGTGTTGCTTCATTACTTCCTGACCAGGACGTAACCACAGGTGGAAGGTATTACCTAAAAGAATATCAGCGCCGGTTGCGTCAACTTCTTCTGGTGTCATACCTTTAACCGTACCGTAAGTACCTACTGGCATGAATGCAGGAGTTTCAACAACACCACGTTCAAAGATTAAGCGTCCACGACGTGCGTTACCAGTTGTTTTATCTAATTCGTACTTTAACTTCATATAAACCTCAAGTCAGAGAAACAGTCTGACATTACTTCTCTCAAAAATTCAAACAACGTACTTCAATAGCAATTGTTTATCGTTAACAAACTAGCCGTGAATAGATACACATCAACTCACGGCTAATTGAATTTATTTTGCCGTTTGTTTAGTGACAAACATGGCGTCGCCATAACTGAAGAAACGGTATTTTTCAGCAATAGCATGTTGATAAGCGGCCATCACATGGTCATAACCAGCAAATGCAGATAACAACATAATCAACGTTGATTCAGGTAAGTGGAAATTAGTGACCATAGCATCAACAAGTTGGAACTCGTAACCAGGGTAAATAAAGATTTCAGTGTCATCAAAGAATGGCGCTAGCGGTAAGCCTTTTGCCATTGTTGCTTGCGCTGCACTTTCTAAAGAACGCACTGACGTTGTACCCACAGCTATCACACGACCGCCGTTCGCTTTTGTTTCTGCAATTTTAGCGACAACGTCTTCAGAAACTTCGGCATACTCAGAGTGCATATGATGATCTAAGATATTATCCACACGTACTGGCTGGAAAGTACCCGCGCCAACGTGCAGCGTCACAAACGCCGTGTTTACACCTTTCTTAGCAAGTTCTGCTAACAATGGTTCATCAAAGTGTAAGCCCGCTGTTGGCGCCGCAACAGCACCCGGTTTTTCATTATAGACCGTTTGATAGCGTTCTTTATCTGAATCTTCGTCAGGACGATCGATATAAGGCGGCAATGGCATATGACCAATGTCTTCCAATATTTCTAATACATGACGTTCATCTAAAAATTTAAGTTCAAATAACGCATCGTGGCGCGCAACCATCTCGGCATTCACAGAGCCTTCTAAGATGAGTTGAGCACCTACTTTAGGTGACTTAGAAGAACGCACATGCGCAAGTACAGAGCTGTCACTAATAACGCGTTCAACAAGCACTTCAATTTTACCACCTGAAGCTTTTTGACCGTACATACGCGCAGGAATAACACGCGTATTATTAAATACCATCAGATCGCCAGCTTCAACTAAATCGAGAATGTCAGCAAACTGCTTATCAGCCAGCTCGCCACTATTACCATTTAGTTGGAGTAGACGGCTTGAACGGCGATCCGCTTTCGGATAACGGGCAATTAACTCGTCAGGAAGACTAAAATTAAAATCTGAAACCTGCATGAAGGTACCTTAAAATCGAACTTACAATTGAAATAGTCCGCTAGTCTAGTTATCAACAGGAAGAATATCAAGAGAAGAAGAGATTTGTTCTAATTATGATGGTTTAAATAACCTCAGCCCTAGATACGAGCGACTGTTATCAGCTATATAGTTATCAATAAAAAGCGGATTACAACTTACCATCCCCTACCCGCTTGTTTGTCAACAAGGCCCGTACCGAGTATCAATTCATCTGCTTGCCATAACTGATCAAAGCTAACGTTTCTAAAAGCATTGACCGCCGATACTTGATAAACCCGTATCATCACAGGTAAGGGTTCATTATACTTATTACTATTAAGATCTGCCGAAGCAGCTAAATTCAACCGGACATAAGTATTTGAACAGGCAGTAATGAATAACAGAACAACTGAAATAATAAATAGTTTTACACGTTCAAATTGTTCACAAAGAAAAGCTGTCAACATAGGCCACCTGCGGTGGCAACTAACATTCTGTAAATTTAACTATTCACAATAGGCATAAACAGGTATCTTCCTGATTTCGTTTAGCAAAAGATAGCAATGCACACCATCGTTTGTTATCAACAACCGCCCCCCTGATTCACCTGCCGCAGATTATCGAAGTCTTGATAAGGTAATGCCTTACCACAGTGCGTTATGCTCAACGAGCCATCCGGGTAGTGTATATCATCACGTTCTTACGCGCCTTTTGACGCGAAGATATGCCATTTAGCTATGAGCTGATCTAGTATTGAGAGTATACATAATACTTTTCTGGATTTATTTATGACTAACTTATTCCTTTCTATTTTCATTACTATATTTTTAATTGCATGTAATGATGACAATAATAATACAGAGACTCTTGAAACAGACATTGAAGTTAACACTGTTATGTCTGGCGGGACAGAGTTTGATGTGAGCCAGAAAACTGGTTCCAACAGATTCCCAAAAAATGCTTTCCGTGGTGCAAAATTTACACTTATACCAAGTGGCGGTGGCGGCAGCGGTCACTATCATTACGAGATATTATATAACGAAGATCATGTCGTTGAAATTAACGAAAGCGGTACTATCACTTTTATAGATAAACCAACCGGAAACATTGTCGTTAAAGTCTCAGATGCATATAACCCGAATCAACATACCGTTAAAACTTTTGGTGTAAATGCAATGGCACTAGCGGCTTGGACTATATTCTACGAGAGCAAAATACCACCAGAAAATCATTTTGAGTTCTGCGATTCAAAAAGCATGCATGTTGCTAATTATTATGAGTTAATTCCATTCGGCGAAGATAATGCAGAGCCTGATCGTTTATCTCTCTTTGGAGAGTATGGGCCACTAACTAATTATTCTTGGATGCAAAAACATTTCCATAATTCGAAAGATGATTATATTGTTTCGGGTCGTTTCCTCAACCCTAAACCAACTTCTGACGACGATAAGTTTAAATTTTTACCTGTGAATTTAACAACTGGGAAAGTAGTTCTAAACCAGCTTGAGCATAATACATACGTGGCCTGTAGTTCAAGGATATGAAAGTGTCGTTTTTTTGGCAAGGAACCTTCGGCACGACAACTTAATCATCGGAGAAAAATAGCAGACACTATAATTAATTGATAGGATTTTCTTTTTAATCCATTATACATTGCCTGCTTTTTATCGCTCACACAGCACAAAATACATCTTCACCCATCATCATGCATGGGCGAACATAGGCCACCTACGGCGGCAACTAATACTCTGTAAATTTAACTATTCATAATAGGCATAAGCAGGTATCCATACCTAACTCTTTTATAACAAAATACTTGAAAATATAAAACTGCAGGCAAAAAAAAGCAGCTCAAGAGCTGCTTTTCATATTGATATCAGTATTTACTGCTTAATAAGTGAGGATTATTCCCACTCAATTGTTGCAGGTGGCTTACCAGATACATCGTAAACCACACGAGAAATACCATCAATTTCATTGATAATACGGTTTGAAACATGACCGATTAAATCATACGGAAGATGTGACCAACGCGCAGTCATAAAGTCGATTGTTTCAACACAACGTAGTGATACAACCCAATCGTATTTACGGCAATCGCCCATTACACCAACTGAGCGTACTGGTAAGAATACAACAAACGCTTGGCTTACTTTATGGTAAAGTTCTGCTTTGTGTAACTCTTCAATGAAGATAGCGTCAGCACGACGTAATAGGTCGCAATATTCTTTCTTCACTTCACCAAGAACACGTACACCTAGACCAGGTCCAGGGAATGGGTGACGGTAAAGCATGTCGTATGGTAGACCTAATTCAAGACCAATCTTACGTACTTCATCTTTAAATAATTCACGTAATGGTTCAACAAGACCCATTGCCATATCGTCAGGTAAACCACCTACGTTATGGTGTGATTTAATCACGTGTGCTTTACCATTTTTAGTCGCAGCTGATTCGATAACGTCAGGGTAGATAGTACCTTGTGCTAACCATTTAGCATTGCTTAATTTCTTCGATTCTTCATCAAAGATTTCAACAAATACACGGCCGATAATTTTACGTTTAGTTTCAGGATCATTTTCGCCAGCCATTTGCTCAAGGAAACGATCTTCAGCTTTAACATGAACAATATTTAGACCGAAACGATCACCAAACATATCCATTACTTGCTGACCTTCGTTTAAACGAAGTAAACCGTTATCAACGAATACACAAGTCAGCTTATCGCCAATTGCGCGTTGTAATAACATAGCAACAACAGATGAATCAACACCACCAGATAGACCTAGAATAACTTCATCATCACCGATTTGCGCTTTCATACGAGCAATTGCATCATCGATAATTGAAGTTGAAGTCCAAAGTCCGTCACAGCCACAGATGTCTTTTGCAAAGTGAGCAAGCATACGCTCACCTTGACGAGTATGTGTTACTTCTGGGTGAAATTGAACACCGTAAAAACGTTTTTCTTCGTTTGCCATCGCAGCAAACTGACAAGTCGCTGTGTTAGCAACTGTTACAAAGCCTTCTGGAATAGCAGAAACTTTATCACCGTGGCTCATCCATACGTCTAATAGTGCTTTACCAGAATCAGATACTGCATCTTCGATAGACTTGAACAGCGCAGAAGGAGATTGCATCTCGATTTGTGCATAACCAAATTCGCCTTCGCCAGTACCTTTAATGACTTTGCCACCAAGTTGCTCAGACATTGTTTGCATACCGTAACAGATACCCAGTACAGGTACGCCTGCGTTGAATACATATTCAGGTGCACGAGGTGAACCCGCTTCTGTTACGCTTTCTGGGCCACCAGCAAGGATAATACCGTTTGGATTGAATTCACGGATTGCCGCTTCATCTACATCCCATGTCCATAATTCACAGTAAACACCGATTTCACGGATACGACGAGCGATTAACTGCGTATATTGAGAACCAAAGTCCAGAATTAGGATTTTTTGCTCATGAATATTTGTGGTCATTAAAGATATTCCTGTAAATATATTTAGTAGTAGTATTTGTAATAATAGTAAGAGGAGACACTTGTCTCCCCTTACATTATCAGTTTCTAACTATGCGTTCAGCTAAGCTTAGTTTGAACGGTAGTTTGGCGCTTCTTTAGTCATAATCACATCGTGAACATGGCTTTCTGTGATACCAGAACCAGTGATACGAACAAATTCAGCTTTCGTGTTCATGTCATGAATCGTTGCACAACCAGTTAGACCCATTGAAGAACGGATACCGCCCATTTGTTGATGGATGATTTCTTTCAATTTGCCTTTATAAGGAACACGGCCTTCAATACCTTCTGGTACTAATTTGTCAGCAGCGTTTTCTGATTGGAAGTAACGGTCAGATGAACCCTTAGACATAGCGCCTAATGAACCCATACCACGGTAAGATTTGTATGCACGACCTTGGTAAAGTTCAACTTCACCAGGTGCTTCTTCAGTACCAGCGAACATAGAACCAACCATCACACATGATGCACCAGCAGCAAGTGCTTTCGCGATATCACCAGAGAAACGGATACCACCATCAGCGATAACTGGAATACCAGTACCTTCTAATGCAGTTACAGCATCATTGATTGCGGTAATTTGTGGCACACCTACACCAGTAACGATACGGGTTGTACAGATTGAACCAGGGCCGATGCCGACTTTCACACAGCTAACGCCAGCGTCAACTAATGCTAGTGCACCAGCGCCAGTTGCAACGTTACCACCGATGATTTCTAAATCAGGGTATGCAGCGCGTGTTTCTTTAATACGGTTTAAAACACCTTGAGAATGACCGTGAGATGAATCAATTAATAATACATCAACACCGGCTTCTACTAATGCGTCGATACGTTCTGCAGTAGAACCACCAGCACCAACAGCAGCACCTACACGTAAACGACCTAATTCGTCTTTACATGCATTTGGTTTTTTCTCTGCTTGTTTAAAATCTTTAACCGTGATCATACCCGTTAGTTTGAAGTCTGTATTTACTGCAAGTACTTTTTCAATACGGTGTTTGTGCATTAGGCCAAGCACTTCTTCACGAGAAGCTTTCTTTCCAACAGTCACTAAACGATCTTTCGGTGTCATAACTGATTCAACTAGGGTAGTTAAATCATCAACAAAACGTACATCACGACCAGTAATGATACCCACTAGGTCATTGGCTTCGGTTACTACAGGAAAGCCAGCAAAACCGTATTGCTTAGCTAGTTCAGCTACATCAGCAATTGTCATGTCAGGTTTTACAGTAACGGGCTCAGCAACAATACCACTTACATATTTCTTCACTAAACGTACTTCAGCTGCTTGACGTTCAATAGACATGTTTTTGTGAACGAAACCAATACCACCTTCTTCAGCTAACGCGATCGCTAAACGACCTTCAGTTACTGTGTCCATCGCAGCAGCAAGCATAGGGATATTTAGTTGGATGTTTTTTGTTAGTTGAGTTTTTAGGTCAGCATCGTTCGGTAAAACAGTTGAATGAGCAGGTACAAGTAGTACGTCATCAAAGGTAAGGGCTTCTTTGGCAATTCTTAGCATGGGCAATATCTCACCTTGTTAAAGGTATAAAATGGACGACATAATTGGTATAAATATTGCGGACGAAGTATATGGATGCTTGTGGGTAAAAGCAAACTATATTTCAACTTTTTTTAGTTATCATTGATCTTAATCCCCATTAAAAAGCAAATCTGCTACAATATACCGACGTAATTACACCTAATTTTAACTGCTTAACGCTTAGAGAGCCTTATTTTGAACAATACCAATATTTATACAGTGACTCACTTAAATGCCAGCGTTAGGCAATTGCTTGAATCAGAGATGGGGACACTGTGGTTAACTGGCGAAATCTCCAACTTTGTCGCACCGGCATCTGGACATTGGTACTTATCGCTTAAAGATAGCCGCTCACAAGTTCGCTGTGCAATGTTCAAAGGCAACAACCGCCGAGTAACATTCCGTCCAGCCAACGGCCAGCAAGTATTAGCCAAAGTACGCGTCACCATGTACGAGCCGCGGGGTGAATATCAATTAGTGATTGAATCATTAAGCCCGGCCGGCGACGGTTTATTACAACAGCAATATGAGCAGTTAAAAGCATCGTTAGATGCACAAGGTTATTTTGCCCAAGCACATAAAAAAGCCCTGCCCCTACATGCCAAACGCATTGGCATTGTTACTTCGGCAACCGGTGCTGCGGTACATGATATTCTGACCGTACTTGAACGTCGTAGTCCTAACTTACCGGTAATTATTTACCCAACGCTAGTGCAAGGCGCACAAGCAGCACCCGCGATTGTTAATGCTATTAATATTGCCAATCAGCGTAATGAAGTTGATTTGTTGATTGTCGGCCGCGGTGGCGGTTCATTAGAAGACTTATGGTGCTTCAATGAAGCCTCTGTTGCCCAAGCTATTTTTAACAGTCAATTACCCATTATCAGCGCCGTTGGCCACGAGATCGACGTCACTATCGCCGATTTCGTTGCCGATATGCGCGCACCAACCCCTTCTGCCGCAGCCGAACTTGTGAGCCAGGATCAAGCGCACCTCCAGCATCAAGTGAGCAACCTGAGCCGACGTTTAAACAAAGCCATACAAACACAGTTAGCAAAAAAGCAACATCAACAGCGTTACTTACAACAAGCGTTGATGAACCAACACCCACAGCGTAAATTACAGCAGCAAAGTCAAAAACTCGATGAACTTAGTCTACGTTTAAACCAAGCAGTTAATCGCCATATTGGTAAGCAAAATTTACATTTAACCCAACTAACGGGTCGTTTACAGTCTCATTCTCCAGTGCATAAATTAACCGCGATGCAGCAACAGCAAGCTAATTTACAAACTCGCTTACACAGTGCAATGCAACGCCGTTTACAACAAGAACAAAACCACTTACAAAACCTTGTACAACAACTCCAGACTGTTAGCCCATTAGCCACACTAACCCGTGGTTATTCAATTACGCAGAATGACAAACACCAAGTGATCACCTCTGTGGCCAAACTAAAATCTGGCGACAAGCTAGTCACCCGTTTTACCGATGGCGAAATACGTTCAACCATCGATTAACTTTAGATAAACAACTGATTTAAATGACACCTAGTCACAAATAAATTTTAGTTTAATAAAAATAATCAATAAAAGACCTTGTGATATCAGCTACTCGGCCGATAGCCTAAATAGCTTTAATTTATGGACATCACAAGGCAGCTAAATCATGAATTCTATTAAAAATATTTACTCTTCCTACTTCATTGCGTTTATGTTCGCAATCATGGTATTAACAACGATCGGCATTAAAACCTTCGTCTCACCACAGCTACTTGAATCTTCAGAAGACATCATTCATAAGTCATTACAAACAGTATCTGAAAATGTATTTAGTAAACTCAATAAAGTAGAAGCTCAACAAAAAAATATCACGCAAGTTGTCCCAGAGTTATCGAGTGAACAAATTGATAAATTACTGCCAGCATTAGTCGATCAATATGGTGATAGTAACGTATTTGGTGGTGGTATTTGGCCATTACCTGATCAGCGCCAAGAAGGCACGCGTAAATTCAGTTCTTTTGTACATCGTGATAGTAACAACCAATTGATCAGCAATGATTACTGGAATACCGCTGCGGCGCCAAATTATTTTGAACAGTCTTGGCACAGAGCCGGACAAAATGCCCCAAGAGGCACCTGTGCTTGGGCACCTGCATATAAAGATTCGGCAAGTACCGAAGCACGTACCAACTGTAGTATGGGTATCTATAAAGACGGTCGTCTGTATGGTGCGGCAACAATTGACGTAACACTCGGTTTCTTTAATCAACTTGCTAAAAACTTAGAGCAAGAGTTCGGTGGCTACATTCTGGTTGTCGAACAAGATGGTAAGATCCTGAATAATACAGCAGCAACCTCGGGAGATTTATTATTAAAAACCACCTCATCTCTGGCATCACGCTCTGCATTTATTAATGCCGTAAATGGCAACTTAAACAATCAAAATAACAAACAATATATTAGTTATGACGCAGAGAATGGCGAAGAGTACGCGCTGTATTTTGAACCATTAGAAGGCACACCATGGTCAATTGCGTTAGCAGTGCCAGTAGCATCTTTACATGAAAATGAATCGGTTATTTTATCGATTATTGCGGCAATCCAATTGCCGCTAATGCTGGCTATCATTTGTTTTTGTTATATTACCTTTAAACGCCTGTCACAGCGCTTGATTGTATTACGTGAAAGCATTGACCTACTTTCACAAGGTAATGCAGATCTAACAACACGTGTGCAAATCAAAGAAAATGATGAAGTCGGTGATATTGGTAATTCAGTAAATAACTTTATTGATTACTTACACACGTTAATGCTATCTGTTAATGATTCTTCAGTCAAAATATCGGGATCATTGGCGCAAGTTGAAGAACAAACTCAAATCACCAATAACATCGTCATTAGTCACGCAAAAGAAACAGAGCAAGCAGTGACAGCGATGGAGGAGATGAGTACCACCGCGACGATTGTAGCGACCAATGCAGCAGACGCAGCAGCAGCCACCCAGCAAATGCACGATGCAGTATCACAATCAAAAATAACGGTTATTCGCGCATCAAGTAACGTACAAACCTTACTGGATGATGTTGAAGATACCGTGGTCAATATCGAAAGCATGGCACAGCATACTCAACAAATTAGTGCTGTACTCACCGTGATTGGCGACATTGCAGAACAAACTAACTTACTTGCACTTAATGCGGCAATTGAAGCAGCCCGAGCGGGTGAGCAAGGCCGTGGTTTTGCCGTGGTAGCCGATGAAGTCAGAGCATTAGCAGCACGCACACAAAACAGCACATCAGAAATTAATGCCATGTTAACGAAGCTTAATTCTGGGGTAAATGCGGTAGTCAATGCGATGGATAAAACCAAAGAGCGCTGTATTACCACTGCAACGGATACCCAAGAAGTAAATCAAGATTTAGATAGTATGGAAGTGGCTATTTCAACCATTAGTGAGCTCACCATTCAAATAGCGTCTGCGGCAGAAGAACAAAGTACGGTAAGTACTGAAGTAACGCGAAATATGAGTGAAATACAACTTATCGTGCACGAACTATCAAATAATGCAGAACATACGACAGCGACAACTCAAGAACTCGGTACCATGAATACTGAATTAAAAGAGGTGGTTGGTAAATTTAATTTATAACGACAGCACTCACTGAATATCAGCCTTGTTTGTTTATTGCAGACAAGGCTTTTTATCTTTAATCATAATCAAAAGTCACACTCTGAAAATGAGGGTTATCGACTGTCACATCGAGCGTTAAGATCGTATCGAGTACAATCAAACGAATAACATCATCAACCGTCATCTTAATACACTCATCTCGATTTTCATTACGTTGCGTATCGAGCCCAATACCGTATATTTCAGCACCCGATTTAAGCGTTAACTTAACCGGGTATTTGTGCATGCACACTATTTCAATATAGTCATACTGATCGCATTTCATCATAGTTTATATCTCCACGTTACACCGAAACAAGAGCTAACTTTTATCATAGTAGTTAAACATATACTAATTTTAGCTCTTTACAAACTAACGCTAACGTATGAATGCACCTTGTCATCAAATGAGAGGACATTAACCTAAGCGCTTCGCCCAATTACCCGCATTGTCACGAGTACAATTTTCTTCACTATCAAACTTCACTTGCTTGTTGATATTTTTGAGTCTCACATCAACTGCATTAAGTGCTTGAGTCAATAAACCATGTAAGCGCTGATCTTGCTGCGATGCCGTCAATTGAGCAATATCAGCATTGCTATCAAACACACAGATTATTTTTAAAGATGCAGGAAAATTCGAATAATTAACGGTGTGTGTTAACCATTGAAACCCCTGAATTTCGTCTTTTGCATCTTCACAAACACAAGTAAGCACTTTGCATAAAGTATTATCAATCTTCTTTTCAGTTTTAGTCATGTTCTGCCAGCTGTTATCTTCTGAGTATTTATAGCGCTATCCTACCGTAAATAATATCCTATAAACAATAAAGCCAACCCGAAGGCTGGCAATATTTAACAAGGTGAAATTAGCCATTAATCGCTAAAAATTCATCGGAGTTAACTAAACACCAACCTCACCACCGTCGTGTTTACGAATAATAACCGTTGCGGCACGTGGTCGAACCGTTTTGTTACTTGGTGTTTCCATCGATGCATCGTTACTGTACGGCCAATTTTTAGGGTGCTGAATATTCAAAAACAGGTCAGTTTGAGCAGGACTAAAAGCTAAGCCTGTAACTTCAGCACCATTAGGACCAACAAAGAAACGTTTTAGTGCGGCTTGATTCTCGCTGTTAATTGTCTCTAATTCGTCAGTATCAGTGGTTAGCTGACTTGGTACGACAGCTAACATTTGATCATTTGTGTACTCAGTTAGTTCCGGCGCGCCATTATCCGTCTGGATCCACATGATACCGCGTGAATCAAATGCAAGACCATCTGGACTTGCAAACTGATTTAGCTCGTCTAATCCAGAGATATTAACTTCTGGTGCTGCATCTTCTGCCGCACCAAATACAAAGATATCCCAGCTAAATTGCTCAGCATTATCGCCTTCTTGCCAACGAATAATATGCCCAGTGCTATTATTTAATCTTGGGTTAGCAGGATTAGTTGTATCTGTACGTTTGGTATTATTGGTCAAGGTCATGTATACCGCACCATTAACAGGATCAACGGCCGCCCACTCAGGACGATCCATTGGCGTCGCACCAACAAGATCCGCAGCCCCAGCTGTATTTAAAATAATATCAGCAAGATTAGCGAAGTGATCAGCTAACACACCTTTGTCTTTCGTAACCGCAGCCATGGTTAGAGGTAACCATACACCAACCCCATTATCGTCAAAACGTGCGACATATAAAGTACCTTGATCCATATACTTATCACCCACCGCTAAACGGTCAGTGCGACTGGCGTCAGCAGGATCCCATAAAGCATCAGAAACGAATTTATAAATATATTCAAAACGAGAATCATGGCCAGAATAAAATACTATCGGTTTACCTGCTGTCACTTTTCCATAAACACAATCTTCATGGCGGAAACGCCCTAATGCAGTACGTTTAATCGCATTCGATTGATTATCATAAGGGTCGATTTCAACAATATAACCATAACCATTAGCTTCATTACGGTAGTCATCAGTCGCACTCGTACCTTTAATCGTAATATCAAAACGGCTAAATTCATCAGCAACTTCATCAACATTACCCGCTAAATCATCCCAACCATAACGGGTATTCTTATCATCAATGCCGATGCGCTTCTGATCAGGTGTTTGCGTGCCAGTATTAACAAAGTAACCCGGCCAGTTTTCTTCACAAGTCAGGTAGGTACCCCATGGCGTATAACCATTACCACAGTTATTAAGCGTACCACGTACTTTATCGCCATCTGTAGCGAAAGCCGTTACGAGTAATTCCTTATCAGCAACAGGGCCGCTAATATCCATAATAGTAGCACCAGTAAAGCGACGATTATGGCTATCATTTTTAACTACATCCCAAATACCATTCGTTTGCTTAATACGTACAACGGTGACACCATGAGCATTAATTTCTTTACGTACTTCGTCGAGAATTGTACGTAAGCTATTCGCATCTTTAGTCGGTCCAGCAGGGTGTAATGCCTTTTGATCTATATACTCGTGATTAATACATAATAAACCATCAGTAGAGCTGCCATTTAGTGGAAAGTAATGCATACCGTCGTGGTGCATACCCAGTGAATTAGCTTGATCTAACGCGGTATTTGAACCATCTGCTTGCCACTCTTGAGCAAAGTCATTAAGCGGCGTGCCCCAAGGTGCAAGTACTTGTGCACTGTAACCTTTAGGCACAACAACAGCGTCTAGCTTAGCCCCCGAAATAGAGTCAAACCCTAATTCTACTTTTGGTGTAGCCGTCAGATTTTTATCATTCCCAGTATTTGAACAACCTGTTAAACCAATACCACTTAACATACCAACAGCAGCCATCCCCACGCCTGCTCTTAATATACTGCGGCGAGATAATTCTCTCTCCATTACCGCTGCAAATGGTTCATTATTACTATTATTATATTTAGTCGGGTCAAATGTATCTTTGCTCATGCTTTATTTACTCAATCATTATTTAAGACCGATATAAACTAACAAGCAATTATGTATTTTATATTTCAGGAATATGACAGTTTTTATAATCAAAGATGTTAAACAACTCAAATAATTATATTTTTCTTCACTTACAGATAAACTCACCGTGCTAATACACCTCAACAGGCAGTAATAAATCATTATGTATGACAGCTTTTTCGTGTAAATAAATAGAGAATGTCGATCCGATGCCAAGATCAGATTTTACCGTGATCTTGCCGCCAACTTCGCTAATAATACTTTGACTCACAGATAACCCTAACCCTGTACCACTACGACGTGTAGTAAAAAACGGGTCAAAAATACGCGCTAAATTGTCTTCACTGATACCACACCCATGATCACTAATATGTACCGCTGCACCAATAATATTACCGTTATCATCATGCCAGTCCTCAGTTGTAATCTTTAACAACCCTTTATCACCCATGGCATGTACACCATTCATTTGCAGGTTAACTAATACTTGTAAAAGTTGATGACGGTTCACTTCCACACAACATTTAGCATCAAGTTGCGATTCAATCTGAACATCGGCAGATTTAGTGCCAGAACCAACCAAAGTTAAACTCTCTTTTACAATCAAATTTAAGTGCTGCCAAGTGATCTCATCTTGCACCCCACCTTGACGGCTATACTGCAATAAGCTCCGGGTTATGTTCCGGATACGATCAATCTGCTCATGTATCGCCTCAAGCTCTTCTGTGACTCGTTGACTGTCTTCTCCGAGCTCGAGTTGCAACAGTTCCACATTGCCGAGAATCACAGCAGTAGGGTTATTAATTTCGTGGGCAATCCCTGCGGTTAACTCACCAAGGGCTGCCAGTTTTTCACTCATCACCAACTTACTGCGCGTTTGATTTAGTAGCTTAATGTATTGCTCTAACTCTTGAGTTTTATCATGTAAGCTCTGCGTTCGGCTATGGACCTTATCCTCAAGCTCCAGCGAAGCGCGTTTAATTAAATCATTACGCTGTTGCAATTGATCTAACATGGAATCAAATTGCTGACCAAAAATCGCTAATTCATGATCCTTACATAACCCCAGATCACCAATACGACGATTTAGCCCTAACGGTACCACTCTCACCACATTATGGATTTTTTCAATCGGCCTGAATAAGTCCCGTGCGCCACGATATACCAAGCCACCAGAAAGCAACAATAGCGCAATAATACCCACGCTAAATTCAGCAATATTGGTTAGAAACGTTTCCAATAATGGCCACTCTAAATAACCGGTGTAGAGCATACCGATCACATGACCATTATAGTCTCGTAACGGTTCATAAGCGGAGATGTACCAATCATCGTAAACGAATGCCCGACCAACCCAGTTATCTCCAGCAATAAGTACCTGCTGTTTCACTTCTAGAGATACGCGGGTGCCAATTGCACGACCATTAAGCTGATCACTATTAAGCGGAACATTAGTGCTTACCCGGATATCATCCATAAAGAGTGTCACCGTCCCTATGCTATCTAGCGGTAATGTCCCATCGCTGTAAACAAGGTCTCGAATACGGTCAACAAGTTGGGTGCTATTATTCAGTAATATGCCACCATCAATAATCCACTCGAGTTGATTATCACGATTAAAAATCGGGATCAAATTACGGCTAATAAGCCCTCGATACTCCAATTTATGTTCTCGTAATAACGGGATCTGAGCTGACACTGGCAACGTACTATTTAATGCAAACAATTCATCATGATTAAGTACTTGAAAAAACGTTTGTGCTTTGCCGGTAAGTAATAACTGTTGATTCACCAACGGGAACAAGTCTAATGCTGACGCAGGATGTAATACCACAAAATCTAATGCGTAATTTTCAGCTTGCCGTTTAACCCATTCTGGTAACTTGCTTTCATTTGTGCGCAATAAATGTTGGAAATCATAAGATGAAGACAGTGACGTCAAGTTCATCCGTTGTTCTTTTTGCAATAACTCTATACTGTTATGCGCAACCGCCAGATCCGATTTCACGTTCATTAATGCGTTTTGCCATGTATACGTCACTGTCCAGTACATAGTCAGTGCAAATAAAGCAAACAGCGTGATCACTATCGGCATCGATGTAAGCACGAGCAAACGATAACGAACCATGGTTCTAAAACGCTTAATCCATAACAGTATAAATTGTTTCATTTTCATAAGGCGGCTTCATCAATCCATTCTTTATATTTACGCTCTAGCGTTTTACGTGCCACACCAAGCTTACGTGCAGCCGCTGACTTATTCCCTTCGTGAGAGTCAACTACCTGCATGATATGTGCTTTTTCTACTTCTTTTAATGTCCATGTCGTTGGATAACAATATTGCTCTTCATCACCGATGGCCTCAGACGAGCAACGACAAGGACTCTCTAGATTTGCTTCATCCATACGAATCTGGTCAAATGGCGTAATAGCCGCTCTTGGCAGCCGAGTAGCATCACCTTGCAGCTCTCGCCAATATTCCGCAGGCGGCTTACCGAGCAAAATACAACGTTCCATCATATTCCGTAATTCACGAATATTACCTGGCCAATCATATGCTTGCATCGCAAGTATATCTTCATGTGTCCAACTGACACTCTTCATGCCTAAATCATTAGATAATTTTAGTGTAAAATGGTGTGCTAATGCAGGAATATCTTCAACACGATCACGCAGGGGTGGTAAGTCCACCGTTAATACATTTAGACGGTAATACAGGTCCTGACGAAAACGCCCCGCTTCGACTTCCACTTTTAAATTACGATTGGTTGCCGCGACAATACGCACATCAATGGGAATTTCACGCTCACCACCAACAGGTCTAATCGCTTTTTGCTCTAATACCCGTAATAACGACGATTGCATGGCAAGTGGCATTTCACCAATCTCATCGAGGAATAAGGTACCACCGTTGGCAACGCGAAATAGCCCTTCTCGGCTTTTTTTAGCGCCCGTAAACGCACCTTGAATATGACCAAACAATTCGCTTTCTAATAGGTCCGGTGCAATCGAACCACAGTTTAATGGTACAAAAGGACCATTACGTAAACTAAGTTGATGTAAAGCCCGCGCCACTAATTCTTTACCGGTACCCGATTCACCTTCAATTAATACAGCCGCCATAGATGGGGCAATCTGGGTTATCAGCTTTTTCATTGATAAGGTTTTAGTCGCATCACCGATAATATCGATAGGAAATGTACGTTCTATATCACGTTGCAGCGCAAAGTTCTGACGTTCTATTAAACGACGTTCGATACAGCGACTTACCGATTGCATCATTTGTTCGAGGTTGAACGGTTTTAAGATAAAGTCTGAAGCACCTGCCCGTAACGCTTTAATCGCAGTATCTAAATCGGCATAGCCAGTCATAAAGATCACATCACTACGACGCGTTTGTGGATCAAATGCTTCGTGCCACTCAATACCAGAGCGCCCAGGTAAATTAATATCAACAATAAGTAAATCGAAATGGCAGCGCTTACGGAGTTCTTCAGCTTCTTCGATGCTACCAGCAGTATCAACTTGGGCAAATTTTTTGCTTAACGCTTTCTTTAAGACCGCGCGCATACCCGGTTCATCATCAACAACAAGTACAGAGACCGCTGCCCAAGAGGGAGAAGAAGTAAATTCAGACATAAATATAAATAACTACCGTAATTTTTTAAGTTGCGACATTTTGTCTCATATCGACTAACAAAGTCAAAGCTGTTTCAAGCCTTTATTTACGCCAAATCTAATTCAAACATCACCCACCCTTTTAAATCAACAATTTACCTGCATTCACAGTGTTTTATCTGGTTTATTTTTAATTTGGCATCTAATTTGCTATATAACGAGAAATACTGTGAGTTTTCAACTAACTTATATAAATAACTTTAACGTCAGGAAGACCTAATGACTGTAAAACCGATGAAATTTATCCAAACATCGCTTGCCTTATTCGCACTTGTAACAGCTGCGGGTGTCAATGCCGCTGACGATATGAAGATCCGCTTGGCCACCACTACCAGTACTTATCATTCTGGACTGCTTGATTTTTTGTTACCTGAATTCAAAAAAGACACTGGTTATACGGTTGACGTACTTGCAGCTGGTACGGGTAAATCACTGCGCATGGGTCAAAATGGCGATGTTGATTTGGTCATGACGCACGCAGCAAAATCTGAAGCGAAATTTGTCGATGCCGGTTACGGTGTACTACCACGTAAACTTATGTATAACGATTTTGTACTTGTTGGCCCAAAAGCTGACCCAGCAAAAATCAATGCCGGCAAAGATGTAGTGAAAGCATTAGCTGGTATCGCATCTTACAACGCAACTTTCATTTCTCGAGGTGATGATTCAGGCACCAACAAGAAAGAACTTGGGCTGTGGGCACAAACAAAAATGGAACCAAACTTTGGAGGCTATAAAGCAGTAGGCCAAGGGATGGGACCGACGCTGAACATGGCATCGGAACTGCAAGCATACACATTAACAGACCGTGGTACTTGGTTAGCTTACCAAAATAAACTAGACCTTAAGATTCTTGTACAAGGTGATAAGCGTTTATTTAATCCTTACCAAGTGATTTTAGTAAATCCGAGCCGCTATCCAAATATCAATTACCGAGGCGCAAAGATATTCAGTGATTGGTTAGTCAATCCAAAAGCACAAGCCATGATCAACAGTTATAAACGTAGCGGCGAGCAATTATTTGTTGCGAATGCCAAGTCTTAATAACCGTATTAGAAACCTAGAGACTTAATGGATATTTGGCAAACCACCCAACAAGCTGTACAACTTCTCTTCAGCGGCAATATGGCACTGTGGGGAATTGTCGGTGTGTCATTTTCAGTGTCTTTACTGGCGATTGCGTTGGTATTAATACCAGCATTGTTGATCGCATTTGCTCTCGCCTACGGGAAGTTCCCAGGGCGTTGGCTATTGCTATCATTATTCAATACCTGTCAATCCATCCCTACGGTAGTGATTGGCTTATTACTTTACATGATGCTATCTCGTGCAGGTCCGCTCGGTAATTGGCAAATGCTATTTACCCAAAAGGCGATGATCTTGGGACAAATGATGGTTTGTTTTCCGATTTTAGTATCCATGATGCATGCCGCGTTTCAAAACAGCGATCGCCGTGCTTGGGAAACAGCATTAACCTTAGGTGCAAGTCTACCCCGCGCATTATTAAGTTTGATGTGGGAATGTCGTTTCCCACTCCTTGCCGCCATTATCGCTGCATTTAGTCGTATTATTACTGAAGTTGGTTGCTCTATGATGGTTGGCGGTAATATTTTAAATTCAACGCGAAATATTCCCACGGCAATCGCATTAGAAAGCTCGAAAGGCGCGTTTGCACAAGGTGTTGCCCTAGGTATGGTTTTATTGATCCTTGCGCTAGGACTTAATTTCTTATTATCCTTCGCTCGTGGTAAAGCCCACTTGCGCACCAATTAGACTAAGGAATCGATCGTGTCGCAAATTACTATTCAAGCAGAAGATATCTCGATTCGATTTAAAGATCGTCTGCTATTTCACATTCCTCATCTTAAGTTCGGTCCGCAAGAAGCCATTTATCTCACTGGTGCTAATGGCGTCGGTAAGACAACGTTATTAAAAGTATTATCTGGTTTACAAAACCCTACCACGGGTAAAGTAAACTTACAGTGCAATACTTGGTTTCGCCGTTTATTTAAAAGTAACGCCAAAAATGGTGTTATTTATATGCACCAAACACCCTACATGTTTGACGGTAGCGTACTTGATAACGTTTGCTATGGATTAAAATTTACCCGAAAAGGCCGCCAAGAACAACGAAGTGAAGCGATAACAGCGCTACGTATGATAGGGTTAGAGACTTTAGCTAATGAACATATTTCGGTGTTATCGGGTGGCGAACGCCAACGTGTAGCAATGGCAAGAGCTTGGGTGCTCAAACCTAGCGTGTTATTAATGGATGAATCAAGTGCCAGCATGGATACAGAATCCATTGAGCGCCAGGTGATGCTAGCCAAAGATTTACTCGAGCGCGGTTCAACCTTAGTGATCACCAGCCACCAGCAAAATGCACTTACCGCACTTTGTCGCCGTCAATGGTGCATTAGCAATAGCAAACTAATCGAACGAGCTGATCTACAGCTCATCAAAAAAGATAAGGATACTTATGCCTTCGGCGGAACAAACAAGTTGGGTAATTTTAGCGGGCGGACAGGCCAGCCGTATGGGCGGTAATGACAAAGGTTTAGTTAAATTAGCCGATAAAGCCATGATCGAGCATGTCATCGATACACTTTCGCCACAAACCAGCAAGATCGCCATTAACGCAAATCGAAATCAAGACGTTTATAGCCAGTATGGCTCTGTATTTGGCGATCAGCTACAAGGTTATCCGGGCCCTTTAGGTGGTATGCATGCTGCTATTTTACATTTAAACGATGCAGAATGGATTGGTTTTGTCCCCTGTGATTGCCCACAGCTACCAAGCGATTTAGTCGCCCGTATGGCTGCAGCCTGTGAAACCAACACTGATATTGTGGTCGCCCATGATGGTGAGCATATTCAGCCAGTCGTGACGCTATTACACCGTCGCATTTTGCCGAAACTAGAAGCCTTTTTAGCGAACGGTGACCGCAAGATCATTCTATTATACCGTCAATGTAACATGCTCACGGTCGACTTTAGTGATCAACCCAACGCTTTTATAAACTTAAATACTCCAGCAGAATTACATCAGTTTGGACAAACAGAATGAGTCAACATCTATGAATAAAATCTACGCGTCACTCCCTTTACTCGGCTTTGCTGCATTCAGCGGTACAGGCAAAACAACACTGCTCGAGGCAATACTGCCTAAGTTAGTTGCGCGTGGTATTCGTGTTGCCGTGATTAAGCATGCGCATCATGATTTTGATATCGACCAACCAGGCAAAGACAGCTACCGCCTGCGTAAAGCGGGTGCTAACCAGATGCTGATTTCATCCCGTTGTCGCCGTGCATTAGTGACTGAAACGCCGGATGAAGAAGCGACGCTACCGCACTTGATCGCACAGTTAGATCAAACTCAGCTTGACCTAATTTTGGTGGAAGGTTTTAAACAACTGAATTTTCCTAAAATTGAATTACACCGCACTGAAGTCGGTAAACCTTGGTTACATCCAACGGACAATAACATTATTGCAATCGCAGCTAATGTATCTGCGCCAGCACCTTTAGCAGAAAAGACACCATTACCTAAGCTCAATATTAACGATCTTGAGCAGATAACCGAGTTTGTGCTCAGCTTTATTCAAGGCGAAGTGGGTGCTGTAAAGCCTGAACAACCTCAGGGATTACAGTGTGGCGACCTAACACCACAAGGTATGCTGTCTGTCGCAGAAGGTCGTGAGCGTATTCTTAGTCATATTGTACCACTTGAGCAATCACAGACTGTTGATTTAAAAGCAGCTTTGGGTCAAATTGTCGCACATGACGTACTTTCACCAGTGAATGTACCCCAACACACTAATTCTGCTATGGATGGTTATGCAGTCCGCGGTGATGATTTAAAATGTGAATGCTATAACGTTGTCGACCACGTAATGGCAGGACACAGTTACGACTTGCCACTTGAAAAAGGCCAAGCAGTACGGATCATGACAGGTGCTGCGGTTCCTGAGTGTGCCGATACAGTCGTCATGCGCGAACAAGCTGAGCAAATCGACAACACGGTGCGCTTTGATCTGAGTATGGCTGCAATTAACACTGGTCAGAATGTACGTCAAGCAGGCGAAGATTTAGCATTAGGCCAAACAGCCGTAGCCGCAGGTAGCAAGATCAGCGCGCCAGAGTTAGGGATGATAGCCTCACTCGGCATTAACCAAGTGACAGTTAAAAAACCTGTACGTGTAGCCATCTTCTCAACGGGTGATGAAGTACAGCATCCTGGTGAGACACAAAAAAATAACTGTATTTACGATTCCAATCGCTACACTTTGCACGCGATGTTAAGCCAAGCAGGCTGTGAAGTGATTGACTTGGGCATTATTGAAGACAGCGAAGCTGCATTAGAAGCTACCTTACAGCAAGGCAGCAAGCAAGCGGACTTGATCTTGTCCTCAGGTGGCGTATCTGTTGGCGATGCCGATTACATCAAAACCGTATTAGATAAGCTAGGACAAATTAACTTCTGGCGTATCAATATGCGCCCAGGTAGACCCTTAGCATTTGGCCAAATTAACGACACGCCGTTTTTTGGCTTACCGGGTAATCCAGTTGCAGTGATGGTGGTCTTCTTACAATTTGTTGAACCTGCTATCCGTAAACTACAGGGTATGGAAAATTGGCAGCCACAAATATTCAATGCAGTTGCTACAGAACGTTTCCGGTCTCGTCCTAATCGTACTGAGTATACCCGAGGTATTTTTGATTTTGATGCTAATGGTCGTTTAACCGTGAAAAGTACCGGACAACAAGGCTCAGGTATCTTGCGATCGATGAGTGAAGCTAATTGTTTAGTTGAAATATTACCTGAACAGGCGAATGCAGAAATTGGTGATTCGGTTCGCGTGATCCCATTACAAGGTCGCGTTTAGTACTCGTAACTCATTTAATCCTATTTTAGCAACGAGATAGGATTAAAAAATAGTGGCGTGCTCACATCACGCCACTATTCCCCCATCACGTCTACTCTTATTTTACGATCACTCTTACTTTTTATTACTTATCATCTGACTTTGATGATAATTCACTTTTTGGTTGATTCTCTGGTAAGTCTTTTACTTTTTCATACCAAATATCATGGTGCTCTTTTGCCCATGTTTCATCAACTTCACCCGTCACCATACCTTCTAGTGACGCTTCAATACCCACTAGACCGACATAAATGTGAAATACAAAACCACAAATAAGCATCAGTGATGCTAATACATGAACTAAGTTAGATAACTTCATATCAAGACGAGTTTGTCCGAAGATCGGAAAGTCGAGAATAAAGCCACTAAAAACAATAAATACACCACAAAATATCAGTAACCAAAACAGCGCTTTTTCACCACCGTTAGAAAAATCAGCTGATGGATGCGACCCTTTATGTTTGCCAGCCATGCCGCCCATTTTCTTAAACCAATTAATATCCACTTTGGTAAATAAGCTCTTACGCCACCATTTGATCATGACCGTGAACAGTAAAACCGCAAATAATGGACTAACATAGTTATGGTACTGTTTCGCGCCATAAATGATCATAGCCCAAATATCACGAGGGATAATAGGCTTAATCAAATGTTTACCATATACCAGTGTTAACCCCGTCAACGCAAGACTTAAGAAGGTAAATGCCATACTCCAATGCAATGTACGATCTATGAGACTCCAACGCTTAATTTTACGCCCCGTTCGCTGCTTACTTAATCTTAATGGACCTATGGTAAAATAAGCTAATATCACTAACCCAATACAACCCAATATCGCCAATGCACCTAATGGTGATATCCACTTTTCTTTAAGAATCGACCACGCCTGTCCAGATGAACTAATTAAGATACCGTGCTCTGCTGATTTTGATGTAGTGTAACCCTCTTGCCCATCTCGTACTGCACGCCAATAATCAGCGCCAGCAAAACCGGTAAGCTCACCTTCCACCGCTGACTCACCTAAGCGTTCACTGGTTGTATTGTTATCCGCGGTTTCACTAGCAAATGCCGACAAGGTAAAGCTCAGCATTAATACACTCACTAACAAAGTGAACCAATGTTGAATTCGCTTAGTCATTAAATCTCCTCACTGTGTTTAAACCACAGCGCTAAATAGACGCCTGATTATCACTAAACAAACAGTCTATGTTTATATTACAGCTAACCTATATTTATATTAAAAATAATCATTGTAGGTTCGTAACCAAGTCCTGACAGCTGGCTAATTTACATTAACCAGCCTGCCAGAATTAGCTTTCTTGCGGTTTACTCGCATCATAAGCAAGGTCGACAGTACTTGCCCAACCCGCATTTTTAGCGCCACGTGCAACAACACGTTCACTGTAAATATCAGAGATCTTCGCCGCATCACCAGCAAGCAAGGCTTTAGTCGAGCAAAGCGATGCACACATAGGTAATTTACCTTCTGCAATACGGTTCGAACCGTACTTTTTCTTCTCTTCTTCAGAACCAGGTTCTACACCCGGTCCACCAGCACAGAAGGTACATTTGTCCATTTTGCCACGTTCAGCAAAGGCATCTTGTTTCGGAAATTGCGGTGCGCCAAATGGGCAAGCAAATAAACAATAACCACAACCGATACACAGGTCTTTGTCGTGTCGCACAATACCGTCTTCAGTACGTTCAAAACAATCCGCAGGACAAACGGCCATACACGGTGCATCAGAACAATGCATACAAGCAACAGAGATTGAGCTTTCACCCGGTTCACCGTCATTTAAAGTAACAACACGGCGGCGTTGAATACCCCATTGTAATGCATCATCATTTTCATTCTTACATGCGGTGACACAACCATTGCATTCAATACAACGTTTAGAATCACACAGAAATTTCATACTCGCCATCGGAATGACTCCTTACGCTTTCGTAATTTTACAGAGGGTTACTTTCGTTTCCTGCATTTGTGTCACAGGGTCATAACCATAGGTTGTCGCAATGTTTGCAGATTCGCCCGATACATATGGGGTTGAACCTTCAGGGTAATTGCCACGTAAATCTTCACCTTGGAAATAGCCACCAAAGTGGAACGGAATAAAGGCAAGACCTGGTTTAACACGACGTGTAACCATTGCTTTAACGTGAATACGGCCTTTTTCAGCACCTTCGACCCACACCATTTCGCCATCTCTGAAACCTAAATCGTTAGCATCTTTTGGATTAACTTCAACAAACATTTCTTGTTGTAATTCTGCTAACCATGGATTTGATCGGGTTTCATCACCACCGCCTTCATACTCAACCAAACGGCCAGAAGTAAGTACAATCGGGTATTCACCTGATACATCTTTATCTTGGATTGATTTGTATAATGTTGGTAGACGGAACATCGCTTCACTGTCATTCCACGTTGGGTAATCAGTCACAAGATCACGACGCGGTGTGTATAGCGGTTCACGATGAAGCGGTACTGCATCTGGGAAGGTCCATACCACTGCACGGGCTTTCGCGTTACCGTAAGGGATACAACCGTGTTTAATTGCCACACGTTGAATACCACCTGATACGTCAGTTTTCCAGTTTTTACCTGCTGCTTTCACTTTCTCGTCAGCCGTCAGTTCGTCCCACCAGCCAAGTTGCTTAAGCAGTTTGTCACTGAACTCAGGGAAACCACTTTCTAGCTCACAATCTTTTGAATAACTGTCGACTGCTAATAAGCTTTCGCCATTACGTTCAACACCAAAACGTGCACGGAAGTTACCACCACCGAGCGCAACAGGTTTCGATGTATCATAAAGAATATGGGTACCTGGGTGTTTCATCTCTGGCGTGCCCCAGCATGGCCAAGGTAGACCATAAGTCTCACCATGAGCAGCACCACCTTCAGCTTCGAGAGTCGTTTTGTGGAACGTATGCCAGTTTTTCTGATGATCTTTTAGACGTTCAGGACTTTGGCCTGTGTAGCCAATCGTCCACATACCTTTATTGTATTCACGAGTAATATCTTCGATAACAGGTTGGTTGTTCTTCACTTCAATATTTTTGAATAATTGATCCGCTAGACCTAATTTTTTCATTAGCAAATACATGATCTCATGATCAGGTTTTGATTCGAATAGTGGTTCAATTACCTGATCACGCCACTGAATTGAACGGTTTGTTGCAGTAACAGAACCCGTTGTTTCGAATTGCGTCGTCGCTGGTAGCAAATAAACATTGTCAGTACGGCCGTTCATTACAGCTGCAACACCTGGATACGGGTCAACAATAACCATCATGTCCAGTTTGCCCATCGCTGTGCGCATTTCTGGTCCACGGGTTTGTGAGTTAACCGCGTGACCCCAATAGAACATGGCACGAATATTATCGTTTTGCTCGATATTGTCTTTATTTTCTAATACACCATCAATCCAACGTGATACCGGAATACCGGCATGGTTCATTGGTTTTTTACCACGGTAAGCATTTTGATCAAAGCGGCCTTTTAGCCACTCATAATCAACATCCCATACGCCAGCCCAATGCTTCCAAGCACCTTCAGAAAGACCGTAGTAACCTGGTAAGTTATCTGCTAATACACCAAAGTCAGTCGCACCCTGTACGTTATCGTGACCACGGAAAATATTAGCACCACCGCCTGGTTTACCCATGTTGCCAAGCGCAAGTTCAAGGATGCAATATGCACGCGTATTATTGTTACCCGTTGTATGCTGCGTCCCCCCCATGCACCAAACAACACAACCAGGACGGTGTTCAGAAAGCAGTTTCGCCGTTTCATAAACATCCGCTTCTGATACACCAGAAACACGCTCTACTTCAGCAGGTGTCCATTTTGCAACTTCTGCACGTACATCGTCCATGCCGTAAACACGTTGGTGAATGAATTCTTTATCTTCCCAACCATTTTTGAACACGTGATATAACACGCCCCAAACGAAAGCAACGTCAGAACCCGGACGTAAAGACACATAGTGATCTGCTTTTGCAGCAGTACGGGTACGACGTGGATCTGCAACAACAATCTTACAGTTGTTCTTTTCTTTGGCGATAAGGATATGCTGCATCGCGACTGGATGCGCTTCAGCAGGGTTTGAGCCGATAAACAAAATTGATTTACAATTATGCATGTCATTTAGCGAGTTAGTCATCGCGCCATAACCCCAAGTATTTGCTACACCCGCTACTGTTGTCGAGTGACAGATACGAGCTTGGTGATCGACATTATTGGTGCCCCACATCGATACCATTTTACGGAACAAATACGCTTGTTCATTGTTATGCTTTGCAGAGCCTAACCAGTAAACAGAATCAGGACCGGATTCTTCACGGATCTTAAGTACTTGCTGACTGACTTCTTCAAGAGCTGTTTCCCAACTCATTTTTATCCATTTACCGTTAACCAGTTTCATTGGATATTTAAGACGTTTCGCACCATGACCGTGTTCACGTAGTGCAGCACCTTTTGCACAGTGACCACCCGCATTAAACGGATGATCAAATGCGGGTTCTTGACCAGTCCATACACCTTCTTGTACTTCGGCATAAATACCGCAGCCCACAGAGCAGTGAGAACAAATCGTACGTTTAATTTCAACGGGTGATTCTGGATCGACAGATTTCGCTTCGGCTTTTTTCATCATGCCCGGTGCGAACATGCCAACACCGACGGCACCACCTGCGGCAGCAATTGAAGAGTTACGCATAAACGAACGGCGCGAAATACCCAGTTGTTTTTCGTCCTTGTTGACCGTATCGGAACGTTTAGTTAATTTCATTTAGAGCTCCGCTTATAGAGAATCGTAGTAATCACGAATGTGTTTGGTTTCATGGTAACCCTTTGTATTTCCTTGCTTATCTTTCTGTTCTCGCGTGTCGACAGATGCATTAACAGAGGTTGATACACCTGTTGCAATCGTACCTGCAGCGACACCTAAACCAATATTTCTTAACAATTGGCGGCGGTTTTCATCCGGCTTATTTTGTTTACTCATCCAGTTTGATCCTCTATCGTTATTATTTTTTTACGTCGATAAAACGTATTTTTTCAATACTTAAAAATTGCAAAGCTAGCTCGGCGACGGCGCTATAAAACACCGCGTTTTTCGCCACCTTTAAATCTTGGCAAAAACGCTCAAACCAGGTATCTATATGGCGATTAAAAAATTCAGCTTGTACTTTTTGATTACTTTCTGCGACTAACATCGTCATGACTTCGAGCAATGCAGCAATATGATCTTCCGGTTCTTTCACGTCTTCATCGCGTTGAAAACCCAGCTTTTTCAAATCATGGCGTAAATGCGCTAATGGCATTTCCATTAATGAACCGGTGAGGAACCAAGAACCAAACGGCACGATCTCACCGTGGCCAATACCAATAAACAAATCTTGGTATTCATCTTCAACCGCGGTTAATAAGGTCTTTTGTGACGCGAGTTTTAATAACGGCCAAGCTGCCGACATTCCCGTGGTTTGAATGAGTTCGTTCGGTGCATCCACATCTAAATTCGCTAACCAATCAATGACGTCAGCATCCGGTGCCTTACGTAATAGATGAGCAAGTAAACTATAGATATCGATACGTAATCTTGTTTCTTCAGCAACTGGCTGTGACATGTTTTGTGTTTCCATCATTTCGTTTTACACTCGCAACTGACTTGTTGGATCATCAGCCATGTCAGAAAAAATATCGCGTACACGACAGTCTTCACACATAGATAAACGGCGAATAGCATCACCCTGAAATTGTGAATGACCTTGTAATTTCTCGGTCAGCATTTGAATCATCGATGCTGGCGCAAATGCTTTACCGCAACTTAAACAGCAAGCAGGCTCTTCTTCATGGATCATCACGGTGTTTTGGCGGCTTTCAGCATCCCAGTTAACACCCGGTTTAAGACTAATCACTTGCTCTGGGCAAGCTTTTTCACATAAGCCACATTGCACGCAATCTTGCTCTTTGAACTGCAAACCGGGGCGTCCGCCAACAGCATGTAATGCACGGGTTGGGCATACAGCCACACACCCCATACATAGCGTGCAATCATCTGTTTTACATTCAACACTACCGTAAGGTGCATTTTCAGGTACGCTAGACAATGTTGGTCTAACTGTGCTTTGCGCATGTAATCTATCTAATGCACTAAACAATTTGTCACGCTTAGTCCCTGATAATTGCTCGGCTAATACACCGCTATCCATCACTGCGATCTTGTTATCTACCACAGGCAACAAAGATGCAGGGAACGCCACAAATTCAGCCGCGGAGCTAAGTTCAAACAAGCAAATGCGATCTGCTTCAAAACCAAGTTCAGTTAAGAAGTTATTCGCAATGGCTAACTCATCTTTTAAAACGCGATCAATTGTCGCTGGCATGTAAGCAATATTCGTTGCTAACAGTACTTGATGCGCACCATAAATCAGCGCGCTAAACCATGTATCTACACCCACAGTTGCTAACTCTTCCAGTGCAATCGGGATCACATTCGATGGTAATGACGGTAATTGCGCTGCAACGTTTTCTTCATCACGGTTACCAAAGAATAAGATCGTCGGCTTTACACCTCCCGCCATTTGATAACTGTTTAACAAACGATAAATGAAGTTCTGGGTTTTCTCTGGATCTGGTAATGCATACGTGATCGCTTCTGTCGGACAAGCCGTTGCACAAGTACCAACCCCCTGACATAAGAACGGATTAATCTCGATCGCATGGCCATTACTTGATAACGCACCTGCAGGACACGCATCAACACAACGTGTACAGCCGCTCACACCACGGGATGAATGTGCACAAATGTCATTATTTAGACGGAAATACTTAGGCTTATCAAACGTACCAAGCATGTCAGGTAAGGTTTCAATCACATCTGCAATCGCCGCTTTACCACTGCCGACAGGGTAATAACCAGGTGCAGGGATCTCGGTGTTGATAATGCTCTCGGCACTCATATCAACCACTAAATCAAAGCTATCACCACCGATAGTTACTTCCGCTAGATTGATATAGGTATCAAGTAACGTACCAGCTACGCGGCAATTCACTTCGAACGCGCCTAAGTAACCCTTTATTGTCACGTCATTACTAAAAAATACCTTAATGTCATTACTTGTTTTCGCAGTGTTTTCAGCTGCCTGCGAAGTCGCAAGGAGTGTCACTGAATTAAGTGTTGAAAATTGCGGGGCCAGCGCAGTAATAGTATCGTGCGGACCAATGATCAATAGATTCCCTCGGCTCTCGTAAGAGACCGTTGGCGGGATCAAATTCGATAATTCAACCGTACCAGCGATTGCACTTAAGCGTGCTTGACCATTGCTATCTGTAAATGTTTCTAGAATACTTTTTAACATTGCTATTCCTGTATACTCGTCACCGCAAAAATTGGTGCCGATTAAACTACGAGTTTAGTGCCCGAAGCTCTTTCTGCCGTACGGTTTTTACCGTACTTTATGCTGTAGCTAATAGAGCAATAACCGAACCAACTTTTAACGGAAAAAAATGACCTATAAAGAACTAAAGTCAGATAAAGACAGTTGATGCACTTCCAACTGAGACATTTTGTCGCTACAAATGATCACGCCTGTATCAAATTGTCCCGATTAAAATAAGGGTTATTAGTCCCTTTATGTCTCACCTTGCTGAATAATTTTGTGATGTGGCTCATCGCAGCCTTGCGATAATTTGAAATCTTCCGTGACGGGTTCAACTGTTTCATCTTCAACAGCTGACATTTCTGCTTCTTCTGTTCGTTCAATACTGGCGTCTTCTACTCGATCTTCTTCCTGTACTCGATCCGTTTCCGACATCAACTCCGTTTCTTGCTCAGGTTCTTCTAATACTGTCTTAACCCAACCACGTAACTGCTTTGCGATACTATCGTCGAGTTTAGGGATATTAGAAAAGTCTTCAGTATGATCGTCCATATCACTGATATAGTTGAATTCATCTGAATGAAATAATTTAGCGAGCGCCGCTTTTTTTACTGATTTATCAACCCCCTGCTTTATAAATGAAACGACGCCGCTGTCAAATGTCACACTATCTACATCTGCAATTGTTAATACGTCATCACTGCTCTTGTCTGCAATATCGCTCTGCTTATCTACCGCATCATCGACAACGTCATTCGTCACTTTATCTAGCGTAACGGCTTGATTAATTTCTGCGTTAGCATCATAAACTGGCTCAAGAAATTGCTTAGATTCAGTTAATTCTTCAACCGCTTCATTCGTTTCCGATAACGTTGTTGAAGCTTTGTCTTTAGCCGTCAGAGAGCGGCTAGACCAACGTTGAAAAAAGTTAGTTGCCACTTGAACGTCCTTTTTTATCTTTATAACGTTTCTTTTTAAATTCAATCAGTTCGCCATGACGCCCAATGAATGCTTCCATCCAAGCCTGAACTGGTAAGGGCATTTGAATATGTAACACTTGGTAGTCGCCATCCATGTAACTGCTTGCGACACTTTGCGCAACAGTGATAAGTAACGGCGATAGCTGCTCATTATTTTCTTCACAAACAATAAACAAATGCGGGTCTTGTGAACTGAGGTTAAAACGATAATCAGTTCGTTCATCGCGGTATAACGTTAATACACGCTCATAACAGGTGCCAGTGCTGGCATCGTCTTGCGTGTGGTTGTGATCATATAATTCGACATTATCAATAGACCAAGACAGCGTCGTCCAGCGTCCAATTTGCTTTTCTTCAGAGCAAAGACGAAACCTGATTGGCCAACTTGATTCGTCTTTTTCTAAGCGCTTATGTTCATCAATTTGTTGCACACATGCTCCTTTATTCTATTTTTATAATTATTTAGTATTTTTATAATTTCTTATATAACGCACCCTACTCAGCAAAATTTAGACCAAGTTCAAGATAAGTGACAAATAAAATGGTGATACCCAAGTTACTTCAAGATGCAGGGGATAAGTTGGAATGAACTTTGCTTACCTCTTGATAGATATATAAACCAGCAGGACTTTCGATGCCGCAATTACCAAAAATAATTAAAACCAACTCTTCAGTTGAGCACACTATGACCGTCGACATCATGGATGAATATGGCGATACCATGACTAAAGAGATCGCGTGTGAACATCCGTTAACGATTTACTTAAACTGGGTAGAAATCGTAACAGTGATGACGCTCGGAGCCCGCCCTGCCGACCTCGTGCTTGGATATTTAAAAAACCAAGGTTTCATTGAAGACATTGCCGCGATTGAATCAGTAATTATTGATTGGGATACAAATTCTGCAGCCGTGATCACCCGTGAAAATACTGATGGTTTAGAAGATCAGTTATCGAAAAAAACCGTTACTTCAGGCTGTGGTCAAGGCACCATGTTTGGCAATGTAATGAAAAAACTAGAAGGTATCACACTTCCACAACCTAGATTACGTCAATCAAAACTCTATGGTTTGTTAGAAGCATTAACTCACCACAACGCAACTTATAAAGCGGCCGGTGCAGTGCATGGCTGTGCAGTGTGTAAAGACACCACTATTTTATCGTTTGTCGAAGATGTAGGCCGTCACAATGCAGTTGATACCTTGGCTGGGGAGATGTGGTTAAAAGGTCAAACAGGTGAAGATAAGATCTTTTATACTACAGGCCGCCTCACGTCTGAGATGGTGATTAAAGTAGCGCAAATGGGGATCCCGGTATTATTATCTCGATCCGGTGCTACACAAATGGGTTACGACTTAGCAAAAAAACTGGGTATTACCATGGTTGCTCGCGCCAAAGGTAATCGTTTTCAAGTATATAACGGTATGGCAAACCTAATTTTAGATGTCAAAGGCCCTGACGCAGAAGCGCTTGCACAAGAACAATCATCAACACTAATCGGTAAGAGTGCATGAGCGAACACTTCCCTGCTTTTATGAATGTAAAGCAAGTCGCTGAGTATTTAGACCTGAATGAAAAAAAGGTCTACACACTGGCTAACGATGGCCATTTGCCTGCAACGAAAGTAACGGGTAAATGGTTATTTCCCAAAGCAATGTTGGATAAATGGCTACTGGAGTCTTGTCATAACGGCGTACTAAATGACCGCTTACTCATCGCAGGTTCTGATGATCCACTCTTGCAACTGGTCGTGGGGAAGATGGCACAAAAGCTTGGCAGTACCGCACTGGTTGGTTATACCTCAACAGGCACTCGCCAAGGTTTAGCCATGCTCAGTAAAGGCCATGTGGATATTTGTGCGATACACTGGGGACATGCAGAAGAAGCAAGCTTGCGTCATCCAGCATTATTACAGCAATATCCAGGGCATAAAAACTGGGTACTGATCCACGCCTTCGAGCGTCAACAAGGCTTAGTGGTTAATAAAGAATTAGCCGATTTAGTAAACTCACGCTCTTTAAACTTACAAGAATTACTGACTTCACGCTGGCGCTGGGCACTACGTCAAGAAGGAGCTGGTAGTATGCGCGCCTTAGGTGAATGGTTGCATAATCATGCTTACACTGTCGATATGCTTACCGCAGCGGAAACTTGTCACAGTGAACGAGAGCTAGCGTCTTGCATTGCCCGTGGAGAAGCGGATGTGGGCTGCGCGAGTCAAAGCACTGCAGGCGAATTTGGTTTAGGGTTTATTCCGCTGAGTACCGAAGCTTTTGAACTCGTGATCCCAAAAAATATCTATTTCCGCACCTTGCAGCAACAATTGCTACAGTCGCTATCTGATATGAAAATCCAAGCTAAAGGAGATCAACTCGGTGGTTATAACTTTAGTCGTACAGGTCAACAAGTCTGGAGTGCCAATTAGCCTTAAATTTAAATACAAAGTAGACCTAAATATCACAACCTCAACTATCAAAGCTCCACCTATAGTCCCGTAACAGTTTAGGTGGAGCCATGAACATAGCTAAGCGTTATTTCATTGGTAGTGAAACCTGCTGTAACACCATACGGCCAGGTTCAATAGCGAGTTTCATTTTGCCTATATTCCCCAATATATACATTTCAACATCGAGCTCAATTTGATTTAAGTTCTTTAATTCAATATTCATACGACCATCCTCTAAAAATGTCAGAGGCCCTTGTAAATTAAGAGTAACAGGATAACTATGAAGATTATGAGTACCAAAAGTTATCTTCATGAATGGATTATCCATATATATATCTAAATCAATTTTAAAATTAAGCCTGTTCTCTTCTTCATTCCAAATAATATAGCCCGTGGGCACTTCTGTTTTACCATTTATCACTGGGTACTTAGTGCGCATAATCATTGTTCCGGTTGGAACAGTCATCACCATAGAAAAAATATCAGTTTCTACCGTAACGTCTACGCTTGAAGATATCAGTTGCGCACTATGGACCTTAACCGGTATGCGGTTATTTTCAGCATCATACTCCCCGACTTCCGTCGGCATAAAACCACTCATATACGTTTTAGCATAATCGTCACTACATATTTTATCTAACTCACAACCAACCACACCTCGCTTCAAAAGGTCCTTTGCTTCTAATATAGATAACAGGGCAAAATTACCATTCTGCACCTCTTCTTTCACAGGGTCCCAACGATAATCACGGTTGGTATCGGTTGTTGGCATCATCAATGGATTAAACACTAAGTTGTCAGCGGGTGCTGCACGAAATGGCACCAACATATCAGGGCCACCACGGCTCTCATGACTATCAGACTTAAGCAAGGTTGTTTGTAAAGGGTAACCTTGTGCGCTACATAGTACCTCACCTGTAGAGCAATCAACGCCACCTTTAGTTTCACCTTCCGCAGAAATTAAAGAATAACGATATACGTTTAAACCTTGATCTTGCCAGTTATCATCAGGAGAAAAGGTTAAGATTTTATTCTCATAATTGAGCACACCAGGAACCGTTCCGATACAGTTACCTGAACCGTTAGGTTCAACAATTTCGACACGGAACGACCCCGTATCACACGTTTCACCTAAACGTATACTGGCTTTATCCATCTGCTGACTGAACACGACAAAAATATCGCGGTCCTCTTGTAAACTAAATATATTTAGCTTTTGGTCAGGTCCTCTCTTTTTACCAGATTTATCCTCTACCTCCACCTTTAGACCACCAGCACAACGACCCGCAATATCCAGCCCTAAGTCAGTATCTTCAAAGGCGCAAGAATAGCCCGGCACCATACCTTCAACGGTAGGGGCAGTATAGCGAGGAGCTACAGGACTACCATGCTCTTCAAACACAGTACCTTGCTCTTTATTTGGAGTCGTAAAACTTTGCATTACATGGGTACTATTACCCGCAAGATCTTTAATTTCACCAGAGACTGTATAAGCCGTTGATGAGATTAAATTATCTATAGGGGCAATAATAATGGAAGCACCGTCCTGCGAAATATATGTTTCCACAGCCATACCATTTTCATCTTTAAGAATAAGATTCTGTAATGATGCGACATCTAGCGGTTTGTTATAGGTAATGATTATATTGTCACCTAAGCTAAAGTGCGCAGTGTTCCAGTTAGGGTAAGCAGAATGGAATACAGGTAAGAGACTGTCGGCAGTAAGTGGTAGTGCTTCTGCTTCTGCTTTAGTATATGACTCCATATGAAATGATAGTTGCGCATGTGCATCATCAACACCTAAAATTTTCAAGTCAATTTCACTGATAGCATCAATGATCATCCTTGGCCCTTCAGTTCTAACCGTCCCTATAAATTCAAGATGCATAATATTCTGGCTGAAACCACCATTCGCTCTACCATTTATCTTACCGTTTTCAGTATAGCCATCAGCAGTCATTGCGACATCCATAAACAGGTGTAATTGCTTTGGTGCGTATTTATGATCTGAACTGGTATTATTAATTAAATAACCCGTCGCATCAGAAATAGTAGTCATGCGAATATTGCCGGTATCGTAACCTGCTGAAAATTCCCCCCCTACTTTAACGCTCAGATTCGAACTATTTAAAATAGAACCTTTGCGGATAACAAGGGGTGTTGAACGACCAAAATTAAGCAAGCTCGCGAATTCAGTCACCAAGTCAGAATTAATATAAGTTGTATCATTATTACCAATCAGTATTGATTGAATCGTTACCCCATTGGTGAGTTCTCCAGAATAAGGAGAAGCTTGCTCATTCGTATTTAGGGTAACATTCATTGTTTTAAATGAGCGTTTACCTGGATCTAATACCGTAAAATTTTTTTCTAGGCCTACAAAACTATTACCTAGGCTGTCCTTAACGCCGTTACTGACGATAAGTTGATAGGTAGCACCAACATCCAGATCGATTTCGGGATCAAATGTTAGATAACGACCTTTGGCAATCAAATCACCTTCGATTTGCTCTGTCGTACCTATTTTTTGAAATTTAAATGTCTCACCTAATACCAAGGTTTTGACATCAATTTCGTTGGTCATGCGTAGACGTAATGACGTGAACGTCGTAAACGGTAAGTCATTCGTGGGATAAAACCCGTTAGTATCCAATGCAAACTCAGCGGCGTTTTTTGCTAGGCGAGTTGTGAATATCAGCGGGTTTTGCATCGTTCTTTCTACGGTTAATTTTTGATTACCCTCTGCTTCATTAATCAATCCTATTTTATAAGTAACGGTATACTGCTCACCCGCTTTAAGCGCGCGTTTTGGTTTTAATGCCAAACCATTCGCTTTTGGATTGTCAGGATCTGTTGCAAAACTACTCTCAGTCACTTCGACCGATGTCACTTCAATCACATTTCCGTCACTGTCTATCAAGCTAAAATTTTGTACCGAAAGACTATCTAACGGATGCGAAAAGGATAATAGTACAGAGGTATTAACCGCGACATCTCTCTGACCGTTAGATGGGTATGAGTAAAACTCATGAGCATTAAACAGACTGTTCGCACGACGTTCAGCTAATGCACTAGGTGTTAAAACTAAATCATTACCATCACTACAACCTGAAAGTACGAAATAAAAAACAAGAAGAGCGAATTTAAAAAAATAATTGAAACAAGCGTTTATTTTTTTCATAGTGCCCCCTTAAAATTTAGTCGAAAATGAAAGTGCAATTGTTGACACTGAGCCGTCCAATTTAACCGGTTTATCATTTTCGCGGTCTTGATGCTTAATTATATGATCGGTACGTTTGAGTTTTTGGTACTGATATGCAAGGTCAATCTGCCAAGGGTAAGCCGTTAAACCTGTACCTTTATGAAAATAAGAAAAACCAGCACCAAACACTTTTTTATCGGCGCTTAAATAATTAACATCTAACGTTGATTTATCTGCATCTAATGGCGATTTTTCATAGCTTGCACCCGCCATTAATTTAAATGTATCGTTAAAGTTCAGTTCGATACCTGCGCGTGGAATATTGATATTTTTAAAACCAACACTCGCCTGGTCTTTCACTGCATCGCCTAACATCAAGTCATTCAAACTTGACCATTTTTGTTGCTCACCACTGAGTACTACACTTACCATTCCCGCTTTAACACGTATACCTGCAGAAATAGTATCTGGCTGGTATGCATCATACGTAAGTAAGTTAATTGGTAACTCGGACACAGTTTGCGTGATAGTTGCTAGTGCTTTAATATTTGTCTGGCCATAGCTTTCACCTCGGTAAGCAGCTGCGAGTGTGATTCCGTTACCAGCACAACTTTTATCACTACCACAGGCCATACGACCGAAATCTAGCATTACCCCACCAACAGGAGTCATCACAGGCTTTGCTGATACTGCAACATTTTCATTAGCAGGCGAAGTACCGTCTAACTCACTTTCCAAACTCATGGCTGCATCTGCATGTAATGATACTTGAGCCCCCCCACCAATGGTTAAACCTGGAATTATTTGAATAGAACCCGATGCAGCTAAAAATAATGGCTTCTCACCATAATTAAGCAACTGACCGGTCTCTGATGTTGCCGAACTAAACGCCATCATTTCTGACCCGGTATTTTCGATACCAGCAATCAAACCAAAATAAATGGGGTAAGAAAAATTAAAAAGGTTGGTTACATTAACATTCATCCCCACGAGTATCGGTTGTGTTACGTCATCAAATTTTTGATCGCCTGCAGTTACGCTCGGAGTTGCTGATAAATAACCCAGATACAGTTCACCTTGATCTGTAGCAGATAGTGCTGCGGGGTTGTAATATGCGGCTGATGACTGTGAGTTAAATAAAGAGAAGGATTGTGTCGAAGCTATATCTACGGGCGTTAAGCCAAATGTCGAGCCTAAGTTACCTAAGCTAGCCTGAACGCCTCCCGAACTAAGAGCTAATATAACTGGAACTGAAAGAAAAGAAATATTATTAAAAAATGTTTTTTTAGTCATTACTGCTAACTCCGTCTAGCAAAATTAAATATATTTAGACAATTAAGAAATTAATTTCGGTATAACCCTTTAAACTATCTTTATTCAATCTCCAATTTGGATTTTATATTTTCAATAGTTTCCACCAACCCACAAAGAGGTACCACCTAATGAGTAAGTTGATTAGGTTACTATTAAATTAAAAAAAAACAAATTTAACTTTTTAACTTTTCAAATTTTTAAATTTGGATCTTATTCCAGTGACCTTAAAAAGTATCAAGGTCACTTTATGGGTAAAATTTACGTAAATTTAACCCTTTTCATTAATTTTAATAACAACACGTTTTTATTAAACAAATGTCTTGCGTATCTATTGGTTAAGTGTGGAACAATAGGTTTTGCTCCGTCGAATCTAGCCATGCTAGTGATATCGACGAGCGAGAAGTGGAATATTGAACTGAATTAGCGACTAAACTGGTAGTCTTGCATTAATTTGTGGGACAGTTAGCGCCACGTAAAGACGCATAGAGCCATAATTAAAGAATTAAAATACAAATTACAGCTTACTTAAGGGATGATATAAACCGCGCCAAGGAGATACAAATAAAGCATCAACAAAATCAACAGGTACATCTTCAATCTGTTTAAATAACCAATTAGGCTTGTTGTCTTTATCAACTAACAAAGCCCTTACACCTTCAACAAGATCAGCATTTAGACAGACATTCATGGCTAAGTCTAATTCCAGCTGAAAACATGCCGCTAACGATAGCTCAGTATATTGGTTTACCTGCCGGTACAAGATATGCGCTGATATTGGGCTGCCTAATAGCAATTTTTTAACGCTGGTTTGTAACCACGGATCACAACTTTCGTGCGCTTGAATACATGCCATCACGTCAGTGAGTTCTGTATAAACACTCAACTGAGTAAACAAAGCTTGATGATTAATTAAATTACCATTGATGAAATTAGTATCCGCATACTGTTGAGCTAATAGCTGATCAACTTGTTGGTTATGTAAGGCAGTATCAGTTTGCCAATCAAGCCTGGTTAATGCATTCATCACATCCGCGTATTTTATTGCAGGAATTAAATACTCGCTTAACCCTAGATATTGCGCATCTTTGGCATTAATACTGGCTCCTGTTAACCCTAAAAATAGTCCGACACCTGGGTGTGGTAAACGATTTAAGAACCAAGTCGCGCCAACATCTGGGAATAAACCGATAGTAATCTCCGGCATGGCAATACGTGCAGTCTCAGTAACCACACGGTGACTAGCCCCCATAAACAGTCCTAATCCACCGCCCATAATTATGCCATCACCCCAAACAATCAGCGGCTTACCAAAGTTATGCAATAAATAATCGACTTGATACTCGGCAGTAAAATAGCCACTAACAACCTGCTGCTTAGCCTCATGGCCTTCTGTTACAACTAACGCTTGTTGTAATGATTTAACATCTCCACCTGCGCAAAATGCTTTCTCGCCAGTACTGGTAAGTAATACACTGACAACCCGATTATCACTTTGCCAAGCAAGTAACTGTAGACGTAATAATGGAAACATATCAGCACTCAGGGCATGTAATTGACGTGCTTTATTTAGGGTAATAACACCGATAATATGACCATCACTCGTCGCTAACTCATCAAATAATACGCTTGCTTCCATGTGAACTCCGACTTGATAAAAAACCAGTGTAGCCAGATTAAGTCGATTAATTCAACTCGCCAAGGTGTTGATTGTGAATTTAACCAAACACATTGACCAAGTTAACCGATAACATCAGATTGAACCTATTGTGAGATACCCAAAATACTTCCGCTGTGGCATAATAGCCCTACAAAATTTAGAGGATTAATTCAATGACTATCGAAACAACGCTATTACAACGCAGTGGTTCTAAATGTGAAATGTGCACATCAGAATCTAACCTATCCGCTTATGAGCTACCTGAATCACCAGAAAAAAGCTCTGACTGTGCAGTAATGCTTTGTGGTACTTGCCTTGAGCAAATCAACAACTCAGATACTCTTGATGAAAATCACTGGCGTTGCCTAAACGACAGTATGTGGAGCCAAGTACCAGCAGTACAAGTACTTGCATACCGCATGTTAAACCGCCTAGATGCAGACTGGTCACGTGACCTACTTGATATGATGTACCTAGAAGAAGACGTAAAAGCATGGGCTGAAAAAGGCGTGTTAATTGCGGCAATGACAGACTCACCAGCGCGTGACGTAAACGGTACTATTTTAAAAGCTGGCGACAACGTAAACATCATCAAAGATTTGCCTGTTAAAGGCTCAAGCTTAGTGATCAAACGTGGTACAGCTGTGCGTAATATTGGTTTAACAGATAATCCATTACACATTCAAGGCCGTGCTAACGGTACTGCAATGGTGATCATTTCTGCATACTGTAAAAAAATGTAATTTGCTTAATTTGTCTCGTCTTAGAATACGTTGACAGTTAACCAGATCAAAAAAGGCCGATTACCCATTCTAATAAAGAAGCGGTAACCGGCCTTTTTTATATGCGGCGTTTATATGTGTATAAAAAACCGCATTTCATTAACTATATTAATAATTAGTCAATGATCGCATTGTGATATACATCTTGTACATCATCACTGTCGTTTAAGGCAGCAAGGAAACGTTCAAACATTTCAACGTCATCACCCGTCACTTCAATTTCAACTTGTGGTAAGAATGTAATGTCTTCTGCATCAAATTCAATACCAGAAAACGCTTCTGATAATGCTACTTTCGTTTTGTAGAATTCAGTGTGTGGAACATAAACAGTGATCGTACCGTCTTCGTTCTCAACATCAGCTACATCTACTTCCGCTTCCATTAATGTTTCTAATACCGCATCTTCGTCATCAAATTTGAATTCAAATACAGCTTGATGATCAAACATGTGTGATACAGAACCTTGCGCACCTAATTTCGCACCATTCTTAACGAATGCTTGACGAACTTCAGTGAAAGTACGCTTACCGTTGTCAGTTAGACACTCAACAATAACCATGCAGTTACCCGGTCCAAAACCTTCATAACTTGCGCGCTCATAATCTTCGCCGCCAGCGCCAGATGCTTTTTCAATAGCACGTTCGATTACGTGAGTTGGAACTTGATCTTTTTTCGCTTTTTCAATGATGCGGCGAAGACTTAAGTTGCTATCAGGGTCGCCACCACCAGTTTTTGCAGATACATAGATCTCTTTACCATATTTAGAGTAGATCTTAGTTTTCATGCCAGCTGTTTTAGCCATCGATAATTTACGGTTTTGGAACGCTCTGCCCATCTTAATTCACTCTCATTTTAAATTTGAAATAAATACTTACCGATTTTAGCAGGATTAACACCATTTTTTCCACAAAAGCGTAAATATCTTATCTTCCATCAACAAAAATTGGCTAAACATCCCACGGAACTATAACGAATATAGGTCGTCTAACAATTTGTCACTGTTATCGGTTAATATTATGCTCTACTATGTTAACTAAATTTACTTAGTTATTACCGCATAGGTCACCCATTTGTATCTAAAAAAAATATTACGCTTGACCAGTACAGCATTATTTGTCGGTACGTTGGGTCTAGTAAGCACAGTACAAGCAACTAACAAACTGCCCGAAATTGGCACAGCCGGTGTGACGGCCTTATCGATCGAGCAAGAACGTCAGTATGGCGCAGCCTTCATTAAAATAGCACGTGGTTCTTTCCCTATGGTTAGCGACCCTGTTTTACAAGAATACATTGCCGAACTGGGCGCAAAACTCATTAACCAAACCGATTCCGTTCGTTTTCCATTTAATTTTTTCCTCATTAAAGATGATGAAATTAATGCGGCGGCATTTCTTGGTGGCTATGTAAAAGTGCACACAGGCTTATTTTTATACGCCGAAAGTGAATCAGAATTTGCATCCGTCATCGCCCATGAGATCTCGCATATCACTCAGCGCCACCTTGCGCGTAGTTTAGAGGCGCAAGCAGGTAATAGCCAACTGACTGTTGCGGGGTTAGTTGGCGCAGTATTATTGGGTATTGCGAATCCGGTTGCAGGTATTGCGATGTTACAAACCACTGTAGCTATTAATGTTCAGTCTACCATTAACTATACCCGCGCCAATGAATTTGAAGCCGATCGTATTGGTATTCAAGTACTGGCGAATGCTGGTTATGATCCTGCAGCAATGTCGACTTTCTTCGGTAAATTATCTGCGCAATACCGTTTTAGCTCAAAACCACCACAAATGCTGATCACTCACCCATTACCAACCACCCGAATTGCCGAAGCACGTGATAGAGCAGCACTATATCCAAATCGTTATTATCCACCAAGTCTCGACTATCAATTAGCCAAAGCCCGTATTCAGGTCCGCTATGGCACCTTAAAACCAAAAGAAGCACTGCAATTTTTTCAACATCAACTTAAAACTAAAAGTTTCAAGCTAAAAGATGCGGCACTCTATGGTCAAGCATTGGCGTTACTACAATTAGATAAAAATGTAGAAGCCAAAAAAATCGTTGTCGAATTAGCTAAAACGCAGCCAAACAACCTGTTTTACCTCGATACTCTTACCGATATTGATTTAGCCTTAAAACATAATGCCGAAGCTATTGTGAGATTAAAAAAAGCCAATAACAGATATCGTAATAACCCGGTTACCACCATCAATTTAACCGTAGCCTTGCAACAAGATAAACAGTATGGCGAAGCTAAAAAGCTCATTCGAAATTACTTACGTGATAATGAAACAGATATGATTGCCTTAAGCATTTATATTGATTTACTTCGACAAACGGATGATAAGATAAAGATGTATGTCCAACGTGCAAATCTGGCGCAACTTAAAGCTAACTATCCAAAAGCCCTTAATGAACTGCAATCAGCGCGAACACTTGCAACAAGCTCAGCAGATATTGCTCGAATTGATGCGCATATGGAAAAAATTGAGTTAGAAAAGCAAGAAATGCAGGCATTGCAAAACTAGCCAAGGGACAGGAAACAAGGCAAAATGGGGACTTTAAGGATCCCCATTTTTTTAAGACTTGTTTAAGGAATAGGCCAAGCATGACTATTGTCACTATTTATCATAATCCGCGTTGCTCTAAAAGCCGCCAAACTCTTGCTTTATTAGAAGAACAAGGTGTCACGCCAAGCATCGTAAAATACCTCGAAACGCCACCATCAGCAGCACAGCTGCAAAAAATATTAACCTTACTCGCATTAACGCCTCGTCAATTAATGCGTATTAAAGAAGCTGAATATAAAGCACTTGGTTTAGATGATGAAAGCTTGTCTAATGACGAACTCATTGCCGCAATGATCGCAACACCGAAATTAATCGAACGGCCAATTGTACTAGCAAACGGCAAAGCTACGATTGGCCGTCCACCTGAAAATGTTTTAGCCATTCTCTAACTACGAGCAAATAATGCAAACAACACAAGAAATACAAAAGCGTATTACTCAGTACCGGTTTCTGGGACTTTTTGGCTTCTTTGGCCTGATCATACTCATGTTCGTATGGCAGTTATGGCTAACGCCAGAAAAACTACAAGACCATACCCAATCACAAGCATTAGCTGAATTAACAGCAATGGCAGAAGTTAATCCAGAATTATTACCGCAAGTTGAAGCTGAAAAACAGAAATGGCTAGAGCGCCAAGCATCACACGAGTCAAATCCATTAGCCAAAGCCTTTATTTGGATCTTGCCATTATTATTCCCCTTCTACGGGTTGATCAAAGGAAAGCCTTACACGGCAGCTTGGAGTAACTTTGTTGTCATGATCTATTACATGCATTCATTAACCATCATGTATACCGATCCAGATGAGCGTTATCTTGCGATCCTGGAGTTTGCCTTAGCCAACTGCATGTTATTTGGTAACGGTATTTATGCCCGTATGCAGGGCAAAGAGTTAGGCCTAGGTCTTGATAAGCTAAAAGTAGTGATGGCTGAAGAAAAAGAACGAGAAGAAGCATACAAAGCGAAAAACAAAGATTAACTTTGTGTAAGCTAACAGTCTCACTTAAATAACAAAAAAGGAAATAGTGTCATCGAACCTATTTCCTTTTTACTTTTTACTTTTCAATATTTTGTAAGTAGTTTTGGCTTTGTTAATTATAAAGAGAGGGTTTCTTTCACAAAAGGGATGGTTAAACGACGTTGGGCACTAATTGACGCATTATCTAATCGATCTAATATCGAAATAAGGGTTTCCATATCTCGAGATGAACGATTTAATAAGAAACGGCCAACATCCACCGGTAGCTTCAGTCCTCTAAATTCAGCACGTAGCTGTAACGCAGCGAGCTTACCGTCATCATCCAATAACTGCAGTTGGTAGCTAACGCCCCAGTCTAGTCGAGAAAGCAGATCCGGTAATTGAATACCTAAATGCCTTGCCGCGCTATTACCAGTGACAATGAGTGAACCTGGATTATCTTGATCATGACTATCACGCCAACGATTATAAAAATTGAATAATGCGACTTCCCATTCACGGTTACCTGCGATCAATTCAATATTATCGATACAAACAATATCAAGATGTTCCATACCATCTAATACGGATGGTGACATCATGGCAGACATTGCCATCGGTAAATAAGCGGCAGAACGATCAGCGTCCGTACACTCGGTACAGGTTGCGTGAAGTAAATGAGAGGTACCGGAACTTCGGCTACCAAATAAATAAAGAAATGGATCACCGTCGCCGACAGCAGCATTTTTTAATGCTGTCAGTAGTTGGACATTAGCACCGGGGTAAAAACTCGCGAAAGTTTCACCATCGGGTAATTGTACAGATAAAGAAAGTTGTGCTGGAGTGTTCAATATCACCCTTTCATACAATCATAAGATTAGTGAGGCCATTGTAGCACCTCAATGCCCGATAGAAAACGACTAGTAAAAAAACACGATGTAAATTTGCTTAATTTATCACATTCCATTGAAAATTCATGTCACCAAAGGCATTTTCAGTACTTTGGATCCGTTGATCTAACGATAATTCGGTCAATAGATCTTGCTGCGTACCCAATAATACTAATTTTAATTGCACATTCGATCCTGTTACGGTACCAAGATCAACTTGTGCAACGGCGGATAATTCAGAAAACATTGTAATCAATTTAGCATAATCAGTAATGTCAGTAACAGCACCTACATTTAAGAACACCACTTCATCTTTGCCCGATGCTTTCACGCTATAACGTTCACCTAGATGATCAGCAAGACTATCAGTTAGTTTTGTACCGATGGCAGCAAGCTCACCTTGACCTTGTCCATTTAGCCAAATCTCATACGGTTGGTTACTATTGTTACGACCATACATACTCCAATTTAGTTGGTAATCATCATCTTGCTTAATAATCTTCGCAATTATGTAATTGTCAGCACCATAACGTGCAGAAGCGAGTTCAACCGGATCTGTAAACTGTCCCCATAAATCACTACTGCTTACTTGCAGTTGATCATCAAGATCCATGACAGGAAATAATACCGGGATCGCTCGTTTATTTGCTTGTGCTTTAATCGCATTAATAAAGTCAGCATAATCACTGTCACTTTCACCTTTTACGCTGCGACTAAAGTCTTCATCAACCACTAGCCATATTACTTGCTGAGGGCGATTCTGACTCCATACACCAAATTCACTACTGCGTAATAGGCGGTTTATTTTTTGCTCATTAAAGCTTGCTTGTAAATAACGCTCGCCATCAACACGCTCTTCAGCTTGTTTCACTAAATATTCACGCGCATTGATTAATGCTTTTTTGATCACAGGATTAGTCGCAATTGCCGCATTACCAGAAACCTTGACCAATACTTCTGAAAAAGCAACTTTTTGTAACGTACGGTTAGATTGATCATTCACAGCCATAACAGATGCCGAATAAAGATGCTCCACCTCAACCGCATGCGCAGTCAAAGGTAAAAGAGATAACAATGATAATAAAACAGGAAATAAACGCTTCATACGATCCTTTTTAAGAGTAACGTGATGACTCAAATTGATTATTTGAATAATACCATAGCCAACGCTATTAATTTACCTCAAATAATAACCAAACCAGCCACTATGTCCAAACATATTCCATGGCTTCGGGCTAATTAGTCTTATAGAGAAACATTGACCATACTAAAGTATCAAGGCGTTGTCTTTAAAATGAAGGAATTAGTTGTATGGATGGTAAAGAAACTGAAAGTGACCGATATTTTGATATCGATATTGAAAAAATATATCTATTGAATATATTATTTATCTGGGGCGGATATTTAGTGGGAACTCAAGTTGAGTAGAAAGATACAGACATCAACATAATTCGCGAATGTCTGTATAGCTCAATTAAACAATATAATTAAGCGGCTTATCATTGGTCTTATTTAGTACCAAAAATCTTATCGCCTGCGTCACCAAGACCAGGAACGATGTAACCTTTTTCGTCTAAACGCTCATCTACAGACGCAGTGTAAAGCTCGATGTCTGGGTGCGCTTCTTCTAGCGCCTTTAGACCTTCAGGTGCAGCAACAAGGATAAGTACTTTAATACGCTTACAACCTTTTGCTTTTAACAAATCTAAAGTGGCGATCATAGAACCACCTGTTGCTAGCATAGGGTCAACAACAATCGCTAAACGTTCATCAATACTATGTACTATTTTTTCGAAGTAAGGTACTGCTTCTAATGTTTCTTCATCACGGTAAATACCTACAACGCTCACACGTGCACTAGGCATATGCTCAAGTACGCCATCCATCATACCTAGACCAGCACGTAATACTGGCACTACAGTTACCTTTTTCCCTTTGATTTGATCAACAGTAACATCGCCATTCCAACCTTCAATGGTCTTCTGTTCTAACTCTAAATCAGCCGTTGCTTCATAAGTCAGTAAGCTACCCACTTCTGTCGCTAGTTCACGAAAACGTTTGGTGCTAATATCAGCCGCACGCATTAAACCCAACTTATGACGTACTAGCGGGTGCTTAACCTCAACAACTTTCATGGAATCTCCTAATAAAATCAAAGTAAGTACAATACAAAAAGACGCAATATTACCAATAATGGCACTATAATGATAGCTTATTCCAAGGAAAATCCAGAGTTAAGAATAAAATCAATTTGAAGGTCGAACAAGGCATAATTTTGTTTCTATTCTGTGATTAAAGTTGTTAACATGGCGGCGATTTTTTAATCCAATTGATACGATTAGTTTGTGAGGGATCCAGTGAGCAACCAAAATACTTCTCTAAGTTATAAAGATGCAGGCGTTGATATAGACGCAGGTAATGCATTAGTAGAACGCATTAAAGGTGTAGCAAAAAAGACTAAACGACCTGAAGTTATGGGTGGTCTAGGTGGCTTCGGCGCACTTTGCCAATTGCCTACTGGTTATAAAGAACCAGTGTTGGTCGCAGGAACAGACGGTGTAGGAACGAAACTACGCCTCGCTATCGATTTAGCTAAATATGATACTGTTGGTATCGATCTAGTTGCTATGTGTGTGAATGACCTTATTGTACAAGGTGCTGAGCCACTATTCTTCTTAGATTACTACGCAACAGGTAAACTAGATGTAGATGTAGCTACAGCAGTTGTTACCGGTATTGGTGAAGGTTGTCTACTATCAGGTTGTGCGTTGACCGGTGGTGAAACAGCTGAAATGCCGGGTATGTACGACGGTAAAGATTTTGACATTGCTGGCTTCTGTGTCGGTATTGTTGACAAAGAAAATATCATCGACGGTACTAAAGTTGCTGCGGGTGATAAACTTATCGCTTTAGGATCGAGTGGCCCTCACTCAAACGGCTATTCTTTAGTTCGTAAGATCCTTGAAGTTTCAAAAGAAGATCCAAGTCAAGCATTTGGTGATTCAACGCTAGGTGATACGCTTCTAACACCAACTAACATCTATGTTAAGTCTGTGCTAGCTGTGTTGAAAGAATGTGAAGTTCATGCTTTATCACACATCACTGGTGGTGGTTTCTGGGAAAATATCCCACGTGTACTACCAGCATTAACAAAAGCCATCATCGATGAGAATAGCTGGCAGTGGCCTGAAATTTTCAACTGGTTACAAGAAAAAGGTAACGTTGAACGTACAGAAATGTACCGTACGTTTAACTGTGGTGTTGGTATGGTTATTGCGCTACCAGAAGCACAAGTTGAAAAAGCACTGGAAATTTTCACTGAACACGGCGAAAATGCGTGGCTAATCGGTGAAATTGCAGACGCTGCAGAAAATGAAGAACAAGTAGAGATAAAATAATGTCTAAACAAGCATCTATCGTAGTATTAGTTTCTGGTAATGGAAGTAATTTACAAACCATTCTAGATCAGTGCGAACAAGGTTCTATTAACGGTAAAGTAACCGCTGTTTTTAGTAACAAAAGTACTGCTTATGGCTTAGAACGAGCACAACTTGCTGGTGTGGACGCGATATCACTGGCTCAAGGTGATTTTTCTGACCGCACTGCATTTGATGCCGAACTCATGACACAAATAGATCAATATCAACCAGATCTGATTGTGTTAGCAGGCTATATGCGAATTCTGAGTGATAACTTTGTACAGCATTATGCTGGCAAGATGCTTAATATACATCCATCTCTACTGCCTAAATATCCTGGTTTAGATACACATCAACGTGCAATTGATAATGGCGATGAAGAACACGGTGCTTCAGTGCACTTTGTAACGCCAGAATTAGACTCAGGTCCCGTTATCTTGCAAGCAAAAGTACCTGTATTTGCTGACGATAGCGTAGATGATTTAAGCTCACGAGTACATACTCAAGAACATATGATTTACCCTATGGTTATACAGTGGTTCTGCGCTGAACGTTTAGCAATGATCGACGATAAAGCCGTACTTGATGGTAAAGAATTAGCACAAAGCGGCTACGCTGCTGACTAAGTTAATTCATTAATCCTAGATAATAAAAAGCCTTTATCGCATTACTGCATAAAGGCTTTTTTTATGGGACTTCCATGACATATGAATGAAATGAATACGCTAAAAATTAGTCAGCATGATATGGCCACGACAGAATACACAATACTCCCCCGGCTGCATTTTGTGCCAAACTTCATTATCCGTCAGCGGTTGCGTCGCTATAATCGCGACAACATCAGAATCTGAGGTTTCATTCGCAAAGTTAATTTCAATGTTTTCATCAATTAACTGCGCATGACCAAACGGCGCTTCGCGAATAATATGATGTAAGTTATTAGTACAGTAGGCAAATACGAAATCGCCATCGGTTAGTAACAGATTAAATACACCCAATGCTCTTAACTGATCACATAAGCTCGCAATAAAACGAAACACGGGTTTCATATCATTAGGCTTAATAGGAAACTGTTTACTTACTTCTTGTAAAATCCAACAGAACGCAAGTTCACTATCAGTCTCACCAATTGGTGTATAAAACCCAGTCGCTAAACCTTGATAATCAGTGAGCTGGCCATTATGTGCATACGTCCAGTTTTTACCCCAAAATTCACGGGTAAAAGGATGGGTATTTTCTAATGCCACACCACCACGATTAGCTTGACGAATATGCGAAATAACCGCTTGGCTTTTAATCGGGTAATCTTTGACTAATTGTGCGACTTTTGACTCGCAACTTGGTTTCGGGTCACGAAAAGTACGGCAACCCTTGCCTTCATAAAAAGTAATCCCCCAACCATCAGAATGTGGTCCAGTCTTACCACCACGCTGCATCAGCCCAGAAAAACTAAAACAAATGTCGGTAGGCACATTTGCGCTCATACCTAATAATTCACACATATACCGATAACTTCACTTTTATGGCTTACTGACATTAACCACATAGGGTTAAATTAATTTAAAGAAAGACTATAGCTTAATCTGCATAACCCATCATTTTTTCGACTAACTGAATTAACAAGTGGATCACTTTAATGTGGATCTCTTGGATACGGTCAGCATAACCAAAATGCGGTACTCTAATTTCGATATCAGCAATACCAGCCATTTTACCGCCATCTTTACCTGTTAACGCAATGGTCTTCATACCTTTGGCTTTTGCCGCTGCAAATGCATTTAGTACATTTTGAGAATTGCCGCTGGTGCTTAATCCTAATAGTACATCACCTTTTTGACCAATACCTTCAACATAACGTGAAAATACATACTCATAACCAAAATCATTACTCACACAAGACATATGACTCACATCAGAGATTGCAATTCCCGGCATTGCTGGACGATTTTCACGATAACGCCCCGATAATTCTTCAGCAAAATGCATCGCATCACAATGTGAACCACCATTACCACAAGATAATACTTTACCTCCGGCTTTAAATGAATCTGCTAATAAGGCCGCTGCGGCTTCGATATTTTCACCATTTTTGGGGTCAGCTAAAAAATCATTTAAAACTTGTGCTGCTTCGACTAATTCTTGCTGAATTAAGCCTTGATAACTTGTCATTTATTATCGCCTCTATGCTTAAAATATATTTGTATAATAGTACTATTGTTTCACAAAATAATGTACCTGTATCACCCACATAAATAAAAGGTTAAGCATAACCCAAAATAAGTTAACCACATGATAAAGTGCTTAGTTAACATCCACTTAATACCCAATAATGAGTATTAAAAGGTATTGTTTATTGACCGTATTGACCTAAAATAAAAGCAAATAGGCAATTAAATTATCAATTCAATAACGCTATTATCAGTGAACACTTGTAAACCCAATTGGTTAAAAACAAGCGTTTAGCGGCAGGTTCTATAAATAGTATGTAAAATACATGTAAAAAACTTGCTAATTTAATAGTTATCAACTAGAACTAATACTCAAACCAGCGTTCTGGTCTGACCTCTGACTTTGCTATTTAGTTGCTTAATGAAAGGAGAAAATCATGGCAACCACAATTTCACTATTAGCCTTAGTGGCGATATTTGGTACATTATCTTACCAAAGAGCATCATTAACTGCTTTTACCGGTGCGTTTTTTGTTGCACTTGCAGCCGTTTCATATTTCGGTGATGTTCCATTCGCTATTTGGATAATAACAGCTGTAATTGCGATACCATTAAATATCACCAGTATTCGTCAAGGCTATTTAACAGCGCCTATTTTAAAAGGCTTCCGTAAAATTATGCCTGAAATGTCTCAAACAGAGACTGAAGCATTAGAAGCCGGTACAACTTGGTGGGATGCAGACCTATTCAGCGGTAAACCAAATTGGGAAAAACTGCACAATGTGCCAGCGCCAGCGTTAACAGCTGAAGAGCGAGCTTTCCTTGACGGTCCCGTTGAAGAAGCATGTCGCATGGCTGATGAGTTTGATATCACGCATAATCGTGCAGACTTACCTCCAGAATTATGGGAATTCCTTAAGACTAAAGGTTTCTTCGCCATGATCATCAAGAAAAAATACGGTGGTCTAGAATTCTCTGCATTAGCACAATCAATGGTACTACAAAAATTAACTGGCTCAAGCGCAGTAATGGCGAGTACAGTTGGCGTACCTAACTCATTAGGGCCTGGTGAATTATTACAGCACTATGGTACTAAAGCGCAACAAGATTACTACCTTCCTCGTCTTGCCTCTGGTGATGAAATTCCATGTTTCGCACTAACAAGCCCTGAAGCCGGTTCTGATGCAGGCGCTATCCCTGATTTCGGTATCGTATGTAAAGGCGAATTCGAGGGTAAAGAAGTTCTCGGTATGAAACTGACTTGGAACAAACGTTATATTACGCTTGCACCTGTAGCGACTGTACTTGGTCTTGCGATTAAATTACGCGACCCAGATGGTCTACTTGGTGATAAAGAAGATATCGGTATTACTTGTGCGCTTATCCCTACGGATATCCCAGGTGTTGAAACTGGTCGTCGTCATTTCCCACTTAACTTACCATTCCAAAATGGTCCAACTAAAGGTAACGAAGTATTCGTACCATTAGATTACATTATTGGTGGTCCGGAAATGGCTGGTCAAGGCTGGCGTATGCTGGTTGAATGTCTGTCTGTTGGTCGTGGTATTACCCTTCCTTCTTGTTCTGCTGGTGCAGTTAAGCTAGCAGCATTAGGCATGGGTTCTTACACTGCTATCCGTCGTCAATTTAAAGTTGCGATAGGTAAAATGGAAGGTATCGAAGAGCCACTAGCACGAATTGGTGGTAATGCTTACCTTATGGGCGCAGCATCAACACTAACAACAAGTGCAATTGATTTAGGTGAGAAACCATCTGTAATTACTGCGATTATTAAAATGCATTTAACAGACCGTGCTCAGAAATGTGCAATCGATGCAATGGACATCTCTGGTGGTAAAGGTATCTGTCTTGGTCCAAACAACTTGGCAGGTCGTGGTTACCAAGCGGCACCAGTTGCAATTACGGTTGAAGGTGCAAACATTTTAACACGTAACCTGATCATTTATGGTCAAGGTGCAATCCGTTGCCATCCGTTCGTATTACCAGAACTGAATGCTGCAGCACTTGAAGATCATAAGAAAGGTCTACAAGACTTTGATGCCGCGTTATTCGGTCATATCGGCTTTGCAATGTCTAACTTCTTCCGTTCATTTGTAATGGGCATTACTAACGGTAAAGGTTCTGCAGCTCCATTTAAAGATGAAACTGCACAATACTACCAACAGATGAACCGTTTAAGTGCCAACTTAGCCTTTCTATCTGATGTAGCGATGGGTGTACTCGGTGGTGAGCTTAAACGTAAAGAACGAGTATCAGCACGTCTTGGGGATATATTAAGTCAACTGTACTTATCATCTGCAACGCTAAAACGTTTTGAAGATGAAGGTCGTCAAAAAGATGATTTACCATTCGTTCATTGGGCACTACAAGATTCATTATTTAAAGCTGAACAAGCAATTGATGAATTATTACGTAATTTCCCTGTTCGTGTTGTAGGTATCGCACTTCGTGCAATGGTATTACCAGCAGGTACGCGTCTATCACGCCCTACTGACACGTTAGACCATATTGTTGCAGGTTTACTACAAGTTCCTTCTGAAGCGCGTAGCCGTCTAGCGATAGACATGTACCTTACTGAAGAAGAAGGTAACCCTGTGGGTCTACAAGAGAAAGCCTTGAGAGACATAATCGTTGCTGAGCCTATCTTCATCCGTGTTTGTAAAGAGAATGGCGTTAAACTACCATTTATCTATCTAGACAAATTTGCTGACGAAGCACTGGCTAACAAGCAAATAACAGCAGATGAAGCGGAACTACTGAAAGAAGCTGAAGTTGGTCGTTTACGTACAATTAACGTTGATGACTTTGACCCTGAAGTACTTGCAGCAGATAAATCGTTAGTTAACCAACTAAATGGTGACTGGCGTGCACGTGCAAATGGCACAGCGAAACCAACGAAAAATAAAAAAGTAAAAACGGAAGCTATAGCTTAGTCTTTATTTCATAGCCGGTAACAATTCATCGTTATCAACAAAAATCCCACTGTGATCATTGATGACAGTGGGATTTTTTATTCACCACAAATTACTGTAGTGATCTATTACCTAACCTGTATTGCCTAAGCGTCTAATAGCGTTTTAGCCAAAGTACGAATACCATGGCCTTTCCCACCTGTTGCCCATAAATCATTGGCCGCTTTTTGATACGAACCCGCTAAATCTAAATGTAACCAACCTTGTCCATCTTCACGCACAAAACGCGATAAGAATGCAGCAGCGGTAGATGCCCCAGCGCGTCCTTCACCAGCATGGATATTAGCCATATCGGCAAAGCTTGACGGTAATTGTTGTTGATGCCACTTTTCTAGCGGTAGTTGCCAAGCAAACTCATTTTCAGCTTTCGCATTCGCCAACAACGAATTAACAAAAGCCTGATCAAAGCCAAATACCGCATTATAATCACGACCAAGTGCCATCTTAGCTGCACCAGTCAATGTTGCAGCGTCAATCAAACGTTGTGGCGAGTTTTCTTCTGCTGCAAGTAAACCGTCAGCTAGCACTAAGCGGCCTTCGGCATCGGTATTAAGCACTTCAACAGTGATATCATTTTTGTATTTTATAATATCGCCAAGCTTAAATGCATTGCTGCTGATCATGTTTTCTGCACAGCATAGGAATAACTGCACGCGTTGATTTAAGCCTTGGTTGATTGCTAATGCTAACGCACCAGTCAATGTCGCCGCGCCGCCCATATCACTCTTCATGGCCGCCATCGGTTCTGATGGTTTGATACTGTAACCGCCAGAGTCAAAGGTAATGCCCTTACCCACTAATGCTGTCGCCACAGGCGCATCAGCGTTACCCGTTGGATTGAAATCCAATTGCAGCATTGCAGGTGGATGTTGGCTGCCACGACCCACAGTATGAATCCCTGTAAAACCGTGTGTTAATAATTCTTCACCCGCAATAATCTTGTACGTAATCGATTCAGGTGCCAATTGTAATAATAAGTCTGCAGCACTTTGGGCTAACTTAATCGGATACATTTCTTCTGCATCGGTATTAATGGTTTTACGCACCCAATGACTGGCTTGTTGAAATGCAATGAAATCTTTCTTTTCAATACTGCTCGCTTGCTCTAAACCAAAACAAGCTTGCTGATTTTCTTTTGCTGTGTAATAACCTTGATCAAATGCAATACGTAATTCAGTATCCCATAATTCACCCTTTAAGGTCACTTTACCTATCCCTTGATTAGATAGTTTACGTGCCGCACGTTGTACTTGTAATGGGTAATCGGCACTATTATCACCGAGGTGAATAGAGGCGACACCAGCATCGAAGCTCACTAATGCATTATTACCCCAAAAATTTTCCGCGGGAGCAAGCGTTAGCTCAACGCTCATGAAATCCTTCATTAAATATCCTTAATATAGACACGATAATACGATTACTATAACAATACTTTTATGGTTTGTTTGGTTATGTATCATAAATATTTGTAAATCGTTTTATTATTCCGCCCATTAGAGGAGCTAGTTTAAAAGAATAAAGATTGTAGGTGGCAGTTATGGGGCTAGCTGTAACAGCGCTGGAAACGATCGATTCTCTACCTGAAAGATCCGTTGGTGGCTTAATTGCTTATTTCCTTAAACTAAAAAAGCTATCGCTTAACATAAATAAGAGATTAATCATTAGATTTATAAGTAGTTTTACGTCTAAGCATTAATGTTAACCCTAATAATCCAAATCCAAATAGCGTTAAACTAGCGGGTTCACTCACATTAATAGGGGGTGGTTCTGGATATACTTGTAATAAATCTTGCGCTCCATCGTTATGGTAGACCTCAACAATAACGTCATTTGTCCACGAATCTATAGAGTTAAGATAATCTGCCGCAAGGTCTACACCCGTATCGAATATTTGATATAAAATAAAGTCACCAGCACCTAGATCAAAACCATTTGTATTGTAGTCTTCATGCACAATTTCCCAAAGTGCAATCTGGAAGGCTGCAGCAGTGGTTGCATCTGAAATACCGGCATATTGGTTTGTATAGAGGCGGCCTATATATTCAGCCACTGCTGGCCCTGTTCCAAAAGGTTCGGGGTCCGTGGCTGGGTGGAGAGTGTAATCAGCCGTATCACCAAAACTAATTGGCTCATTCAACTCAATACAAAAAGCTAAAAAATCAGTTCCTGTCGTATTATTCGTGAAGTTAAACAACCCTGCAGATGAGAACCCCCCACCTCCCCCAACACCACTAAGAGAATATAGAACCCCCTCACTCCAACCATTTTCCCAAGAGTTTAAGGTTGCAGAAATTGTAGTCGCACTTACTTGGTTAGCCGATAAAATTAGGCTGAAGGTTAAAATTAATTTATGTATCAATTTCATATTTCAATTCCTATTATATATAAATACATACTCTCTAAAGCATTTGTCGTGCCATAAAAAAAACAACTTAAATACAACACGTTAAATGTAAAGAGGTAGTTTAAACATGATAGGTGTAAAAAAAATCAACACTTTAAAATAAATTTTTTTAATACTTATCCTTGTTTTTGACTTGCATAAATTCGCTATTAATATGAACGCGTTCCATCTCATGCGGCGAAGGATCTACTGTTCTGACATTAGTTGACTTAGATGAAAACGAGCTTGGTATGGGAGTAGTTCCACACATAGAGGAGCTAGTTTGAAAGAATAAAGATTGTAGATGGCAGTTATGGGGCTAGCTGTAACAGCGCTGGAAACGATCGGTTCTCTACCTGAAAGATCCGTTGGTGGCTTAATTGCTTATTTCCTTAAAACTAAAAAAACCATCGCTTAACATAATCAATTCAGAAAATAGGTTAATGGCGATGGCTAAACCAATCTGAGGTTAATCATTAGATTTATAAGTGATTTTGCGTCGAAGCATTGATGCTAACCCTAATAATCCAAATCCAAATAACGATAAACTGGCTGGTTCATTTACAGGAATAGGGGGCGGCTCTGGATATACTTGTAATAGATCTTGGATTCCAGCGTTACGATAGACATCAACAACAACGTTATTTGTCCACGAATCTAAGGAGTTAAGATAGCCTGCTGCAATATTTGCACCGCCAGGGAATGCTTGTACCAACTGAAAGTCACCAGTGTGTAAGTCGAAGCCATATGTATTGTAGTCTTCATGCACTATTTCCCAAAGTGCAATCTGGAAGGCTGCTGCTGTGCTTGCATCAGAAACACTGGCATATTTGTTTGTATAGAGGCGACCTATGTATTCAGCCACTTCAGCTCCTGTTCCAAAAGGTTCTGGGTCTGTGGCAGCGTAAATAGTAAAGTCTGCTGTATCACCGATATCAATTGGCTCATGGACCTCAAGACAAAAAGCTAAAAAGTCTGACTGTGTCGTATTATTGGTGAAATTAAATAATCCTGCCGATGAGTATCCATAACTACTTGGAGCAGTATATAGAACCCCCTCAGTCCAACCATTTTCCCAAGAGTTTAAGGTTGCAGAAATTGTAGTCGCACTTACTTGGTTAGCCGATAAAATTAGGCTGGAGGTTAAAATTAATTTAGGTATCAATTTCATATTTCAATTCCTATTAAGTTATGCCATCTGTGCATATTCTATATAAGCATTTACCGTGCCATAAAAAAAAGCATTTAAATACAATGCACTAAACTTGACGGGCAGTTGAAATATAACAATGTGTAAAAAAAATCAACGCTTCAAAATTAAAAAAAAGCCCATAATCAGCATATACTAATTATGGGCTTATTCTGTATTAACGATTACCTATTAACAATTAAATTGTTAATATTCATCAATCCAAGCAAGCATCACGGCTTCAAGTACTCTTTCACCACAATGATTAGGATCATCGGTAAAATCGTCCAACCCTAATATCATCCGACGCAAGTCTGTAAACCGGACTTGCTGTGGATCTTGCTCTGGATAATTTTCAGCTAATGTAATGGCAATCTCTGTACTATCCGACCACGCTAATGCCATAAAAACCTCCCTAAAAGATATGTGCAGCAACAAATAGGCTGCACTGTTACTTTCAGTTTAGTTTGCTTACGCTATTTATGTGTAGGGTAAAGACGCCTTAGCTGCACAATCAATTAATGGCTTTCAGATACCATGTTGATCGTGTATTTAGGGATCTCTACAACCAAATCTTCATCTTCTACGATCGCTTGGCAACCTAAGCGAGAGTCTGGTTCTAAACCCCATGCTTTATCTAACATGTCATCTTCAAGTTCATCACTTTCTTTTAATGAATCAAAGCCTTCACGTACAATCACATGACAAGTCGTACAGGCACATGATTTCTCACAAGCATGTTCAATGATGATTCTATTGCGAAGAGCAACATCAAGGATCGTTTCACCTTTCTCAACGTCTACAGATAGACCTTCCGGGCATAACTCTTCATGGGGTAAAAATATAACTTTTGGCATTTCTTAGACCTTATCTACCGACTGACCCTGCAACGCTTTACGGATTGATGCATCCATACGACGAGCAGCAAAATCTTGTGTTAATTTATCGACTGTTTCAATTTCTTTTTCAATCGCATCTCTGTCGCTACCTTGACGGATCTTATAAAGTACTTGGATCGCGTTTTCAATGGCTGTTTGCTCTACATCTGACAACAAGGCTTTACCGTCTTGTTGTAAGGCAACGATCAGGCTTTCCATTACACGATCCGCTTCTAGCTGCTGTTCAGCTAGCATGCGCGCAGTTACATCTTCTTTCGCATATGTCATTGAATCTTTAAGCATGTTAGCCACTTCATTATCACTTAATCCATACGACGGTTTAACTTGGATAGAAGCAGATACACCCGATGATTTTTCCATCGCGGATACACTTAACAACCCATCCGCATCAACTTGGAAGGTAACGCGAATATGCGCAGCACCCGCCGCCATTGGTGGAATACCTGTTAACGAGAAACGCGCTAATGAACGGCAATCATCAACCAATTCACGCTCGCCTTGCAACACGTGGATTGTCATTGCAGTTTGACCATCTTTAAACGTGGTAAACTCTTGAGCGCGTGCGACTGGAATAGTGGTATTACGTGGTATCACTTTTTCAACTAGGTTCCCCATAGTTTCAAGACCCAGTGACAATGGTGTTACGTCTAGTAATAACAGGTCTGAATCAGGTTTGTTACCAACTAATACATCGGCCTGAATCGCAGCACCAATTGCAACAACCTTATCTGGATTGATACTTGTCAGTGGCTCTTGTGCAAAGAACTCACCTACTTTTTCACGTACTAATGGTACACGTGTGGAACCGCCGACCATAACGACTTCAAGTACATCGTCTTTACTGATATCAGCGTCTTTTAACGAACGACGACATGCTAATAAAGTACGTTTGACCAATGGCTGAATAAGATCTTCAAATGTTGATCGGCTTAATATGCCCTGCCAACTAACCGCTTCTAATGCAATGTTAATCTCAACACTATCGTTATCTGTTAGTGCTTGTTTCGCATGTTTGGCTTCCGTTAGTAGTAGGCGTTGCATCGCTAACGACTGCTCACTCACAAGTCCAGCTTCAGCACTGATCCAGTCCGCAACTAAATGATCGAAATCATCACCACCCAGTGCAGAATCACCGCCTGTTGCAAGCACTTCGAATACGCCTTTATTTAAGCGTAAAATAGATATATCAAACGTACCGCCACCCAGATCATAAACCGCAATAATACCTTCTTGGCCAGCATCTAAACCATACGCGATCGCGGCAGCCGTTGGTTCATTTAATAATCGTAAAACATTTAACCCTGCAATATTTGCAGCGTCTTTCGTGCCTTGACGTTGTGCATCATCAAAATAGGCGGGTACCGTGATAACTACACCATTAAGTTCACCTGCAAGTGTCTCAGTTGCACGTGCTGCTAATGCTTTTAGAATTTCTGCAGATACTTGTACTGGATTAAGTTCACCAGCCACCGTCTTAATTAACGGTTGGCCCGATGCCGACTCAACAAGTACATTAGGAATACGCGTAGTATTAATATCAGTGAATGCTTTGCCCATCAAACGCTTTACCGAAGAAATGGTATTTTCTGGATCGGTTATCGCTTGTTGTGCTGCGTCGTCACCAACCACAACTGAATCTGTAGTATAATGAACCACTGACGGTAAAATATCTCGACCAGTCTTATCAACTAACGTTTCAGCACTGCCACTACGGACGCTTGCCACTAATGAATTCGTTGTACCTAGATCGATACCAACAGCAAGTTTATGCTCATGAGGTGCTGCCGTTTGTCCCGGTTCAGCAATTTGAAGTAATGCCATGTTTTAGGTTCTTAAATTTAAATTATTTGATTAATAATCAAGTAAACTATCTTCAAGTGTACTTAATTGTGTTTGCAGTTTGCAGACAAACTTTAATTTACGCACTACATTTGCCGCGTCGTTATAATGCTCAGCGCTGATTAATTTATTAAATTCTTGCAGGTACGCTTTAATCGATAATGTTAATTCATCATCAAAGTCTGCAATTTCTTGCTCAGGATCAGCTGAATGCGGAATTTCTTCAAGACGCTCGTGTTGTTCCATCTGCTGCATAAGAAACATTGGGTCTTGCAATGTTTGTTGTTCACCACGGATATCTTCATGACAAACGGCAAGGATATATTCAGCACGTTGAATTGGCGACTTAAGAATTGAATAAGCATCATTAACTTGTGATGATTTTTGCACCGCTAATAAACGCTCGCGCTCACTGTTATTGGCAAAATTATCCGGATGTAGTGTGCGTTGTAATTCTCGATATGTTATTGCTAAACTGGCATTATCTAGTTCAAAATTAACGGGTAAACCAAATAGCTCAAAATGGTTCATCTGACGACCTTTACTGAATAGATTAAATAAACAAAACCCAAACAACGAGGTTATTTGGGTTTATCAATATTATACGTTGAAGCTTTCACCGCAACCGCATTCGCCTTTCAGGTTGGGATTGTTAAATTCAAACCCTTCATTAAGGCCTTCTTTAACGAAATCTAACTCGATCCCGTCAAGATAAACGAGGCTTTTTTTATCCACGATAACGGTAACGCCTTTTTCAACAAAAACTTCGTCGTTCTCGTCAATAGCGTCAACAAACTCAAGAACATAAGCCAGGCCAGAGCAACCAGATGTTTTCACACCTAGGCGTAAACCGGCACCTTTACCACGTTTATCAAGGTAGCTAGCAACACGCGCTGCTGCAGAGTCTGATAAGGTAACTGCCATATTTAGCTCCTAAGACACTTTTTTCTTTTTGTAATCATCAATTGCAGCTTTAATTGCATCTTCAGCAAGAATTGAGCAGTGAATTTTCACTGGTGGTAATTCTAGCTCTTCAGCAATAGTCATATTGGTGATTTCGCCCGCTTGTTCAATACTCTTGCCTTTTACCCATTCGGTAACAAGTGAGCTTGATGCGATCGCTGAACCACAACCATAAGTTTTGAATTTAGCATCTTCGATAATGCCGTCATCATTAATTTTAAGTTGTAACTTCATTACGTCGCCACACGCCGGTGCGCCTACCATACCAGTTGCGATAGATGGATCATTTTTATCAAATGAACCTACGTTACGTGGATTTTCATAATGATCGATTACTTTTTCGCTATAAGCCATGATATAACTCCTTCAAACTAAATATAAATCTTCGTGAAACAAGGGTAAACGATTAGTGGTGATCCCACTCAATAGTACTTAAATCGATACCATCTTTAAACATCTCCCATAGAGGTGACATTTCACGTAGTTTACTGATATTTTCTTCAATGATGCTGGTTGCATAATCCACTTCTTCTTCAGTCGTAAAACGGCCGAATGAGAAACGAATTGAGCTGTGTGCCATTTCATCGTTTAGACCTAATGCACGTAGTACATAAGACGGTTCTAAACTTGCAGATGTACAAGCAGAGCCTGAAGAAACCGCAAGATCTTTCAGTGCCATCATCAATGACTCACCTTCAACAAAGTTGAAGCTTACGTTCAAGTTACTTACGATACGTTGTTCAGCATGACCATTTAGATATACTTCTTCGATACCTGCAATACCAGCCCAGAAACGTTTACGTAATGCTTCAGCATGGTCATTATCTTTTTGCATTTCTTCTTTAGCAATGCGGAAAGCTTCACCCATACCCACGATTTGGTGAGTTGGTAATGTACCACTACGCATACCACGTTCATGGCCGCCACCGTGCATTTGTGCTTCTAGGCGGATACGAGGTTTACGTTGAACGTATAATGCACCAATACCTTTAGGACCATAAATTTTATGTGCCGATACCGATAACATATCTACTTTTAGTTCAGAGAAATCGATTGGTAATTTGCCCGCACTTTGCGCAGCATCTACATGGAATAAGACTTTCTTAGAACGACAAAGTTCACCCAATGCAGCAATATCATTAATCGCACCGATTTCGTTATTCACGTGCATGATACTAACAATGATTGTATCTTCACGGATTGCAGCTTCAAGGATTTCAACTGTAATTAGACCTTCAGGTGTTGGGTCTAAATAAGTTACTTCGTATCCTTCACGCTCAAGCTGGCGACAAGTATCCAGCACAGCTTTGTGCTCAATTTTACTTGTGATGATATGCTTGCCTTTCTTGTTATAAAAATGCGCTGCACCTTTAATCGCAAGATTGTTTGATTCAGTTGCGCCCGAAGTAATTACAACTTCTCGTGGGTCTGCATTTACTAAATCTGCAATTTGATTACGAGCAATGTCTACTGCTTCTTCAGCTTGCCAGCCGAAACGGTGTGAACGAGACGCAGGGTTACCAAAAATGCCGTCCATAGTTAAGCATTGCATCATTTTTTCTGCTACACGTGGATCTACAGGCGTAGTGGCAGAATAATCCAAATAAATAGGTTTTTTCATTTAGTCATTGCTCCATACAACACAGTTAGACAACTAACTGTGTTCATATCTTATAATTATAATTTTGATTATGTTTTTCAATCATTATCAAATGATATTTATATCAATCTTGTTTAATTTTTGACGGTCATTATCTTGATCGTGAACGATCTGTTTTATCTCATTATTTACCATCAAATCAGCAAGCGATATGTTATCAAGAAAATCACTAATCCGTTCACTTAAATCATCCCAAAGTGAATGCGTTAAACAGCGTTTCCCATCATTACAACCACCAGCTGAATCACACTTAGTTGCTTTTACATTTTCATCAACTGCGTCAATGATCATGCCAACAGAAATAAGCCCAGGTAACATGCCTAACTTATAGCCGCCACCTGGTCCTCTCGCACTTGCTACCAGCTTCTTTCGACGTAGTCGAGAAAACAACTGTTCCAAATACGACAATGAAATACTTTGTCGTTCGGATATTTCAGCCAGTGGTACAGGCTTAAGTTCTGCGTGCAATGCAAGATCAATCATAGCTGTAACTGCGTAACGTCCCTTCGATGTCAATCGCATAGCAACCTCTAAACTGTTATTTAGGGCTATGGTTACATACCCGACCTAAATGGTCAAGTATATACCTGACTAATTTAGTCAAGTATTACTTTAGGGATGGGTTGTAAAGTCAACTATTTTTTCAAGTTACGCTGAATAGACACTAATGCACCACGTAAAATATTTAACTCAACCGCTTCAGGGCGAGCACGTGTAAACAATCGACGTAAACGATTCATCACGATCCCTGGGTGGGCTTTATTAATAAAACCTGTATCCCACAATGTTTCTTCAAGGTGAGTGTGGAACATTTCCAGTTCAGCTTGCTTTGGATACGGGTTATCTTGTTCTGGATAGGTGTTGGTAGCAAGATATGCCATACGTGTTTCGTACGTTAAAATCTGTACTGCCATGGCTAAATTTAATGAGCTGTATTCAGGGTTTGCAGAAACACATACATGATAAGTACATTTTTGTAGCTCATCATTGGTCAAGCCAATACGCTCACGACCAAACACTAATGCAACAGGGTAATTAGGTACTTCTTCAATTAGCTTTAAGCCCGCTTCACGCGAATCAAGCATTGGCCATTGCAACGTACGTGAACGCGCACTTGTACCGATGACAAGACCACAGTCTGTTACTGCTTCTTCTAAGGTATCGACGATGATTGCATTTTCTAATACATCTGCGGCACCTGCAGCTAATGCTACTGATTTCTCATCAATCTCACATAAAGGTGCAACTAATACCAATTGCGTGAAGCCCATTGTTTTCATTGCACGAGCAGCTGAACCAATATTACCAGGATGAGATGTACCGACTAATACAACTTTTACGTTTGCTAACATAATTAATGAATACCTAAAAAGATGCATAATAGAAAAAAGGCCATTTAAACGACGAGTTTAAAACAATGGTTAGACTATTATTGGAGTTGTTAATTTACTGGTCGCGGATTCTATCACAGTAAACAAGGTATATCTTGTTTCAATATCAATACCTATTATGCTTATTTTCATCTATTTTTACTTTTACTTTGACTTACATCTCTTTTTTACATAACCATTATTGAATATGACAACCCGTCCCATAATAATAAACACCAACGATTTCATACAACTAAAGTTAACCAAAGGATGGAAAATGAAACGATTAATGATGATCGCAATAATGTTATCGACAACATTTCTCAATTATGCAAATGCTACAAATTATACAGAAACCAAATATCCAATTGTACTCGTACATGGTTTTTTAGGGTTTGATGACATTAAAGGTTATGACTATTTCTACAAAATAGCGCAAAAGCTAAGACAAGATGGTGCCACAGTTTTTACCGCACAAATATCTTCAACCAATACAACCGAAATTAGAGGCGAGCAGCTTTTAAAACAAGTCAAAGCATTTTTAGCTAAGAGTGGGGCGAGGAAAGTGAATCTTATCGGACACAGCCATGGCGGTCCAACGTCTCGCTATGTTGCGTCAGTAGCACCAGAACTCGTGGCTTCAGTTACAAGTATTGGTGGTGTTAACAAGGGTTCCAAAGTCGCTGATTTATTCTATACAGTAGCGCCTGATGGCACTTTGATTAATACTGCTGGTGCAACTATTATCGGCTACATATCAAAAATAGCGCAATTCTTATCAAACGGTTCAACACTTCCAGTTGACCCAGTAGGCGCTTTAAAAGCATTAACGACGCATCAATCCCTTGCGTTTAATAAAAAATACCCAGCAGGTGTGCCAACCACAGCATGTGGTCAAGGTGACCCCGTAGTGATAAGTACAGTGAATAATGTACAGCACAAAGTGTACTATTATTCTTGGAGTGGAGACAGATTAGTAACAAGTCCTAAAGATACGCTAATTGACGTACCGCTAAAGGCTGTAAGTTTACTCGCTTTTGGTTCGTCATGGTTGGGTGGTGAAGACAATGATGGCATGGTCGGCGTTTGTAGCACTCACTTAGGTAAAGTGATTGGTACTTATAGAATGAACCATGTTGATGAGATTAATCAGGTGCTTGGCCATACAGCATTACTCCTCTCTGTTCCAAGTCTGTACCGTCAACATGCAAACCGCTTAAAACTACAAGGTTTATAGAATGAAAAAGGCGACACTAGTAATCACAGTTATCGCAGCGGCTGCTAGTGTCGCCTATCTAACATCGAATGATAAACCAATAAATAAACAGACTGTAAAGGCTATTAAGTTAGCCACTCATTCAGCAGTAATAGTAAAAAATAATAAGACCACAGAAGTAGTAATCAAACATAAAAACACGATGCCATTAGCCGTCCGCGTCGATAGTTCACCGACTCAAGCGTTATCTCAACAAGACACAGAAATTGACCAAACATCATTACGAGATATGTTTGACTATTTTCTGTCTGGTTTTGATGAAACAAAAATGGATATTGAACAATTAAAAGCGAACATCAAAAGATTCATCACAAATAATCCAGAGCGATATAGCACAGCGGATTATGATTTATTCGAACGTTTTCTGTTATATAAACAATCTTTACTTTCGATAGATGTAAACCAAGACCCAAATATTGATGACTTAGAACGTCTTGATAGTGAATTACGGGATAAACAATTAGCCCTATTTAGCACAGCAGAGCAAAAGTTACTTTTTAATAACGAGAATTTACATCGGCAAGTCACCATCAAAAAACTCTATTTAAAATCTATTGCGGTATCTCAAGAAGACTATCGTCACCTGCTTAAAGAAGAGTTGTCCAACTTCCCAGAAGAAATTAGCCGAGTTTATCAAGATGATCTCGTGACATCTGAACTAAATCAAATAGCAAACTATGACGATGAACAACAGCGATACCTTGCTTATGAAGCATTGGAAGGGGCTGAAGTTGCGGTAAGAATGACAGAGCTTGAACATCAGGAAGCTGAACTGGATAACAAAATAAATGCCTATTTAGCCCAGCGAAGAGATATCCTAAGCGATACTAATAATCTAAATAAAGACACTCACATTAGCGATCTAAGAGACTCACTTTTTGATCTATCAGAACAAAAGCGGATTAAGTCCCTTGAATACATAGATGATCTATAATGTATTTATTGTCACTACTCGATTACTAAAATCGAGTAAAGTGGCATTAATAAAATAAGACGAAATAACTTTTGAACATTTTAACAAAGTTGGGTATAATCCGCGCCCTAATTCCCGTTCTTTCAAAAATTTGGTGGTAATAGTATGCATCCGATGCTAACAATCGCGATCCGTGCTGCGCGTGACGCAGGCAGTATAATCGTAAAAGCTTATGGTGATCCAAGCAAGACTAAAGTAGAGCAAAAAGGCACAAATGATTTTGTGACTAACGTAGACAAAGAAGCTGAAGCAGCTATTATCGCTACAATTAAAAAAGCCTACCCAGAGCATACTATCATCGCAAAAGAAAGCGGTGCTACAACTGGTACAGATACAGACTACCAGTGGATCATTGACCCACTAAACGGTACGACTAACTTTGTTAAAGGCATTCCACATTTCGCTGTATCTATCGCTTTACACGTTAAAGGTAAAGCTGAAGTTGCTGTTATCTTTGATGCTATCGGTGATGAAATCTTCTCAGCTTGTCGTGGTAAAGGCGCACAATTAAACGGTTACCGTTTACGTGCTGGCTCTGCTAAAGATTTATCAGGCACTGTTCTTGCTACTAGCTTCCCGCACAACATGAAGCACCAGCAAGAAACTTACCTAAACATCTTTGGTGCATTATTCTCTGAATGTTCTGATATCCGTGCAGCTGGTTGCCCAGCACTTAACCTTGCTTACCTAGCAGCTGGTCGTATCGACGGTTTATGGAGCATGGGTCAAAAGCCTTGGGAAACTGCAGCAGGTAACTTAATTGCTACTGAATCAGGCGCAATCGTAACTGATTTCGCTGGCGGCCATGATTTCTTCAAATCAGGTAACTCAGTTGCTGCATCACCACGTGTACTTAAAGATATGCTTGCTAAGATCCGTCCTAACCTGACTGAATCTCTAGCTAAATAACTTAATTTCAACTAAATAGTAGTGTTAACGCGCTACATTATTGAGTAGAAAATTAAGTAAAAAAAGGCCCCGTACTTGTTACAAGTACGGGGCCTTTTTTATGTTTTATTTTAATGAAAACCCTTACTAACCTTAAAATAACCGCCTACAAAGGTAGGTTAATGAACTCGATGTACAAATATGGCTAACGCGATGATTTGACAGCACTGTGATTAAGAACCCGCTATTTAGTGATCAAGCGTCACATAATTATATTCAGTCATCAAATTAGGCATTAGTTTAAAATAAACTCGTTTATGATTAATCGCTTTGTTCATTTTTTTGCACAAGAAACCTGAATTTCAAGGATGAATAGTGATGATAAAATTTAAACGACCTAATATATTACCGCTAGCAGTGGCCTTAACCGTTACTGCAAGCCTTAGCTTAACAGGCTGTTCCAGTATGCAGCAGGCTGTCGCCGCGAGCCCAAGTGTGAGTAGCGTTTGGGGGGTTGGCGAAATGCAGATAGAAGATCTCAATACCTTGTACGCCAACGAACAGTCACAATGGATGGATGTAAATGGAATGCGCATCCATTACCGTGACGAAGGCAATCCTAATGGTCAGCCAATTGTATTAATACACGGTATTTTATCATCACTACATACTTGGAAGGAATGGAATAAAGGCTTAACAGATAGGTACCGGATCATCAGCCTTGATATGCCTGGCTTTGGTTTAACTGGTGGTCCAGAAAATCCCGATGACTTCTCTGAAGCGCTATTACACTCATCTTTTGAGCAATTTATTACCCAATTGAAACTCGATGACTTTATTCTGGTAGGCAATTCTCTCGGCGGTTATGTTTCAGCTCATTATGCAGCGAACTACCCTGATAAAATCAAAAAACTTATTCTCATTGATCCTGCAGGCGCACCACAAGACCTGCCGTTTATTTTAAGCTTTGCCAGTATGCCCGGTATCAATACACTGGTAGCCAATATATTTCCTCCTTTCATTATCGCAATGGGAGTTAAGGACGTATACGGTGATCAAGATCTAATCACCAAAGAAAATATGGATCGTTATATTCATCTCTCTTTGCGTCCAGGAGCAAAACAGGCTTATGCCAATACGATTGCGATGTTAGATGAAAAAAATAGCCAAAAAGCGCCATTAGACTTCGCAACCATCACTGCTCCGACTTTATTAATGTGGGGAAACAAGGACATTTGGGTGCCACAAAAACTCAGCGAGCAATGGTTGCAAAACATACCGGGGTCCAGTTTAATTACTTATCCAAACGCAGGTCATGTACCGATGGAAGAAATCCCACAACAAACGCTCAATGATGCATTAGCTTTCATTAATTCAAAATAATTCGATTATTCAATAATACGTGGTTATTAACGCTTTTTTCATGGGTTATTAACCACGCTGCTCCTCATTATTAGTCCCGCTATTCTAGTTTTTGTCACCGTATCATCATCCCTGCTTAATTTAGCTGTCACAGTACTGCTCAATACTTATCAACGATACAAATATTGATCAAATAACACAGTACTACCAAATATTGGTATTTACTCTAGGCTTGTTAAAGCAAGCGCAATATATCGAGGTTGCTATGATAAAAACAGCACTTGTTGTAGAAGGTGGAGGTATGCGTAGCGTATTTACCGCAGGAGTGTTAGATACCTTTTTAGAACAAGGTTATGACCCCTTTGATCTGTTTATTGGTAGTTCAGCAGGGACGCTGAATCTCTCAGCGTATATTGCTGGACAAAAAAAATATTCAGTTAGACTCATTAATCATCTGGCTAAATCAACGACGTTTGTCAATTGGACTCGCTTTTTAAAAGGCGGAAATGCCATGGAGCTTAGAGAATTACATGATTTATTAGCATTGCATGATCCAATAGACCTAAACAAAGCGAAACGTCGATTAAACTCACGTCCATTTGTCATCACCAGTTGTGATAGATCAAAAGGTAAAGCAAGTTATCAAATAGCTGAACCCAGTCAATGGTTCCAACAAATCATCGCGTCATGCGCGCTACCTATCGTTTTTCGTCCCGGAGTAAAACTTGGGGATGACATCCACATTGATGGTGGCTTAGTAGATCCTATACCAGTAAAGAAGGCGGTCGACTTAGGTGCCAATAATATTATTGTGATCAGAACCAGAACCCGACGTTGGGTAGAAAAACTATCCGTTTTAGAACGCCTACTTACGTTCTGGGTTAGGCACGATACAATACTCACCAAATTACTTGGTAATTACAGCAAGGAATACAACAGTACTTGTGAATTTATGCGCAATCCACCAGCAGGGATTAATATTATCGAAATAGCGCCTGATGAAGAACTGCAAACCCCCACGTTAACACGTCAGGTTAATACACTCGAAGGCGATTATAGTGCAGGTATTAAAGCCGCGACGTTATTCTTACAACGTCATTAAGCACCAATAAAAGTGGGCTGAACACGTTATATAGCGTATTCAGCCCAACATCACCTAATTATTCGCTGGTAAGTAAAGGGTGGTCAGCCGGTAATTTTCGAGATATCCAAATGGCTAATTTATGTTTAATATTGAGAGTGGTTTCTTGATCTTTAGCCAGAGGCTGCATCAGTTTATCAAACACTAAGGCTTTATAGATATATTGCGCTTTAACGTCTTCTGGATCTGTCGTTGTAAATGTACTACCGCGTTGCTGTAGATACTGAGTACCTAATGCGATCGCAGCTTTAAATAATTTCTTTTCATTTTTCAGTTTTGCCATCATTCCCTCTTCACATCACAGACAGCTAATCTCGCTGAGTACACTCTGTTATAGCACGATTAAGAACAAATAAATGTGAAATTTCAATTATAAATCAGGTTTTAATTGACTGATATTTTTCAGAATCAATGACGTGATGTGCTTCCATCGCGTAAATATCATTATATTCATGTTCAATTAACAAACCAAAGTTAGCAGAAAGCAAACCGATATCCTGCAATGATAGATCTTCGAGGGACCAGACGGGTGTTGCATAATCACAAATATAATAACCTTGTAATTGCGCACTCGGATTTTCAACTATCATGAGGCGCTCAATGGCATAACACTCATCAATACCTGCAACAGACAAGCAAACGTTATCGGCCATGAGTAAGACACTGAATGTCACCTTAGAATCTGGCAGTTCTAATAAATAACAGAGTTTTTTAGGCATTGTTACACTCATCATAAAAGTTAAATTCCATTTCAAAGAGTAGAACAAATTTTAACTATGGCACTCATATTTGGTTAATTCATTCTATTTTTTATCATTTATCATATATAACAGCCATTTTATCCTGCAAAAATAAAAACTCAACGGATAGGAGCCGCTGAATTTTGTATAAATATAAACCTTATTTATTCACTTTAAATTGTTGCAGCTAACTCAGAACCTTGCTTTATCGCACGCTTAGCATCTAACTCAGCAGCCACATCAGCGCCACCAATCAAGTGAACTTGCTGCTTAGCGGCTACTAACTGCGCTTGTAGCTCTCGTAATGGGTCTTGCCCTGCACATACAATAATATTATCAACATTCAATATCAGAGGTTCACCAGCAACCTGAATATGCAAACCTTGGTCATCAACTTTAACATACTCAACACTGTTCATCATGACCACCTTCTTACTCGCGAGGCCAGCTCTATGAACCCAACCAGAGGTCTTACCTAACCCAGCACCAACCTTGCTGGCTTTGCGTTGTAATAAATAAATTTCACGTGCCGCAGCTGGTTTTTCAGCAGCCATTAAACCACCGCGATTTTGCATCGTTAAATCAACGCCCCATTCACGCATAAAGGTTTCAATATCCTGACTGGCTGTTGGCGCTGTTGATTGGTGATCATGGGCAAGGTATTCCGCGACATCAAAACCAATACCACCAGCGCCAATAATGGCAACCTTACTCCCTACCGACTTTTTATCTCGTAACACATCAAGATAAGACAATACTTTAATATGGCCAATCCCCTCAATAGCCGGTGTACGTGGCGCAATACCTGTCGCTAATACAACATCATCAAAACCGTTAGCGATAAGCTCATCTGCAGAAACACGCTTATTCAACATTATGTCTACGCCAAGCTTCGTCGTCATCGTTGTGAAGTAACGTAATGTCTCATAAAACTCTTCTTTACCAGGTACTTGTTTGGCAACATTAAACTGCCCACCCAATTCAGACTTATCATCAAAAATAGTGACCTTGTGCCCACGTTGAGCTGCTACAGTTGCAAACGCTAACCCAGCAGGACCAGCACCGACCACTGCAATTCGCTTGCTCACCGGTGATTTCACATAATTTAATTCCGTTTCGCGACAAGCCCGTGGGTTAACCAAACAAGAGGTTAATTTCATACTAAAGGTATGATCTAGGCATGCTTGATTACAGCCAATACAAGTATTGATCTCATCACTCTTACCTGCCGCAGCTTTATTCAAAAACTCAGGATCGGCTAAGAATGGGCGCGCCATCGACACCATGTCTGCATGACCTTGCTCAAGCACTGACTCTGCGATTTCGGGGGTGTTAATGCGGTTTGTTGTAATCAAAGGGATTGATACTTCCCCTTTTAATTTTGCGGTCACTTTTGTAAATGCAGCTCTTGGTACTTTAGTAACGATCGTTGGTACACGAGCTTCATGCCAGCCAATACCGGTATTAATGATCGTCGCCCCCGCTTTCTCAATGGCTTTTGCCAGCGCCACTACTTCTTGCCAAGAACTGCCTTTTTCAATCAGATCCAACATAGACAAACGATAAATAATAATAAAATCAGTACCGACCTTTTCGCGTACTTGTCTTACAATTTCAACGGGGAAACGAATACGGTTTTCGAAACTGCCACCCCATTCATCGTCACGTTGATTGGTGTGTTCAACAATAAACTGGTTAATCAAATAACCTTCCGACCCCATGATCTCAACACCATCATAATTCGCAGATTGCGCAAGTCCGGCGCAATTAACAAATGCAGCAACCTGTTGATATACTTCTTCCGTTGTTAGCGCACGTGGACGCGCAGGGTTAATTGGGGCTTGGATTGCTGATGGCGCGACAGGTTGCTTGCTATACGCATAACGACCAGCATGCAAAATCTGCATACAAATTTTACCACCCGCTTCATGCACCGCTGCGGTTACTTCTTTATGCGCTTCAGCTTCTTCAACGGTATCCATTTTAGAGCCGCCTTGAAACACGGCTCCTTCAGGATTAGGTCCAATACCGCCAGTCACAATCAAGCCTACACCACCCGCTGCACGTTCGGCAAAATAAGTCGCCATACGTGTAAAACCATTGCTGACTTCTTCAAGTCCTGTATGCATGGACCCCATTAATACGCGGTTTTTCAATTGGGTAAAACCCAGGTCGAGTGGTGTTAATAAATTTGGATAATTATTTTGTGCTGACATGGTTCACCCCATTGCTTTGGCTATTTGGTTCAGAGTTTATTTTTTTATTTTATTAAAAGTAGCGTTAAAGCACGACGGATACAATGCTCATGATATACAATTAGTTATCTTTAGTTAGCAAAGGTTAATTTTGACTAGCATGTGTGATTACGGATATGGATTCAATGACGGAAACAATAAATTCAAAAGTAAGCTTAGGGGATATTTCGGTTAACTTTTTGCAGCAAATGAGTCTAACCAGTAATAAGCTCAGTTGCGATATCAATCCTATTTTAGCCAAATACAATGTCTCTATCGCGCAGCTCAGTGCACATCATGGCCGCTTATCTATTCCAAAATATATGCGCATAGGTTTTGAGTTAATGCAACAAACTGGGCGCGAAGACCTGGGTTTACTGATGGGAGAAAATGTCTGCTTTCAACATTATGGTATGCTGGGATTTGCCTGTATGTCTGCCATTAATATTAGTACCATGGCACAAGTACTCGCCCAATATGAAAGTTTGTTAAGTCAAAATGTACGGGGTCATTCAACGTTTATCACAACACCAGAGCCGACACTCACCTTTTATTCGATTGCCCCGTATAACCCCTATAATTATTTTGTGGTGGATTCTGTTTTGGCAAGCTGGTTCACCTTACTAACTTCTCGTACCATGCACTTAAACCAGCCTGTTAATATTATCAAAGCGGTGCATATTGAATACCCAGAACCAAAGAACAGCGAACGCTATCACGCATTTTTTCAATGCCCAGTTATTTTTGACTCCACATTCAATGGCTTAGTATTGAATAGTCAGCATATCAAAACGCCATTACCCGATGCCTGTATGAGTAGTTATCTGCAAGCCCAGCATTTATGCCAAAATGAACTACAACAGCTGCAACAAAATCAGGATTGGCAAACGAAGGTTATCGAAAAAGTCAGTCATAATCTGGTGGGTAACATGCCCGATATCAATCAAGTAGCGGCACTGCTGGGGACATCAGCCTGGACATTAAGACGCCGCTTATACAAAGAAAATACTAACTATCAAGGTATCATGGATAAAACAAGAAAAGGTCTGGCATTGAGTTATGTCCGTGATACCCAGCTTACCTTCAGTGAAATATCGTATTTACTGGGCTTTGCCACACCTGCTGCATTTTATAAAGCCTTTCGACGCTGGACAGAGAGTACACCAAAAAATTACCGACAAGCGTTTATAAGCAAGCGCGAATAAATGCCTTAAACTCTAATACTAGCTGATCGGCTTCGGTATTCCGTTGTTGCAGACGTAATAACTCGATCACACACTCAACGGTACTGAGTCCACCTTCGAGTTGATTGGCTCGTAAAATGAATTCTGACGCTTGCTTCGCATTCAAGGTGATCTTAGGTAAGTCTTGTAAATACTCACTTTGACGATACATCTTACGCGCTTCTTGCCATGTACTATCCAGCAACACAAGGCCATCAAAATCATGTATGTCATGCTTGTGTTCTGCATCTGGCGCAAGTATTGCCACCCGACCGGACTTGATCGCGGTTAACAATTTACTATCGGGTTCTTTACGACGCCAAGGCACAACACTTGTTTCATCGGGGAGAAACTGTTGAACTAATTTGCCGGTATTACTGCGGCGCGAGAACTCTCTCTCGTGGGTAACAAGGTATATATGCATGAATTTATAACTTCAATCGATGAAACAGAATAAATACTAAATAAGAGGTAAAGTAACCGCTATCATTATACTCTACAGTGGGTATCAACTAAGCTGTAAATATGACGAGGATCTACTATGTTCGCATTTAGTAAACACATTATCAGTAAATTACGCTATATCTTATCACTCTTTTTTAGCCCTAACGAATCCACTAAATCCAATATGATCTTTATGACAATATAATCATCAGCTAAGATACACATTATTATCAATAAGGTGTGCTTTGCATTTTATCTATTCATTAAGGGAATACATGTCTAAGATCCAACTTTATCAGCGTCTAGCCCAACAAGCTGACGCTTTAATGGCTGAAGAAACAAACTTAATTGCCAACTTAGCTAATCTAAGTGCTTTATTATTCATGGAGCTGGAAGATATTAATTGGGCGGGTTTTTATCTTTACGAAAATGACGAGTTAGTATTAGGTCCTTTCCAAGGTCTACCTGCTTGTATTCGTATTCCGGTTGGTCGAGGTGTTTGCGGTACAGCTGCAAGTACATTACAGACACAATTAGTAACGGATGTGCATGACTTCCCAGGTCATATAGCCTGTGATGCAGCAAGTAACTCAGAGATCGTGGTGCCGATTGTTGTTAACGATAAATTGATCGGTGTGCTGGATATAGACAGTCCAAGCATTGGTCGTTTTGATAATGACGACTTAATGGGGGCAGAACTACTTGTTAACCAACTCGTTAAGCGTTTAACAGCCTAAAACGACGATTATTCACCGCCGATATTAATAAATAATTATAACGATAAGGCCTGTAATTCATAAGCACAGGTCTTTGTGATGATCGCTATACGACGCCCTAAGTATTTGGCGGTATCCAGATCACTGCGGTGTACTTCCCCTTCAGGATTATGCCCTACAACACCGACCTGACATCCGAGACGATTTAGCCCCACACTATTATAACCGCCCGCAATATCGAGTCCAATCCATAACATGCCATGCTGACTGGCTAATGTCGCCATATACTGAACCGTGTTTGCCTGATCACCGTTAAGGCAACTACCAACGGTAAAACCACCAGCAAATTTATTACGCCATTGTTGGCTATCCCAACGTTCACTTGTCGCATCTGAAAATGCTTTAAACTGACCTGCAACACCGCCCATATAAGTTGGCGATCCAAATATAATGGCATCGGCATTATCAAGCAGGCACATCAATTCATCATTATCAAAACGGCCTTCGAACATGTCCCAAGCTTGTATCTGGCATTCAATGACTTTAACATCTTCAACGGTGTTAATACCTGAGATAACTTCTCGAGCCAGGGCCTGAGTTGAACCTGACGCCGAAAAATACACGACTGCAACTATGGTCAAACAAAACCTCTCACGCTATCCATATTCATTAACCTATATCCCTATTTACATCTAGCACTACTAATAGTGTAGTGCGGCACTGAATATCTGCAGCTTAAATACAGGTATTAAGTTAATCACAAATAGTATCAGGCTTTGCGCTAAGGTATACAGTTAAACACCGCAAATATGATTTAAATATTCCTGTCACTGATTTTTAAGCATAAAAAAAGGCCTGTAAAAACAGACCTTTCTATCAATAACAACCTACACTATTATTTTTTACTCTTATAGTGCGACATCATACGGCGACGTTTTTTCTGTTGCGATAATGATAAGCTATTTTTCTTATCTGCAAACGGATTGTCACTGTCACGGAATTCAACCTTAATCGGTGTACCCATGATTTTTAATGAACGACGGAAGTAGTTGATCAAATAACGGCGATATGAATTCGCTAATTTTGTTACTTGATTACCATGCACAACAATCAATGGTGGATTATAGCCACCCGCGTGCGCATAACGTAGCTTAACACGACGACCAGCATGCATTGGTGGCTGATGATCATCCACAGCCATACGTATAATACGCGTTAACATAGACGTTGATACACGCTTAGTTGATGAGTCGAATGCTTCTGTAATCGATTCAAATAAGTGACCAACACCCGTACCGTGTAATGCAGAGATAAAGTGAATACGTGCAAAGTCAATAAAGCCTAAACGACGATCCAGTTCAGATTTAATACGATCTTTCACGTCAGTATCTAAACCATCCCACTTATTAACTGCAATCACAATTGAGCGACCAGAGTTAATTGCAAAGCCTAACAAGGTTAAATCTTGCGCTGTTACACCAACGCGTGCATCAAATACCATTAATACAACATTCGCATCATCAATTGCTTGTAATGCTTTAACAATCGAGAACTTCTCAACCGCTTCATTGATATTTTTACGACGACGTACACCTGCTGTATCGATAAGCATGTAGTTACGACCATCACGCTCCATCGGTATGTAAATACTGTCACGAGTAGTACCCGGCATATCATAAACAACAACGCGCTCTTCACCTAAGATACGGTTAACTAACGTTGATTTACCAACGTTAGGACAACCAATCATCGCTAATTTAATCGGTAAACTCGCATAATCTTCGTCGCGTTCCTCACCTTCCTCTTCTTCTGGTAATAACTCACCATTTACAAAAGGGTCTGCGTCAGAGAATTCTTCCTCATCTTCAAGGTCAGCAACTTCAACATGTGCTAATGCTTCTTCAATAAGGATATTAGTACCACGACCTTGCGATGCAGCAATTTGGTAAATATCACCAAGTGCAAGCGCATAGAATTCAGCAACAGCAACATCGCCATCGAGGCCATCTACTTTGTTGGCAACAAGAAATACTTTTTTCTCTTGTTTACGTAAATGTTCAGCAATTGCTTGGTCAGAAACCGTTAAGCCTGCACGTGCATCTACTAAAAATAATACGGCATCAGCTTCTTCAATCGCCAGTAGCGACTGATCAGCCATTTTTGCATCAATCCCTTCTTCATCGCCATTAATACCGCCGGTATCAACTACAATGAACTCACGACCAGCTAAGTTAGCTTGTCCATATTTACGGTCACGAGTTAACCCTGGGAAATCGGCAACAAGTGCGTCCCGGGTACGAGTTAAGCGGTTGAACAATGTTGATTTACCAACATTAGGGCGTCCAACCAATGCAATTACAGGGGTCATATATAACCTCAGCCTCAATACGGCTCTAGTAAAATGAAAGTCACTTATTTAAAAGGACAAAATGCGCCTCTCGGCGCAATAAATTATTTTGATGGTATTCTATCTAGGGATTTAAATTGGTTTCTTTACAGCAACCAATTTACCACTGCGGCTTTGAACATAGAGGTATTTTTCTGAGTTCAATGCTTTAGAAAATAGTCCATCACTATCAATTAATTGTTGTGCAACCAACTTACCGGTTTTACGATCTAACCAGTGCAAATAGCCTTCTTTATCACCGACAACAATATTGTTACCCGAGACAACTGGCGCAGTTACACCGCGTAGTGCTAAGCGATTCTGTGACCATAAAGTAAGGCCATTACGACGGTCAATTGCATGAATACGACCTTCCGTATCAGTTAAAAACAGCTCGAAGCCCGCCACAGCAAGATCTTTTACCGACGCGTAAGCACGTTTCCAAAGCACCTTACCAGAACGCAATTCAATGGCCATTAACTCGCCATTAAAAGCAGATGTATAAACATCAGTACCACGCGCTACCGCTTGGCCATTTACATCAACGAGACGGTCAATGTCATTCGCGCCTTTTGGCTTGGCAACATTCACTTCCCAGATCAATCGACCATTAGCAAGGAATACTGCTGCTAGTTTACCATCACTGCGACCATAAATCGCTGCTCCATTAGTGGTGATTGGCGAATTATTACCACGTAAAGTCAAAGCAGGTAATTCTGAGCTTTGGATCCAGCGTTGTTCACCCGTCTGAACGTCAAAACCAACCAAGCTACCACTGCCCGTTTGGATAATAACAAGGCCTTCATCAACCACAGGACTCGCGATCACTTCACCATCGGTTTCAACTTGCCAGATCACTTCACCGGTTTTGTCGTTTAACGCAAATAATACTGCATTTTCACTACCAACAAATACCATGCCATAGCCAGCAGCTATACCACCCGACAGTAACGCATTATCACTGTCATCAAAACGGTTAAATACCGCTTGTTCAGATAAGTCTTGAGTCCAAATTTCATCACCTGAAATCGGGTCCAACGCTTTCACTAAACCGTCACGACTTGCGGCAAAAAGCTGACCATTTACAAGTAAGGTTCGCGTCTGAGAGTAATACTCACCAACACCCGAGCCAATGCTCTTGCGCCATTCAATTTCAGGCGTAAATTCAGCTTGAATGACAGGCAGTGGTGAATACACTTCCTCATCATCACTAAATAAAGAACAACCTTGTAAAAAAACCGAAAGAACCGCAGCTGTTGTAAGTGTTCTCAGCTTATTGGTCATTCAGCTCTCCTGCGATAGCAGCATCAAGATCATCTGCAACGTCTGTAATAGCAAGGTCATCAAGTTTTAATTGTAACAACTGAGTATTCGCACCGACACCCGCTAATGCTGCTTTATAAGCACTACGAGCCGCGTCTAAATCGCCTTGCTGTACATAGATATCACCTTTTACTTCTGCTTTCTTACTCGCAAATGTATCAAGTGTCACTTTATCCAATGTCGCCAGTGCAACATCAAAGTTTTGTAGCTGCGCTTGAACTCGTGCTAGACGAATATTAGCAATCGGTAAGATACTTGCTTGATTGCTGTTTGTCGCTACCCAGCTAAGTTGCTTTTCAGCTTCCGTAAAATCTTGTTTTTTCACTGCTTCAGCGGCAAGTTGTAATGCTGTTAATGTTGCGTAAGCATTACCGCTGTTCGCATCAATAAACGTCTGAGTTGTCGCCTTTGCTGCAAGTCCATTTTCAGATAATTCAGTCACAACAGTATCATAAGCAGCCGAGAGTTCTTCTTGTGCTGTTAACTGGCTATCGTTGTAATAACGAAAACCAACTAAGCCAGCTAGGCCAAGTACAGTCCCAAAAATAACCGCATTACCATGAGATTTCCACCATGATTTCAGCGCTTCAACTTGTTGTTCTTCAGTAGCGTAACCTTCCACGTCTCACCCTTAATTTTAAAACACAACTAAACAGTATTGATTACTTGTTTAGTAGCGTTGTTAATTGGTTTACTAATTCAGTGACTGCGATAGTTTTCTGCTCTGTTTTACCAGTCAGATCTTTCACTGTTACTTGTTTATTTTCGATTTCGTCGCCACCCAGAATAAGTGCTACTTTAGCGCCATTTTGATCAGCTCGTTTAAGTTGTTTCTTAAAGTTACCGCCGCCGTTATGCATCATACATTTCACATTCGGCATTTGGTCACGTAACTGTTCTGCTAATAACATACCATGGATATCAGCGCCTTCGCCTAATGCCGCAATATAAACATCAACGGCGCCTGCGATATCAGCTGTTAACTCTAAGGTTTCTAATAATAATACTAAACGTTCGATACCCAGTGCAAAACCAACTGCTGGCGTTGCTTTGCCACCCAATTGCTCAACTAAGCCATCATAACGACCACCACCACAAACTGTACCTTGAGCGCCTAAGCTTTCTGTTACCCACTCAAATACAGTGTAGTTATAATAATCAAGGCCACGAACCAAACGGTCATTAACTTGATAGTTAACGCCTGCGCTATCTAACATCTTACATAGACCATCGAAATGCGCTTTAGTTTCTTCGCCGTAGTAATCAGCTAGACTTGGTGCATCTGTAAGCAGTGCTTGAACATTTTGATTTTTGCTGTCTAGTACTCGTAATGGGTTAGTATACATACGACGTTGGCTTTCTTCATCAAGCTGGTCTTTAAAACCTTCTAAGAAGCTAATTAATGCGTCTTTATGTGCACTACGTTCTTCAGACGAACCCAGCGAGTTCAGCTGTAATGTCACATGTTGCTCAATACCAAGTAGTTTCCACAGACGCGCCGTTAATAAAATAACTTCTGCATCAGTATCCGCACCTTTAAGACCAAAAATTTCAACACCGAATTGGTGGAATTGACGGTAACGACCTTTTTGAGGACGCTCGTGACGGAACATAGGACCTATGTACCACATACGACGCTCTTGGTTATACAACAAACCATTTTGAATACCAGCACGCACTGTTGACGCTGTGCCTTCAGGGCGTAGTGTTAGGCTGTCACCGTTACGGTCATCAAACGTGTACATTTCTTTTTCAACAACGTCTGTTACTTCGCCGATCGCACGCTTGAATAAATTCGTAGATTCAACGATTGGCATACGAATTTCAGAGTAGCCATAGGCTGCAACAGTATCACGTAATACTGATTCTACTTTTTGCCATACCGGCGTTTGTTCTGGTAAGCAATCATTCATGCCACGAATTGCTTGGATAGGTTTAGCCACGGTCACTCTCGAAAATTAAAAAGACATATAACCCCAGATTATAAGGAGTTTCTACGTCGAGGTAAAATATTCAAAGGTGTTAGTCGGATATTTATCCTCATTTCAACACCTTTACGGTAAAATTACGCTTTAGCGTCAGTTACGATGATATTTTCAGGGTCCATCATCGCGGCTTTTGCTCGAATTTTAGCCTCTAACTGATCAATCATGTCGTTATTATCAAAACGTTCTTTCTGACGTTTGCCATCAAGATAGTAACCGCTCTTATTACTGCCGCCCGTCACACCAATTTGTACAGCTTCCGCTTCGCCAGGTCCATTGACCACACAACCGATGATAGACACGTCCATTGGGATAATAATGTCTTCTAAACGCTCTTCTAATGCATTCACGGTACTGATCACATCAAACTCTTGACGTGAACAAGTAGGACAAGCAATAAAATTAATACCACGGCTACGGATACGTAATGATTTTAGAATATCAAAGCCAACGCGAATTTCTTCAACTGGATCGGCCGCTAAGGAAATACGTAACGTATCACCGATACCCTCAGCCAGTAACATACCAAGACCAACCGATGATTTAACCGCACCACTTCTGAAACCACCCGCTTCAGTAATACCTAAATGCAGAGGTTGTTCGATCAATTTCGCTAACTGACGGTAAGATTCGACCGCCAGAAATACATCCGATGCTTTAACGCTGACTTTAAATTGATCGAAGTTCAAACGCTGTAGAATATCAACGTGGCGCATTGCCGATTCAACTAATGCGGCTGGTGTTGGTTCGCCGTATTTCTCTTGAATTTCACGTTCTAATGAGCCACCGTTAACACCAATACGAATTGGAATATTCATATCTTTGGCACAATCAACCACAGAACGGATACGACTTTCGTTACCGATATTACCGGGGTTAATACGCAAGCAATCAACGCCGTACTCTGCCACTTTAAGGGCGATACGGTAATCAAAGTGAATATCCGCAACCAGCGGCACGTCTACTTGCTGCTTAATCAGTTTAAATGCTTCTGCCGCATCCATTGTTGGCACGGAAACACGTACAATATCAGCACCAACGGCTTCTAATGCTTTAATCTGAGCAACGGTTGCAGCCACATCCGTCGTCAAGGTATTTGTCATTGACTGTACTGCAATCGGTGCATTGCCACCAACAGGTACTTTACCAACCATGATCTGTTTCGATTGGCGGCGAATAATTGGACTTTCCTGATGCATATTTATAACTCGTTAATTAAGCTTCAAAAGGTAATTTAAATTTAGCAAGTCGACCTTGTCTAAAGGTTGATAAATCAACTAGCTCACCAGCATAACTCATTGTTACTTGCTCTGGTGCGCCTAGTTTAATTGATAATGGTGCTAAACCTTGTAATTGGATTGTCTGACCGGCTTTTCTCACACCTGTCGAAAGCGTTTTGCCGTTACTGTCTTTAATTTGAACCCAGCAATCACCCACAAACGTAAGAAGTAACGGCTGAGGTGCAATCACTTTATTATCAAGAATATTGGTGATAGATGATGTAGTCGCAGCTGGTTGCTCAGCGACAACAGCTAGTGCTACTTTTTCGACCAAATCGACAGTTGGCTCAGTCACGTCTTGTGCAGGTGCAACAAGTGAAGGCGCTTCGTCCTCAATAACGGTTACAGCACCAACGACTTCAGGTGATTCAACTAATTCGAAGGCTTGTATTTCTACAGGATCAGATACCACTATATCAGCCTTATCACTGCCTAATCCCCAAATTAAGAATATAACAAGCATAAAACCAATGATGCCGTAACTGACGAGCATTAGGCGGTTATCAGATGCTTCGAGTTTCGTTCGGCGAGAGAAGCTTTGTAGCTCGGCTTGTTGTTCACATTTTGCATTATGGCAATCATAAGCGCGAAGCACATCATCTTCGGGAATATTTAAATAGCGGGCGTAACAACGAATATAGCCACGTATAAAAGTTTGTGAAATATCTTTATTAATAGCATTTTTTTCAATGCTATTAATAACAGATAATTTTAAGTTAATATTATCACTAACTTGCTGCACGCTAACACCTAATGTAATACGCGCATCTCGTAATATCTGACCAGCAGTTATCACGTCGATATTATCTTGCAATTCAGCAGATACATCTGCATTTTTTGAGGCTTCTAAATCAATAGTCATTTGTAATATATTTTTGTGTTTGTGTCGCTAACGGAAATTGGGCTAATAATTGGCGACTGTATACTTCAGCTGCAGCCAAATCATTCTGTTTTTCTGCAATATTAAAACCCAACCAAAGACTGCGTGCGGTTACCTTCGTTACTGACTCATATTTTGTTAATTCTTGCTTGGCCACCGCATAACTAGCCAGCATATAGTGTAATTCAGTAACTGATAACCGTACCTCTAAATTTTGCGGTGCATGTGCAAGTGATGATTGTAAGTAGGTTAATGCCTGCGGTTTATCGCCATTTTCAAGTGCACATCGCCCCGCATTTTCATAACTATTCGCAACTTTATTATAATGAGGAGACGAGATTGCGGTTAAAAATTCGCTCTCTGCTTCATCAAAACGCGCGATTCCACATAGGAAAACACCAAAATTATTATGAATATTACCATTGTCTGGTGCAAGGTTGATGGCATATAAATAGGCTTCTTCGGCTTGTTTATGCTCTTTTACCTTCTGATAGTAATACGCATAAGCTAAATAAATATCCGCATTGTCTGATTCATAATTAACGGCTTTATCAAGATTAATTTTCGCCTGTTGATAGTTTTCAATTTCAATATACTTTAAGGCTAAGGCTAGACGGCTTCGGGCCGCTGCAGTCTTATCAACCGAATTATCACTCAAACCGGCACTGGTTTCAATGTAACTTTGTGTGCTACATCCAGCCAGTGCGACTATCATCAATCCTACTACAACGAAACGTTTCATGCCTAAATCCATCTAGTCAAAAGTATCAGTCACTCATCTTGACTGAAATCGAGTCACCTTGCATCCGTTTTTTTAATGTTCTTTTCGTTCTGTCGATTACATCACCAGCCAATTGTCCACAAGCAGCATCAATATCGTCACCGCGGGTTTTACGAATTGTTACTGTATTTTCGTATTCCATCAGCACTTTATTAAAACGATCGATACGGCTATTACTTGGTTTACCATAGTCACTGCCTGGGAACGGATTAAATGGGATCAAGTTAATTTTACACGGCGTATCTTTTAATAAGTGCGCTAATTCATGAGCTTGATCTGTTGAATCATTCACGTGATCAAGTAATACATACTCAATCGTTACTTTTTTACGATTGGCATTTGATTTGCCAATATAGTTTTTAACGGATGCTAGTAACGTTTCAATATTGTACTTTTTATTAATAGGGACAATCTCGTCACGTAATACATCATTTGGCGCATGTAATGAAATAGCTAATGCAACATCAATTGAATCTGCTAATTTATCTAAAGCAGGTACAACTCCAGACGTAGATACGGTTACACGACGTTTTGATAAACCAAAACCGTAATCGTCTAGCATCAAGTTTAATGCGGGTACCAAGTTTGTCATGTTAAGCAATGGTTCACCCATCCCCATCATTACGACATTGGTGATTGCACGTTTCTTGTTATTAAAGCCGATAACTTGTGTTGCACGCCATACTTGACCAATGATTTCTGATACTCGCAGGTTACGGTTAAAGCCTTGTTGTGCCGTCGAGCAGAATGTACATTCTAGTGCGCAACCAACTTGTGACGATACACAAAGTGTTGCACGATCGCCATCAGGAATATAAACCGTTTCATATTCTTGACCATCAACTTTTAATGCCCATTTAATTGTACCGTCAGCACTACGTTGTTCTTGGCTAATTTCAGGCGCTTCAATAACAGTTTCACGTAATAATTTTTCACGTAACTTTTTATTCAAGTTGGTCATTTCATTAATGTCATCACAGCCTTCATGATAGATCCATTTCATTACTTGATCGGCACGGAATGGTTTTTCGCCAATGTCAGCAAAATATTGGCGCATCGCTTTGCGATCTAAGTCTAATAGATTAATTTTTTTATTACTCATGAAGTGAGCCTCTGTCATTTATTTTATTCGGTTTGAAACAATTTAAGACTCAATTTTAAACAATATTTTAAGAATTGTTGGATAAAAAAGACGATGCTAAAATTGAGGTTTCAGGGCGCGGGATTGTACAAAGTTTAACGCCTAGACGCTAGCGCATTAGCCGAATTAAACAAAATAATTTATTAGTCGTTCTTTTCAATAACCAATATTAAGCTGAGATAACAATAATTAAGACTGAATATCCGCGATAAAAAGGAAATAATATAATATGAAAGGAGGTTGTAATAGGTGGATGAAATCATAAAACCGGGCAGCAAATTAATCACGCATCACTACGCAACGACTTTACAGCCCGTGACACTAATTAATTAGCGTGGACATACTTCATTTTCAGTAAAGAAGTAGGCAATTTCACGTGCAGCTGATTCTTCACTATCTGAACCATGTACCGCATTAAAACGCATGCTCTCAGCATAGTCACAACGTAACGTGCCCGCAGCTGCATTTTCCGGGTTCGTAGTACCCATTAATTCACGGTAGAAAGTGATCGCACTTTCACCTTCTAATACTTGAACCATGATAGGACCAGACGTCATAAAGTCCATTAAAGGTTCGAAGAATACTTTGCCTTTGTGCTCTGCATAAAAACCTTCCGCTTGCTCACGGGTAAGGTGAAGCATTTTTGCCGCAACAACGCTTAAACCACAAGCTTCAATACGAGAGTAAATAGCACCAATTAAATTTTTTCTTACTGCATCAGGCTTAACAATAGAAAAAGTGCGTTGAATTGCCATAATTTTTAACCTTAATTTGAGAAGTTTACTATCTTAGTTTGACTATCTAAGTTGAACAGTTCATGGATAAGATAACCTTTCAAAATAAAGGCTACCTTATTAACATTGACTTTAATTGCATTACAATTTTTAAACAAGTGTTAATCGCGAAAGAACAATGAAATACTGCGTTATGCGAACCTTATCTTCCGTAAATCTGATACATCATCTAATTGATTACATATCAAACTATTTATCGAGTGAATTGAGGTCCAAATCAGTCATCATATTCGTCCCATCATTTGTACTTAGCGGTTCTGGTGTGTTGATATCTGCATCCATTTTATTAGATATCACCTTTTCAAATTTACGTTTTTGCCAAAATTTAATGCAAAACAATATCGCGACAGCTAAAATGAGTAAGGTTAGCAAACTACCTACCACCCACAATAATAAATTCCATTCATTTTCTGATGCTTCTAAACCATCAGCAATCTCATCGGTAGCATTAGCCTGAGATGCTGTTGCTATCGGAATTAACGCACTATCAATAATGATAGGTTTAGGGATAACAAATGCTTCCGATGGCATATTGATAGTAATTTCTCGCCCCGCTTTCGTTGTTGCAAACAAAACCAATTCAATATTATAACCACCGATATGAGTCGGTCGTTCAAACGTATAAAGCTGCTCACTCATATTGGCTTCGCCATAAATAATAAAAGAGTCACGAGGCCCACCATTAACCGATGCTAAACTGCCTTTTATCACAATACTTTCGGGCTGTAACTCTTCAACATCAAAGGTAAGTTTTAATTGTGGATCATTATCGACGAGCAAAGGCAGCATTTGGGTTTTTATTGGCCGAGGGAAAATAACCACATCTTGATTAAAACTACGGGTAAAAGCATTATTTTTTACCGCAACTTCAAACTTATACTTACCGGTGGCTAAATCAAGTTGTAAAAAAGTAGTAAAAATACCATCTTCAGGCACTTCATCGTAAAACACCCCTTTATCATTAAACTTGGCCAGTTCTTGAGAGGTAAAATTAAAGTTTTCGTCTTCTGCTCGATTATAACCATAGGCAGTCATAATCAGTTCAGTATCACGTAAATACGTTGCATTAAGGCGCTTTTTCAAGTGGTGTAGTTCACCACTCACTTTTAAACGTTCTCCACTATAAAGCTGAATAGGTAAACGAGTAACTTGCAGTTGTACATCTGACAATAATTGAATACGGTTATCACCTTGGATCTTACCGAGTGCTTGCCAAGGCCCCGGCATTGGATTTTCAATGGTTATAATGTCATGTTCTTTACCTTCAATCCAATGAACACGATCAGACTTATCCCAAATATAAACCTTACTACCGTCGGGACGAACCAAAATAACCGCTTTAGAAAAACGTTCACGCGCAATAATAAACGTTATTTTCTTAATACCATAATCAACACGAAAGCGGTTATCCAATAACGCGATATCACTTGTCTGATAAACATTAGTTTGATAAACACTTTTAGCTGAAGTAAAAGTACTGATGCTAACAGCACCAATAAATGCCAATAACAACCAAATATTACGCATTTTTGTCCTTACCTAGTGTACTTGCCACAATGCATCACCAACGATGCCAAGTCGTTCATCATGCGCTTTCAATTCATCATCTGTTGCTTGCACCACTTTCAATAACGTTCGGGTTGCAGCAAGTCGACGAATACCATTCCCACCTTGTGAATTAGCACCGTCTTGCGATAAGTTCAACTTAGTTTGGCCACCTGTCATAAACAGATAGACTTCTGCCAAAATCTCCGCGTCCAGTAATGCCCCATGCAGGGTACGGTGCGAGTTATCAATACCATAACGGGTACACAACACATCTAAGTTGTTTCGTTTACCCGGAAAAAGTTTCTTAGCTATAGCTAATGTATCGGTAATCTTACAAATTTCTTTAGTTTCAGGTAGACCTTTATTTAGTAATCTAAATTCATGGTCCAGAAAGTTGATATCAAACGACGCGTTGTGAGCGACCAGTTCTGCTCCATCAATAAAGGCAATAAATTCGTCTGCGATGGTAGAAAAAGCGGGCTTGTCTTGTAAGAATTCATCGGTAATGCCGTGTACCGCGATCGCCTCAGGATCAACCAAACGGTCAGGCTTGATATAAACATGATAAGTACGCCCCGTTGGACGACGATTGAACAACTCAATACAACCAATTTCAATCACGCGGTGACCAATGTGTACACCACCCGCGCCAGTATTCATACCGGTTGTTTCGGTATCAAAAACAATAACGCGACCTGCGCCCTGTATTAACTCTGCATTGTCCAACGACATAAATCTCACCACCTAAATTAAACTGTCGCTATTCTAATATGAATTAGCGTTCGATTCACCTGATACAGTCGTAAAATCGTCAAGAAAGGTTAAGAGAGTTTATGTGGTAATTTTTGTGTCGCCCCTGTCGGCATAAAACGACGATTAGTTCGACTCATTTGCCACCAATTTTTAACGGGAGATATCGGCGTTCGACGTTTACGCGCGACAATAAAGTAAACCGACAAGAATGAAGGGAAATGCATTTGACCAATACTCTCTGACCACCAGGTTAATGGTTTTTTACCTAAAAAAGACGTAAAGCCAAAGCGTTCATCTTGAATAATTTCAAAACCGAGTAATTCAAGCCAATCTTTAATACGTGCAGGGGTAAACATTCGGCCCGACCAAGGAGGGTGGTTACGCTTCACGCCAAGTAGTTTAACTAGACCACATAATGATAGCGGATTATAACCACTTAAGATCAGGTAGCCATCACCCGTTAAGACTCGCTCAACCTCCCGTAATACTTGATGCGGATCGGCAGAGAAATCCAATGATTGGGTTAAAATACAAGCATCAATACAATTTTCTTGAAAGGGTAAATGTGCAGGATCAATGAATACCCCGCCCACACCTTGCTCTGACGTCGCCGTTACCTGGTGTTGTATACTGCTACCAAAACAATTAAGCTCACCACTTAACGAACCTAATTTTAGTAAATGATAACCAAATATTTTCGGGCACCAAACATCAAGCCGAGCCTGAATTTGACTCGCAAGCCACCCTCCCATTGGAAGATCGTTCCAATAATGGGGTATTGCTATCTCATGCTTATGATGTGCAGGTTTTATTAACACGGCAATATCCGCTAAAATTTTGTTTTATATATAATTAAAGATAATCCTATAAAGAGAACGATGCAATGCTTGAAGTCATTTCTATACCAACATTTAACGACAATTATGTTTGGTTAATTAAAAATACTGAAAATAATCACTGTTGTATCGTCGATCCAGGCCAAGCCGAAGCGGTATTACAGGTTATCCATCAACAGAACTTAATTCTCGATGCCATTTTAATTACTCATCACCATTATGATCATATTGATGGTATTAGTGATATTCTGGCCGCATCAACCCAACCCATTAATATCTATTCATCTATTGCTATCGATGTAGAGGCTCCGGTCACCTTAGTCACCGAAAATAGCCAGTTAAGCTTATTAGATAATAGTTTAGCTTTAACCGTTATGGCGACACCAGGACACAAACGCGAACACGTCGTTTATTATAACCAAGCCATGTTATTTTCTGGAGATACCCTATTCTCGGGTGGTTGCGGTCGACTTCTTGATGGTAGCGCGACAGAATTGTTTTCATCACTACAACGTATTAAAGCATTAGATGAAAACATTCATATATACCCTGCACACGAATATACCCAAGCTAATTTAATGTTTTGCTATGCCGTTGAACCACAAAATCTCGCACTAAAAAAACACATCGAATATACGGCAAAATTACGTCAGCAAGGACTACCAACCGTACCCAACAGCCTTAAAAGTGAAAAGCAGATAAATGTTTTCTTACGCACCAACGAAGCAACAGTGAGTATGGCGATGGAACATAAACTGCTTGATATACTCACCAGCGAGCAAGCTGTATTCGCTGCATTAAGAGCGTGGAAAGATCATTTTTAACCAGAAAATAAGCACACATACACCAAATGATACACTTGCTTTGTTTTCCCTTGGCGATTAGCATATCGGGTTGTTCACTAATATAAGACGAATATAAGACGAATATGAAATTTAAATTATCCATTCCGGTATTGATATTACTGACCGGGTGTCAAATGATGCCTGAAGATCGTAGTAACGATGAGCAAACAACTATAACGCCTGTCGTTGCCCAATCTCAAGAAGCCAGTAATAAAGAGAGCGGTTTAGATAGTATTGCAGCAGAAGAAGAAAAAATTGCGAAACTTATTATTGCCGAAGACGTTACTGTCAAGCCAATTGATAATGTTTGGGTGCGTATTTCTGAGCAAATGAGCATTCCGATTCCCGATAATGCGCGTATTGCAAAGCACCGTAATTGGTACTTGAAGCATCCACAGCACTTAAAAACAGTATCACAGCGTGCAGAACCGTTTCTATATCTTATTGTTGAAGAACTCGAGCGTCGTAACTTACCGCTAGAACTAGCGCTATTACCTGTCGTTGAAAGTGCATTTGACCCCTTTGCCTACTCACACGGCAGTGCATCGGGTATGTGGCAATTCGTTCCAGGTACAGCGAAACGTTTCGGCCTCGAACAAAACTGGTGGTACGATGGCCGTCGTGATGTACTGGCATCAACCAGCGCCGCATTAACCTATATGGAATACCTAAACCGCCGATTTAAAGGTGACTGGTTGGCTGCCCTAGCCTCTTACAATTCCGGTGAAGGTCGTGTTGGACGTTCTATTAAGCGTAACCAAAAAGCCGGTCTACCGACTGATTTCTGGTCCCTGTCTCTGCCAAAAGAAACAGAGGCATACGTCCCTAAATTATTAGCACTTGCTGATATTTTACAAAACCCAGAAAAATACCATGTCACGCTGCCAGTGATCGATAATGAGCCTGCAATTCAGCAAGTTGACGTTGACAGTCAAATCGATTTAGCACTTGCTGCTGACTTAGCGGGCATGGAAGTCACTCAGTTACAACGTCTTAATCCAGGTTTCAACCAATGGGCAACGGCACCAAATGGACCACATACGTTATTAATTCCGAATGATAATGTAGAAAAATTTAAAACTGCATTAGCAAGAACTGACGCAAAAGGTCGTCTAAACTGGGTTCGCTATAAAGTGAAGCCAGGCGATAGCCTAAGCGAGGTTGCACAAAACTATAATACCTCAAGCAAGATCATTGCCTCGGTTAATAATCTAGACAGCAGTACAATCAAGATCGGACAAGCGTTACTTATCCCAATGGCCGCGAAAGAACTCGATTATTATAAATTTAGCGAATCATCACGTATCACGCGCCGCCAAGAAAAACCAGCAGGCCGTTTTAAAGTTGTACATAAAGTACAATCAGGTGATAACTTATGGGATATTTCACGGGCCTATAAAGTTAACTACAAAAGTTTGGCCAAATGGAATAATATCGCGCCTAGAGATACACTGAAGGTCAATCAAAAGCTCGTGGTTTGGCAAGGTAAAAAACAAGGGAGCACTAATGGCAAAGGTGTTATGCGTAATATCACCTATAAAGTCCGTCCAGGCGATTCGCTTGCACGTATTGCCAATAAGTTTAATGTCAGAGTTAAAGACCTTGTAAGGTGGAATGGACTGGCTAATCAGAAGTATATCCAACCAGGGCAAGCATTGCGCCTTTATATTGATGTAACAAAAGTAAATACCTAGTGAAACAGCTCCTTACGCTATGTATAACTTAAAAAGAATACACGCATAAAAAATGGCTTACGCTAAGATTTAACTCTTAACCGTAAGCCATTTTTATTACGCTTAATTTGCATGTTTAAACACTTGTTAAAACATGAATTATAAACCAAGCATATCGTCTTTCAGATCATCATCAGCAGGTTTATCACCTAACCAGATAGACAACACAGCTTGACGAAAAACGTCGTTATTAATCGTCGATAACTTTTCATTATTTTTATACGTTACTAAGCCTTTGCCTGGCGAACTCACTAAAGTAAATTGATCACCTTTAGCAATCTCTTCGCTAAATACACCAATGAACTCTGCAATTTCAGCTGAAATTGGCGCTGTATTACCTGCAGTTGCACCATCAAAACCGTCATTAATCGCCGATACCATTTTCTCTGACGTAATCAACCCAGAAATAATATTCAGACGAATTGCACTTACATCTTGGCTTTTTACTACATCTTTATTCACTTTTTGTGTAAATAGCGAACCAACGTACAGATCAATAAAGAATTTACTACGAACCCCCGCACCTTGATAATTAAGTGATGCGCCTTCAAGAGATACATTATCTGGAACTGAAACACCTGACACTTCCTGTGCAGCATTTACAGAGAAACTTAATAGCATTGCAGACGCTAGAGTTGCTAATTTATTCATGACTTAATCCTATGTGGGTCAGTATTAAAACTCTAATTTAACCATAAAGAGGGTAGAGCTAAAACTCTAATCACTTTGATTACGTCAATTTGATACGATTTTATTACGACTCAATTAATACCTATTAAAAAAGCCACTCATTGCTGTAATGAGTGGCTTTTTCTAATTTTACAATGCTAATGTAAAGTAACTACAATGCTACTTTTTAAATTTAGAATTCCAAATTTCACTGTTAATCTTTTTATCAATTTCAGGGTATTCAGCACTATCAAATGTAGGCGTCTTACCTTCAGCGAGTTGTTTGTTGTAATCTTTCGCAACGATGATGACATACTTAGACAACATTAAGATGGCGATAATATTGACGAGCGCCATCAAGCCCATTGATGCATCAGCCATGTTCCAAATCAGAGTTGATTTAGCAACGGCACCAAACATAACCATACCTAAAACAGCAGCACGGAAGATCCATACCATTACTTTTGAATCTCGGTTCAAAAATAAGATACTTGTTTCTGCGTATGAATAGTTCGCAACAATTGACGTAAATGCAAAGAATAAAATAGCAATAGCAACAAAGGTACTACCCCAACCGCCTACATGAGATGACAATGCATGCTGAGTTAATTCGATACCACCAATACCCGATGTATCACCAAGATCTGAGAGTAGAATGATAGATGCAGTCGCAGTACAGATAACGATAGTATCAATGAACACACCTAGCATCTGAACATAACCTTGTGATGCAGGGTGATTAGGGAATGGTGCCGCACTTGCAGCCGCATTCGGCGCACTACCCATACCCGCTTCATTCGAGAATAAACCACGTTTGATACCTTGCATCATAGCAACACCTAATGCGCCACCAGCAGCTTCTTCTAAGCCGAATGCAGATTTAATGATAAGTTCGAAAATAGCAGGTATTTCTGAAATGTTCATTGCAACAACAACAAACGCAATCAGAATATAAGCCAGCGCCATGAATGGCACTACGATTTCAGCAAATGCGCCGATCATACGTAGACCACCAAAAATGATAACGCTTGTAAATACAACTAATACGATACCAACGATAGTTTTATCAAAACCAAATGCATTGTGCATTGAATTAGCAATCGCATCAGACTGAACAGCGTTAAATACCAAACCAAATGCAACGATTAGGCAGACAGAGAATACAACGCCCATCCAACGACGGCCTAGACCTTTTTCCATGTAGTAAGCGGGACCACCACGGAAGTTGCCGTCAGCATCTTTGGTTTTAAATAATTGCGCTAATGCACTCTCAGCAAAACTAGTCGCCATACCAATAACAGCAATTAACCACATCCAGAATACCGCACCAGGACCACCCGCAGTAATTGCTACAGCAACACCAGCAAGGTTACCAGTACCAACACGTGCAGCTAGACTTGTACATAGCGCTTGAAATGATGATACACCTTCAGAGCTGCTTTTACGGCTACCAGCAAGAACAGAGAACATGTGAGTAAAATGGCGGAACTGAATAAAACCTAATTTAAAGGTAAAATACAGACCCGTACCGATAAGTAAATAAATCAGTACAGAGCCCCACAGCAGCCCATTGATAAAGTCGATAACTTCCGTCATATTTTCTTTTCCACAATATTATTAAAGTCCATAGATAGCAGTAAACGTAACACCACCAACTAAACGTGGCGCGGAATATAACATAAAAAACCAGTAAATTGTTAATAAACAGGTGTTAAAATTACCGAAGCCGCAATTACAGCCCTAACTAGATACATATATGTAAAATATTCATATCATTTTTTACATAAACTATTTAATACCTTTTTCATTTTAGGCCTTTTAACGTGATCTGGCACTCAAATGCGGAGTGAAATATGACTAAGGGCATGAAAAAAATGTTATAGAGAAAGGGTAACTATCATTACAAAGGTGATCCCATGGAAGGAATAAATCAAGTGTCGATAGAAAATACAAAAAAAGAAAAAAAATCGTCTTCAAAACGGAAATGGCGTGAGATTGAAGCGATAAAAGATAAGCTAAGTTTAGAAAAGGAAATGGATGGTTATAACGATCCTTTAAGTTATTACTCTGATCTTATCGCTTAAATAAAAAACCGCATTTAATGCGGTTTTTAATCTGGCCCCCTACATTATTAAATATTACCTCTGAACCTCGGTCAATCGACGATTAACAGGGTATCGTTCAAAATCTTCCCAATAATGAATACCACCAATCATTTCTTTTACTACAAACCCTAAAGCTGAAATTTTTAAAGCCGCTCTAGATGCGCCATTACAACCAGGCCCCCAACAATAGACTACAAATAAGGTATCTTCATCGTACTTTGCGAATGACTCATCATTTATGTCGCTGTGAGGCATGCTTTCTGCGGTTATTACATGGCTTTTATTAAATGCTTCTGTAGAACGTACATCTAATAATATATAGTTTTTATTATCAGCTTTAATGTCCGCGTAAACATCTGAACAATCAGTTTCGCAAGCAAGTTTGGTCGCAAAAAAATCATGCGTTTTTTGAGATTGCTCGGCTTGATAAGAAAATGTATTTGTATTGCTAGGCATAAGTGCTCCTTATATAATTAATGATTCTAGACTGCATCGAACGCTAGCCTTCAATAGATCTAATTTATCGCGATTTAATAAAATCTAAAATTCATGATTACTGAAGTCTGCGTTCAACAAAAATGAATTGTGAAATAATTTAGCGAATATAAAATCTACTTTATACTCGCTAAACCTTGTTGGACTTATTAAAGGGAATTGACCTTGGAATTTTATCATTTACGCTCTTTTGTCGCGGTAGCTGAAATAGGCAATTTGACTCAAGCAGCAAAGCGTCTATATACGACACCACCAGCTATAAGTGCTCACATTAAATCGCTTGAGGAAGAACTAGCCACCCCTTTATTTATTCGCTCTAATAAAGGCATGTCTTTAACAGACAAAGGTCAATTATTATTAAAAAAAGCATATCTAACACTAGATTGCGCTTTAGACTTAGTGAATTTAGCTGCTAATAATCAACATGAGATAATTGGGACATTTCACTTAGGTATTAACTTAACAGCCAAGCAAATGAGACTTTCTGAATTAGTAAAAAACCTACAAGAAAACTGCCCAGGTATCAGCTTGGATATTCATCAGCAATCAACCGGCATAACGATTAATGATATTAGAGAGCATCGTTTAGATGGTGGTTATATTTTTGGTGCTATTCCCGATGACTTTATCGGCGTAGCAGTTATGAAGAAAAAGATAACTACAATCGCACCACTTTCGTTTGATTGTAGTAAAATAATGACTCAAGCGGACCTTCGTATTCACCAATGGATAATGATGGGAGACTATTGTCCTTTTGATGATTTTCTAAAAAATAAACTTGGAAATAATATCCTATCTACTATAAAAACGAGTGATGAAACCTCTCGATTAGAACTAGTAAAGAGTGGTCTAGGACTAAGTTTTCTAGAAATAGAAGAAGCTCTGATAGCAGAAAAAAACAAACACGTTCGAATAATATCTGTATTAGACTTTCCAACGACACTCTATTTTGTTGTTGCTAAAAATAGAGCTCGTGAGCCAGTCATAAGTGCATTAATGCAAGAAGTTAGGATCCTGTGGAACTTGGAACTATAAAAATGGCCATTCAAATTAATAAATAGCCACAGTTTGACTTACTAGCCTGCATTTATTACAGAGTCAATATTTACACCAAGCAAAGATCTTCTTCAGCTTCGCAAGTAAACCCAGCCTGAGCGATCTGCAATTTTAATAGGTTAAACGTGTCATTAACCTCCGTCATAGCTTGCACTTCCTGTAAACAACCATTTTTCCACAAATGTTCAATATGGCACCAATCGTCGGGGGTAAATTTTTCAGCCATGAGTGGCATCACTACATTCGTTTCATATTGAATATGCGTACGCTGCTTATTCACAAACTCTTTTAACTGGACCGCAAGTTCGTCAAACGGCATTACAGAATCAAGCTGGATCATATTTAATGAGTTTGATAATTCACGACTAAGAAAGTTTAAGCTTTGATGTTCACTCGCTAATCGATTCGGCATAGCTGCATCTTCAACATAATGCTCAAGATAATACGAATAAATAAGATCTTCTTTTGGGTGATGGTATAGCTCAATATAATTACGTAAATAGTTAACGATATCATCCATCAGCGTAAAATTAACACTTTGCTGTTCAGACTCGAGTTCTGCTAACTGCTCAGTTAATACATTTAACAACAGCTCTACTTGTTTATGATCTTTAATAATGAGAGATAACATACAAACTCCAATATGAAAATTACCTCCCCTCACAATATACCCATATAGTATTAGTTTCTTTGATCGGGTTCACTGTTTAACCATTTAGTTATACTAAGCTATCAATGTCACTGACTTGCCAATTGATCGATTGTTGATGGCGCGACTGTAAACGAGCATTGATAGAAGAGAAGTGCTGACAGCCAAAGAAACCACGACTTGCAGACAGTGGCGATGGATGTACACCTTCTAAAACATGGTGTCGGCTGCGATCAATATGACGACCTTTCTTCTTAGCATGATTGCCCCATAGTACAAAAATGATCTCTTCGTCTTGCTGGTTTAACAATTCAACCACATGATCAGTAAACGTCTCCCAACCTGATTTGGCATGTGAATGTGCTTTCGCTTGCTCAACGGTTAGCACTGTATTTAACATTAAAATACCTTGTTGTGCCCACTCAACGAGGTAACCATGATCAGGCGTTGCAAAACCGTCGATATCAGTTGTCAGTTCTTTATACATATTACGTAGTGAAGGCGGGATCTTAATACCTGGTAATACCGAAAAACATAATCCATGTGCTTGTTCAGGACCGTGGTAAGGGTCTTGCCCCAATATAACCACTTTTACATCACTTAAAGGGGTTAATGAAAAAGCTTGAAATACATCGGCTTCTTTAGGATAGATGGTTTTCCCTGCAGCTCTTTCAGTCGAGATAAAATTTTGTAACTCTAAATAATATGCTTGCTGCTGTTCGTGCAACAAAAATTCTGACCAAGTTTTCATTAATAGATCCCAAAAATTAGCATTGCCAAAAACCTAATTTTATCGTAAAAAGCCTTCATTAAAACTGTTTTGTCATTAAATTGATTAAAAACGATGAATCCCGAAAATAATGGAGCAAAAAATGACTAAATTTATTGGTGCACATGTATCTGCAGCTGGCGGTGTGTGGAATGCACCTAAAAATGCCCACGATTTAGGTGCAACTGCATTTGCTCTATTTACCAAGAATCAACGTCGTTGGGATGCAAAAGCACTGAGTCCTGATGATATTCGTAAATTTAAAGCCAATTGCAAACGATACAATTTTACCTCGGCACAAATTTTACCTCACGATTCTTACTTGATTAACCTTGGCCACCCAGAAGCTGAGGCATTAGAAAAATCGCGTAATGCCTTTTATGATGAAATGCACCGTTGCGAACAGCTAGGTTTAACTTTACTTAACTTTCATCCTGGTAGTCACTTGAAAAAAATATCGGAATCGGAAAGTTTAAAACGCGTGGCAGAATCAATTAATCTCGCCCTTGAAAAATCAACGTCTGTCAAAGCGGTCATTGAAAATACCGCAGGCCAAGGAACAAACTTAGGTTATCGTTTTGAGCACCTTGCCGAGATAATCGAACAAGTTGAAGATAAGAGTCGTGTGGGTGTTTGCATTGATACCTGCCACACCTTTGTCGCGGGATATGACTTGCGTACCTTTGACGCTTGTGAAAAAACCTTTAACGATTTTTCAAATATTGTCGGCTTTGAATACCTCGCCGGTATGCACATTAATGACAGCAAAGTAGCGCTAGGCACGAAAGTTGATCGCCATCACAGCTTAGGCCAAGGTTTTATTGGCGAAGATGCTTTTAAATTTATCATGCAGGATGCACGCTTTAATGGTATACCTATGGTATTGGAAACAATAGATGATACTATTTGGGCTAATGAAATTGCTTGGTTACAGCAGTTAGCCGCAAATAAATAAGGTATAGTAATACAAATTATATCAAGGATTGTAAAAACCTAAGCACGCGAAATCGAGTTTAGGTATTAAAAGGATTATCAACGAGGACTGTTGATAACACATAGGGATGTAATTTGAAATACTCAATAGAGCTTGTACCCCGTACATGGGAAACTTTAAACGCTGAAGTCGAAGAAGTAAGCCAATTTAGCCAGATAAATACGCTAAATATTCCAGACTTACTTCGCTTTGATGTTCGTAGCTGGGATGCCTGCGATCATCTACAAGATAAGTTTGATGAAGTGATCCCTCACCTTCGTGCTATCGATTTTGATTTGAGAAGTGGCTTCCCATTAACCGATTTTTTCCGTCATAGTAAGATCAATTCTGTACTTGTCGTCGAAGGTGATCCACCACAGGATATTTCACATCGTACCTATCGTAATACATCATGTGAACTCATTCGTATTATCAAAAAAGAACTGCCATATATGAAAGTGTACGCTGCAATCGATCAATATCGAACCAGTATGCGTAAAGAACTCGATTATATCCACGATAAAATTGATGCTGGTGTTGACGGTTTCTTCACGCAACCATTTTTTGATTTGAAATTTCTCGATGTATACATGGATATGCTACAGGGTACGGAAGTTTTTTGGGGGATGAGTCCAATTCACAGCGAAACAAGTAAGTCCTACTGGGAAAACAAAAATGACGTGGTCTTTCCAAGCGACTTCGAAGCAACGAAAGAATGGAATATTAACTTTGGCCGAGCAATGATCAAAAAGGTGCAAGCCAAAAATGATAATGTCTATTTTATGCCGATCAGAGCAAATGCCAGCGAATACCTTGGCAACCTACTCGCCGAAGATTAACGATATTACCGTTTAGCAGTAAACGCATACATAAACCACTTACAACAAAAGCGAAGTGGTTTACTTTTTATCTGTGAGTTCTGCCAGTAACGCATCCAACTTATCGTTTAATTGGTTAATTTTATCACTTTCAATACCGGTTAATTTTGCATAAGTCCGTTGGATTAGCTTTTCTAAGCCATGTAGCGAAATATGCTCCGCTGTGGAATGTAACTTAAATGCGTTATCAACCTTCTCACCCTGGCGTAGTAGCTCTTCAAAAAACATTGAAGATTTTTCACCCGCTATATTGAGCCCATCAATGCTATTACTGTATGCCCCTAACCCAGCTAACCAAATCTGTCGAGCAAAATTCATTTTTGTCGCTAGCGTAATTTTAACAGCATCACGATCAATCTCTTTTTGAGATTCAATATCTGGATTATTGATGTCATTATTAGCCACAAAGTTATCAATCAATACATTATTGTTAACAACATCATTATTTACAGTACCGTTTTTATTCTGGCGCATTGTTAAATCTTACTATTGATACTAGGAACTATTAAGCATAGGTGTAATCGTCATAAATGAGAGCACAACTTAGATCCTTGTGATCTTAATTACAAAATAAAAGACGATTATCGATTGAAACTCATTGCATTAAACCCCGGTTTAATACGAGGTAACCTCCTAATTTATCGATAAAAACTGAGTTATATGTTGTGATATGTCATTTATTTGTTGTGGTGTAACAGTATGCTCTGCAGGGTAGCGGCTATATCGAGGCTCATAACCTAAGGCTTCTAAATACTTTACGGCGTCTAATCCCAGAGACTCAGCAACAACAGGATCAGCACTACCATGATAAACATGAATCGGTAATGTAAGGTTATTCTTGTGTACCTCAATCGTTTTATACGTTGCAAAGTAACTCGACATCACCATTAATCCAGCCAATGGCTGCGGAAATGTGAGAGCACTTTGATATGCTACTGCACCACCTTGGGAAAAACCAGCAACAATAATACGCGCGCTATCAATACCTCGGTCAATCTCTCGTTGGATCAAATGCTGTACTTGTTCCACACTTATCATGAGACCTGACATATCAATTTTCCGCTCAAGTGTCATTTCTAAGATGTCATACCATGCCGGCATTTTGTAACCATTATTAATGGTTACCTTAATGTCTGGTGCGTGCGGAAAAACATAGCGCACTTGATGTTCAACGGGTAATGCGATCATAGGGACTACTGGAGCAAAATCATGACCGTTAGCGCCAAGTCCATGTAACCAAATAACACTCGCATTTGCCGATAGATTAGGTTCAATTTCAACACAAGGTAAATATGTCATTATGTTTCCTTACAATTAATTGTTTTTAGGGGATAGGTCATCGTATAAATTCACAACGAAACAACGATAACCATGTTAACTGACAATAAAGTGGTTATAATAGCGAAGTTATCTTTATTTATGGTGAGTTATTTAATGAAAATTTGTAGTGTTGAACTAGCAGGCAATGAAGTAAATCTATGTTTCCTTTCTTTAAAAGATGGAATGTTTGAACTTATTGAATGCCGTAAAAGAAAAATTACCTTAGCAAGTTCAACTGAAGCGTATCAAATGCGTCAGTTTCATAAAGAATTTGCCCAACTAATGCAAGATTATAAAATTGAACACGTGGTGATCAAAGAACGTCTTACTAAAGGTAAATTTAGTGGTAGTTCTACAAGCTTTAAAGCAGAAGCAGCGATCCAACTTGTAAATAGCGTAGAAGTGAGCATGATTTCACAAACGTACTACAAGCAACTACTACAAGATCACCCGATCTTTGTAGAATTCGCTGAAACAGGCCTGAAAAAATTCCAACAGAATGCATTCACACTTGGTTGCCTATTCTTAAACGAACAAGCGGCAAATAGCGCGCTTTAAGTATAAGATTATTCGCAGGCTAAGTTAACCTAGCCTGCTTTATCCCGCCATCGCTATACCGTAAATAATGCTGGTTGTAACTGTTTTATTTTATCTACGATATCTGCAGGTACGGGCATTTTCTTATGCTCACGATAATCCACAAAAACAATTACCCCTTCGCCTTCTGCAACAACACGTTGTAACGTATTACTCCACACCGCATACTTCATGATAAGTTTATGTTCAGCAAATTCTGAAACTGTAGCGCCAATTTGAATAGTATCAGGGGATTTTAGTGGTGCTTTAAAACGACAGTTCGTCGCGGCTAAAATTGGACCGATACCATGCACCTGCATGTATTCCATTGCCTTAATTTGATCAAAATAACCAATCCGCGCTTGTTCAAAATAACGGAAATACACGGTGTTATTAACGTGCCCAAAGGCGTCCATGTCACCCCAGCGTACAATGTCATCGACAATAATGGGATACTGCTGTTTAAATTTATCCATAAAATTCATTCCATTAATCATAACTAAAACAAAGGACCAAAACGCGCAACAATCGGATTATGATCGGAGGCTGTTGTTTCATAAGATGAGGCACTCAATTGTTGTAACCCTCTAAAATAAATATCATCGAGAGAATGACCAAATACAGTTTCACGCACATCATTTTTATAAACCAATTGCTGTAACTCAACACTTGCCGTCACCTCAAGTAACCTACTCAAACGCTTGTTCGTCCAAGTATTGAAATCCCCAGCCATGATCACAGGCCCCTGATGCTGACGAATAACAGAAATCACGCTTTCTAGTTGCTGATTAAATTCATCAACACCCAATGTAAAGTTGATCATATGCATATTCGCAACAAGCAAAGGTTCATCACTGCCCGCCCAAGAATAATAGCTAATCAGTGACGATTTAGGAAAGCGAATCAAAGGTTCGGCTAATGTTTGTTTACACACTGATATCGGCTCGATTTTACTTGCCGTTAATACACCCATCGACTGCTTATAAATACTAAAAGCTTCAACTTGTGTCCAACTTAACCCATATTGCTGCATTAATTGATGCAATAAAAAACTTAATTTAGCTTCTTGTAAAACGATCAAATCATTTTTTTCAATTAAGCTTGTTAGCTCTGAACGCCAGTTATCACCCTGTTGTTTATAAATATTCCAATCAACAATACTAAATTCAGTAGGTAATGAAGCCTGCTCAATATCGGAGTTGCTATTCGTTAAAAAGGTAGGACATGTGCTTGTAGAGTCATTAACGAAACCGAATTGCTCGCTCTTAATTGATGTTGAGCCAGTTGCTTCCCATGAAGAGTTTAATTTTGGCGTGTCAGCAATATCAAAACAGCCCGATAAAGAGAAGACAAAAGTAAAAATAATGGCCGTGCGAGGAAAAGTATAATTCATGTTTATATCACATAATCAAAATATATCTTATTATACTTAATAAAATAGAATTAATTCAAAACTAATATCATTATTGTTTCAAAATAGTGCTATATCGCAAAAAAGCGCCAAAACAAAGCACTAAATAATACAAATAGAGATTAATTTCAAAAACTTAAACCTAATCACATTTTAATTCACTTATGATCAGCTAACTCACCGTTAGTAATCTACTCACTAACGGCGGTCATACTATCAATTAACGTACTTACGCTAGCATCCCCATCATCGACAAGACTTGGAAGATAACCACGCAAACGGCAAATATCATCACCACAACCATACGTGTATAACCACCAGTAACCAAAAAATCAGTGGTTGGTAAATGCTTACGCGCCTGAAACGCAAGAGCAACAGGTGTAAACAAAGCAAATATAGCCGCAGCGAAACCCGCATAACCAATAGCGTAAATAAAACCATTTGGAAATAGCACACCGCCTATCATTGGTGGTACAAATGTGACTAAAGCCGTTTTACTACGACCAGACAAGGTATCATCGAGTTTCAATAAATCAGTAAGAAAATCAAATAAACCTAATGCCACGCCCAAAAATGATGTTGCTACAGCAAAATTGGCAAATAACTGTAACGTAATTGCTAACGTAACACCCGATCCCTTAGACTCTAACGCAGAAACGAGTGCACCCATATTGCCACCTTCAGCAATAACAGCAGCAAAGCCATCGCGACCAATCACAGTGAAACTCGCAAGTAACCAGATTAGATATATCGTCAGAGCTAACAAACTTCCGTAACGGATAGAGTTAACAACTTTCGCGCTGTCTTTTTTATAATATTTAACCAAGCTTGGAATATTAGAATGAAAACCAAAACACACCATTAATGACGGTATTGCAGCCCAACTATAAGGTAAGCGTTCTGTCATCTCGGCAAGTGGCTGTAATAAAGAAAAGTTTGCACCACTAAGCAAGCTGAAAATAGCGATACTAAAAGTGATCACCATCCCACCTAACATTGCAGAAGTAAAACGATCAACTGCTTTGGTACTAAAGCTCACAATCAACCCAAGTAGGACAGCAAAAGCAAAACTAGCGACAGATTGATCAAGTTCAATACCTAAACCCGATTGTAAGCTGTGCCCCAACATCGAGCCACCACCCGAGATATAGGCATATACTAAGATATAACTCACAAACATCACTGACAAACCATTCAATATACGTAATGATGTCGGTAACAAAGCCTTTGTCATTGAATCAAAATTAACACCATGTTTAAATTTTTGGTTCGCTTCAAGTAAGTAAAGTGCTGAACTATACATGCAGTACCAAGATACACACAAAAATAATACAGCCCAGCCAAACCACATACTTGATGTTAATACGGGTAGTGAAAACATACCGGCACCAATACTGGTACCCGTAATGATGAATACGCCACCCAGCGAGGATGGTTTTTCGTCTTGACTGACGGTCATTACTTCAGACATATACCTACTTCCTAATTAATAATGTTTGTAATAATTCTTTTTCAATATTACTCATTGATTTCAAATTATTTGAACCTCGAGTAATAGTGGCAATACTAATATTGTGTATTTTCGCTATTTCGCGCTGTGACCGCTCGCCTAGCAAAAGTTCTTTATAAACTAAAGCACGGGCATTGACAGCATTTAATTCTTCCGGTGAAAACAACAATGGCAAGACGAGTGAAATATCGCCCTTATTTGATATATCTAAAAGTAATTCATTGATCATACTATAAAATCATCGCACCTGAATTGTAATGACGTAATAGTACAGCATTACACTCTAGACTATCAAGTTTAATTACGCTAGGCACATGAATAATTTCGTTATCAATACAAGAAATTAAAATTCTGATTATTTCATCTTTTTTAGCTAAACATAAAATAGAGCAAAACGGTCTCAGTTTGACTTCGTATCACCATTGGCTAATTCATCGAGAGACAGAAACAAGTAAACCCTTTGCAGAGTCTTCTTTACGAATATGCTACTATATGGCTAATTCGAGTTCCGATACGTGATGACATACAGCATTACGCAATGGCATAAAAATTCGAAAAACGCATTACAGTGATACAGCTAAGAACAGTAGACATAAACCTATCTTAGCTACAAGTTAAACAATCATAAGAGCCATTTATAATGATCAACCAGATGCCCGTCCTTCGTTCTACTATCCATCCAGATGTAACCACGCCTAAAAATACTGACCAACGGGTCGCAACGCGTGGCATTATTACTCAAGGTGAAGAGATCTTACTGATCTTCACTGCGCGCTACCATGATTACAGTTTACCGGGTGGCGGATTGCATGACGATGAAGACATCATTACCGGTTTAATTCGAGAAGTTCAAGAAGAAACAGGAGCTGAAAATATTCATAACGTTGTACCTTACGGTAGTTACGAAGAACTTCGCCCTTGGTATAAAGACGGCTTTGATAGTATCCAAATGCTATCCTATTGTTTTACTTGTAATGCCAATAAAGAATTAGGCACGCCACGCTTAGAAGAAAATGAAATCAAAAATGGCGTTAGCGCACTATGGATCAATATCCACGACGCGATTGCGCATAACCTTGACGTTATAGCGAGTCACCCTAGAGCTGGCCTGTCAATTGAGCGAGAGACCTACCTACTACAAAAAATAGCCAAGGATATCGTTGTAAATCGTTGATTTTTTGATTATTTTATTGTTTTATTGGTTGTACAGTCCCCTTTATTGTATTCTTAACCTAAGGATAGAGTTCAATAAAGGTATCACCTATGCAACCGGAATTTAAATCACAAATTGATATGCTACTGTACGGCCTCGATATTATGACTGGGCTATTCATTTTACTCCTCTTCGGAGGAATAATTAGTGTTATCTACATGTATATAGTAGATAAAAGACAAACCAAACAGGCTATTCGCCATAACTACCCTGTCATCGGACGATTTAGATACCTATTTGAAAAACAAGGGGAGTTCTTCCGCCAATATTTCTTTGCACAAGATCGTGAAGAAATGCCTTTCAACCGAGCTGAACGATCTTGGGTTTACCGCGCGGCAAAAAACGTTGACCGCACCCTCGCATTTGGCTCAACACGTAACCTAGATCAAGTCGGTACCATCATGTTCATGAATTGTGCCTTTCCAACCTTAACCGAAGATGCGATCGCTCCCCAAACTATTACCTTGGGTCCCGATTGCCCACATCCGTACGTAACAAATTCTGTCTTTAATATTTCAGCCATGAGTTATGGCGCTATTTCAAAACCTGCTGTATTAGCATTGTCTTATGGTGCAAAAGAAGCGGGTTGCTGGTTAAATACGGGGGAAGGCGGCCTATCACTTCATCATCTTGCCGGCGGTGCCGATCTCGTTTATCAAATTGGCACAGCAAAATATGGCGTGCGAGATGAACATGGTCATTTAAGTGATGAAAAACTGAAATCAATTGCCGAAATAGAACAAGTTAAAATGTTTGAAATAAAACTAAGCCAAGGGGCTAAACCAGGTAAGGGAGGCATATTACCCGGTAAAAAGGTCACAGCAGAAATAGCCAAAATCCGAGGTATTCCCGTCGGTGAAGACTCCATCAGTCCAAATGCTCATCCAGAAATAAAAAATGTTGGTGATATACTTGATATGGTCGCCCGTATCCGTCGAGTAACAGGTAAACCTGTCGGATTTAAATTTGTATTGGGTCATACTCAATGGATAGCGGATATATTAACAGAAATAATAAAACGCGGTCCCGAATCAGCACCCGATTTTATGACGTTAGACAGTGCAGATGGGGGTACAGGGGCTGCACCACAACCATTAATGGATTATGTGGGTCTGCCTCTAAAAGAGAGCTTACCTTTACTTGTTAATATGTTGGAAAAGTACAATTTACAAGGGAAAATTAAAGTCATCGCATCAGGAAAGCTCATTACCCCATCAAAAGTCGCTTGGGCATTAGCCGTCGGCGCCGATTTTATTGTATCCGCACGTGGAAACATGTTCGCGCTAGGTTGCATTCAAGCATTGCAATGTAATAAGAATACTTGCCCAACGGGTATCACTACTCACAACCCAAAACTGCAAGAAGGATTAGACGTTCAAGATAAAGCACAGCGGGTTGCAAACTATAACAAATACATTCATTACGGTATTGGTCTAATTGCCCATTCATGCGGTGTTAATGAGCCAAGGAAATTACGTCGAGATCATGTGCGTATTGTCACTGAAAATGGGTTATCTATCGCACTTGACAAACTCTACCCTATTGAATAAACGAGTCGAATACATGAGCCTAGGTTTTAGTTTTCAATGCTTTTTCACTAATCTAGAATCTAGGCCAAAATATCTCAAGCTCTTGATTAATATTTCTAATAGTTCCGCGTATAACAGTATTCCTAACAACCGATTTTAACGATCGTCAGGAAAGGGAATAAAAATGAAACTATTAGTCAAACAAGATGTGGGGGATATTCATAAAGACCACTTGAAGATTTTAGATAATGTTATTACCTTCTTACAACATAACATCGACGGTCTTGAATTCCTTCCTTTCAATCTAGATGCAGAACAAGGTGATTACCAGCAAGCTTTTCAGCGACAAACAGGGATCATTTTCACACCAGCTAATTATCGTCATTACCGGTTACGTTTATTATCGGTTGTTGATGCGTTGCTTTATATCCACACATCATCTAATGATAGTGATGCTTATGAACTTTCTTATAATTTAAGCTCCATCCATCCTAAGCCCGTCTTTTTTGCAGTCTGGCGAGGAGCCCCAATCAAAAGCCCACTTTTAAAAGAGTTAGATCAAGATTATCCAGTCACTTACTGCCAGTTTAGTCATCCAAGAGAGTTGCTCGAAGGGTTTAAGCGTTTCCTTCAAGAACATGGTAAAGACGTCATAATGATAAAGGCAGAGAAAGAGTTGGTATAAATTTCTAGAGTAGTTTGCGCATAATTAACTTACGATAACATTTGCAATGGTGACTAAAGTGAAGATAACGACTTATACAGATTTTGGCATACGCACACTCATGTATTTATCCACCCTTCCAAAAGGGCAACGCTCAAGCTCTGCGGAAGTAGCTAATGTGTATGACGCATCACGAAACCATATTGCTAAAGTCATAGCACATCTGTCAGCTCTCGACTATATAGAATCATCGAGAGGTAAAAATGGCGGTATATGGTTAGCAAAACCCGCATCAGAAATTAATATTGGTCAGCTCGTCAGAGCACTCGAAAATAATTTGAAAGGCATAGATGCTAACGCAAGTGATAGTGACATTGTGCCAATTTATCAATTAAAAAAAGTACTAGAAACTGGTATTGATGCCTTCCTGCAAACATTAGATCAATATTATCTGACTGATTTACTCAATGATACATTTCAGTTCGAATCGCTATCTTATACAAAACAAGCATGATAGTTGTTACACCGCTGTAATAATCTTGTGTAACTTACAATCTACCCGACAGAGGGATATATAGGCACATTTAGCTAACGATATTTGAAGGTAAAAACAGCCATAACACATACCCCAAAATTGATAGTTCATTCTTGACAACAATATTCATCTGTTGCAATGTAAGCGACAGAAATTATACATCTAGCGCGTTAAGCCTAGAATATTTAACACTAATATTAAATAAAGGAACACTTGAAATGGCTTTCGACGTAAAAATTCAACTAAATAAAAAATTTACAGTACCTGCAGATATAGATACCGTTTATAAACTTTTAGCTGACGTTCCGGCTTCAACTAGCCATTTTCCAGATCTAGAGCATTTGATCGAAGAAGCTGCAAATACTTACCGTTGGGAAATGAAAAAAATTGGTCTAGGGCCGATTCAACTTCAAACAATTTATGCATGCGAATATACCTGTGATGCAGCGAGTAAATCTATTGTTTGGGAACCTCGTGACACAGCTAAGAATAGTGCAAAAGTATCTGGTAAATGGATCATAACTGAGACTAGTACTGGTTGTGATATTAACTTATTAACAGATGCCGTAATTACAATTCCATTACCAAGTCTGGCTGGTATCGGTTTAAAACCAGTTGTTAAAGTTGAATTTGAAACATTAACAAATACTTATATCAAAAATTTAGCTAAAACATTATCGAAGGTAGCTGCGACAGCTTAAGTCGCTCCTCGATATAATAAGTTAAAAAATCACAATGAACCTGAACTGGGACGCCAATTCAGGTTCATTGCGTTCCCTCCCCTCTAGATTATGCCCCACTTGCTTTAGAATAAAAAACAAACAATCAACAGTTCATTAACTCAAATGCAGTAAAAAAACGTAATATACAGCACACACTTAAAATATAAGCATTTAACACCAACATTAAAGAGATACATGAATCTTTAAACCTTAAAACACCAATAACCAAGCGTTAGCTAAATAAATAACAGCCATTTTAGAGTTATCATCTAATTAAAGTCCTTATCTCGGTGTTTTTAATATGTTATTAGTATGTACATAACTATATACATAACCCAGGATGGGAAAATGACAACAAGCACAACAATTGACAATCGCTGGTCTAGCGAATTTAAATACGTACTTGCAGCAGCAGGCGCGGCTGTAGGTTTAGGTAACCTTTGGAAGTTCCCCTACATCATGGGCGAAAATGGTGGTGGTGCATTCGTTCTTGTCTACCTATTTTGTATTCTACTAATCGGTATTCCTGTCATGATGGCAGAAGTTATGATTGGTAAACGCTCTCGTACATCACCAGCTAATGCTTCAGCTACGATTGCAAAAGAGTCTGGCGGCTCAAGCATTTGGTCTCTACTAGGTGCATCAGGTGTTATTGCAGGTTCATTAATTTTAAGTTTCTATATCGTTATTGCAGGTTGGGCAGCTGCTTATATCTTCTTTGGTATTAGTGGCGACTTCCTTGCAACCGCTGGTTCTGAAATTTCTCATAAAGATGAAATTGGGGCACTATTCACCGGTTTAATTACGGATACAACACAACTGATCTTATGGTCTTCAATTACAATTGTCGCAGCAATGTTAGTATTAATTCGTGGTGTTAATGCCGGTCTCGAGAAAGCCGTGACTTACCTAATGCCATCATTGCTTGTCTTATTGATGATTATCATGGTTTACGCCGCTGCAACAGGTAACTTTGGTGAAGCAGCACAATTCATGTTTTCGCCAGATTTCTCAAAATTATCTATTGATGGTGTATTAACAGCGCTAGGGCACGCATTTTTCACCCTAAGTTTATCATCAGGCATCATGATGATTTACGGTACATATATGCCTGAAGGTACGTCAATCGCGAAAACATCTATCTGGATCGCGATCATGGATACAGCGGTTGCGCTTATCGCAGGTATGGCTATCTTCCCTATCGTGTTTGCTAATGGTATGGAGCCTTCTGCGGGTCCTGGTCTACTATTCGTGTCATTACCTATCGCGTTTGGTCAAATGCCATTAGGTAGTTTGTTTGGTACGCTATTCTTCATCATGGTGACATTTGCTGCATTCACATCCGTGATCGCACTTCTTGAATCACCAGTAGCCTACTTGAACGAACGCCTTGGCTTAAGCCGTACTAAAGCAACAATCGCAGCGGGCTGTACTATTTGGGGGCTATCACTACTAACAGTATTCTCACTCAGTGGTGCACCTTGGGCTCAAGATGTTGTTATGGGTCTGAACTTCTTTGATGCTTTAGATAAACTAACAGCAAACATCATGCTACCACTTGCCGGTCTATTCACTGCGGTATTAGTCGGTTGGGTTGTAAATGAGAAAGTCACTCGTGAAGAGTTTGGTTTATCTGAAGTGGCTTATAAATTGGTTATGTTCTGTCTACGTTATTTGTCACCAGTAGCAATTGCAATCGTATTCTTGCAAGCTGTAGGCCTAATTAGCCTTTGATAAATAATAAATAGTAAATACTAAAAAGGCTTCAATTATTGAAGCCTTTTTTATTTCTGTAGTTGACCCTTAATGACTAAAGGTCCACTAAGCGCTAGCCAAAGATTGCTCTAATTAACTGCATTACTTCTGTTGCACTTTTACCTTTTTCAACTTCAATAATCATAGAGTCTCGTTTACTTTGCAAATAAGCAGGTAACTCAGGATCTGCAAGTAAACGATCTACCGCTTCTGTGGCACTTTCCTTAGTACGCTTTTGACGTACAACACCCGCAGTACGAGTGCGACCACCCGTTGCGCTGCGAACAACAGCAGGCTTATTCTTCAATTTTAAATAATTTGATTTAGCAGCGAAATCTTTATCCACAAAAAAGAACAGATCAAATAACACGACACGGTTATTCCATAGCTCAAGCTCGGTTGCATCTTCTGGCTGTGCCGATTTAAACCAAGGTTGACGATGAATCGCTTCAATAATATCCACCCAGTAACGTGTAAAGTCTGTTGCGTTTAGTTTAACGAGACCAAAACCTTGGCAAAGTGCATCCACTTTTGATGCTGTTAATACCAGGAATACATCAGGTCGGCGCATCGCCAATAAACGAGTCGCAACAAACAAACCTGCTTTGCCTTTATCTAAGGTAGCAAAAGCCGCTGTATAACGTTTTACAAACTCTTTATAATCAGCTTCGCTCACTTCGCCTTCTAACGGGATCGCAGCTAAAGCGTCATCAAGAAGAGATGGGGTATGTTGCAATAACTCGTGGAAGCCTTTTGAACCACGCGTACTACCAAATAGTTCAACATCAAAATCAAATTTTGTAGGTACGTGCGCAGATAAGTGTTTACCTGCAAATGCGAGGCGTTCAAGATCTGACATATCCGCTAACGTACTTATACGTAATGAGCTGATATAGTTTAATAAGCGAAGACGTTCATCTAATGCTTGGCGATCAGCTTGATCAAGCATAAAGTTTTTTAGGAAAGGCCAAGGTGTTATACGTGACGTTTTAACCTGACGGCAAGTGATCGACTTTTCTAATAACTGCAATAATTTTTGTAACGGTTTTTCATGTTTTGCATCAAGCAATTCCATATTAATACCGTAACGCGCGTAATTGTATAATTCATTACACCAGCCAAGAAAATCTTCAGGTCGGTTCGTCACTTTAACAGCCATTAAATTCAAGCTTATTTCAGTAACATAATCTACGATTTGATCATACTGTGCAGTTTCAACATCAGATAATCGCATGTCTTGTGGAGAGGTAATAAATTTTATCATTAAAGCGTCATTCCAGTCTAAATTCTAAATACAATTGCTGTGATTGATAAGTATAGGCTTAAGGATTAATTTTTAAACCTATACTTGGCTAAATTTAAAATGAATGGCTTGATCAAGTTCACAAAGTTAAAAACGGCTAATTTATATTCATTCAACAATAGAATACAGAAAACTTCTTGAATGATATATTACTCAGCTTCATCTAATTAACTAAGTTTATATAATGTCCGCCATCGATTTACAGCTTTTAGCACTTTTTATCCCTACATTTTTCTTCGTTTCTATTACACCCGGTATGTGTATGACATTATCGATGACATTAGGCATGACGATTGGCGTAAAGCGCAGTCTGCACATGATGTGGGGAGAGTTATTGGGCGTAGGCTTGGTTGCTATTCTGGCTGTTATTGGTGTAGCAACGATTATGCTGAAATACCCTAGCGCATTTTCAGCTCTTAAATACCTCGGTGGTAGCTACCTTATTTACCTTGGTATTCAAATGTGGCGATCAAAGGGTAAACTCGCTATTTCTGATAGCCTAGGGCCTGAAAGCACAGTGAAGCCAATTCAATTAGCCAGCCAAGGCTTTGTGACTGCGATCGCGAACCCAAAAGGTTGGGTATTTATGATCTCGCTATTACCGCCTTTTATTAACCCTACCCAAGCATTAACGCCACAGCTATCCGTACTCGTTGCTATTATTCTGATTACTGAATTTAGCTGTTTATTAATGTATGCGAGCGGTGGACAAACATTGCGTCTCTTTTTACAGAAAAGTAATAATGTCCGCTTACTCAATAAAATCGCAGGCTCACTGATGGTCTTTGTCGGGATCTGGTTAGCAACGGGATAAAGTTCATGCGAATACGAAAGGCTCAGCGCTATTTAGCAGTATAAATACACTTTAACTAAAAATAAGTTTCATTCAAGTATAAATAATTGGCATAATAAGTCATCTAATTATTTATACGTTGCGAAGAAAATGATCAATAACGTACCGTCTACTTTAAAATCAAAACGCATTGCGGTTATCGGCGGTGGTATCGCTGGTAGTACTATCGCACTGCGTTTAGCTGGGTTAGACATAAATGTGACCTTATTTGAAGAAGGTGTTAGCTTAGTCAATGGCCCACCGGTATGTCATTTACATGCTGGCGGCAACCTTTACCCAGACATTTCCGACGAGCAATGCCTTACGTTATTAGAACAGTCAATCGCGACAATGAAGATCTACCCGCATTGCATCAATAAGCGTCCAACCGTAATTGCAATCCCTCAGCGCGATGCGAGTAACATAGAAACATTATTACCACGACTTGAATTGTTAACTCAACGTTACAAAGCGTTAGTTCAAGCCGATGAAAGTAATAAAGTACTCGGTGAACCCGACGATTATTACCAAATGTTTACCCGTCATGATCTCGAACGATTGAAAAAAGAATCACAAGCGTCTGAGATAGCGCAATTCTCCGACTGGATGATCCCGCTTGCCAAAACACTTGATCTCGATTCAATTAAATTTCCATTATTGATGGTTCAAGAGTACGGTTTAAGTTTATTCCGTATCGCAGCAAGTACAGAGCTTAGTTTGAATGCCTCAAGGTCTTGCAACTTACTGGTTAACAATAAAGTGATAAACGTTGCTTACACTGCGGATAACACCTGGTTAATCACACATGCTGAAAACGATAAACAGACAACAACCGAAGTTGATTATTTAATTAATGCTTGTGGTTATAGAACTGGTGTTATTGATGACATGGCAGATACACCAAAAGAACGAATGGTTGAATTTAAGGCTGCCTACATTACGCATTGGGAACAAAGTGAACGTTGGCCAGAAGTTGTCTTTCACGGCGAACGAGGGACACCTGAAGGTATGGCGCAATTAACACCTTACCCTGATGGCTATTTCCAATTACACGGAATGACTGAGGAAATCACATTATTTAAAAATGGCTTAGCTAAAAGTACCGATGACAGTGCCCAACCTAAACTAGATAAAAGCTTCATCAACAAGCTCGTCCAAGGTTGGGATAAAGAAGAGTCGGATAGCCGAACGCAAAAAGCGATTCACCATATCAGTCATTTTATCCCTAGCTTTAACAACGCAATAACCGCAGGAAGGCCATTATTTGGTGCGCAACAAATACCAGGTAATGATGTATCTCTACGCGCTTATGACGTCTCGTTTGAAGGGCTGCAATATGCTAGAGCCGAAATAGTTAAAGCATCGTCAGCACTCACAGTCGCCGATCAAATTATACATAAACTATTTGATTACTCACATGAGCAATTAACAGAGTGCCGTAATGTTAATGCAAGTTTTACGGCTTTATCTGAAAGTGATATCAATAGACTCGCTTGCGAGATTGCTCACGATAGAAATTACCCAACATCACTTGCTAAGATCTAATCATGATTAGCAGCCAAGGATGGCTGTCGATTACTTCAATATATTATTTGGGTTCAAGTAATCTTGGACAGTCATCACAAAGCTCTGTCGTCGGTAATCGATAACGCAAACAGCAATTACGCCTTATTTTTACAGACTTACCCGCTATTCGCTTTAACCGATAACATCCAAACATCGGATTTATCTTGTCATTTATATATCGATGTTCTAATAATTGATTTACTGTTTTACATATCTCACCATCCATCCCAGCCAGTTCGAGTTGAACATTAATCCAATTGATATATCTGGCAGCATTGACCCATAGAATCTTAATCGGTACTGAGAAATGTAATGCCCATGACTCGATCAGTGGTTTTAAGTTATATTCGACTAAACTATCATAACGGCTCACATCAGTCGTTGTAATAGTAGTCCCTTGTTCTTCAACCACAAAACCATGGACAGTCCCATCGTTGCCAAAAATTAATTCAAGCTCAGATAAACGCACAGGTAACGCATGTCCTAGTAGCACATTAGCAACGATAACAGGTGCTAAGATACGAATAAAATAATATTTACTCCATTCGGATAGAACCTCTGCATCTAAGGTCTCGTCACAATCAGGTCTAAATAGCACCAATTGCTCCTTAACAAAATTAGGGTCTAATAAAACCGAGGCTGGCAATGAGGTATTATTACCCGCCGGAAAACGAAATATATTCGCGTATTGCTTAAACTCCCCCTGAAAAAGGGGAGCTAATATAGGAAGACTCAAAATATCACCCGAATCTAAACACAAACATTGCTTTTAGATTCGGAGATCCGTTCCACTAAACAATTCACAATTTCTTGGGACCTGACCGCTAATATCGATAATAAGGTATCACTTAAGCCATGCGTCGATTCACAGCAACCTTGTAAAAATACATTTACGTTACACCCATCTTTTAGAGGAAGGCGGTAACAACGTTCAACATTATCCATATGCATCCACGGTTTTAACTCATCAAGCAATGTATTAAAACTGTTATAATGGTAACCTGTAGCAAGTACAATAGCATCATAATCATGCCAAACTTTAGCTTGTGTAGAGGTATTACGAAGCCTCATTGCGACATGGTTTTTAGCTATTGCGACTTCAGATATCTCATGTAAAGGTAAATATTTATGTACACCTTTACCTGTTACTTCTTGTAAGTATAATCGCTCATAAATCGCTTCAATTTCTGGTTTATCGACAACCGAATAATTAGTACCACTGTACCTTTGGATCACTGAATTACGTTCCTCAGGTGCATACGAATAAATTTCATCTGTAAACTCAGGATTAAATATCTCATTTACAAATGGACTATCATCTGCGGGATAAATCGCCCGTCCTCTATTAACCAGATTAATTTCACCATCAGGATAGTCGTTACATAATTCAACAAAAATTTCTGCGGCACTTTGCCCTGCGCCAACAATAGCAACTTTAGGCTTATTATTTTCGGTTTTAAACGTCTTCCGCCAGATTTTATACCCTGAAGAATGGATAACTTTATCACTACGGTGATCTAAAAATTGATCTGGTAATTTAGGTGCGCCCCCAACCCCTACAATGAGGTTTCGGGTATAACGAATATCTTCAGTGCCTTGCGCATTTAGCGAGACTACTTTAACAATATTAACTTCACCTTCAACTTCAACTGGCTCAACAGAAACAACATTAGCACCATAATCTACATGCTCTGAAAAATGACTCGCCGCCCAAGATAAATAGTCATTAAATTCTATTCTGCTAGGTGAGAACGAACTGAGATTAATAAATGAATTTAATCGATTATGATGATGTAAATAATTCACAAAAGTATAATTGCTTGACGGATTACGCTGTGTAACTAAATCTTTCAAAAAAGATATCTGCATTCTTGTGCCATCTAGCAACATGCCGCCATGCCATTCAAATGCTGGTTTCTTTTCTAGAAAACAGTAGCTCATGCTTTGTTCATTCACCGATGACTCTTGCATTGCGATTGCCACAGCTAAATTAGCGGGGCCAAAACCGATGCCAATTACATCATATAGTGTTGCTTTATCTAACATACCTTACCTAACTCCTTTGATGCAGTACTACCCATTTACTTTTATGTATATTTAAACTGAGTAAAAAAACTGTCTCTAAACTGCAGCATCAACGCCGCTCGTTTATGCGAAAATGAAAATTCTTTTTGCTTAGAGAAATGCTGCTGTTGTAAATAGTTAATCATTTTTTCATTATCAGCTCTCGGCTCACTGACGATTCTCAATGTACGAGGATCAGATAAATAAATGTAATGGCACAACGAGCTTAACCAAGCTGATACTTTATGCGGACCTCGATGTTTATCCTCTCCAACAAGCATGTGAATACCACGATCATAATCACCGGCGGCATAATAAGGCGCGATCCGATCTTCTTTGCTCCAATACACTTCAAAATAAGCAAATGGTTGGTCGTCAAAAGAAGCGATGATTATTTGATTTTTAGGATCGTTTAACTGTGTTTGCAAATAATCCCGGTGTTCATCTAATGTTCCTTTTTGTTCCCAGAAAGCCGCAACACGCTCATCATTTTGCCAGCGGTTAAAAAGCGCTAAATCTCTGTCAATATCAAGTGTTCGCAGCTTTATCCACGACTTTAACTCTGGAATATATCGGTGATATAGGTCGCCAGTCAGTGGGTGCGCTCGCAATGGGTGATAACCAGCACTATCAAGAACTTGCATATGTGGAAATGGCTTAGATTCTGGCTGTGCTAACCACAACTCACCTAACTGCCATAACATCGACTTAAATAACAAATATTCCCCATCCGACGTTCTTTGCATATAATCAGTATTAACCAAAGGATTTCCGGCCTCTAAACTGATACATTCAAGCGTAGAGATAGTACTGAATATCGCATGACACACAGGCAGCAATAACGCCCCCTGTAAATGTTCTCTATTTAGTTGAAACTTAGTCGGCGATATAAGAATGCCGCTAAATATAACGTGGTCTTGTTGGTAAACTTGCCAGTGATTATGTGTAGCAAGCGTCACCCGCAGCCCAGAAGGCTGCGGGTACTCGATGGTAGAATTACCAAGCATAGCTAAGGCTCGCAATCACATTTCGGCCATTACCATAGAAACAATTACCATAACCACAAGTTGACACATACTCTTTATCCATAAGATTTTTAGCTGCAATTTGGATTTTCATATTGTTAATGGTGTAACTCACAGTTGCATCCATTAACGTAAAATCAGCTACCTTTGTTGTTTCAGTATCGTCAGCATAAGTTTCGCCAACATAACGGCCACCAACACCAATCGCTAAACCTTCTAGGCTGTTACCAAAGAAACGATAGTTAGCCCAAGCTGATGCAAGTGTATTCGCGACCTGCATCGGACGGTTACCCACCTTAGAGGCATCATTATCTTTAACAATTTCTGAGTCCATGAAAGTTGCATTAGCAACTAAACTTAGCCCCGAAGTCACATTAGCAACGGCTTCTAACTCAATACCTTTATTTTCGACTTCACCAATTTGAAGCAAATTACCAGCAGCATCCGAGGTCGCCATATTCTCTTTGTTGATTTGGAACAACGCCGCATTAAATGAACCATCGAAAGATTGTGGTAAATATTTCAGACCAATTTCAAATTGTTCTCCGCTCTCTGGTAGAGCTGAATTTCCGTTTTTGTCCAATTTAAGAACCGGTTGGAAGTGTTCGGCATAATTAGCATATGGCGTTAATCCATTCTCAAAGATATAAGCCACCCCTGCACTTTTGGTCCACTCTTGGTTACTAACTACTTGCTTTGCACTGGTTGATTTATTTTCAAAGGTAGATTTTGTATCATCAAAACGGACACCTAACGTGATAGCAACTCTATCATTAATCAACATATGCTCTTGTAAATAGCCTCCCAGTTGATGCTTTTCACTTGTTGTCGTTTCACGGTCTGCATCTGTTACAGGTTGGAAAGTGGTCCCATTTAATAAAGTAACATTGTCTGTATAACTCGGGTTGTACGGATTGAATAGTGGATTATAAGTGTCAAGATATATACCTGGATATGGGGTTGGAACTTTAATCGGCGTATTTCCGTCAGCGACGAGAACGCTACCACCAAAGCTTTGCCCTTTTATATCAAGCCAGCGATAATCAATACCAGATAACAATGTGTGATCTAATTTACCCGTATTAAACTTATAAATTAATCGGTTATCCGCAGAAAAACTTTTCGATTTACCCTCTTCACTTGATAAACCTCGTAAGATATTGGTTCTTGTTGCTTCCAGACGAGCGTCTTGAGCATAAGCAAGAGCATACATCTGCTTTAAATCAATATCTAATTGGCTATAACGCACAGATTGAGCAAACTGAACTGACTCATTAAACTTATGGCTAAATTCATAACCTAATGCAGCTTGAGTACGCTTAAATTTTTCATAACCAGGGTTACCAATAGCAACATCATCACCAATGAAGCCATTCTCATTTTCAGTTAATGACCCTTCCATCGGTAAAAACTGTAAATAAGGGTCTGAGTCGTCTTTCTGATAACTCGCAAGTACCGTTAGGTTAGTATTGTCATTAAAGTTGACACTCACTGATGGGGCAAGATAGATACGTTCAGCTTCAACATTGTCAACATCAGTGCCATTTTTACGACCTAAAGCAACTAAACGCCAAGCGATGTCATCAGTGATATCACTGCCAAGATCTAGGCTTAATTGCTGACGATCATTGGTGCCATAATCCACCGATACGAAACCAAAATTACCACCATGTTGAGGTCGTTTACTGATCACATTAATCACACCGCCTGGGGGATTTTGTCCGTACAATACCGATGCTGGACCACGTAATATCTCAACACGTTCTAAACCAAACGGGTCGACTTGATAACTATAAAAGCCTGACGAATCGACTCTCGTTCCGTCTTGATACAAACCATCATTAGCCTGATTAAAACCACGAATAACAAACCAATCTTGCTTGTTATCTTCACCATAAAAATTGGCCTGAATACTCGGGGTGTATTGCAAAGCATCAGCCACACTCACAGACGCTCGATCATCCATCTGCTCTCTTGTCACAACAGATACTGCTCTTGGCGTTTTGCTTATCGGCATATCCGTTTTGGTTGCTGTCATGCTATTTTCACCAACATAACCAAAATCGGGGCCAATTGGATTACTAAATTCTGCAGTAACAACAATTTCTTCTTCCGAATTTTCATTCGTATTTGCTGATACAGAATTTACCATCAATCCCATTATTACAGCTGTTGCCAAAGATTTTTTAACAAATTTCTGGCTAACAAATGCGTCCATCCGCTGGTTTTTAAACAACATAAATACTCCAATACATATGATTATAATATTGATAATGATTATCAATTCCCTTAAAGGTTGGATTTAACCTTTTAAAATGACCGCCGTTTACTGATTCAATAAACGAACAGCTAAATCTGATATAACGCCTTCATTTCGAACAATGCCTAAATGATCGCTATTTACAATTTTTTTAGACTCTAGCGAGTTAATACTTTCTAGTCCCGAGCTTAACTGCTGAGCTCTCCCCTCAGGATTAGCAGCCCACCAACTTTCAACTTTTCTATCCACGCTAGCAAGTTGATAGCCAGCACAGATTGCTCTCATGTGCTGCTCAATAGCCCAACTAAACAAGACTTGCCGTGCATTTTCTGCCATATGGCGAGAAACAGGCATTGTCGATAACCACATATCAAACTGGGAAGGCCACTGTTCAGGACTACTTTCATTTAATAATTTAAGACATTGCTGAGACTGATACTGGCTTAATGGGGAGAGTAATAAACTTAAATGTTCCATCAGTTTTTGTTGCGCTTTAGGTGAGTCCCATTGATCGTCAGCAACCTCAAATCCAGGTACATAACAATCAAGTAATCCAATAAAAGCAACGTCCTGTTTATTCGCTTCTAACTTAGCTGCAACTTCCAAGCACAGCGCGCCGCCTAAAGACCAACCAAGTAAATAATAAGGACCTTCATTTTGTACCGACTTAATCGTTTGATAATAGCTCTCGGCCATCGCCGATAAAGATGCATCAAACCAACCATCATCAATAAAACTCCGTGACTGGATACCAATTAGATGGCGCTTACCTGCTAATCTTTCAGCTAACAATTGATACCCTGTCGTTCTTCCCGTAACGGGATGAATACAAAAAATAGCAGGTTCAGTACCACAAGGTTGATTGAGTGGTTCTAATAGGCGTAGATCTGCCTTGATCTCAGTATTGTTACCGATACGGCCTAGCCATTTTTGTAAATTAACGACAAAATCATTCGCCCACTGGGTCACTTCATTTTCAGTATGGTGTGTATGTGCATATTCCCAATCTAAGCTTAATTGCCCTTCCGTAATTTGTGCATTAATAACTAACGGGGTAAGCATTGGGTTTAAATCAGATTGTGGAGGGCCACCAGCAACAATCGGTTTACACCAATGTGAAAAACCATTATCGACATACTGACCTAAATAATTAAATGTGATATCCGCATTAACCGAGATCTTTGAAGATTCATAAGACATCACGGCACCGTAGCCAATACCGCCATCTTGCTGAGCCTCATTCAAGCGCTGAGTTATCGACTCTAGACAAGTCTCAGCATATGCAGACCAACTTAATTTAATCGGATAAAGACTCGTCATCCAACCTATTGTTCGGCTTAAATCAAGCGCACCAAATACGCTTTCTTCTCGCCCATGCCCTTCCAAATATAAATGTAGATCTGGTTTATCCACCGATGCTAACGTTTGCACTAAGCTGGTAATTAATAGGTTTGGCGTTGGCACATTTAATTGACCGACGGTTTTACGCAATAATATTTGTGTATCTTCAATACCTAATTTGACACTTTCCGTTCGTCTATTCTTATAAATAGGAAGAGGTAAAGATGAAGATGACCCTTGTGCAAACCAATATTCACGCTGCTGTTGCATATCTAAGGTTCGAGTCCAAATATTCAGTTGCTCAATGACTTGATTATAATTTGCTGACACAGCAGGCAATTGTATTTCTTGCATCGTACTGAACTGTTGATAAGCCGACCATAAATCATCAAACAATATTCGCCATGAAAAACCATCTATAGCAAGGTGATGAATAACGAGTAATAGTCGGTCCGCTTTTTGTGGCTGCTTTATTAGCGCAGCACGTAACAAATCACCTTTATAAATGTTCAAACTTTGCTGTAGTTCTAATGCTAATACAGAAAATTCAGCATCATCATCGATCTTACAGTTCCATAATAAATCGGATGAAATAACATCAGTATATTGCTGTACCCACCCTTTATTTCCATGACTAAATTTAAGACGAAGTGCGGGATGATGGGCAACAATAGAATGTAATGATTTAGCTAACGCATCAACATTCATACTTTGCTTTAACTCAACACAAACATGCTGGTTCCAGTGAGACGGTTCTGCTGGTTGTTGTGAGAAAAAATGTTGTTGAATTGGCATTAATGCAAATTCAGACGTCGGTAATAACTGTGCCTTCTGTTCGGTGATTTCTTGCAACAAAGCTGCAAGCTGTTTAAGAACTGGCTGTTCGAAAATATCTTTTGGCGTTAATAATAACCCGGCTTGACGGACATGACTGACAAGCTGCAATGCTAAAATTGAATCTCCACCTAATGCAAAGAAGTTACTCTCACGCCCGACTAATTCAACACCTAACAAGGTTTTCCATAACTGACTCAGTAACGCTTCTGTGTCACCTTCTGGCGCTATGTATGAAGCATCGTCTAATTCATTCCAATTGGGTGCTAATAAATTCTGTCTGTCGATTTTACCCGCGGGTGTTAAGGGTAATTTAGCTAATACCATCAATGTCGCTGGTACCATATAATCAGGCAAGTCAGCGGCAAGGCGTTGTAATAATACATCCTCATTGAATTCGGTTATTTGCGCTTTGTCTGTTTGCTGTAAATAACCAACCAAACGTTTACCGCCCGGAGCCTCATGAGCGACAACAGCGCAATGCTCTGCGCCACTCAGCAACTGCAGTTTTGATTCGATTTCACCTAATTCGACCCTGAAACCACGTATTTTGATCTGCTGGTCTATGCGGCCTAAATATTCCATAACGCCGTCGTCACGCCAACGCACTAAATCACCCGTTCGGTACATACGCTCTCCCGCAGCACCATAAGGATCAGGTAAAAATCGCTCCGCAGTCAGATCAGCACGACCATGATAACCTCGTGCTAATCCCACTTCGGCACCAATATACAGTTCGCCCGACATCCCAAGCGGGACTCGATTGAGTTGAGGATCTAAAATGTATAAGCGTCGTTCTCCCACCGCAGTACCAATCGGCGCATATGCACTACTTAATTCAGTCTCTGCATATGCCTCCCATATCATTGGAGTAACCACGGTCTCCGTTGGGCCATAACCATTAATAATGCGTTGTGGTTTCAATACCTGCTGTAACCGGTCGTAAGTTTCACGCGTAAACGCTTCACCACCTAATGTCCAAGAGCGTACTTTTAAATTCGGCTTACTGTAGCTGATCCAATCTAATAACGGGCCCACATAACTTGGCGGGAAACACGCAATGGTTACCCCTTCTTGTACAAGTACATCGCAGGTTTTTTCTGCACTCCATAACGCCTGATCACGAATCACTAAACGAGAACCAAATGCCAATGGCACAGCCCAACGCTCTACTGCACCATCAAAACTTATTGAGGCAAAGTGTAGCTCAACATCATCAGGTGTCATGCCATAGCGTTCACCAATGGTTTGAACATGCATGCTTAATCCTGCATGTGTTAACGCAACGCCCTTAGGCTTGCCCGTCGAGCCAGAGGTGTAAATAAGATAGGCTAATTGCTGCTGATGGTATTCGACATCGGGGACATCAGTCGAATAACTACCCATCATTTGTTGATCGAGATAAACAGATTTAATGCTATTAGGACAAGGGACTTGCGCTGATAATGTTGAATCAGTAAGCAATAAATCAACACCGCTATCTTCAAGCATAAAACTTAAACGCTCATTCGGATAAGCAGGATCCAAAGGCAAAAATGCGCCGCCAGCCTTAAGAACAGCAAGCATAGCAACTAACATCGTATTACCACGCTCAAACGCGACACCGACAGGCATGTCAGCGCTAACACCTTGCTCAATCAAATAATGGCTAAGTTGGTTCGCTTGATGCTCCAATGCTTGATAACTTAAACGTTCATCGCCATGCACGAGTGCGATTGCATTCGGTCGTAATTCAGCTTGCTTTTGAATAAGCGAAGGTAATGGCTGATACTCCCAAGTGTGAGCCTGCGTCGAGAAATCATTCAGCAGATCCATGGCTTGCTGATTGACTAAACTAAGTTGCCCTACTGGTATTGTAGGCTGTGCAACAATTTCATCTAAAAACTTAATAAAACCACTCAATAATTGTTCCGCAGTGCTTACCTTAAATCGGTCTTTAGCATACGTTAAAATGACTTCCCAAGGCGCTTGGGTTGGTTCTCTGATATCTAAGGCCAAATCAAACAAGGCGTGGCGGCCTTTCTGATCACAGCTTTTAATATTAACCCCAGAGACCAATTCAATCGATGCATCAGACGTCTGTTGATGATTAAATAGCACCTGAAATAGCGGTGTTTCACCTACATTACGTGATATACCAAGACCATCCACTAATTGATCAAAAGGTAAAAGCTGATGTTCTTGTGCTTCTAATACAGCTTCATGTGTTAGTTTCAAACAATCGATAGCTTGGCTAGATGGCCAAATTTGATTATGAATAACCATGGTATTAACAAAAAAACCAATAATGTCAGCAACTTCAGCTCGATCCCGGTTCGCCATTGGAATACCGACCGAAATATCATTACGACCACTGTAGGCTGCAAGTGTTAACTGCCAAACAGCAAGCAACAAACTCGATGGTGTGATCCTTTGTTTTAGCGCTAACGCTGAGATCTTAGCCGTTCGATTCGTAGATAATGAATATTGGCAATGACCAGCAAGTCGCAACTGATGGATCTTTGCGGATGTATCATGCGCAATCAGTAATTCAGGTTGCACTGGACCTAACTTTGCTTTCCAATAGTTCAACTGTTGCTGTGCCTTTCCGGCGCGTAGCATTGCCGTCTGCCAAACCGAAAAATCAGTATATTGAATATTTAGCACTGTTAACGGGACGCCCCGATATGCTTGCACAAGGTCTCGAACAAAAATATCAATCGACCAACCGTCAGAAACAATATGGTGCATAACTAATTGTAAATGCCACGTCTGCTGCCCAACTTGTATTAAAGCGACTCTCAACGGTAATTCATAACTCAAGTTAAAACGTTTCTGTGCATGTTTATCACAGAAAGAATAAAGATCAGCCTCAGATTTAAGTCGCCAATCCTGTACTTCTAAAGGCACGATTGGAGCAGTGTCTAACTTTAACCATGTTACGTCATCTTTACTGACAAAATAGCTGCGTAATATCTGATGTCGCGCCAATACTTGCTGTAATGCCGATTCAAATAATCCATGATCTAACGCGCCATTAATTTCAAAATCACCAACCATATGGTAAGCGCTATTGTCTGGGTCAATCTGATAAATATGCCATAAGCGTAATTGTGCTGGGGCCAAAGGAGATAACTCACACTCTTTCACTGGCACGATAGGTAGACGTTCAAAACTAAACCCCTTTGCCTGCAACAAGGATAAAAATTTCTCTTGTTCCGGTGCACCTAATTCGATAAAACGTCGAGCCAGTGCGTGTTTATCAATCTTATTCATACTCATAGTGCCTCCAACTCATCTAATAACATCGCCATTTCATCAAGTTCTAAATGTTCTTGTTGGTGATTGAGAACAAATTCAGGTTCGAGCAACTCAGCCAGTGCTCGTAGGTCAGATGCATTGAAAAAATCACGTAAATTAATTTCTATACTAAGTTCTTCTCTCGCCGCAGCAATAACACGAGTTGCTAACAAAGAATGCCCGCCAAGCACAAAGAAATTATCATCTAGACTGACGGTTTCTAATTCAAGTAAGCGAGACCAGCTCGCTGCTAACCATATTTCCAGCTCTGTTTCAGGCGCGTGATAACCTTTATTTTGTAATACAGGCGTAGGTAATGCTTTACGGTCTCTCTTACCATTAGGGGACAGAGGCATGTGCTCAATACCAATAAATAAGCTTGGTACCATATAATCAGGCAAATGTTCGGCAAGATACTTTTTAACTGACAGCTCAACTGAATTATCCAGTTGTGCACAAACCAAATAAGCAATTAATTGATCACCTGCTGGCGCGTTATGAACCACCACTGCAGCATCTGAAATAATTGAATTTTTGACTAACAGGCTTTCAATTTCTTCTAACTCAATGCGTAACCCTCGAATTTTAACCTGATGATCTAAACGGCCTAGATACTCTAAAGCACCATCAGCACGTCTTACGACCTGATCACCAGTACGATACATACGAGATCCTGCTTGTCCAAAGGGATTAGGAACGAAGCGATCTGCGGTCAAATCAGCACGATTCATGTATTCACGCGCCAACCCATGACCTGCAAGATAAAGCTCTCCTGGCACGCTGATAGGTACAGGGTAAAGCCTTTCATCGAGAACATGTAATTCTGTATTGGCAATAGCGAAACCAATCGGTACTCGTTGCTCCGAATCAATCTGGCACTGCCAATAACTCACATCTATGGCCGCTTCCGTCGGGCCATATAAGTTATGTAATGCTATGTGCGGCGCTTGGGTTAAAACTGTACTAGATAAACCAACTGGTAATGCCTCACCACTACAAATAATTTGACGTAATTGACGACATTCAGAGAGTGCAGCATCATGGATAAACGCCTGTAACATCGACGGTACAAAGTGAACGGTTGTCACACCTTCGTTCACCATAGTTTCTTGTAACTGCCAAGGTGTTCTATGTGCATCAGGTGGTGCAATAGCTAAACGAGCTCCGAACATTAATGGCCAGAAAAACTCCCATACAGAAACATCAAAACTAAATGGGGTTTTCTGTAATACACAGTCACTAGCCTGCAAAGCGTAATATTGCTGCTTCCAGTTTAATCGGTTCTGCAATGCGCCCTGAGTATTCACCACCCCTTTCGGTAATCCAGTGGATCCCGAGGTATAAATCACATACAAAGCTTGGTCAGGATGCCATGCAACAGAAGGCGGTTGCTTAGCGTATGCAGCCAAATCCAGATTATCGAGGGTGATCACCTCTAACGTATCTTGCTCGGACCAAAGCCCCTGCGTCTCAACATCAGTAAGTAATAAACCTACATCCGCAGACTGTAAAATATAACTTAATCGTTCACTTGGATAACTCGGGTCTAACGGTACATAAGCGCCACCAGCACGTGTAATAGCATGAATACCAATAACTAAATTAACAGAACGAGGTAAACCGATAGCGACACGAACTTCAGGCCCTACCCTCTTAGCCTGTAGGTAATGCGCTAATTGATTAACGCGTTGTTCGAATTGTGCATAACTAATTTGCTGTTCTCCCATAGAGACAGCAATCGCATCAGGCGTGAGCAGCGCTTGTTCATGAATGGTGACGGCTAAAGGTTTAAAACCGCCCCAGTCATATTGCGTCGTATTCATTTGAGATATAGCGACTTGCTCACTCTCTGTTATCAGCGTTAATTGTGAAACCGCAATACTTGGCGTTGCTGTTACTTGAACGAGTAAATGCTGCCAGTGACCATGTAAACGCGCTATATAATTGGCACTAAACAGATCAACGGCGTAATTGAAAAATCCAGCCCATGAGCCGTCATCGAATTGTTGCATATCCATGCTTAAATCCAATTGTGCGCCACCCGCACCAGGGTCAAATGTGGTCACGTCTAAACCAGTCCAATTTTGTAAAAATGATTTATCAATACGCTGTAAATTAAATGAACTCTGATACAAAGGATGTTGCTGTAAATTACCTTTCGGTCCTATCTCAGCAACAAGCATTTCGAACGGTAAGTCCTGATTTTGTAATGCTCCAGATGAAAACGTACTCACCTGTTCAAGCAAAGTCGAAAACGATAGTTCATCAGAAAAACGTGCTGGAATAACAATGCTGTTAATGAAACAACCTTGCATGGCCTGTGTTTGATTCTGAGAACGCCCAGAAACAGGCACACCAATGCGAATTTCATCCTGCTGGGTATATTTATGTAATAACAGTTGCCAGAGAGTTAGTAACACATTAAACGTTGTCGTATTCTGTTCAGACGCTAATGACTGTATTGCATTCACCTGGTGACTACTTAATTCAAAATGATAGCGTTCACCTTGAGAATATAGTTCGCTTGAATGCGACTCTGGATATAAATTGAGAGGCTCAATATCAGCAACAAGCGCCTCTTTCCACCAAGTTAACTGTGACTCCACTTTCTCGCTTAACAGCCAATCCTTTTGCCAATGTGAGAAATCAGCATATTGTAAAGCAGATGCTTCCAGTACAGATTTTTCTGAATCAAGCATTAACGCATAATCGTCACTCAGTTCATTCAATAATAACTGGGTGCTGATGCCATCAGAGATTATATGATGCTGCACTAATAAAAATTGATAGTGATTTTCAGCTAAGCGCACCAGTTTAGCCCTTACTAATAAATCACTTTCAAGATCAAACGGTAGCGCTAACAATTCAGCAAAATTAACAGTTGCTTGTGCCCTATCCATATCCCCTAATGTCAGGACAAGCTCAGCATGAGGGTTTATGCTTTGTAATACCTCACCTTGTTCGTGAATAAAGTGAGTGCGTAAAACCTCATGGCGCATCAACAAACGATTTAATGCTTGTTGCAACAATGGAATATTTAGCTCACCTTTGAATTCAAGTGCTAGTGGCATATGGAAAGCAGCACTAGTCGGTTCAAGCTGATGCATAAACCAAAGTCTTCGCTGTGCTGCACTGGCGAGAATAGATTGCTCTCTGTCCACTGCAACAATCATGTCTTTACTTGAATGTTTAACTACACACTTAAACGCCATATCAGCCAGCACTGGCGAATCAAAAATGGCTTGTAATGGCAACGCTAACTGATATTTCTGATCTAATTCACCAACCAAACGCATAGCCAATAATGAATGTCCACCCAATGCAAAGAAATTGCTGTCACGCCCGACACGCTCAACACCTAATAAGCGCTGCCATACTTGACTCAATAATTCTTCAACGTCCCCTTCAGGCGCTTTGAATTCTGTATCATTAAGTTGCGTCCAATTCGGCGCGAATAAGTTTTGTCGGTCGATCTTTCCAGCCGGTGTCAACGGCAGCTTATTCAATACAACAATCTTGGCTGGAACCATGTAGTCAGGAAGCACTTCAGCGAGACTACGTAATAGCATGGCTTCATCAAGGCTTCCTAATGATCCCTCTGACTGTTGTAAATAACCCACCAAACGTTTTCCACCTGGCGCATCATGCGCAACGACAGCACAGTGCTCAACACGACTTAGTTGCTGTAATTTTGATTCTATTTCACCCAATTCAATTCTGAATCCACGGATCTTAATCTGCTGATCAACACGCCCTAAATATTCCATGACGCCATCACCACGCCAACGCACTAAATCACCCGTCCGGTACATACGCTCACCAGCGATACCGTAAGGATCAGGCAAAAATCGTTCAGCAGTTAAATCTGCACGGCCATGATAACCACGGGCTAAGCCAACTTCAGCGCCGATATATAACTCACCAGGGACACCTACAGGTAGACGATTAAGCTCGTTATTTAAGATATAGAGTCTACGTTCACCAACTGCGGTACCAATTGGTGCATAGGCACTCTTCAATTCTGTTTCCGCATAAGCTTCCCATATCATAGGGGTCACAACGGTTTCGGTTGGGCCATAGCCATTAATAACACGTTGAGGATGTAATACCTGTTGTAAACGTTCATAGGTTTCACGGGTAAACGCTTCGCCTCCGAGGGTCCATGAGCGAACCGTTAACGCCGGTTTATTATAAGCAACCCAATCAAGTAGTGGTCCGACATAACTCGGGGGGAAACAAGCGATTGTCACGCCTTCTTGCTCGAGCACCTGACACGTTTTCTCCGCACTCCATAATGCTTGGTCTCGGATAACAAGACGAGAACCAAATGCCAGCGGCACAGCCCAACGCTCGACCGCGCCATCAAAACTAATCGATGCAAAATGAAGTTCAACATCATCTGGTGTCATACCATAACGCTCACCGATAGTTTGCACGTGCATACTTAAACCAGCCTGTGTTAAGGCAACACCTTTGGGCCGGCCTGTAGAGCCAGAAGTATAAATAAGGTAAGCTAATTGTTGAGGGTGATAATCCACACTCGGCGCATCAGTCGGATAGTCAGTCATTAATTGCTGATCAAGATAAACGTGTTTTATCCCTTTAGGACCAACGATTATCTCAGCTAATAACGAATGGGTAAGTAATAACTTAACGCCGCTGTCTGCCAGCATGTAATTTAATCGTTCGCTAGGATAAGATGGATCTAATGGTAAAAATGCCCCGCCAGATTTAAGCACGGCAAGCATCGCCACTAACATGCAATTACCGCGTTCAAAAGCAACACCGACAGGAACATCGGCACCAACACCTTTCCCAATTAAGTAATGGCTAAGTTGGTTAGCTTGCACTTCAAGCATGCGATAACTTAACCGCTCATTACCATGAACTAACGCTATCGCATCAGGTCTCAATTGTGCTTGTTTCTGAATCAATAAAGGCAACGCTTCATAATTCCAACTATGCGGCTGAGTTAAAAACCGGTTTAGTTGCACTAACGTCGACTCTGATACAGAAGTCAGTGATGCGAGCATTTGTTGCGGATTGCTCACTAAGTCATTTAGATGTAACGCCATTAACTCAGCAATATTCTCAATCTGACTTGCACTAAATTTAGTTTGATCATAAGCAAATACGATCCGTAAACATTCCCCAGGTAAAATAGCTAACGTGAGCGGATAATGTGTAAATTCATAACTGTCAGGCTCACCTAATTGCAAGCCTGATTTATTTTGTTTAAATAACGCTTCATCCAGTGGGTAATTTTCAAATACCACTAACGTATCAAATAAGGACTCTCCAGCCCAACCACTATCCTGCTGGATCTGCGCCAGTGATGAATAGCTAAATTCTCGTTGTGCTCCACCTTCACGTTGTAATTTATGTAACCAATCTAGCACCAGAGCATTTGGCTCAATAGCGACAGTCATCGGTAACGTATTGATGAACAAACCAACCATAGCATCACTACCCAGTAACTCGGTCGGTCGACCTGATACCGTATTACCAAATACAGGATTATTTTGACGGCTTAGGATACCGAGAGTCAACGCCCAAGCACCTTGCATCAAGGTATTTAGAGTAAGTCCTTGTGACTTTAATTGAGATTCAAACAAGGATGTTTGTAATGCTGTAAAATCTAAATTATAACGCTGGAACCCGTCCTCCGCAGTCTCTTTAGAATAATCAGAGTCACCATAACTAACCGTCAATTGAGTTGGTGATTCAATATCAGATAAGTACTGCTGCCAGAAGGTACTTGCAGCATCAGTATCACTCTGATTTAACCACATTAGATATTGGTCAAAAGAGTCAGCAGATCGAGAGAAGTTATCACCTGCATATAGGCCTAATAACTCACTGAATAATATTCCTGTACTCCAACCATCCATCAACACGTGATGTAAAGTCAGGATGCAAATATAATCATGTTCAGCAATACGTAATAAATCAATCCGCCATAGTGGCCCCTGATTTAATTCAAAACCTTGCGTAATTAGACGCTCGCGAAGCTGTTTAATACTCGTTGTAATATCCACCTCAAAACGCAGGTCAACTTCCACAAAAGGCAGATCACGTAAAGGCCAAATAGCCATAAAATCTGTGCCTTTATTATTTAAAACACTGGCTCTTAGAATTGGATGTCGCTGCATTAACAATGCCCAAGCATCCATTAGCTTGCTCGGTTCGAGTGCATGCATTGGCAAAGCAAGTTGATTTATATATGAACTATTGCCTGTCGCTAATTCGCCATGAAATAATAGCCCTTGCTGTAAGCTCGAAAGAGGCCAAATATCCTCAGGTATGTCGCTAATCAAATCAAGGCTAGCTTGGTCCAGTCCACTTAATGCAACATCTGATGGTGTCAATAATGGTTTATTCGCATCAAAATGAGAGACCACAATGACGCATTGTTGCTGGAATAACGCGATAAAGTCATTACGCTGGTCAGTAGTAAAGGCTGTATTGTCAAACTCAAAGTTCAACGCTAAACCGTTATGAGTAAGTTGCGCATTCAATACGATTGCAGCATCGGCTTGGCAGTCTATCGCTCGCCACAACCCTGATTCTTTAAGTTTCAGCGCATCATGTTCATGACTACTGACCTTACCTAAAAAGTTAAACAACACATCAATCGAATCACGACTCGTCATTAAACCTTGCTGTATTGACGCACTATAATCTAATCCACCGAGTTCAACTTTTCGTAATTGTTCTTTAGTTTGTTTTAAGCGAGTTTCAAAATCGATATGCCCCTTAAACACTTGTGGATAGAGAGACGTAAACCAACCAACACTGCGACTTAAATCTAAACCATATTCGTCCCCAAACCGGCCATGACTTTCACGATGTAATCGCACTAGGTCACGCTCGGTAAAGGCAAATAAACTTTCAACCATAATCAACAAGAGTAATTCTTCTAGATTGAGCCTTGCATACGTTTTCGCCTGTAGAGTCCAATGCGCTAAAGTTTTATTTTCAACTGTCCATTGCGATGTCGAAATGCCCGAATCATCACCTAACTCAAATAACGATTCAATGTTATCTTGAGCTTGCCAATAGCTAAGTGCTTTAGCGGAAACTGAGCGATTTGAAAGCGCAGAAGCCCAATCATTCAAACTGTGGGTTTTGTTCACTAATTGAATATTATCTTTAAGGGCTAACTGCTGATAAGCATGCATTAGATCTTCTAATAGCACCCGCCAAGAATAAGCATCGACAGCCAAATGGTGGATTGTGAGTATAAATTGAGGGTTAACATCATCAGCTAAATAAAGCGCGCCTAATAAGCGGCCTTTTTCAATATTTAAAGCCTCCTGTAAATCATTAACATATTCCCCAATATTATTATCTAATTGACGTTCTTGAAACACGAATGAAGCTTGGTCAATACTCAGGTGATCGCAATCCCAACCATCTTCAGTCTGTTTAAAGCATAAACGTAAAGAATCATGATGTTGAATTAAAGCGTAAACGGCTTTCTTTAACAATGACGGGACTAACTGTTCGTTCAATTCAAAATGTAAATATTGATTACAATTGACTGAACCATAGTGAGTAAGAAAACGTTGCTGAACCGCATTAACTTTAGCACTACCTTGTAATTCTGATTGGTCTGCGGGTATGTCATTTGACACTAAAATGCAGCAAGCCATATCAGTAAGTATTGGTTTATCAAAAATGTCTTTTGGCGTTAATAATAACCCGGCTTGACGTACATGACTGACAAGCTGCAATGCTAAAATTGAATCACCACCTAATGCAAAGAAGTTACTCTCACGCCCGACTAATTCAACACCTAACAAGGTTTTCCATAACTGACTCAGTAACGCTTCTGTTTCACCTTCTGGCGCTATGTATGAAGCATCGTCTAATTCATTCCAATTGGGTGCTAATAAATTCTGTCTGTCGACTTTACCCGCGGGTGTTAAGGGTAATTTAATTAATACCACCAATGTCGCTGGTACCATATAATCAGGTAGTTCAACGGCAAGGCGTTGTAATAATACATCCTCATTGAATTCGGTTATTTGCGCTTTGTCTGTTTGCTGTAAATAACCAACCAAACGTTTACCGCCCGGTGCCTCATGAGCGACAACAGCGCAATGCTCTGCGCCACTCAGCAACTGCAGTTTTGATTCTATTTCACCTAATTCGACCCTGAAACCACGTATTTTGATCTGCTGGTCTATGCGGCCTAAATATTCCATAACGCCGTCGTCACGCCAACGCACTAAATCACCCGTTCGGTACATACGCTCTCCCGCAGCACCATAAGGATCAGGTAAAAATCGCTCCGCAGTCAGATCAGCACGACCATGATAACCTCGTGCTAATCCCACTTCGGCACCAATATACAGTTCGCCCGACATCCCAAGCGGGACTCGATTGAGTTGAGGATCTAAAATGTATAAGCGTCGTTCTCCCACCGCAGTACCAATCGGCGCATATGCACTACTTAATTCAGTCTCTGCATATGCCTCCCATATCATTGGAGTAACCACGGTCTCCGTTGGGCCATAACCATTAATAATGCGTTGTGGTTTCAATACCTGCTGTAACCGGTCGTAAGTTTCACGCGTAAACGCTTCACCACCTAATGTCCAAGAGCGTACTTTTAAATTCGGCTTACTGTAGCTGATCCAATCTAATAACGGGCCCACATAACTTGGCGGGAAACACGCAATGGTTACCCCTTCTTGTACAAGTACATCGCAGGTTTTTTCTGCACTCCATAACGCCTGATCACGAATCACTAAACGAGAACCAAATGCCAATGGCACAGCCCAACGCTCTACTGCACCATCAAAACTTATTGAGGCAAAGTGTAGCTCAACATCATCAGGTGTCATGCCATAGCGTTCACCAATGGTTTGAACATGCATGCTTAATCCTGCATGTGTTAACGCAACGCCCTTAGGCTTGCCCGTCGAGCCAGAGGTGTAAATAAGATAGGCTAATTGCTGCTGATGGTATTCGACATCGGGGACATCAGTCGAATAACTACCCATCATTTGTTGATCGAGATAAACAGATTTAATGCTATTAGGACAAGGGACTTGCGCTGATAATGTTGAATCAGTAAGCAATAAATCAACACCGCTATCTTCAAGCATAAAACTTAAACGCTCATTCGGATAAGCAGGATCCAAAGGCAAAAATGCGCCGCCAGCCTTAAGAACAGCAAGCATAGCAACTAACATCGTATTACCACGCTCAAACGCGACACCGACAGGCATGTCAGCGCTAACACCTTGCTCAATCAAATAATGGCTAAGTTGGTTCGCTTGATGCTCCAATGCTTGATAACTTAAACGTTCATCGCCATGCACGAGTGCGATTGCATTCGGTCGTAATTCAGCTTGCTTTTGAATAAGCGAAGGTAATGGTTGATATTCCCAATAGTGAGGCTGAGTTGCAAAACTATTTAAGGTGTCTCGTTCCTCATCATCAAATAATTCAATTTCAGCAAGTGTGATGGTTTCAGGCAGGCAGAGTAAGTCAATCATTTTAAAATAGTGATGAGAGAATTGTTTCATGACATTTGCTGAATATAATTCTGTGGCGTAGACAAAACGACAACTTAATTGCTCAGAAGATATCACATCTAATACGATTTCAAATGGCGTTTCACTGACTTCAAACTCTTCGAAGCGAATAAGTAATTCATCCGATGTTTGCGTTAACCCATCGCCATGACTACGGAAATTAAAAGCAACCTGAGCATTAACTTGATCCTCATTATTATCAAGAAGTTCAAGTGGTAAATGCTGGTATTTTTGAGCTTTATCTAAATTGTTCTTACATGAATCAATCCATTCTTCCGTCGTCATCAACGGAGAGAAAGCCGTATTTAATGCCATATTGTTGACATAGAACCCTAACGAACGTCTATTAGCTGAGTTTCGATTGAAATTAGGGACACAAAGAGTCGGACTCCCCTCACCGCTCCAAGTATTCATTGTTAGCTGTAACCCAGCTAGTAGTAACGTAAACTTGCTACAACCTAGCTGTTTCGCTTTGCAAGAAACAGCGTCATTAAGCTCATAAGAAAACTCAGGGCAATAATGTGACGCAGTATATGTATCTTGCTGTAGCTCATTCAAACGTGGCAGTGTTAAACGTGCAGAATCATAGTTCACACTTTTATGAAGATCAGCTAATTCACTTTGAGCATCAGAACTTACTAACCAATCTCGTTGCTCCTGAGCATAGCTGAAATAATTCTGACTTTTTCTTACTTTAAGCTGCTTATCAGAGAGACCCGAGATAATCTGCTTGATTACTAATTGTAATGACCAAGCATCAACTAAAATATGATGCCCAGATATAAGCAAAGCATGTTTGTTCTCGGCCACTTTATATAAACAGCATCGAATCAAAGGTCCAGACTCTAAATCAAAGCGTTCAAGCCATAATTTACGGGCAAGACATTGAGCTTCCGACACCGCTTCTGAATGATGTTCTAAATTAATAAAAGCTAATTTTTGATAGATGTAAGGTACTGAGCGCTGGCAAGGAATACCATCTACTTCAGTAAACTGAGCTCGTAATATCTCTTGCTGCTGCCGGACCGTTTCAATAGTAGATTCAAGTTTGATTACATCTAACTCACCATCAATCCATAATAAACCGCCGAGGTTATACGCTTTACTCTGTGGATTTAACTGTTGAAATAACCATAACCGTTGCTGTGAAAAGGAAAGTCCAGTCCAATCTGATGGTTCATTACTATTTACACAATCTACTATTGACATAATCTGTCCCTGATCTAACAATTAATTCTATAATTATTCTGCTAACGCATCGCGTAAGTCTTTCGGACGTAAATCTGTCCACTCTTTATTAATATGCGCGAGACAAGTTTCTTTATTACCTTGTACACCCATCTCTTCCCATCCTTCGGGTATATCACGGTAGTTAGGCCAAATGCTGTATTGTTCCTGCGTATTTTTAACAACAAAAAAAACAGTGTCCTGATGATCTATACTCATACGATTCCCTTATTTATCCCGATAGAGATCTAACTAATGACTTGCTCAACAATCTGCTGAGCTTGATCCAACTCTCGATCATCTATTTCAATTAATTGACCGTTATCCATTTTGATAACTCGGTCTGCAATATTGAAATAACGATCATCATGTGTAATTGCAATAATTGTCTTACCTCGCTGTTTTAATAACGGTAAGATAGTTTGATAGAAAAAATGTCTAAAACGAGGGTCTTGATCCGCAGCCCATTCATCGAGCAATAAACAATCTCGTTGCTCAAGTACAGCCATCAATAAAGCCAAGCGTTTTCGTTGCCCCTGAGAGTAACGAACATCACTAAGTTTGCCGTCCTCATAACTGACTTTATGTTGCATTTCCAACATATTCATCCAATATTCAACTCGCTGGGGTTCAACGTTATTTCCTTCCGCATCAAGCAATTGATGGAAGAGATGAAAGTCAGTAAAGACCGCTGAAAATAATGTTCTATATTCATGCCAGGACGCAATGCTGACAGGCTGACCATCAATAATCACCTCACCTTTCTGCGGCCTATATAATCCTGTAAGTAGACGTGCAAATGTAGATTTACCGCTACCATTACCACCAATAATAAATATCAGTTGTCCTTGTTCAATCGTGAGATTTAATGGCCCTACAGAAAAAGCAGACTCATCCGTCTCCGATTGGTAAGTATATTCAACGCCCATAAATTGAAGCTGTTTAAAACCACTATAGGTATTACGTGATTCAGTGGCGAGATTGTCAGTATTAAGCGCTAATCTAGTTAATTTGTTCATCGATACATTTGCCGCGATCAATGCAGGTAAAGCGGCTACAGCAGACATTAAAGGCGAGCGCATGAACAAGATAACTAATGCAAAGGTTGAAGCAACTTCTAAGCTTGCCCAGTTCAAACCAACGGCGAGATAATAATTTAAACCGATCAATGCAAGTATCACGGTATTAGCAAGATTGCCCGCGAAGCCATTATGTATATCGGCTTTCGTGACTTGCTCGCAGTAAGCCTTAGCGTGCACATCAAACTCTTCATGAAAGAAACGCTGTGCACGCTTCGGGTTAAGCGCTAGCTCTTTTCGACCATCAATCATGGCTTGGTAATCCGCAAATAATTCATCATCATACTCACGAACTTGCTGTACATAATGACTGATCTTATACACCAACCAATAACCAATCAGCGCAGTCATGGATAACATAGCTAAACTAACCAAGAATAATGATGTCGAAAGAAATCCTAAATAAATCATCGCAAAGATAGCAAGCACAGCACCATAAACTAACTCTGGCAAGTGTACGAATGCGATCGTAATATTTCGAATATCCGTATTTAAAGACGCTAAAATGGATGAACCACCAATTTTTTCTAGTTGTTCAATATCAGTATTTAATAATTGCTGAACCAATTCATAACGTTTTTTATAGACAAAACGATGCCCTAAAATATGCAATGATACTTGTGCGGCCGTTGAAATCAGTAATAAACAAATTAGTAACATACCGAATTGCACAAGTAGCGTTACCAACTCACCGTCAGGGTTTAACAAGTGATGTTGAATAAACACAATCACACCGACGCTAAGTCCTGCACTACATAAACTCAACAGCATTACCGCAGACAATACCGAACCTTGTTTTGCCCCCAGCATCATGAGTAATTTCATAAAACATCCTTGCCATTAAACTAAATGATAATCACCTTTATTTCTATTCAAGGTGAAGCATAATTAAAGTACTAAATGCACGCTTTTATAAACGTCGCAGTCCCCACATAAGGTATAAACCGCCTATGATAGAAGCCATCAGACCTGCTGGTATCTCTTGTGGATAGAGTAATTGACGCCCAAGCCAATCCGCTAACAACATTAAGATCATACCAAACATACCAGCACTCAGAATATGCGAGCGGGCATTGTTAAAACCAAACAAACGTGCAATATGTGGTGCCATTAAACCGACAAAACTTAATGGGCCAACAACCAAGGTGGCAATCACTGTCAGCACTGCTACCAGTGTTAATAATATCAGTCGAGCACGATTAACATTGATACCTAAAGCTGCTGATTGCTCAGTACCAAGCGGTAAAACATCGAGCCATCGACTACAACTCAACGCAGTTATAGTAAGTACGACAGCAAAAACAACAATCATGACTAACGAATCCGCATCTACGTAATATGTGGACCCAGATAGCCAAGCAAGTACCTGATAACTGCGAGGGTCACCCCCAGCCAAAATAAAACTTTGAACGCCATCCATTAATGCTGTTATCGCCACGCCTGTGAGTAATAAACGTTCTGGCTGAAATCCACTGCGTCGGTTAAGTAAAATTAGCAATCCTAAGGTCAACATCGCACCGACGAGACCACCGAAATAAAGCCCTAGTTTAGTTGCGCCAAATCCAGAAAAAATGGCAATAATAAGGCCGAGTGCAGCACCAGAACTGACCCCCATAATTTCGGGGCTTGCCATTGGATTACCACTTAAACGCTGAATAATTGTCCCAGCTACTGCAAGCATGAGCCCGCCGGTAGCCGCACCAACCAGTCTTGGTATTCGCCACTCTAATAAGTCCCAATTATGCACACCAGTCAACCAAGTCCAGCCATCAATTTGTTGTCCAAATAAACTAAAAACAAACAACAAAACAAATGACAGGAAAAGTAATCCCAACATATGTTTCGCTGACAAATAACTTACGCAGGTACCACTTCTTGATAATAACCTTTGTGTTTGAGATTGAGATTTAAATTGTAATCGAGGTAAAAGCCATAATAATAAGGGAGCGCCTAAGATAGCTGTTGCGGCCCCCGTTGGGATAAGCATTGGCAGGATCCCAGGTAATTGTTGCAATAGCAGATCCGTGGCGCTTAATAATAATGCCCCAAGTATTGCAGACAATAGAATACGATGAGCAAAGCTTCTTACTCCTAACAAACGAACAAATGCAGGAGCCGCAAGGCCAATAAAACCAATAACACCAACTGTACTCACTACCCAAGCAGTTAATAAAACGGCTATCGTTAAAGTGATGATCCTTACTCTAGCTAATGACATACCTAAACTACGTGCACTTTCATCTGATAGCTCAAGTAAACTGAGAGGTCGCACAAAACAAAATGCAATAATAGTGGCCACGAGTAATCGGGGTGCTAAAAAAATCGCATCATCCCAACTACTTTGAACAAGTGAACCAGCCCCCCAGATCATCAAACCTTTAAGCTCTTCTTGATTCATTAGTAACAATACTGTAGCGAAAGAGCCACAATATAGATTTACCACTAAACCAGAAACGATAACTATTGATGGCGATAATGCCCTACGCCAAGCCAGCGAAAATACCACAAGCATAGTAAATAGTCCGCCCAACGTAGCAACAGCGGACGGTGACCACAATAATAATTGAGGAGCAAATAATGTTGCGAGTAATAAAGCTAAATTAGCACCACTTGCTACTCCTAATGTTGCAGGAGAAGCTAAAGGATTGCGTAAAACCTGCTGCATGAGAACACCAGCAACGGCTAAACCTGCACCTGCTAATAATGTCGTAACAAGACGTGGCCACCAACTAAAATGCAGCAGCACACTTTGCACAGAGTTAGGATTGAAGTACCACAGGCTTTCAATGCTCTCACGCCAAGGGCCAATATTCATTAACTGCCAAGCAGATAGGAATATAACAAAACAGAGTAAGCTAGTTGTTAATCTAATAGGCGTTACAGTCATCTTACTCTCCACTATTTTTAGCAACTAAATGAGAAGACAGTGCACGCACAAATAAGTCCGCAAAACGCGTAGCCGATGATAATGCACCAAAACTCCATACGGCAGGCATTCTTAACACGGGATAGTTTGATTCTTTACTCATAAATTGCCACAACTCATTATGCTCAAGCGCAGACTCAGTGCCAATTGGAAGAGGTTCAATAACAACAATTTGAGCGTCCATACCTACAAGTTCATTAATGCCAACCAAAGAAAAACCCCATTGATTAGTTGTTCCTTGCCAAGCACTCTCAATCCCTAATTCATTTACCGCTGTTTTATATAAACTATTATCACCAAATACACGTAAGTGATTCGCATCCATAAATTGCACCATCAGTACAGGGGGTAAATCACTCGGAACTTGCTGCTTTAATGCTAATATCTCATTACGCTTTTGAAGAATAAAATGTTCAGCCTCTTTTTCAACACCAATATTCATCGCAAGCTCTCTAGTCATACTCTCCATTGCCTGCCAATTCACATTACCCTTTTTGTATAAACCAATTTCAGTCACTTTTGTGATTTTTTGTAATTGCGGGGTCAATACGCTGAACATTGGCGAAATTAATATTTGAGTTGGAGCTAATTCTGCGAGTAGTTCTAAATTAGGCTGGGTGCGTAACCCTAGATCTAATACACCATTTGGTATTTTAGGTTCTTTAACCCAAGCGTTATAATCTTGTTTCTGAGCAATGCCTAAAGGAATGACACCTAAAGCAAGTAAGGTTTCGACGTGAGTCCAATCAATAGCAACAACTTTTAGGCTTCGAGACTCTTCAGCTGCATAACAAGTAAAGCTAGTAACTAACGCTAACATTAAAAAAATTGATTTCATTAATTACAAACCTTAGCGCAAGGCATTGCAACTGGATAACCGACTGAATGCTGCATAACAGCCATTGGAATGCCATAGATTTGCTCTAATGTTTCAGCTTCTAATAACTCATCAACGGAGCCATGTTTAAGCAGCTTCCCTGAATGCAATGCAATAATATGATCACAGAAACGAGCAGCCATATTGATATCATGTAGAACAATAATGACACCTAGATTCAACTCTTGGCTCAGTTTACGAATTAAGGTCAAAACTTCGATTTGATGTGCGATATCGAGTGCCGATAAAGGTTCATCCAGTAAAAGGTAACGGGTTTTTTGAGCCAATAACATAGCAAGCCAAACGCGTTGACGCTCACCACCAGATAACGTATCGACCAAGCGATCTCGATAGATCAGCGTATCTGTCAGCTCCATTGCGTTCTCAATGCAATCTTTATCTGTATCTGATAAACGGCCTAATAAACCATGCCAAGGGTAACGACCAAAACTAACAAGATCGTGACCACTAAGTGTATCGGTAGCAGGGAGGTGTTGTGGTAAATAAGCAATTTGACGAGCTAACTCTTTGTTAGACCACTTCACTAATGGTTTTTGATCTAATGTAACGAGACCATCTGTTGCGCTTTGTTGGTTTGCGAGAAGTTTAAGTAACGTTGATTTTCCAGATCCATTATGCCCAACCAAGGCATAAACTTTACCTTGTTCGAACTCCATTGTTAAATCGGATAAAAGATTGCGTTCACTAATGTTAAAACTCAATCGTTGTGCTTTAAGCATAAAAGTCACTTCCTGTAACAATAGATTAATAAGGTATATAGAGGGGAAAAACAATAATCTAAATGAGAATGATTGTCAATTCGATTGGCTCTAGTAAAATAAACCTATATATCAGTCTTATATAGTTATTTATTTATCAGAAGTTTAAGCCTCTTATTTATAACGGGAAACAAACACAAACTAAAATTAATATTTTCATCTAAAAAAAGAGGCATTATTGTTATTTTAATAATGTTAAATATAATATTAGATACGAAAATTAGAGTAATTGAACTAGTTAATGAAAAGTAAGGATTCATAAAAAATAGTTACATAAAAGTGTTATTAACCATATAAACACTATATTTAGGCACTATCGTTTGTTAAAAGCTGTTTATGTATTTTCAATATATTATAAAAATATTTATCATCAGTAAATTATAGGTGCTTATCTTTTTATAAACCACAACACGTGCCCCGGCATGATTCGCCACTTATATTTTAATAAATAGTCTAATCAACTGAATACGACTCATACGAACGAGCGCTCCGCACAATCTGCTCGATACTTATCACTGAATTTCAGGCACAAAAAAAGCCTCTATTTCTAACAAAAAGTTTTCGATTCAGGCTTTCGTTGTTGTTGGCAAAGAGAAAGCGGACGGTTTTCTAAAAACACAACCCGAGAAGCCTTCGACAGCGTGACAGGCCGCTTATGTTTTTATAAAGAGTCTAACCAACTGAATACGACTCATACGAACGACCGCTCCGAACAATCTGTATTTTTGTATCCTGAATTTCAGGCACAAAAAAAGCCTCTATTTCTAACAAAAGGTTTTCGATTCAGGCTTTCGTTGTTGTTGGCAAAGAGAAAGCGGACGGTTTTCTACAAACACAACCCGCGAAGCCTTCGACAGCGTGACAGGCCGCTTATGTTTTTATAAAGAGTCTAACCAACTGAATACGACTCATACGAACGACCGCTCCGAACAATCTGTATTTTTGTATCCTGAATTTCAGGCACAAAAAAAGCCTCGATTTCTAACAAAAAGTTTTCTATTCAGGCTTTCGTTGTTTGTTGACAAAGAGAAAGCGGACGGCTTTCTACAAACCACAACCCGCGTTCCCCGGCGTGACAGGCCGCTTATGTTTTTATAAAGAGTCTAACCAACTGAATACGACTCATACGAACGACCGCTCCGAACAATCTGTATTTTTGTATCCTGAATTTCAGGCACAAAAAAAGCCTCGATTTCTAACAAAAAGTTTTCTATTCAGGCTTTCGTTGTTTGTTGACAAAGAGAAAGCGGACGGCTTTCTACAAACCACAACCCGCGTTCCCCGGCGTGACAGGCCGCTTATGTTTTTATAAAGAGTCTAACCAACTGAATACGACTCATACGAACGACCGCTCCGAACAATCTGTATTTTTGTATCCTGAATTTCAGGCACAAAAAAAGCCTCGATTTCTAACAAAAAGTTTTCGATTCAGGCTTTCGTTGTTTGTTGACAAAGAGAAAGCGGACGGCTTTCTACAAACCACAACCCGCGATCCCCGGCGTGACAGGCCTCTTATGTTTTTATAAAGAGTCTAACCAACTGAATACGACTCATACGAACGACCGCTCCGAACAATCTGTATTTTTGTATCCTGAATTTCAGGCACAAAAAAAGCCTGAATCTTTCGATTCAGGCTTTCGTTGTTTGTTGGCGGAGTGGACGGGACTCGAACCCGCGACCCCCGGCGTGACAGGCCGGTATTCTAACCAACTGAACTACCACTCCGCACAATCTGTGCTAATGTTTCCATCAGTCTTAATTTATAGTCTCTCGACGTTGTTTGGCGCTTGGCGATGCCCTACTCTCACATGGGGAAGCCCCACACTACCATCGGCGTTATTACGTTTCACTACTGAGTTCGGAATGGGATCAGGTGGTACCGCAACACTATGGTCACCAAGCAAATTTGGTTTGCTTTCTATATAGAAACTTACGTTTCATTTTAAATCTGAAAAGCTATAAATAAAGAAGTCTTTAAAACATAAAGTGTTCTGTCTATTCTTAAGTCGTATTTCAATTAATCATACTTTAATTTGTATGGTTAAGCCTCACGGGTAATTAGTACAAGTTAGCTCAATGCCTCACAGCACTTACACACCTTGCCTATCAACGTTGTAGTCTCCAACGGCCCTTCAGGGAGCTTAAAGCTCCAGTGAGAACTCATCTCGAGGCCTGCTTCCCGCTTAGATGCTTTCAGCGGTTATCAGTTCCGAACTTAGCTACCGGGCAATGCTATTGGCATAACAACCCGAACACCAGTGGTTCGTCCACTCCGGTCCTCTCGTACTAGGAGCAGCTCCTCTCAATTCTCAAACGCCCACGGCAGATAGGGACCGAACTGTCTCACGACGTTCTAAACCCAGCTCGCGTACCACTTTAAATGGCGAACAGCCATACCCTTGGGACCAACTTCAGCCCCAGGATGTGATGAGCCGACATCGAGGTGCCAAACACCGCCGTCGATATGAACTCTTGGGCGGTATCAGCCTGTTATCCCCGGAGTACCTTTTATCCGTTGAGCGATGGCCCTTCCATTCAGAACCACCGGATCACTAAGACCTACTTTCGTACCTGCTCGACGTGTCTGTCTCGCAGTTAAGCTGGCTTATGCCTTTGCACTAACCACATGATGTCCAACCATGTTTAGCCAACCTTCGTGCTCCTCCGTTACTCTTTGGGAGGAGACCGCCCCAGTCAAACTACCCACCAGACACTGTCCGCAACCCCGATAAGGGGCCTACGTTAGAACATCAAACGTACAAGGGTGGTATTTCAAGGTTGACTCCACATCATCTAGCGACAATGCTTCAACGTCTCCCACCTATCCTACACATGTAGGTTCAATGTTCAGTGCCAAGCTATAGTAAAGGTTCACGGGGTCTTTCCGTCTAGCCGCGGGTACACTGCATCTTAACAGCGATTTCAATTTCACTGAGTCTCGGGTGGAGACAGCGTGGCCATCATTACGCCATTCGTGCAGGTCGGAACTTACCCGACAAGGAATTTCGCTACCTTAGGACCGTTATAGTTACGGCCGCCGTTTACCGGGGCTTCGATCATGAGCTTCGACCTAAGTCTAACCCAATCAATTAACCTTCCGGCACCGGGCAGGCGTCACACCGTATACGTCATCTTTCGATTTTGCACAGTGCTGTGTTTTTAATAAACAGTTGCAGCCACCATTTCTCTGCGACCAACAATAGCTTACGGAGCAAGTCCTTCACCATCATTGGCGTACCTTCTCCCGAAGTTACGGTACCATTTTGCCTAGTTCCTTCACCCGAGTTCTCTCAAGCGCCTTAGTATTCTCTACCTAACCACCTGTGTCGGTTTGGGGTACGATTCTCTTATATCTGAAGCTTAGAGGTTTTTCCTGGAAGCCGGGTATCAACTACTTCATCTCCGTAGAGACTCGTCATCAGTTCTCAGCCTTAATGTACGCCCGGATTTACCTAAGCATACAGCCTACAACCTTAAACATGGACAACCATCGCCATGCTAGCCTAACCTTCTCCGTCACCCCATCGCAATATAAGTGAGTACAGGAATATTAACCTGTTTCCCATCGACTACGCCTTTCGGCCTCGCCTTAGGGGTCGACTCACCCTGCCCCGATTAACGTTGGACAGGAACCCTTGGTCTTTCGGCGTGGAGGTTTTTCACCCCCATTATCGTTACTCATGTCAACATTCGCACTTCTGATACCTCCAGCAAGCTTCTCAACTCACCTTCGACGGCTTACAGAACGCTCCTCTACCATGCAAAGAACAAGTCTTTGCATCCGTAGCTTCGGTGGTATGTTTAGCCCCGTTAAATCTTCCGCGCAGACCGACTCGACCAGTGAGCTATTACGCTTTCTTTAAAAGATGGCTGCTTCTAAGCCAACTTCCTGGCTGTCTGAGCCTTTCCACATCGTTTCCCACTTAACATACACTTTGGGACCTTAGCTGACGGTCTGGGTTGTTTCCCTTTCCACGACGGACGTTAGCACCCGCCGTGTGTCTCCCGCGATTGAACTTATTGGTATTCGGAGTTTGCAAAGGGTTGGTAAGTCGGGATGACCCCCTAGCCTTAACAGTGCTCTACCCCCAATAGTTAGACGCGAGGCGCTACCTAAATAGCTTTCGAGGAGAACCAGCTATCTCCCGGTTTGATTGGCCTTTCACCCCCAGCCACAAGTCATCCGCTAATTTTTCAACATTAGTCGGTTCGGTCCTCCAGTTGATGTTACTCAACCTTCAACCTGCCCATGGCTAGATCACCGGGTTTCGGGTCTAATCCCAGCAACTATTCGCGCAGTTAACACTCGGTTTCCCTACGGCTCCGCTATTCGCTTAACCTTGCTACTGAAATTAAGTCGTTGACCCATTATACAAAAGGTACGCAGTCACAGAACAAGTCTGCTCCCACTGCTTGTACGTATACGGTTTCAGGTTCTATTTCACTCCCCTCACAGGGGTTCTTTTCGCCTTTCCCTCACGGTACTGGTTCACTATCGGTCAGTCAGTAGTATTTAGCCTTGGAAGATGGTCCTCCCATATTCAAACAGCATATCACGTGTGCCGTCCTACTCGATTTCACAGTAAGGTCGTTTTCATGTACGGGACTATCACCCTGTATCGTGAAACTTTCCAGAATCTTCCACTAACTTCCAAACTGCTTAAGGGCTAGACCCCGTTCGCTCGCCGCTACTAAGGGTATCTCTATTGATTTCTTTTCCTCGGGGTACTTAGATGTTTCAGTTCTCCCGGTTCGCTTCGTAACGCTATGTATTCACGTTACGATACTCTACAAAGTAGAGTGGGTTCCCCCATTCGGAAATCTGTGGATTAACGCTTTTTATCAACTCCCCACAGCTTAACGCAGATTAACACGTCCTTCATCGCCTCTGACTGCCTAGGCATCCACCGTATACGCTTAGTCACTTAACCATACAATCTAAAGTCGACCGTACAATTGAAATAACTAGGTATTATCTAGTTTTTTTCGCCTCAAGAATACTCAAGAACACTATATTGTTATTACCGAAGTAATAACGTGTTTTAAGAACTTCTTTATTTATTCAGCTTTCCAAATTTTTAAAGAGCAATTTGCTAAAAAGCAAAGATAAGCATTAACTGCTTAGCTTTGATTTTTAATCAGAAAGAAAAGTGGTATCCCGTACGAGATTTGAACTCGTGTTACCGCCGTGAAAGGGCGGTGTCCTAGGCCTCTAGACGAACGGGACACTATTTACTTTCTACGTTTGGATTTCATCCCAAACGTTGTCTTATTTTCATAAGACTGTCTTTAACGTTTCTATTCAAGCAATTTGTGTGGGCACTTACAAAAACTAACAACTTTACGTAAGGAGGTGATCCAGCCCCAGGTTCCCCTAGGGCTACCTTGTTACGACTTCACCCCAGTCATGAACCACACCGTGGTCATCGCCCTCCCGAAGGTTAAGCTAATGACTTCTGGTGCAGCCCACTCCCATGGTGTGACGGGCGGTGTGTACAAGGCCCGGGAACGTATTCACCGTGACATTCTGATTCACGATTACTAGCGATTCCGACTTCATGGGGTCGAGTTGCAGACCCCAATCCGGACTACGACGCACTTTATGGGATTCGCTTACCATTGCTGGTTTGCAGCCCTTTGTATGCGCCATTGTAGCACGTGTGTAGCCCTACTCGTAAGGGCCATGATGACTTGACGTCGTCCCCACCTTCCTCCGGTTTATCACCGGCAGTCTCCTTAGAGTTCCCACCATTACGTGCTGGCAAATAAGGATAAGGGTTGCGCTCGTTGCGGGACTTAACCCAACATTTCACAACACGAGCTGACGACAGCCATGCAGCACCTGTCTCATAGTTCCCGAAGGCACCAATTCATCTCTGAAAAGTTCTATGGATGTCAAGAGTAGGTAAGGTTCTTCGCGTTGCATCGAATTAAACCACATGCTCCACCGCTTGTGCGGGCCCCCGTCAATTCATTTGAGTTTTAACCTTGCGGCCGTACTCCCCAGGCGGTCTACTTAATGCGTTAGCTTAAGAGCCCAGTTCTCAAGGAACCAAACTCCGAGTAGACATCGTTTACGGCGTGGACTACCGGGGTATCTAATCCCGTTTGCTACCCACGCTTTCGCATCTGAGCGTCAGTTACTTGCCAGGTGGCCGCCTTCGCCACTGGTATTCCTTCAGATCTCTACGCATTTCACCGCTACACCTGAAATTCTACCACCCTCTCAAGAACTCTAGTTTGCCAGTTCGAAATGCAGTTCCCAGGTTGAGCCCGGGGCTTTCACATCTCGCTTAACAAACCGCCTGCATGCGCTTTACGCCCAGTAATTCCGATTAACGCTTGCACCCTCCGTATTACCGCGGCTGCTGGCACGGAGTTAGCCGGTGCTTCTTCTGCGAGTAACGTCACAGTAGCAGAGTATTAATCTACTACCTTTCCTCCTCGCTGAAAGTACTTTACAACCCTAAGGCCTTCTTCATACACGCGGTATGGCTGCATCAGGGTTTCCCCCATTGTGCAATATTCCCCACTGCTGCCTCCCGTAGGAGTCTGGACCGTGTCTCAGTTCCAGTGTGGCTGATCATCCTCTCAGACCAGCTAGGGATCGTCGCCTTGGTGAGCTCTTACCTCACCAACAAGCTAATCCCACTTGGGCTCATCTAGTCGCGAGAGCTTTCAAGAAGAGGCCCCCTTTCACCCGTAGGTCGTATGCGGTATTAGCAGTCGTTTCCAACTGTTGTCCCCCTCGACTAGGCAGATTCCCAAGCATTACTCACCCGTCCGCCGCTCGACGCCAGAATAGCAAGCTATTCTTCGTTTCCGCTCGACTTGCATGTGTTAAGCCTACCGCCAGCGTTCAATCTGAGCCATGATCAAACTCTTCAATTAAAAGTTTTTGACTAATCGCCTAAGCGATTAAGTCGGCTCAATGAATTCTGTACTTCAACAACAAACCGAAGTTTGTTGTTTATAAAACCAAATCTTTCGATTTAATTTAATGTTCACAATTACATTGATATAATTTTTGGTCATTATATCTCTGCAAGTGCTCACACAGATTGCTTGAATAAATTGTTAAAGAGCATACTTAGCGGCTGCTGCCGTGTCAGTGGGGTGGATTATAGAGAACTACGCTTTATAGGCAAGGCTTTTTCTTAAAAAAAACGAAACTGCTCAAATAACAACCAATAAGTGTCAATTTAGTCGTTAACTATCGATTTAGCCGCAGATAATAGGTCTGTAAACACAGCATCCGCTGCTTCTGCACCTTTTTCACATAGCTCTTTACCCGTCGACACCAAATAATTGGCTTTGAGCTGTGATTTTTGACCAGCCTGAATATCAGATAGTTTATCACCCACTAAATACGAGTTAGCAAAATCAATATCTAGCTCTTTACCTGCGCTATCTAACATACCTGTATTTGGCTTACGGCATAAACAATCTTGCTTATAATCACCAATACCTTTTTCGGGATGATGAGGACAATAATAAATACCATCAAGATCGACACCCCGATCGGCAAGTGACCAATCCATCCATTCCGTGAGCGTCATAAATTCATCTTCAGTATAATAACCTCGTGCGATACCAGACTGATTTGTTATTACAACTAATAGATAACCATGCGCCTTCAATAGTTGCATTGCTTCAATACTGCCATCAATGAATTCAAAATCATCAATTTGTGAAACATAACCTTTATCTTTATTAATCACACCATCACGGTCTAAGAATACAGCTGCAGTTGCCACTATTATTACCTTTATTATCAATCATTCTAATTGCACATTATTTCACGTCATAAAAATTACGCAATCCATACCTTTACATGTAAATGGAAACCTAAGCGATTAAAACTACCTCAATAGAAATAAAACACAGTTTAGCCATCTAGATGTAAAAAAGGCCATTGACTTTGAGCAACTAAATAACTAGCATATGTATCCAGTTGTTACTCATAAATGAAGAATTAATATCTAATCTTATATATCAATTTTTACTTTTCGTTTTAGGCGTTGAAATGATTAAATTAACAAATATAAATAAAATATTTGAAACTACAGACAAACCTGTTTATGCCTTGAGAGACGTTAACCTAAACGTCGAAAAAGGTGAGATATTCGGTGTTATAGGTTCATCAGGTGCGGGTAAAAGTACCCTTATTCGTTGTGTAAACTTACTTGAAACTCCAACATCGGGATCAATTCAGCTTGATGGCGTTGAACTAACTCAACTAAATAAAGCAGAACTATGTACTGCACGACGCCAAATCGGCATGATATTTCAACATTTCAATTTATTATCGTCTCGAACTGTATTTGATAATGTAGCATTACCGCTGGAATTAGCAGGTATTGATAAAGCCGAGATCAATAACAAAATTACACCACTGCTTGAGTTAGTTGGCTTATCAACAAAACATAAAGCTTACCCTTCGGAATTAAGTGGCGGTCAAAAACAGCGTGTGGCGATTGCGCGAGCATTAGCTTCAGAACCTAAAGTACTGCTGTGCGATGAAGCAACATCAGCACTTGACCCGAGTACAACAAAATCAATTTTAGCTCTATTAAAAAATATTAATGCACGACTAGGCCTGACGATTCTACTTATCACGCACGAAATGGAAGTCGTTAAAAATATCTGCCATAAAGTTGCGATCATTGATAAAGGCGAATTGATTGAACAAAATACGGTAGCGAAGTTCTTTGCTAATCCAGAAACAGAATTAGCACAAATATTTATTGAAGCAACGATAAACCTAGAAATTCCTGATGAGTATAAACAACGATTATCGTTAAATAGAAAAGAAAACTCAACGCCATTAGTACGTCTTGGGTTCACTGGTAACAGTGTTGACTCAGCTGTTATTTCAGAAGTAAGTCGTACATTAAATGTTGATGTGAACATTTTAAGTGCCGATATTGAATTTGCTGGCGGCATCAAGTTCGGTTATATGCTTGCCGAGCTTATTGGTAATAAAGAAAACACTCTTGCAGCCAAAGCATTTTTCCAACAACACGCAGTTAATGTAGAGGTTATCGGTTATGTCGACTGAGCAAATGATTAATTTACTTTTTACCGCAACGATTGAAACACTCGTGATGGTCGGTATTGCCGCTGCAATTGCATGTTTATTGGGAATGCCAACAGGGATCCTATTGCATGTAACAAAAACCAACGGTATTTTAGAAAACAAAAAATTAAATAATGTATTAAGTGTGATTGTAAATGTAGGTCGTTCAGTACCTTTCATTATTTTACTTGTTGCAATCATTCCGTTTACACGTCTAATTGTCGGATCATCAATCGGCACTGGCGCAATGATCGTTCCACTAACAGTTGCTTCAATCCCTTTTATTGCTCGATTAATTGAAGGTGCATTATTAGATGTGCCAGCAGGGCTAGTCGAAGCAGCGCAAACAATGGGCGCGACACCACTACAGATTATAATGAAAGTGTTAATCCCAGAAGCAATGCCAGGAATTATTAATAGCATCACAATCACGTTAGTAACACTTGTAAACTACTCAGCAATGGCGGGTACTGTCGGCGGCGGCGGCCTAGGCGATGTTGGTATTCAGCATGGCTACATTGGCTTTAACCCTACTATTATTCTAATTACAGTAATCTTACTGGTGATCATCGTACAAATTATTCAATCAGTCGGTGAACGCTTAATAAGTAAAGTCGACCACAGATAATAAACTTTAACAACTCAAGGAAATATTAATCATGGAATTTTCACTAAAGAAATTAGTATCAGTAACAGCAATTGCATCAAGTGTGTTATTAAGTGCATGTAGTGGCGACAAAGACTCAACAGTATTAAAAGTGGGCGCAATGGCTGGCCCTGAAGCAGAAGTCATTGAGATTGCAAAAAAAATTGCTAAAGAGAAATACGATCTAGACATTGAAATAGTCACGTTTACGGATTATGTAACACCAAACAGAGCACTTGAAGAAGGCAGTATTGATGTAAATGCTTTCCAACATAAACCTTATCTAGATGCACAAATCGAACAACGTGGTTACGATATTACAGCAGTAGCAAACACATTTGTTTATCCAATTGCGGCATACTCAGCATCAATCAAGCGTGTTGACGAGCTTAAAGAAGGTAATAAAATTGCAGTACCAAATGATCCAACTAACCTAGGCCGCTCATTATTATTACTTGAGCAACAAGGTATCATCGCACTTAAAGCTGGCGCGGGTATTAAAGCTACAGAATTAGACATTACTGCGAATCCATTTGGTGTTGAGATTATAAAATTAGAGGCTGCGCTATTAGCGCGTAACTTACAAGACGTAACAATAGCGGTTATCAACACCACATTTGCAACTAAGATTGGTTTATCGCCAACTAAAGATGGCATCTTCGTTGAAAATAAAGAATCTCCATACGTAAATTTAATTGTTGCTCGTAACGACAATAAAGATTCAGAGAAAGTAAAACAATTCATCGCGGCGTTCCAAACTCAAGAAGTGTATGACGAAGCTAAAAAACTATTTAACAATTCAATCGTAAAAGGCTGGTAATTAGCGGCTACGCAAACGACCTGTGCGATAACAGGTCTAAATAGTTATAATAAGGTGTGGTTGGTAACAAAATTTATTCTGTATTATTTTTGATATCAATCACATTTTCTACCAAGCTTAGTGAATAGCTCATCATCAGAGATTCATTAAATGCCCAACCCTTTATTGAACAACGCATCTCTGTGGCCCTCTATAACCACAAGCATAATAATTTTCCTTTCTGTACCGGTAATGGCCTCTATCTCTGGTGATACAGATGAACGCAACAACCTTTCCTCTTCTCCCCTAATCAACTTACCGAACAATGAAATAAATTCATTTTCGATTAATTGGCAGTGGACTGATAGCAAAGGAAAGAGCTTAAAGATAAAATCATTTTTTGATACCGATATTGTTGAGACATCATTATTAGACAGTTATAAATTGTCCTTTTCATTGAGTTATCCAATCAAAGCTATTCATACCTACTTAACGCCAAGACTAGAATTTGCTATCGACCGTATTAATTTTTACACGCCAGATGATCAAAAAAAAATAAAAGACATACAATACGCATTTACCAATAAAGACGAAAGTAATGCCTCACAATTATTTTGGCAGGCCTACAATCAATATCAAAACGATGCCTTTTATCACTTAAAAATAACCCCTTGCGTGCATCCAGATGATGAAGATTTACCTTGCGTTAGACCGAATTACTCTCAACTGTTTTATGAGTATAGGGCATACCTAAAAGATATTGCGACACAACTCGCCAACCAGCAGTCAGTTGACTCAGCGGTCAAAAATGCACAGTATTGGGTTTATGCTATCCCAGACAGAGAAGAGCATAAGAATAGTTTCTTCTCTCCAATTAGTGTCTTAAAAAGCAATGAAGCAGACAGTGATGAAAAAGCCCTATTATTAGCGGCACTGATTAGTCAACTCGCACCTGAATATGAACTTTTCATGCTTTATCCATCAGACAGTATTGGTAGTGTGTCACCCGTATGGCTAACCATTGATAGTAAAAGCGGCGTAAAAGGCCAACAAATCATAATTAATCAAAATCAATATACTGTCATATTAGGGTCAAAAGTAAAATTAGATAAAATATTATCGTCTGACACAGAATTGATTAGTGAATCATTATATTGACCACAAATTTATACTTTAGTAATCAAAAATCTTTGAAAATAGAATAACATATGAAAATAATATAACTCGATATGGCTGGTTAATAGACTATCGGCTTAAACGTTCACATTAATTTCATATTTAAAAGGATAAAAATAATGAAAAAAATACTGACGGCTATTACGCTATCACTCGCCTCTTTTGTCGCTTTAAGCCATAACCTCACGTTGGGAGAAAATGTTCCCCAAGTTACAATCAAAGATAAAGGTTATGTAGCTCTAGTCGAAGGTGAATTCGAATATCGCCAGTGGTCTACTGCCGAGTTACATAATAAGGTTATTTTAATTCAGCATATTGCAGGACGCACATCAGCTAAGGACTTGAATGAGCCAATGATTGATGCATTGAAAAAATCTGATTTCCCATTCGAGAAATACAATACTGCTACGCTAGTGAATTTAGACGAAGCGATTTGGGGTACTGGCGCGATTGTAGCGAGCCAATTGAGATCAAACAAAGAAGAATTTCCCGATGCAATCTTTGTTCTTGATGAAGACGGTGATATTCGTAATAAGTGGGGTCTAACTGAAAAAAGTTCTGCGATCATTTTATTAGATCAAGCAGGCAAGATTTTATATGTCAAAGACGGTGAGATGAATCCAACAGAGATCGATACTGTGATTGGTCTTATCAACGCCTATATATAATATTAGTATCTAAATAGCCTTCAAAATTTTAGATATACCATACGAAGGACGAGTAGAAGTAGACTTTTTATTACCGTACTCGTCCAAGTGACTTTAAAATATAAACTAGTATAAAAATATCCTCGCTAGCCAGCAATTTTACATATCAAAACAATACATTCAGGCCTATATCAGGTATAAATAAAAGCTTATAACCCTTAATCTGAATACACGGCTAGGTTTTGCTATGTCTGGAAATGATACCAGTATAAATAAAGTTGAATCGAATATTTTAAACAGTATTCAACAATTAAGAAAAGTCTCTAAAGATAGAGGCATTGACGGTATGTTAACAGTAAACAAGCACACCACATTTGAACACAGAGCAATCCAACGTCTTAATCAAGAAAAAATAAAACAACAACAAAATTTAGAAAGCATTGTTGTTCGCGCCAATAATTTTTGTGACGATGTCACCAGCGAAGTTATTGACCCAGACTGGCTCAGTGCTTTTATGTCAATGGCAAAAGATATTTCAGGGCCTCATATGCAAACATTATGGGGTAAAATTTTTGCGTTAGAATTAAGCCATTCCGGCAGTTTCTCAGTAAAGTCACTACGTACACTCAATCAAATGACCCAACGTGAAGCTCAAATGTTTCAGTCTGCCTGTAACTTAAGTTCTCAAGTGGGTTATGACACTAACCGTAAAATTATTCTTAACTGCCAAAATAATAACAAAAGTTTCTTATTATTTAATAAGCCGCAATTTAAATCGATTAACTTAGGTCGACACAAACTACCTTACAGCAGCTTTTTAACCTTATCTGAATTGGGATTAATTCATAACAATGAATTAGAAATGGTCAATCTCCCACGAGATAAAGACTTACCGATAAGCTACGGGGAAGAAAAATTAACGGTAAAAGTAAAAAGCAGTTCATCAAGAGTAAAGTATTATCGCTTTACTCATATTGGTGATGAGCTGGCTAAACTCATCCCTCATGAGAATAACCATGAATATTTTTCTGAGCTAACCAATCATTTACATAACGCATTTTATTTTTAAACAAGGCTATTTAGCGACAACAAAAAACGGGTTTAATACTGATTCCTGGTGGTTATACAATAAAGGCGAACCATCAAGTTGTACTACTTTTGCACCAGCCGCACAAGCAACAGCATGTCCAGCACCAGTATCCCACCAACAAGTGGGGCCTAATCGTGGATAACAATGCGCACTCCCTTCAGCAATCAAACAAAACTTCAATGAACTACCAACCGGTATAATATCTGTTTCTTTATAACGTGCTAAATACAATGCAATTTCAGGACTTGCATGAGAACGGGAACCGACCACTTTAACAGTTTCATTATTAGGAACTGGTAATGCAGCTAACTTAACGGTTTCGCCACCATGTAATAAAAAAGCGCCGTCAGTATTCGTATAATAGAGCTTATCTAATACAGGTGCATAGACAACACCTAATATAGGTTGCTGATTGTGGATCAAGGCGATATTAACGGTAAACTCACCATTACGTTTAATAAACTCTTTAGTGCCATCGAGCGGATCAACAAGCCAAAATGTTTGCCATTGCTTTCGCTCATCCCAAGGGATATTTGCACCCTCTTCCGACAAAATTGGGATATCAGGTGTGATAGTGAGTAAGCTAGCAACAATAATGTCATTCGCTGCAATATCGGCTTCTGTCACTGGTGAGTTATCATCTTTGGTATCAACCTTAAAATCGCGCTGATAAATCGTTAATATCTCTTGTCCCGCTGCAACAGCAATATCATTAACCTGACTGACTAAATGATCGATTGAACTCTCTATTGAACTATCCATTTATTCGCTACGACTCCCTTACTGACAAACGATTTTTTTATAAACTATTACTTATAAAAAATTACTTAATATGACCTTGCTGTGAAAGATAAGTCACTATCTGTTGAACTGAGGTTGATACTGGATTATTCCCATTATCTAAGTACAGTTCTGGTTTACTTGGTGCTTCATAAACAGAATCAATACCGGTAAAATTCTTGATCTCACCTGCCCGCGCTTTTTTATAAAGTCCCTTCGGATCACGCTGCTCACAAACCGTAAGGTCCGCATCGACATGTATTTCGATAAACTCACTGTCACCCAATAATGAACGAACTAAATCACGCTCTTGACGGTGTGGGGAAATAAAGGCAGTTAATACAATAACACCTGCATCAACCATTAACTTCGCCACTTCTCCCACTCTGCGAATATTTTCTTTACGGTCATCATCGCTAAACCCCAGATCGCCACATAAACCAAAACGCACATTATCGCCGTCTAACAAGTACGTATGATAACCCGCTTTATGTAATTCATTCTCTAATGCGCCCGCCACAGTCGACTTGCCAGAGCCACTTAAGCCCGTAAACCACAATACACAGGGTTGCTGTTGTTTATTCGCTGCTCTTGCTGCTTTATCTACAGTATGTTTATGCCACACGATGTTTTCAGTCGCTGCTGTATCAGCATTACTTTCATTAATAATTCTTGTCATTACATGCTCACAAATAAAATGGGAATACATATGGAATCATTACTAATACCATAGAGGAATAAGCAATCGATGTCGGAACACCGAGTTTAAGGTAGTCAGATAGCGCATAATTTCCTGCACTATAAACCATTAGATTGGTTTGATAACCGTAAGGCGAAATAAAGCTGGCACTAGCACCAAAGATAACCGCCATGATGAAAGGTAATTCACTCACCCCATAACTTTGTGCCAAGCTAAATGCAATTGGGAATGCCAATGCAGCAGCGGCATTATTGGTGATTAATTCACTTAATAATAATGTTGCAAAATAAGTAGCAATAAACGCAGCCAATACCCCCCAGCCATTAAAAGCCTGTATTAAAGATCCCGCTAATAAGTCTGAAACACCACTGGTTTGTAGCATGTTCGATAGCGCTAATGCACTACCTACGACAATCCAAAGATCAAGGGGCAAACGTCTACGGATCTCTTGTAAGGATAAAGTACCACTCATGCAAAGCAGTAATACGAATATAACTAAACCTTTTAATAACGGTAATGTGCCCGTTAGTGCTAAAGCAATCGTGACAACAAATCCAGCTAATACGCCAATACTACGTTTATCACTTAAACGTGTGGCAGCATCTAAACCACTGACAACGACAAAATCACGACTCAAATCTTTACTGTTTTTAAACTCGGCTCCCGGTGCTAATAATAAGGTATCGCCAGCACGTAAACGCACATTACCTAAGCCTCCGCGTAAAGGACTATGCCCACGGCGAATAGCTACTACCACAGAATCAAAATGTTCTCTGAATTTACTTTCTTTTAAGGTTAAGCCATTTAATTTTGAAGAATGACTGACGATCACTTCAACAAGATGTTGACCATTCAGTTCACCTTGACCAAATAACTTCAGCCCTTTAATATCTTGCAGTACTCCGACAGAATCAACGTCACCACAAAACAGAAGTTGATCATTCGCTTGTAATACTTCGTCTGGGCAGACGGGACAAATCACGTCGCCATTTCGTTGTATTTCGGCAAGGTATAACTGTTTTAGCGCACGTAGATTGTTTTCAGCAATGGTTTTTCCAACCAGATTTGAATTAGGTTTTACACGTGCTTCTAAAAAATAAACTAACTCTTCACTCTCATCTTGGGTATGGTCGGGTAACCGATGACTCATGGTAATTAATACGACCATGCCTGCAGCAAAACCAGCTAAACCGATAATCGAAAATTCAAAAAAACCCAATGAGGGAAGCCCTGCATCAACCACAAAACTATTCACAATCAGATTTGTCGATGTACCAATTAGCGTCAGTGTGCCACCAAAGATCGCAGCATAGGAAAGTGGAATAAGTAATTTCGTGGGTGCATGGGTATTGTTACGCTTCACTGCACCAATTAACGACGCAACAACAGCGGTATTATTGGTAAAAGAAGAGAGTAAAGCGGTAGAAATACCGAGTTTAGCCACCACAACCGTAAAACGGCCCGTGGATAACTGCCGTCCTATCCAGCTAATTAGACGCGTTTTTTCAATCGTAATCGAAATAAGCAATAATAAAATTAATGTGATAAGAGAAGGATTGGTAAATCCAGCCATGACTTGTGGCATTTCAATAAAGCCAGACAAGTAAGCTAAAATAACCATCCCACCAAATAAACTCGATGGTCGAAACTTACCTGAGATAAGTAAACCAATAAAGATCACTAGTGAGACTAAAATGCTTCCCTGTATCACATTCATAACAACATCCTACAGCTTGCTAATATCGATAGCTTGCCATTTCGGGAAGTGCTTACGCACTAATGCATTCAACTCAACTTCAAAGTCACTAAACTCATCGGAGTTAGTACTCACTGCCACATCAAGTACTTGCTCAATCATACCGGCACCAACAGTCACATTAGTCAAACGGTCAATAACAATAAAGCTGCCAGTATCGGCTACATCTTTATAATTATCGGCCGGTACCGATTCCGTCAACGTTAATTCACATAAACCGATTTCATTCAGTGCTAATGTGCTCGCCGCAGATTCTACCATGCTATTCACATCAACCTTATTACGGATCAAATTGAACTGACCAGTAGTTTTTTTACTTGCCAGTTTAATATCATATTGACGACCGATTTGTAATTCTTGGTCTGACATCCACACAATATTTGCCAATAACGAATCTGATAATTTAGGTTGGTCAGTAACAGCAACAAGAATATCACCACGACTCACATCGATTTCGTCAGTAAGCGTTAATGTAATCGCTTGATCTTGATGCGCAGAGGCTAGCTCACCATCAAAAGTAACGATCGACTTAACCGTACTTGATTTACCTGATGGCAACGCAACCACTTCATCACCGACACTAATTTGACCTGCAGCGATAGTACCAGCGAAACCGCGGAAATCGAGATTAGGACGATTCACATATTGCACAGGTAAACGGAATGGTTTATCAAGAGCCTCATCGGATGTATCAACAGCCTCTAAACACTCCAATAATGTACGACCTTTAAACCAAGGTGTTTGCGTCGATCGCTCTACAACGTTATCACCGAGTAATGCTGATAATGGCGTGAATTCAATGGTAATGTCATTAAGCTTTTCGGTAAAACCTAAGTATTCTTCTTTAATTTCTTCAAAACGCTGTTCAGAGAAATCAACGAGATCCATTTTATTTACAGCCACAACAAAATGTTTAATACCCAGTAATGACGCAATATACGAATGACGTTTAGTTTGCGTTAATACTCCTTTACGTGCATCGATTAAGATAACCGCAAGATCACACGTTGAAGCACCTGTAGCCATATTACGGGTATATTCTTCATGTCCCGGTGTATCAGCAATAATAAATTTGCGTGTTGATGTAGAGAAATAGCGGTATGCCACATCAATCGTAATTCCCTGCTCACGCTCAGCAGCAAGTCCATCAACTAATAATGCTAAATCAACCGCTTCACCTGTTGTACCTGACTTTTGGCTATCAACATGCAATGCAGCAAGTTGATCTTCATAGATCTGATGTGAGTCATGCAATAAGCGACCAATAAGGCTACTTTTACCATCATCAACGCTACCACAGGTTAAAAAACGCAATAGGCTTTTATGCTGCTGTTGATGTAAGTAGGTTTCAATGTCTGTTTGTGCTAATTCATTTGCTATTTGAGTGTTCATCTACCCTGCTCCTACCTAGAAATAACCTTGACGTTTCTTCTGCTCCATTGAAGCTGAAGAATCATGGTCAATCATACGTCCTTGTCGTTCACTGCTTGTCGCCAGTAACATTTCTTCAATAATTTCAGGCAATGTTAATGCTTCAGATTCCACAGCACCTGTTAATGGGTAACAACCAAGAGTTCTAAAACGAACCATTTTTTCTTCGATCTGCTCACCTTCTCGTAACTTCATACGATCATCATCAACCATGATCAACGCACCATCACGTTCAACAACAGGACGTTTTGCAGCAAGATAAAGTGGTACAATTTCAATTTGTTCTTGGTAGATATATTGCCAAATATCCAGTTCGGTCCAGTTCGATAATGGGAAAACACGAATGCTTTCACCTTTGTTTACCTGACCGTTGTAAGTGCGCCACAATTCCGGGCGTTGGTTTTTCGGGTCCCAACGATGGTTCTTATCACGGAATGAATAAACACGTTCTTTAGCACGTGATTTTTCTTCATCACGTCGTGCGCCGCCAAATGCCGCATCAAAACCGTATTTGTCCAGCGCCTGTTTAAGACCTTGGGTTTTCATTATATCGGTGTGCTTTGAGCTGCCGTGATCAAAGGGACTACAGCCCATTGCAATCCCTTCAGGATTTTTGTGTACTAACAGATCAAAACCGTATTTCGCAACCGTCTTGTCACGAAACTCAATCATTTCGCGAAACTTCCAGTTAGTATCAACATGCAATAATGGAAATGGGATTTTACCTGGGTAAAAAGCCTTACGAGCTAGGTGTAGCATCACAGACGAGTCTTTACCGATTGAATACATCATTACCGGATTATCAAACTCTGCCGCAACTTCCCTGATTATGTGGATACTTTCAGCTTCCAGCTGTTTAAGGTGGGTCAACCTCTGTTGATTCATCTTCTACTCCATCAGACCAAATTGGATAATTTCATATCGTTTGGATCAATATAGCCCTTTTACTTATAACCGCCAAAGAACATAAACTGATTTTTAATAACTTTTAGGAATATAGAAAGGTGACAGATAAATTATAGAAAGATAAATAAAATTATTACATGAAGTGAAAGCACAGCTAAAACAGTAGGTTATATTGTTCACTGTCGTTGTCGCCGGCAAGGCCGACATATAAACCAATTAAACGAATTCCACGCTGTTCTTGCTTTGTTAATGCTTGGGCAAACAAATCAGTAAAGAGATACTCATCGAGGTTGGTAATACTTTGCTCTGTACTGGTTAGCGTAAAATCATTAAACTTAAGCTTAACGCCTTGCTTAGTGATCCGCATTTCAGGAGAGGCTTTTTCTAGGCGCTGCAACAAGGTTTGATATAGCTGAGGAAATAACACCATGCACTGTTCTAGCGTGACAATATCTTCAGGTAGAGTAATCTCAACCCCCACCGACTTACGATGACGTTCATTACAAACAGGCCGATTATCAATGCCCTGACAGCGTTCCAATAAACTATGGCCTAGCTTTCCAAAACTCTCAATTATGTCTTCGGGTGGGAATTTAAGCACATCAGCGCAAGTATATAAACCAACACGATTAAGCTTTTGCCAAGTGACCTTTCCCACACCAGGGATCTTATTCAGTGGTAAATCTGCGACAAAGGATTTTACTTGTGAAGGCGTAATAACAAAGAGACCATTAGGCTTGTTAATATCGGATGCTACTTTAGCCAAAAACTTAACAGGTGCAACACCTGCAGACGCAGTAAGTGCTAACTCTGACTCAATGCTTTTACGAATATCTTCGGCAATTAACGTGGCACTACCAGAAAATAATTCACAATCCGTGACATCTAAATAAGCTTCATCTAATGATAGCGGTTCTATCAGATCGGTATAGCGAGAAAATATTTCATGGAGCTGGGCTGAGACTTCTTTATATACCTGCATACGTGACGGTACTAATGTTAGATCAGGGCAGAGCTGCATTGCTTTATAAGAGGACATGGCAGAGCGCACCCCATATTGGCGCGCAATATAGTTGCATGTTGCTATCACGCCACGACGATCACTCATGCCACCAATCGCAATAGGAATATCTTTGTAAGCTGGATTATCACGTATTTCTACATTGGCGAAATACGCGTCCATATCGATATGAATTATTTTTCTCATAAGCTTAACGAGTCATAACCAACTAAGTAGCACAGCACAAATAAGGACTGTATAAAAGACCAGTTAATTATAAATAAAATTAATGCAGAGAACAAATAATTAAATAATAAATTGAAGTGAATTAGGGTATATATTGAGCTGATACTTTATAGTTGATATTATCCTTAATTTGCACATCCATGTACAAATTAAGGTTTTTTATAAAGTTAAATCAAATTTAATTTATCTACAATTGTCAGCCAGCCACCTGGTTCACGCATCAACTTATCCGCTCGACGATGCTCTCCGCCCAGTTTTAACTTGTGACCAGAGAAGTTAATTAATACTCTTTCCTTTTCTATTCTTCCAACTTGGGAAAATAACTCACGTACCATATCCAGAGCTGGAGTCTCAGGCTCATATACTTTCGATGAACTAGCGTTCATTTCATAAAACGCGCGATGATGTAATTTTTGAGCCGTCTCTTCAATATCAAAAGCCATTTTTGATAATCGACTAGCCATTGTCTGCCCATGTATAAAACTAACTGCGGCAGTGGCACCTCCTGCGACACTACCAGGGATAAGATCAGCTACCAGCGCGGCCGACTGCGATTCGAGTTTAAGTTTTTTAGCATCAATAATGACCTTGCAAAGATCACATACTTCACTCAAATGTTGGCCTTTACCTTTATACTGACTAAGTAATTTATTAAGTCTCACAAGATGTGCGATAGTCTTAGCATCAGAACGTCCATGACGAGTTGCACCTAGCACATTCACATGAGTAACAGCACTAAGCATACCACCACTAAACGAAACCGAATCACCGCATATTTTCTTCACCATCCGCTTCTTAAAATATGCGGTAGTCTTAGTATTCGAATATAAAATTGCATCAGCCGGAGAAAGTCGTGGGTTAGCTGTAAGTTGTGTGCCATTTCTGAAGTTTGTTTTCCATTCATAAATATTAGTAAGAGTGTCATGAACTAACATTAGCGGGCCTAAAATAGTAGAAGCTGAAGCTTCCAAAGCTCCTCCACCTGTATACGCACTCTCTCCATCCCGAATATGTTTAGCAAGATCATTAAAACCATCTGCTGAATCCCCTATCCAACCAGCTATATCACCACGCCGGTCGATAGCTAAGGGCCCTAATGACTTTACACGATCTAAAGCCTTTTGAGCCTTTGTGCTCGGAGGTGGATTCTGATTAGCACTTAATGCTGCAGCATTACTCGTAGCGCTTGTCGCAGTGGCTCCGACGCTCGCAATCCCTGCATTTGCCAGTACTGCATTTCTATTTCTTGCATTTTTTCTACCAAGCATAACTTTATTCTCTAATATGTCGAATTAATGAAAGCCTAAATATCTTCTCGGAATTTATTGACGTTTCACACTCGAAATTGCTTTTATTATTTGTCTTAATCAAACAGAAAATCGTCTGCCGTATTAATTTTACATCTCATCCATCACCGAAAACGCCAGTAATCGCATAGCCCGAGGTAGCAAATTTAGCGATAAGAGTACTAATAGCATACGTTGTCTATTACGGCTGCTGTGTAAGGGATTGTAATCTACGGCTTAAATGACACAGCCGAAACATGCATAATCAAAAACAGAACTGTATAAAAACGGATTAAGACAGGAGGAAATAATTGAACAAGGAAGGTGTAACGATAGGACATTATATTGAGCCACAAACAAAACAAGATGCTGATGCACCTTGTTATATCTAGAGAATTAAAGCTGTAAAGCTAATTAAAATACATAACCTACGCTAACCATGTATACCAATGGATCGATGTCTGTTTTGATTTTTTTATCAACACCACCCGCTTTGAAGGTTACATCCGTATTAATATCCGCATACATGACTGAGGCATTTACTAACCACTTATCATTAATTTTATAATCAATACCAGCTTGTGCGGCTAAGCCAACCGAATTACTTAGATCCAAATCAGATAGACCAGCACCAGTCCCCGTGTCGTTAAACTCAGTATCAAAGAACACCGTAAAATTAATACCGGCACCAATATAAGGGCGGAACTTAGAGCTCGCATCACCAAAGTAATACTGTCCCAGTAGCGTTGGTGGTAATTGTTTAACTTCAGCAATAACACCGACTCCCTCTAATGCAACCTCATGGGTGAACGGGCTAGCTGCAACCAGTTCAATACCAATATTATCTGTTGCCATATAAGTGAAGTTAAGTCCTAGCTGAGTATTATCACTCACTTTAAATTCACCTAAACCAAGTACATCATCACTTGACTCATTTGGTGCTACAACGATGGCGCCCGCACGAACAATAATATCCCCTTGCTGATGAGCAAAAGCTGGGGCTGCAAGCGTTGCTGATAATAGAGATGCGGTAATTAATCCTGATAATATTTTCTTGTTCATGTAGGCTCCATCAATTCGGGTATGTTTTTCATTTCAAATACAGTTTCATTACACTTGATGTTCTTTTGCATCATTTAGTAACAAAACCTTAACTTAGGTATACTTTGCCACATTAAAAAAAATACATATTTGATCCATATCAACCACAAGGTTAATACCCATTAATGAGTACCGGAATGTGTAAATAATATTGAATTAGATAATCAGCGTCTTTAGGAAGGTATTAACAAGGAAGGTATTAACAAGAAAGTAATATCGATGGTTTAGAGATTTGAATGAAATAATTAGAAGAAAAAGCTATAAAGTACGTATTGCACTTTATAGCTAGGTGCTTGGCATAAACTAGATGATACGATTCTCGTTTAACATCTTTTGTTTAGCTTCTTCTTTTGCCATTTTAGCTTTACGCTTATCACAAGGATCTGGGCAATCACACGCCTTTTCCATGCCTAAGTTACTAATACCGCCACAGCTACCTGTGATTGATTTCTTTTGCACGATATAACCAATCGACATACCGGCAATAACTAACGCAAACATAACAAATGTCGCAGCAAAATAAGCCATATTAGCCTCTACTTTAAATAAGGTTCGAACTGTTTGGTATACACTTCATTATAACCTGAATCTGACTTTGAGATCATCAATACAGCTAAACCTTGCTGTTTGGCAAACTCAAGACCGTCTTTCTCACCCATCACCATTAGTGCAGTTGCAAGTGCATCAGCTGTCATTGATGAAGTATGGATAACAGTCACAGAAACCAGCTTATGTTTAATCGGTTTACCGCTTATTGGATCAATTGTATGCGCAAAACGCTCACCATTAAGCTCGTAATAATTACGGTAATCACCTGATGTAGCAATTGCATTGTTACCAACAGCAATTACTTCTTGCACACTTTGACCAGCACCTGTCGGTTTCTCAACCGCAACTTGCCAATCAATACCGCGTGCATTCACACCATTAATACGCAGTTCACCGCCCACTTCGACTAGGTAGTTTTCAATCCCTAATGAAGTAAAATATTCAGCAATAACATCGACGCCATAACCTTTAGCAATTGAAGACAAATCAACGTATAAACCGTCAATATCTTTACTTAAAGTTGTTTCTGTCGCAGCTAAATGCTGAATACCAATACGTTGCTTAACAATATCTAACTGTTGCTGTGACGGTATTTGTTCCGGTTTATTATCTGGGCCAAATCCCCACAGATTAACCAAAGGACCAACGGTTACATCTAATGCACCATTCGTCAATTTATTTAAACGAAGAGCTTCTAGCACTACTTTTGCTGTATCACGTGATACTTCAAAACCAGTAACTGCAACGCTTTGATTAAAGCGCGATAACTCTGAATTAGGGCGATAAGTCGACATCTGATCGTTAACTAATTCTAAACGTTTATCAATCTCGACTTGGATATTTTTCTTATCTTGTTCAGACAGTGGGAAACCCACTACTTTCATGTGATAAGTTGTACCCATAGTAGGACCAGAGAAAAGCACTTCTTCTGTACTTTTTTGCTCACTACAACCAAGAATGAAAATGGCTAGCCCCATCAGAGCTAGCCATCGATACATCGATTTGAATTGAATCAAAAACTATTAACCAAAGTCATCGAGTAAGATGTTTTCATCTTCAACACCAAGATCTTTTAGCATACCGATAACAGCAGCATTCATCATTGGTGGACCACACATGTAGTACTCACAATCTTCTGGCGCTTCGTGATTCGCAAGGTAATTCTCAAGGATCACGTTATGGATGAAGCCAGTGTAACCTTCCCAGTTATCTTCTGGTTGTGGATCACTTAATGCAACATGCCATTCAAAGTTTTCGTTTTCTTTAGCAAGCATATCGAAATCTTCTACATAGAACATTTCACGCTTAGAACGAGCACCATACCAGAATGAAACTTTACGGTCTGTATTCAGACGGTTAAGTTGATCGAAGATGTGTGAACGCATAGGCGCCATACCAGCACCACCACCAACAAATACCATTTCATTGTCAGTTTCTTTTGCGAAGAACTCACCAAATGGACCTGAGATAGTTACTTTATCGCCAGCTTTTAAGCTAAAGATGTACGAAGACATCTTACCCGCTGGTAAAGAAAGATTACGCGGCGGAGGCGTAGCAATACGCACGTTAAGCATAATAATACCTGCTTCTTCTGGCGCGTTAGCCATAGAGTAAGCACGAATTGTCTCTTCATCAACTTTAGATTCAATATCAAAGAAACCAAAGTGTTTCCAGTCACCACGATACTCTTCAGGAATATCATAATCTGAATATTTAACATGGTGAGCAGGCGCTTCAATTTGGATATAACCACCGGCGCGGAAAGGAACCGCTTCACCGTTTGGAATAGCCATTTTAAGCTCTTTAATGAACGTTGCTTTGTTATCGTTAGAGATAACTTCACATTCCCATTTTTTAACACCAAAGATTTCTTCAGGTAGCTCGATGTCCATGTCAACTTTTACGCTAACTTGACATGCTAAACGCTCGCCTGCACGTGCTTCACCTTTAGATATGTGATCAAGTTCAGTTGGAAGAATGTCACCTCCACCTGATTTAATTGTCACACGACATTGGCCACATGTACCACCGCCACCACAAGCTGATGATACAAAAATACCACTACCTGCAAGTGCTCCGAGTAATTTACCACCCGCTCCAGCTACCACTGATTTTTCAGCGTCACCGTTAATACTAATTGTAATATCACCTTCACTTACCAATTTAGACTTAGCAAACAGAATAACTGTTACTAGTGCTAAAACGATAATCGTGAACATGACTACGCCGAGAATGATTTCCATCGACTTATCCTTTGCTCTTGAAACATGCTGACCGAAGCCAGCTGTTTGTTATAACTGAATACCAGAAAATGACATGAAACCTAGCGCCATAAGACCTGCTGTAATAAAGGTAATCCCTAAACCACGTAGTCCATCTGGCACATCTGAATATTTCATTTTCTCACGAATACCGGCCATCGCAACGATAGCTAACATCCAACCTAGACCACTACCAAAACCATATACTACTGATTCAGTGAAGTTGTAGTCACGTTGTACCATGAAAGATACACCACCGAAAATTGCACAGTTTACTGTGATCAACGGTAGGAAAATACCCAGTGCGTTATATAGAGCTGGTAAGAACTTGTCTAACACCATCTCTAAGATTTGTACTAGTGCAGCAATTACACCAATGAACGTGATGAAACCCAAGAAGCTTAAATCAGCTTCAGGGAAACCAGCCCATGCAAGAGCACCTGGTGCAAGTACGCCGCTATAGATAACTTGGTTAACAGGGATTGAAATGGTAAGTACAGCTGTTACAGCTACACCAAGACCGATCGCTGTTGTCACTTTCTTAGATACCGCAAGGAATGTACACATGCCTAAGAAGAATGATAATGCTAAGTTTTCAATGAAAATAGCACGAACGAATAAACTAATATAATGTTCCATTGTTTACCCCTTTGGCTCAACTTGCTCTGGTTTCCACGTACGTAGACCCCAAATCAATAAACCAATGATGAAGAATGCACTTGGCGGAAGTAGTAATAGGCCATTTGATTGGTACCAACCACCGTTTTGGATTAGTGGTAAGATTTCAATACCAAACCAAGTACCAGAACCAAAGATTTCACGTACTGTCGCAACAGCAAGTAAGATAGCACCGTAACCTAAACCGTTACCGATACCATCTAAGAAACTTGGAATTGGCTTGCTCTTCATTGCGTATGCTTCAGCACGACCCATTACGATACAGTTTGTAATGATAAGACCAACGAATACAGAAAGCTCTTTTGATAACTGGAATGCTACCGCTTTAAGCGTTTGGTCAACAACGATTACCAATGATGCAATGATTGCCATTTGCGCAATAATACGAACACTATTAGGAATAACGTTACGTACTAATGAGATAAAGAAACTTGAAAAGGCTGTTACTAACATTACCGCGATTGTCATTACAAACGCTGTTTCCATCTTAGTTGTTACAGCCAGAGCAGAACAAACACCTAGGATTTGTAATGCAATTGGGTTGTTAGTAACAATAGGGGAAGTAACTACTTCTCTTAAGTCAGACTTAGCCATTGTTTAAGCCTCCGTTTTGCAATTTCTTCAAGAAAGGACCAAAACCGTTTTCACCAATCCAGAACTGGAATGTATTTTCAACACCTTGGCTAGTTAGCGTCGCGCCAGATAGACCATCAATACCTGAAGGAGTCTTATCTTGACCGCCACCTTTCACGACACGGATTGCAACATCACCATTCGCATTGAATAGTTGTTTGCCTTCCCATTTAGCTGTCCACAGTGGGTTTAACACTTCACCACCTAGACCCGGAGTTTCACCTTGGTCATAGTACTGAATGCGTTTCACTGTTTTGCCATCTTTGTCGATTGCAACGAATGCATACATAGTTGACCATAGACCACGACCGTATACAGGCAGAACGTAAGATTCAACGTTACCTTGCGCATCTTTTACAAGATAAACATCAGCAACATTTGAACGTCGTTTGATACCAGCAACATCTTTACCTTTTAGGTCAGTACTTTTCGCTAGGTCTTTTACGTTTTTAAGTTGATCAAATGTCGCTGCATTTTCTTCAACATACTCACCCGTACTTAAATCAACAAATTTAGCTTCAACAAATTCAGCGTAAATTTCGCCAACATTCGCATTTGCTTTTAACTTTCCAGCAACAGAAAGTAGGTTAGTTTGCTTGTCTAATGCTTTGTTAGCATTTTGAGCATCACGTAAGCCTACAGCTGCACCAGATACGATGATTGAACATACTAAACACAGCGCCGCAACGATTGTGATAGTTTTCATTGGAGTTTCTTTACTAGCCATTGCGTGCAAGTCTCCGTTTAATGTTAGCTTGAACAACAAAGTGATCAAATAGAGGTGCGAATAAGTTAGCAAATAAGATTGCTAGCATCATACCCTCTGGGAATGCAGGGTTAACTACACGAATCAGTACAACCATTAGACCGATAAGGATACCGTAAGCCCATTTACCGTTATCAGTAAATGATGCAGATACAGGATCAGTCGCCATGAACATCATACCGAATGCGAAACCACCCAGTACTAAATGCCAGTAGAATGGTACTTCGAACATAGGATTAGTGTCAGAACCAATCATGTTGAATAGTAAGCTTGTCGCTACCATACCAACCATTACACCAGCAACAATTCTCCACGATGCGATACGAGCAAACAATAAAACACCGCCGCCTAATAGGATTAGTAATGTAGATACTTCACCCGTAGAACCTTGCATGTTACCAATGAATGCATCCGCCCAAGTCAGTGAACTTGTTAAACCTTCAAGACCGCCAGCAGCTGCAGAGCTTAGCGCTGTAGCACCAGAGAAACCATCAACAGCAGTCCAAACAGCATCACCTGAAATGTCAGATGGGTATGCGAAGAATAAGAACGCACGACCTGCTAATGCAGGGTTTAAGAAGTTCTTACCTGTACCACCGAATACTTCTTTCGCGATGACAACACCGAAAGTAATACCGATAGCCGCTTGCCATAATGGAATATTAGCAGGCAGGATAAGTGCAAATAGGATAGATGTTACGAAGAAACCTTCATTTACTTCATGCTTACGCACTGCTGCAAATAAAACTTCCCAGAAACCGCCCACTATAAACACTGTCGCGTAAATAGGGAGGAAATAAACTGCACCGTACACCATGTTTGCAAAGATGCCAGCACCCTCACCCATAGTAACGCCAAGCGCACTCAGTAGCGCAACATGCCAATCGTCAAATGCAATACCAGCACCTGTTGCGATAGCCGTATTTGCTTGAGCACCAATGTTGTACATACCCCAGAAAATCATTGGGAAAGTACACATCCACACCATAATCATGATACGTTTTAAATCGATGTTATCACGTACGTGTGTTTTACCTTTTGTCACAAAGCCAGGTGTAAATAGGCCTGTTGCAATTGCTTCATACAGGGCAAACCACTTCTCGTGTTTACCACCTGGTTCGAAGTGATGTTCAATCCCTTCGATATAATTCTTAAGACCCATGCTTAACCTTCCTTCTCAATTGTCGTTAGACAATCACGTAGAATTGGACCAAAGTCGTACTTACCAGGGCAAGAGAAAGTACATAACGCTAAATCTTCTTCGTCTAATTCAAGACAACCTAACGTAACCGCTTCATCTGTATCACCCGTTACTAATGAACGCAGTAACATAGTTGGTAAGATATCTAATGGCATAACGCGCTCATAGTTACCAATAGGCATCATTGCACGATCACTACCACCAGTGGTTGTAGTAAAGTTGAATTGACGTGCGCGGTTGAATGCAGAAGTAAATACGTTAGCGACAGAGAATTTGTCGCTACCAGGTTTCATGTACCCGATAAACTCTTTCTCACGGCCTTCAGCTAGTACACTGATTTGGCTGTGGTAACGGCCAAGATAAGCATGTACACCTTCAGACTTAACACCAGATAATACAGAACCTGAAATAATGCGATTTTCACCAGCATTAAGTTCACTTGCAGTTAATTCTGTAATTGATGCGCCTAGACGAGTGCTAATTAAACGTGGATTTTTCACAGCAGGGCCTGCGAGTGAAATAACACGGTCAGTATGTAGTTCACCAGTAGTGAATAACTTACCAAAAGCGATAACATCCTGATAGCCAATAGACCAAACAGTACGGTTCGTACCAGCTGATTCTAATAAGTGGATATGTGTACCAGCAAGACCAGCAGGATGAGGGCCAGCAAATGCTTGCTCTTCAACATTTGATGCTGTTGATTTAGGTAATGTACCTTCCGCTTTACAAACGTAAACTTTACCGCTTGTTAAAAGTGAAATAACATTTAAACCATCAACAAATGCATCGCTGTTTTGATTGATAATTAATGCAGCATCTGCAGCTAATGGGTTAGTATCCATAGCTGTAACGAAAATTGCTGATGCATTACTATCAATTGCAGGAACACGGCTAAATGGACGAGTGCGTAATGCAGTCCATAAGCCTGAGTCTACAAGATTGTTAACCACTACATCGCGGTCAAGATTAGCAATTTCAGCTGATTTGAACTGAGCGAATTTCTCACTCTCGTTACCGTCAACGTCAATCACTACCGATTGTAAGACCCGCTTAGCGCCACGGTTAACTTCAGCAATTGTTCCTGCAGCGAAGGCTGTATATTTTACGCCCGGTGTCTTTTTGTCTTCAAAAAGAACCTGACCTTTCTTAACACGATCACCAACTTTAATACTCATTGTTGGGCGCATTCCAATATACTCTTCACCTAGAACAGCAACTCGTTTGATGGCAGGGCCATCATGAATCACTTGCTCAGGTTTACCTGCGATAGGTAGATCCAGTCCTTTTTTTATCGTAATCATACTCACATGCACTACTTTTTTTAGGAAGATAAAGAACACTTTTATCAACAAAAAACGGCACGCCTAAAACAACCCACAAGTAGGTACTCACAAGGCGGTACGTCTTAGTTAACAAAAAATTTTGGCTTATTCTAGCACTAATTTAATATGATTGCTCGCACTTCATCATGTAACGAGTACTTATAAAGCAAACTTATTAAAGCGTAACTAAACCATAAATAAAAGATTAAAAACAAAAGCTTAAACCATATAAAAATACATAAACCACTTAATAAAGTAAAAAAAAATATTTTATTAAGCTCATTTTAATCATATTTAATGATAGATCGATTAATTGAAAAAACAGCTTCGAGAATTAACATGGACTCACAGTATGTAACATATAATTAATCATTTATTTAAATTTACGGATAATTAGCCTAAACAGTCTGGAGACTCGGGCATTTTTTGATCTTGATCATTTTTTTTAGCCCATTGTTCAGGGGTATAGGCATGAATTGATAATGCGTGAATCCCCGCTTCAAATTGAGCAACCAACGCACTGTTAACCATCCGATGACGTGCAATCAACATTTTCCCTTCAAATTCCGTCGCAACGACCACCACCGAAAAATGGATTTCAGTGCCCGGTGGCACATTGTGTTTATGACTATCACAAACCACCTCTAAATGCTGAATATCAAAGTTCGCCAATAACTGCTGTTTAATATCGTTACCTAATGACATTTAAAAACCTCTTCTTTATATATTTAGTAAAATAACAGTGTAAAATGCACGATCAACCTTAACTGGATCATATTATGAACACTGAACTATCTCTTGAAAGTATCGAATTATCTTTGTACCGCTACCCTAAACGTAGCGTTGAGCAACTGCAAGCTTGGGACTCTGCTGATGAGTATATTCTTAATACTGTTGCAGATTTAACGCTTGCTGAACAATCTTCAATACTTATCTTCAATGATAGTTTTGGTGCATTAACCTGTGCGTATAATCAACACAATGTAACGACAGTAAGTGATTCGTGGATCAGCCATGCGGCAATCGCGCAAAATCTAGATGAAAATGAGTTAAGCACAGAACAAGTAAAAGTCCAAGACTGTCTTGCGGCGTTACCGAAAAATATTGATTTAGTATTAATTAAGATCCCACGTACATTATCTTTATTAGAACATCAACTGGCAATGCTTAGCCATGTTGTTACTCCTAACACAAAGATCATTGCGGGTGCAAAAGCGAAAGATATTCATAATTCTACCTTAGCGTTATTTGAAAAGTACCTCGGCGAAACTAAAACATCATTAGCGAAGAAAAAATCACGTTTGATCTTCTCGACTATCACAGAAACGAAAGCATTAGAGATCCCAGCGCCAGTAGCTTGGGATGTAGCGAAAACAAATATCTCTTTATCTAATCATGCCAATGTATTTTCACGTAACAATTTAGATATTGGCGGCAACTTCTTCATGCAGCATTTACCAAAAGGTGAATACCAGCATATTATCGATCTTGGCTGTGGTAACGGTATTATCGGTATTACTGCCGCACGCTTAAACCCACAAGCTAAAATCACTTTTGTCGATGAGTCATTCATGGCAATTGCATCAGCGAAAGAAAATGCCGCGGCTAATATCGCCAATCACGAACCGGACATTGAGTTTTTGGTGAATAACTGCCTTTACGATTACGAACCACACAGTGTAGATTTGGTGTTATGTAACCCTCCATTTCACCAAGAAAAAGCCATTACCGATCATATTGCATGGCAAATGTTCAAAGATGCTCACCGCGCATTAGCTTGGGGTGGCGCACTTTATATTGTTGGTAATCGTCATCTTGATTACCATATCAAACTTGACCGCCTATTCGACAATCATGAAGTTGTCGCATCAAATGCCAAGTTCGTTATTATTAAGGCACAAAAATAATATGCTAAAAAAACTGCTGTTAAATATCAGTCTATTACTACTAACCGCCTGTGCGAGTCCCCCTCAGCAAGTTAATATTACGGCTGAGCCAGCGCCATTAGCAACGCAATATGCAGGTACTCAGGTTTCGATAACAAGTAAAGACATCCGTGATGCGAATTACTTAATTGCGATCCATAAAGTCGGAGAACCAGCACAGTTGCTTAATAACCAAAGTTCACTGGTTAACCTTACAACGGCGAAACTACAACAGGGATGGGAGCAACAAGGCTTAGTGTTCTCACCACAAGCAGATATCGCGATTAATCTTGAACTGCAAACGGCAAGAATTGATGTTCAGCAAGATAGTTTTGAGCATCAAGCTGAATCAACGCTAATGCTGATCGTATCAATTGATAATAAAGGTCAAACACTGACGAAGCAATTTCGCAGTGCATCAACCTTAACAGGCGCATTTAGCCCATCAATGAGTGACTTAGAAACAAAGTTTTCTCAGCAATTATCGTCGATATTGAACGATGTATTTAATGATCAACAAATCAATGATTATCTAACACGTTAATTGTAATAATTATTTAACTCGCTAATTATAGTGAGCATACAATTGCAAAAGCCTCGCTCGATGACTTATCACAAGTATCGAGCGAGGCTTTATTTTTCTTACTGTAACCGATTAGAAATAATCGTTAAACTCGACTATTTCAGCATAGTGATGCTTTCAATCACAATGTTAGTTAATGGTACATCACTGTAATACTTCTTTTTACCTGTTGGTTGTTTTGCCATCTGATCAACAACATCCATCCCTTTTGTCACTCGGCCAAATACAGCATAACCCGCTTGCGACGGACTTGAACCCGAGCGATCTAAGAAATTATTGTCTTTTAGATTAATGAAAAACTGCGATGTAGCTGAGTTGGGGTTATTGGTTCGCGCCAGTGACAGTGTGCCACGCTCATTACTCAAGCCATTATTCGCTTCATTAACAACTGGTTTTTTTGTTACCTGCTTTTCAAGATTTTCATTAAAACCACCAGTTTGCGCCATAAATCCTGGGATCACGCGGTGAAAAATAATGCCGCTATAAAAATCACTTTTAACATAACTGATAAAGTTAGCCACAGACACGGGGGCTTGCGCTGGATATAGCTCAATCGTAATATCGCCAAGGTTAGTTTTGATTAAAGCTTTAGTTTCTGCCGCGATCGCGGTATTAAACATAAATGTTGAACACAAAATTAAGAGTAATTTTGCAAAAAAGTGATTTATTCGCATGATATAGGTTCCATTCAGTTATAAAAATAAGCGTATGCTTCGCTACTATAGCAGATGTTTGATCTATAAAGGGTCTTTCAACATCTTAGTCATTGACGATCACGCTCATTACATGAATATAAATTTTTTTTATTTTTTAAGTGCAACACTTAAAAAAATTAATCTTTTGAGATGTTTCACACTTTACTCATAAATCAGCATTAAGAATACGCTAATTAATGACAGCCAAACATTTTCGTCTAGGATTAAAATGAGATACTAACAAATGAGGAGATTTGCATGGAAGCGAAAAAGTTCATTGACGATAAATCTGACGTTTTAGCTAACTATCTCGATTTTTTTCTAATGAAAAAACTTAGTTATGCGCAATTAAACCATTTTCTCTGGGAAACATTACGAGAATGGGATGATTTGGATATTTATGACGAGTCGACAAGTAGCTGCAAAGAACAGGTTTTTTGGTTCCTGTTATTTGAGCTAAAAAGCTGGTCAAGCCAACAGATTTTTTCCAACAAAATATTGCGCCAGCAATTACATACAGGTGCTTTATTTCTACAGGGTCAGGGGGTTAAACCATACAACTGTATTGGTATTAGACCTATCACGGAATATTTGGACTAATTTCGCCATCACAATTATAAAACATAATCGATTAAATTAAATTAAACCAAGCCCAGTCTGTTGTCGGGCTTATTAAATTCATAAAAATACGGTAGTATCAGCAAACACTTACGTTAGATGGATGCTGACATTGCCGACTACTCTTCAAAACTTATCGATTTACCTTAATCCCCGTGTACTGTTTATGGGATTATTTGGTTTTTCCTCTGGATTACCCATTCTTTTGGTCTTTTCTACATTATCATTTTGGCTACGTGAAGCCGGAGTAGATCGTGCCAGTATTGGTTTCTTTAGCTGGATAGCACTTACCTATGGCTTTAAATGGGCTTGGTCACCTTTGATTGATCAGATCCAGCTGCCTTGGCTGCATAATAAATTGGGCCGACGTCGAAGTTGGCTATTTTTCACGCAAATAATGATCATTGTAATGCTGATGATCATGGCGACTCAAGATCCCCAACAAAGCGTGATCTTATTCATTATCGCTTCACTTGGTTTAGCACTCTTTTCAGCAACCCAAGATATTGTTGTCGATGCCTTTCGAATTGAGAGTGCAGAAACTCGTTTACAAGGTGCCATGGCTGCCACTTACATGACAGGCTATCGTATTGCTATGATTATTGCAGGTGCGGGTTCATTAGCCATTGCTGCATTCTATGATAATAGCGCTGTCTATAACGCTGCTGCTTGGCAGTTCGCTTATGCTTGTATGGCTCTATTTATGTTGTTTGGTGTTTTTGCGACCTTATTTTCTAAAGAACCAATCGCCAAACATAAAATACATCATGTACATAATATTCGCGACTTTCTTATTACTGGAATAGTAAAGCCCCTTACCGACCTATTTCAGCGATACGGTAAAACCTGCTTACTATTACTGGGCATTGTCATCACCTATCGTATTAGTGACATTGTTATGGGGATCATGGCGAACCCATTTTATGTTGATATGGGTTATTCGAAGGCTGAAGTAGCCACAGTCGCAAAAGTCTTTGGGGTGATAATGACACTGGTTGGTGCCGGAGTTGGTGGGTTGTTGGTCAATGGCTTAGGCTTACTTTCTACTTTATTATTAGGTGGTGTACTTGCTGCGTTGACTAATCTGTTATTTCATTGGATGGCTGGTAGCATGGCGATGTCACAATTAATGACAATGCTTGCGTTAATACTGCCTGAGACCTGGTTGCAAACACAAGACCCAGCCCTGTTGTTATTAACCTTAGTGATCAGTGCAGACAACCTCAGTGCGGGTATTGCCACTTGCGCCTTTGTGGTATTTTTATCACGCTTAACAAATACCCAATTTACCGCCACTCAATATGCGCTGTTCTCGTCAATCATGGTATTACTGCCTAAATTTATTGCAGGATTCTCTGGGGTTGTGGTCGATGCGTGGGATTATTCAGCCTTCTTCATCGGTACCGCAGTGTTAGGGATTATTCCAGTGGTCTTTATTGTAGTATTAGTTTACATGCAAATGACAAAACGCTTTAAATGGATTGAATCTTAGGCACAAAAAAGCCCAGTGTATATAAATAGACTGGGCTAACATCTTATATGACATGTATTTATATGAGACGACTTAGAGCAAGTAAATACTCATACAAGTCATGCCATATTAGTCACGGAAGTTATCAAACTGGAACGGCTGACCTAGTTCAGCTGTTTTCACATGCTGCATAACAGCTTGTAAATCATCACGCTTTTTACCTACAACACGTACTTTATCGCCTTGAATAGAGACTTGTACTTTAAGCTTGCTGTCTTTAATTGATTTAACAACTTTTTTAGCTACTGCGCCTTCAACGCCTTGTAAAAACTCAACGTCTGCACTGCAGGTTTTACCCGAAAATTCAGTTTTACCTACGCTCATCGCAGAGCTATCTATGTTACGCTTCACTAAAGCACCACGTAAAATATCAGCCATTTGACGAAGTTGCATATCTTCATCTGTGCGCATTTTTACTTTTTCTTTAATCAGCTCAAAGCTTGCGTCAACACCACGAAAATCAAAGCGTGTGCTTAATTCACGGTTTGCATTGTCAGTTGCGTTTTTAACTTCAACCATGTCAACTTCAGAAATAATATCAAATTGAGGCATCTTTATATCCTATCATTTATAATGATGTGATTATCTAATAGATGATAGTTGTAATTCAACCATTAACTACAGAAGTAAGTCACTAGCTTGCATTAAGTAACGATTAACTGACTATAATTGCTATTATGCCCTTTTTTATTGAGATAAGTATGTCATTAGAGAAATATAAACTCTGGTTTCGCTTACTATTGGTTATTGTTATATTCATAATCTGTCTACTTGCTTTTGGCAAACCTTCAACTGATATAACACAATTAGGTTACGACAAATTAAATCATTTAGTTGCCTTTGCGACATTAGCATTACTTTTTGATTATAGTTTCCCAGATAGAACGATAACCTTGTTTATGGTATTACTTGGGTTCGGTATTTTCATTGAGTTTATTCAAGGTATGATACCCGGCCGCACAACAAGTCCTTGGGATATCGTCGCCGATTTAATCGGTATCACCGGTTACTTAATCATTCAACCATTACGAGCAAAAATACATGGCTAATTGGAACATTCTCGGTGCGGGTGCTATCGGGCATTTCTTTGCAGAAAAATTATTAAAATCAGGCCAACACGCCGCATTTATATTACGTCCCGAGAGTGAGGCTCATATCCGCACATTTAACGTTGAAGATTTAAATGGCGAACATTCGAGTAACACCGTAATGGCACAACCTAGCCTCACACCTAAATGTGACTTTTTACTGGTTACACTAAAAGCCCAACATGTGCTTCCAGCATTAACTTTGCTTCAATCACAGATAGATAAGCATTGCTGTATCGTACTATTACATAATGGCATGGGCACGGCAGAACAAGCCGAAAAGCTATTTCCTCGAAACGCAATAATGGTTGGCACAACCTCCAACGGAGTATTGAAACTGTCAGATGATCATATTCGCCATACAGGTGCAGGTGTCACTTGGTTAGGCGCATTTAATAATCAAGCCAAGCGCTATAAAGATATTGCCAGCCAATTATTTGCACTAGAAGAATTAACATGGTGCGAAGATATACGTGAGAAATTATGGCTTAAGTTAGTGATTAACTGTGCGATAAACCCATTAACAGCCATCCATCAATGCAAAAATGGTAAATTGGCAAGCCCAGCGTTATATCCACATGTAGTAAAGGTGGTGCAAGAATTAGCACTCGTGTGTGAAAAAGCCCGATTACCTTGGTCTTATGCAGAGCTACAAGCACAAGTCGATAATGTCATTGAACGCACGACGGAAAACTTTTCTTCGATGCATCAAGATCATCACTTTAACCGTCAATCCGAAATTGATTACATTACCGGGTATGTTTTAAAAGTAGCGAATGCCTACAGTATCGAAGCTCCAGCGAATAAAGCCTTATATGATCAAATCAAGCTGCACGAAACTGAACTAGCTTAGTTACATAATTCAAACGTCACATCAGGATCAAAAAAGCCAGCAACTGATTGCTGGCTTTTATTCATTAGCTTAATAAGGACACAACCTTAAGAGCGTAATTATTAAGACGAGTAAAAGTTAAGGACGGTAAACTTTTACGTTCGAATAACCTTTTTCAATCAGGTATAACGCTTGTAGTTTACTCATCACACCACGATCACAGTACAGTAAGTAAGTCTTATCTTGATCTAATTCGCCAAACTGGTTACCTAATTTGAAGAACGGCATATGCTCAATAGCTAAACCGTCAACTTCAAGTGGTGAATCTTCCACTTCATCAATACTACGAATATCTAAGATCACTTCGTTTGATGCAATTTCAGATACAGCTTCAACATCACTAACTTGCTCTTGTGCTTCTTCTGCAATTTGACGGATATCCATCACGTTTGCATCCATAACAACTTGGTCAATCAAGCTCATGTCAAATTTAGCTTCTTCAGCTTCAATCTTCTCTTTCACTGCTTTTACTGTTGGTTTATTCGAGATAACACCACAGTATTCAGGAATTGTTTCAGAAAATTCAGCAGTACCAATATGACGAGCAGTATCAATAATATCTTGCTTATCAGCAACAATTAACGGACGTAAGATCAATGTATCCGTTACTGAATCGATTAACGATAAGTTACGAATAGTTTGGCTTGATACTTGGCCAACTGCTTCACCGGTAACCAAAGCTTCAATGCCTAAACGCTCAGCAATTTTAGACGCTGCACGCATCATCATACGCTTAAGTACCACACCCATTTGTGAGTTATCTACTTTTTCTAATATCTCAGCAACAACGGGATCGAACGGTACGCTAACAAATTTAACTTTGTGTGATGAACTGTATTTGTTCCACAAGAAGTATGAAATTTGTTTCACACCAATCTCATGTGCATCACCGCCTAAGTTGAAGAAACAGAAATGCGTTCGGCTACCACGTTTAATCGTTAAGTAACTTGATACAGCAGAGTCAAAACCACCTGACATTAATGACAGCACATCTTCTTGTCCTGCCATAGGGAAACCACCTAAGCCTTCATGGCGAGCAGTAACCAAGTATAATTTATCATTTTCAACTTCAATTTTAATCGTTTCTTGTGGCTTTCTTAATTGTACACGAGTTGCTTCAGTGTGCTGGTTTAAGCCACCACCAACATAACGTTCTAAGTCAATCGACGTAAAGTCATGCTTACCGTTACGTTTAGCACGTACACAAAACGTTTTTCCAACTAGAATGTCTTTATAAACGGGTAATGCTTGCTGGAAAATATCATCAAGATCGGTGAAGGTTGACTCTTGAACTTCAAGTGAATGGGCTATCCCTGGGGTATTTCTTAATACTTCACGATAAAAATCGCGGTTTTTTTCACTGTCATCTGTAGTGCGGACAACAATTTTATCCCATTCAAGGATCACGCGTGCATGTTCATCTTCACGGCGTAGAATATTACGTAAACTCGATTGCAGCATTTTACTAAAACGCTTGCGTACTGATTTACTTTTCATCATTACTTCTGGAAATATTTTTACAATAAATTTCATGGTTTTGCCTACATCATAGTTCAAACAAACAGGTGGCCCAGCATTTCATCGAGCCGGGTGTTTCGCTGATATATTCGATCATTTCAATCAAAATAAAAACGGGCCCACCTTAAAGTGAGCCCGTTGCAGTTACTGGGCAGCAGTATACTCAAACTGCCTAAATATGCAAGATGCTAGCGACTGCTCACGAGCCTTGTTAATTGCGGTGTTGCATTACCCACTAATTCAATTTCCACTTGGCTACCAACTTCAATTTTGGCTTTCTGTAACCAAGGTCGTGAACGCCCAGAAACCTTGGTTATCTGTCGACCTGATAATGCCAGAGGTTGTAAATGTACAATAGGCGTAACACGACCACTTTTACCCATTTGATAAGTTATATCAATAACATGACTTAATCCTTTCGGCCCACTAAATTTTAATGCAAGCGCCCAACGCGGAGCATGCTGGGTTTGACCATATTCACGTTGCAGAGCATTCTCAGCTAATTTAATGACTACACCATCAAGTAATAACGTTTCCATGCTTTGGTAATGCGCAAGCCAATAATCGATGTCTTGAGGACTATCAATGACATGGCTCATCTTCGACATATCAGTAAATCCAAGCATAGCCAGCTTCGCTAACCCCATAAATTCATCGTTATAAGGTGAATCAATCCAACGCCAAGGTATAAAGCGCAAACTCATAACATCTACTTGTGTGGGTGATAATTGACTGGCAATACCCGCGGTCATGTGCCGAGAGGAGACATACTTACGTCGTTCCTGCCAATCTTGTTGACTAATATATAATTCGCCATGAATAACCAGTGTATGCGGATATGCAATAATACTATCAACGGCATCACTGCGTAACATCAGCGCCAGCAAGTCTTTACCTTGTCTACCATCCCCTCTGCTCGATGCAGCAACTAAGATGCCTTTTTCATAAACTAACTCAACAGCCATACCATCAATTTTCGGTTGAATGAGTAACAGCTTATCTTGGTGACTTTGATAAAACGCGTCCATCAAGGCTCGATCACGTACCGAATTTAAGCTCAGCATTTTTTGTCGGTGCTGATACTCTAAATACTTCTGTTTATTGTCATTTGTACCTACCTTGCCTAATACAGGTGATAGGCAGTGAGATAGGAGCGCTAACTCATCAACTAATAAATCAAACTCTCCATCATGCAGTAATGGTTCTTGGCCAGCGTAATAAATCTGGCGGTGTTTAATAATCTGTGTTTCTAAATAGCTAATGCGATGTTGATTAAGCACACTTGGGCAACGAGAATACGCCTCTGCATCCTCTATGGGCAACTCAATTTCAAGATCAGGAATGACATCAGCGGCGAACAACTGCTGATAGCTTGATACGAATAACGAAATGAGTAATGACGACGTTCGAGTAAACATCCGATTTCCAAACAATAATATGGTATAACTCAGTATGATAAACAGAATGGAAGTTAACGAATTAATTTGCTCCGTATGAGTAGAAGCATCGAAAGACCGTAATTCATCGATACAATTAATAGTTCTAGATCACAAGTTTACAATTCAACTAATACGCATTCTAACCACCCATTCAAACTGTACCATCATTTTTTAAAGTCGAATTTCTTGAAGTTGTTTGACCATCAACTACACTAAATCTATAATCCGATTGTTCCGCCACGAGAGGTATTACCATGCAGCTTTCCGATATCAAAAGCATGTATCACAGACATGAATTAGTTGAGGCTATCGTCGAACCGTCTTTGGTAGCAAACGGGTGGATTGTAGAATTTAAATCTCAAAATGGAGATATTATTCCTTTAACCGATTTTAGCGGCCATGAAAAGTGTTATCGAAATTTAGATATCGCGACAGCAACAGCGCAGCAAGTCGGGTTTCCGTCTGTGAGAATAGATGAACCATTTTAACTATCCTCTCTGTTTAATTCTAAGCAAAAAAATGGTCAGTGCATCATCGAACTGACCATTAGGTGCATATCATTATTCACATATTTATATATTTATATATTTATATACATTATGGATCAAAGCTTTCACGCATAAACTCGTCACCATCACAGCCAGCACAAGAAAGTACAATGGCAGGATGAAATAATTCTTTTTGATAACCACAGCGCACACACGTGAGTAAACCAAAGCCAACTTCGTCACCGGTTCTATAACGACCTTGGTGTTGTAAATCATCTCCGACCTCAGTCCATTCGACCTGTGTTTTATCCGTAATCGCTGCCAATGCCCCCCACGTAATTTTATCCCATGCTTGATACCAAGCTGACAACTTAAAACTGCTAACACTCGTCTGATAATCTTTATTAAATTCACCAATATCATGGCGAATATAAGCAGACGCTTCTGTTAGTTCTTTTTTGGTTAAATCACCCGCAGCACCTAAATAAGCTTCTGCTTTAAGTACAAATCGTTGCGTAAAATCATTACCCATAAACAGTTTCCTCCCTTTAAAGCCCAGAGGATGTACAGATAAGTGGCGCACTGAATTTTGATACTGAGTATTGAGCTTAGCCATATAAACCTCCGAATTAATGTAATAACAGTCAACCTGCATTTATTAATAAAACGTCATCTATATTCATCAGTAAAAATTATTTATTATCAGCAATAACGGGTCCCTTAGAAGAAGGGATATAGTTACTGCTATAACTTAAGTATATGCCAAAATGCGCACCCAACAAGCGGACTGCATCACATAGTTACCTTGTAAAAGTCTTCAATAAGCATTATCAGTATGTAAAACTTATCGCAATCTGCAAATGAAACTTGTTGCCCTTAGTCTGCTAAGGTATTCTATGGCAAAATTTTGTTTATAAATCCTACCAAGAACAGACTGGATATTACCCATGCAAGAACAATATACTCCAAGCAGTATCGAACCTCAGGTTCAAAAACACTGGCAAGAAAATAAAACATTCGAAGTACAAAACGACGAAACTAAAGAGAAATTCTACTGCTTGTCTATGTTCCCATACCCAAGTGGTCGACTGCACATGGGCCACGTACGTAACTACACAATTGGTGACGTGATAGCACGCTTCCAACGTATGCAAGGAAAAAACGTATTACAACCTATCGGTTGGGATGCATTTGGTCTGCCTGCTGAAAATGCTGCAATCAAAAACAACACGGCACCAGCGCCTTGGACGTATGAAAACATTGATTACATGAAAGGTCAGCTAACGTCTCTAGGCTTTGGTTATGACTGGAAGCGTGAAATCGCAACATGTACACCTGAATACTACCGTTGGGAACAAGAGTTCTTCACTAAACTTTTCAACAAAGGTTTAGTTTATAAGAAGACGTCATCAGTTAACTGGTGCCCGAACGATGAAACTGTACTGGCTAATGAACAAGTAAATGACGGTTGTTGCTGGCGTTGTGATACCCCTGTAGAACAAAAAGAAATTCCACAGTGGTTCATTAAAATTACTGAGTACGCAGACGAACTACTTACGTCAATTGATGATCTTGACGGCTGGCCAGAGCAAGTTAAAACAATGCAACGTAACTGGATCGGTCGCAGTGAAGGTATCGAACTAGACTTCGCAGTTGAAGGTCAAAGTGACGAACTAAGCAAGTTATCTGTATACACAACACGTCCAGACACAGTTATGGGTGTTACGTATGTAGGTATCGCAGCAGGTCACCCACTGGCTGAACAAGCTGCACAAAACAATCCAGAATTAGCAGCATTCAACCTTGAATGTAAAAACATGAAAGTGGCTGAAGCTGATCTAGAAAAAATGGAAAAGAAAGGCATGCCGACAGGTCTATATGCTATTCATCCATTAAATGGTCGTAAAGTACCTGTATACGTAGCAAACTTCGTGTTGATGGGTTACGGCACAGGCGCAGTAATGGCAGTTCCAGCTCACGATCAACGTGACTATGAATTCGCAACTAAATACAGCATCGATATCGTACCTGTAATAAAACCAGCAGACGGTAGCGAACTAGACGTATCAGAAGTAGCGTTCACTGAAAAAGGTGTACTGTTTAATTCAGGTGAATTCGACGGTTTAGAATTCGGTGAAGCAGTAGATGCAATTGCGGCTAAATTAGAAGAAAACGGCCAAGGCACCAAGAAAGTTAACTTCCGTCTACGCGATTGGGGTGTTTCTCGTCAACGTTATTGGGGCGCGCCAATCCCAATGTTAACACTTGAAGATGGTACTGTGGTTCCAACACCTGCAGACCAACTACCAGTGATCCTACCTGAAGATGTACAAATGGACGGAATTCAAAGTCCAATTAAAGCAGACAAAGAGTGGGCTAAAACAACATACAACGGTCAACCGGCACTACGTGAAACAGACACATTTGATACCTTCATGGAATCATCTTGGTACTACGCACGTTACTGCAGCGCAACATCAGAAACTGAAATGCTAAACCGTGACGATGCAAATCACTGGTTACCAGTGGATCAGTATGTTGGTGGTATTGAACACGCATGTATGCATTTATTATATGCCCGTTTCTTCCACAAACTGTTACGTGATGAGCAAATGGTTGATAGCAACGAACCGTTCAAACGTCTACTTTGTCAAGGTATGGTACTTGCAGATGCATACTACTACACCAACGCAAGCGGCGGCCGTGTTTGGGTTTCTCCATTAGATGTAACAGTTGAGCGTGACGAAAAAGGTCAACCAACTAAATACATCGACAATGAAGGCAATGAACTTGTTTATACTGGCATGACAAAAATGTCAAAGTCTAAAAACAATGGTATTGACCCACAAACAATGATCGAGCGTTTTGGTGCTGATACAGTACGCCTATTCATGATGTTTGCAGCTCCTGCAGACCAAACACTAGAATGGCAAGACTCAGCAGTTGAAGGCGCACACCGTTTCCTACGTCGTGTCTGGACACTTGCTTATAACCACATCAGCAAAGGTGAAGTTGCCGCTCTTGATGTTGCTGCACTTAACAGCAAGCAAAAAGAACTGCGTCGTGAAGTCCATAAAACAATTGCGAAAGTATCTGATGATATCGATCGTCGTCAGACGTTCAACACAGCAATCGCATCTGTGATGGAACTAATGAACAAGCTAACTAAAGCACCTCAAGAAGCAGAGCAAGATCGCGCACTACTTCAAGAAGCATTAGTTGCAGTTGTTCGTCTACTTGCACCAATCACTCCGCATATCTGTTTTGAGCTGTGGGGCAAATTAGGTCAAGAAGGTAATATCGACGAAGCACTATGGCCTCTAGCGGATAAAGTGGCAATGGTTGAGTCTGAAAAACTAATCATTGTTCAAGTGAACGGTAAACTGCGTGCTAAATTAACAGTACCTGCAGACGCCACGCGTGAAACTGTTGAAGCGCTTGCGAACGCTGACGAAAACGTGACTAAATTTACCGATGGTAAAACAGTACGTAAAGTGATTTTCGTACCAGGTAAACTACTCAACATCGTTGCTAACTAAGATTATTTATTGTCACGTTCTACAGCATTAATAGCTGATTAATTAACGCTGTATTTACTCGATTAATAGACAACTTAGACACAAAAAATAGGCCCTGCATTCTGCTTTTATTTTTATAGTAGAGTCTAGGGCTTTTTTGTTTTTAGATTACGTGTAAAATTACCTACAATTCACTTATATATTTTGTAGGCATTATGATCGCATCGGCACTGAAACCAGGTTTTATTCGACTAATTTGCATCTTCCTCTTTACTGCTATTCTTGGCGGCTGTGGCTTTCATTTAAAAAATGGCAGTGGCATTCCAAATGAATTACGTAATTTAATGTTAGTATCGAGTAAGTATTCCGATTTAACACGCCTCATCAAACAAGAGTTACGCTACAATCAAATTAACCTTGTTGTTCCGACTGTAGCATCAACAACGAGCAATAAGAGTCTAACAACAGAAAGCGATAATTTTTCTGATATAACGGATGAAGATTCAACTAAAACTAAAACGACAGCAATGGATCCTGCACTGTTAAATTCACAGACACCCATACTAAGAATTATGTCCGAGAGCACAGCTTCACGTACTGTTTCGCTCTATTCAGATGCAAGCGCATCTGAATATGAATTGAGCTATGTACTCGAGATGGAAGTACGTTTACCGAATCAAGAACCACAATTCTTTACTGTCGCCCTACAACGCGATCTGTTAAATAATTCACAAAAAGCACTCGCGAGCTCACGTGAATCAGAACTATTACAGCGGGAAATGCGTGAAGCAGCAGCAAAACAAGTTGTTCGAACCTTAAGTCAAGTGATAATCAAACCACAAAGCATTGGTGATAACGATGATGAAACCGAGCTAAGTGAAGTAGAACTAAATACAGAATTAAATACAGAGCTTGAAGCTAACTAATGCGCGTCTATCCAGAACAACTCGATCAGTACCTAAAAACTGAACTCAAACCCTGTTATTTAATATTCGGTGAAGAACCATTATTAAAAATGGAAGCGATTGAGCAGATTAAAGCCGCCGCTAAAAAAGTAGGCTTTGATGAACACCATAAGTTTCATGCTGAACCGACAATGGATTGGCCTGCGGCTTTTAATACTTGCCAATCGATGTCGCTGTTCTCTAGTCGTCAAACTGTCGAGCTCATCTTTGACAAACGCCCCACGAAAGAAGACATTAGCCAGCTTAATGATTTGTTTAAGCAGCTAAACCCCGATCTTATTTTAATTCTCAGTGGTCCCTACCTCACCAAAGCACAGCAAAGTGCGAAATGGTTTACGCAGTACTTTAAAAATGCACTCTACATTCCTGTTGGCCATCCCGAAGGTCGTTTTTTTGCCAACTGGATGCGCTACCGTCTTAAACGTGCAAACTTAGAAGCACCAGCGGATGTAATCACCCTTCTGTGTCGTAGCTTTGAAGGTAACTTACTCGCAGCAAAACAAGAAATTGATAAGTTATCCCTGCTCTATCCAGGTCAAACATTGAGCTTGGCACAATTGCAGCAGTCAATTACCCAGCATTCACACTTTAGTAGTTTCCAGCTTGTTGACGCCCTGCTTGCCGGTAAAGTAAATCGTGGTCAGCGGATCCTCCAGCAATTACAAGCAGAAGGTGTCGACCCGATTGTCATTAACTGGGCGCTAAACAAAGAAATAAATCAACTTTATCATTACAGTTTGATGCAGCAGCAAGGCTTGTCTGTGATTGACGAAATGAAAAAACAGCGCTTATGGGCTGGCCGACAGCAGATTATAAATGCCTGCTTAAGCCGCTTATCATTAAGTAAAATAGAGCAAATGTTAGTACTCTGTTCAAGTGTTGATAGTGCGATAAAAACAAGTACCAGCGTTGATCCTTGGCTATCTTTACAGATGTTGAGTATTAGCTTTGCCGACTCAACCTTGTTACCCAATTTTAATCATTCCGAAATTAAATGATTTGTGTCTTTATTAATAACTAACGGCTGTTTATGACTGACTTTACACCTACTCGCGCCATCGGTATTTTAGGCGGTACATTTGATCCGATCCATTATGGTCATCTTCGTCCTTGCTTAGACTTATTACAGCAACTTAATTTAGCTGAAGTCAGATTAATGCCAAATCATATCCCACCACACCGTGCTACGCCAGGGTCCAGTGCAGACCACCGACTAGCGATGGCGACATTAGCGGTAGAAGACTGTGAAGAGTTAAGCATTGATACGCGCGAGTTAAATCGTACAACGCCTTCTTATACCATTGATACGTTAATCGAGCTCGCAGCTGAAAATCCAACAACACCCGTGTGCTTTTTAATTGGTCTTGATTCACTTAATAGTTTACATACCTGGTATCGTTGGCAAGAATTGCTCGATTATTGTCATCTAGTCGTCAGTTATCGTCCTAACTACGCATTACAATTAGCGCCAGAAGTACAAAGATTATTTGAACAAGTGAAAACAACGGATGTCGAAGTCCTAAAGCAGCAAAAACAGGGCCGTATTTTACTCTGGCCAAGCACGCAATTAGAAATATCGGCGACACGGATCCGTCAGTTGGTTAAACACCAGCAAAGCCCCCAATATCTACTGCCTGATAATGTGCTGTCTTATATATATAAAAATAACTTGTATAAATAAACGACAAGAGATACTGGCTCATAAACAAGCTAGGTATATATTTAGGTATTATTCACTGTTATAATTCGCGGTTAACTCGATAAAGTTCCTCTGGAGGACCCTTGCAAACTTCTGAACTGCAAGCATTTGTACTAGACAAAATTGAAGACATGAAAGCCCGAGACATCCAAGTGGTTGATGTTAAAGGTAAATCACCAGTGACAGATTTAATGATCGTATGTACTGGCACATCAAAAACTCACGTTAAGTCGATTTCTAATCACCTTTACCTTGAAGCTAAACGTAACGAAGTATTCGTTATGGGTATTGAAGGTACAGAAGATAGTGAATGGGTTTTAGTTGATATGGGTGACGTAGTAGTCCACATCATGCAACAACAAACACGTGATCTTTACCAACTAGAACAACTTTGGCAGTCTGTAGGGGCATAGTCAAATGAAAATTCAGCTAGTTGCAGTTGGCACTAAGATGCCAGCATGGGTAGAAACCGGGTATAAAGAATATGCACGTCGCTTCCCTAAAGATATGCCTTTTGAATTACTTGAGATCAATGCGGGTAAGCGTGGCAAAAACGCTGACATCAAACGGATCTTAGAACTCGAAGGTGTAAAAACGATGCAAGCGATCCCGAAAGGTAATCGTATCGTGACTCTGGAAGTTACCGGCAAACCTTGGACTACAGAACAACTAGCCGTTGAACTAGATAAGTGGAAGCATGACGGTCGTGACGTTAGCCTATTAATTGGCGGCCCAGAAGGACTTGCACCAGAATGCATCGCGGCATCAGAACAACGCTGGTCGTTGTCACCGCTAACCTTACCACATCCGATGGTACGTGTAGTGGTAGCCGAAGCGTTATATCGCGCTTGGAGTGTTACAACAAACCATCCTTATCATAGAGAGTAATATTGGTGGCAAGGAAGCGTATAACCTTACGAGACCATTCTGCGGAAACAGCATTATTTAGCCGTCGCACCATGGTCTCATTTATTTTTGTTCTCTGCGTGCTTGGTTTGTTATTAAGTAACCTTTATTACTTACAAGTCGATTCATATCAAGCTTACAAAACCCGTTCTAACGAAAACCGGGTCAAGTTAGTGCCTATCGCACCCAATCGTGGGCTTATCTATGATCGCAATGGTATACTTTTAGCGGAAAATAAACCCATTTTCAGCTTAGATATAGTACCGGAAAAAATTACCGATATTGACGCCACAATCGTCAAGTTAACAAGCTTATTGAGCCTAACTGAAGATAACATTGATGATTTTCATACTCGATTAAAACGCCAACGTCGCTTTAAGCAGGTCTCAATATTAACCAATTTATCCGAATCTCAAGTTGCCCTATTTTCAGTTCAGCAGCACAAATATCCCGGAATTTCCGTCAATGCACGATTAAAACGTTATTATCCATTTGGTGACGCTCTCACGCATGCGCTCGGTTATGTCGCTCGTATTAACAACAATGACCTTAACCGATTAGAGAAAAGTGACCTACGTGCGACCTACGCGGCAACCCATGATATCGGTAAGCAAGGTATCGAACGTTATTACGAAAAAACATTACACGGTAAACCAGGCTTTAAAGAAGTTGAAGTCAATAATCGCGGCAAGATTATCCGCACACTCAAAATTACACATCCTGTACCAGGAAACGATTTATACCTGAATATAGATATACGCTTACAGCTCAAAGCACAAAAGGAATTAGCCGGTCGCCGTGGTGCGATAATTTTACTCGCACCCAAAACAGGTGAAGTATTAGCAATGGTCTCTAGCCCGAGTTATGATCCTAACTTATTTGTACACGGTATTAGCAGTAAAGATTATAATCGCCTATTACAGTCAAAAGATCACCCCTTGATCAACCGGGTAACACAAGGGCGCTATCCGCCCGCATCAACAGTAAAACCACAGTTAGCTATCTTGGCCTTAGAAGACGGTGCGATCACAGCAAATACCCTTATCAATGATCCTGGTTGGTTCCAAATCCCAAATACTAAACGGCGCTTCCGAGACTGGAATCGTTGGGGTCGTGGTAAGATTAATGTTTACACAGCCATCGCACGATCGTCAGATACCTTCTTTTATAATCTCGCTTATAACGTCGGCATTGATAAAATTAATAATTTTATGACCGAGTTTGGCTTTGGTCAATATTCCGGTATTGATGTTAAAGAAGAAACCAATGCTATCTTACCTTCACGAGAATGGAAACGCGCACGTTACAATCAACCTTGGTATCAAGGTGACACAATTTCCGTCGGTATTGGTCAAGGTTACTGGTCTGCTACACCAATCCAACTTGCGAAAGCGACAGGTATTGTTGCAAGCCGAGGCCTACGCCCTGTCCCACAGCTTGTTCGGAATATAAAATATATCAATGGTGATCAATTTGAACCTGTCGTTGAATTACCACCCCTGAAACTCAAAGACCCCGAGAACTGGCAAGTAGCCAAAGACGGTATGCGCGGTGTTGTAACCAGAAAAGGTACTGCACACCGTGCGTTTGCTAACACAACCTACACCGCCGCTGGTAAATCGGGTACTGCACAGCTATACCAGCTCGGTGAAGAAAAATACGATGCCAGTAAGATCCGCGAACGATTACGTGATAATGCCATGTTTGTGGCTTATGCACCGTTTGAAGAACCAGAGATTTCAGCGACTATCATTCTAGAAAATGCCGGTGGTGGTAGCTCACAAGCGGCCCCATCAGCACGTCGTTTATTTGATGTCTACTTTAAAAATAAAAAGGAAAATTAATGCCAGATCGTCGTCATAATCAAAGTGTTTGGTATAAATTACATATCGATTTCCCCTTATTATTTGGCCTGTTAAGCCTGATGGGGGTTAGCCTTGTCGTACTTTATAGCGCAGGTGGCGCGGACATCGCGCTGATGAAAAGACAAGTAATTCGCATGTTTCTTGCGTTAGGGGTAATGCTTGCCCTAGCACAAATACCACCTTCAACTTATCGGCGCTGGGCATTTCCCATCTTTCTCATTGGCACCATTTTATTAATCGCGGTATTACTATTTGGCCATGTGGGCAAAGGGGCTCAGCGCTGGATTGACCTTGGCTTTACCAAGTTCCAGCCGTCTGAAATAATGAAAGTAGTGATGCCATTAGCCGTTGCTCGTTACATGAGTAACCAACCAATACCACCCAGTTTTAGAACCGTAATAACGGCGTTAATTATGGTCTTAATACCAACATTATTAATCGCAAAACAGCCCGATCTTGGTACCTCGTTACTGGTCGCGATTTCAGGTATATTCGTTATTTTCTTAGCGGGTATGTCATGGCGATTAGTGATGATTGCTTTTGGACTGGTTTCAGGCTTTGCGCCTATTCTGTGGTTCTTCTTAATGCGTCCTTATCAAAAACAGCGAGTATTAACCTTCCTCAATCCAGAAACCGATCCATTGGGTTCTGGTTATCATATTATTCAATCTAAAATTGCTATTGGTTCAGGTGGTTTTTGGGGGAAAGGCTGGTTATCGGGCACCCAGTCACAGCTAGATTTTTTACCAGAGCGCCACACCGATTTTATTTTTGCGGTATTTAGTGAAGAATTCGGTTTATTTGGTGTGATCTTACTACTGTCACTTTATTTATTTGTGATCTGCCGCGGGTTAGTGATTGCGATGCAGGGACAACGCGTATTTGAACGTCTTATAGCTGGTAGTATTACCATGACATTTTTCATTTATTTGTTCGTAAACATCGGTATGGTCAGCGGATTATTACCCGTAGTAGGCGTACCACTACCTTTAATTAGCTATGGCGGCACTTCGATGGTGACATTGATGGCAGGTTTTGGCATTCTAATGTCTGTAAGAACACACCGTCGCTTAAGTTGAGGAATCCAAATGCTAAGTAAAAAAGTATTATTTCTGCTAGGTTTAGCAGCGTTTCAAGTTAATAGTGCTGAGTTAAGCAGTGAACACAAGACTTGGGTTGAAGAGTTAAGTACTCAATATGATATATCAGAAAAAGTGCTTACTAATGCAATAGGGCAAGCAAAGTTCGATGAAAACGTATTAACCAAGATCCAGACACCCTGGGAAAAAAAGCCTTGGTATAAATACGCACCAATCTTTATCACAGAAAGCCGTATTAACAAAGGTGTTGAGTACTGGAAACAATACGAAAAGACCTTTGCTAAAGCTGAAGCTGAATATGGCGTCCCCGCACAAGTTATCGTCGCTATTATGGGCGTTGAAACCTTCTATGGTAAATACAAGGGGAATATCTCGGTATTAGATTCACTCTATACTCTTGGCTTTAACTACCCATCACGTGGCAAATTTTTCCGTCAAGAGTTCGCGCAATACATTAAATTAAGCGAACAACAAGGTTGGAACCTAACAGAAACACAAGGCTCATATGCGGGCGCAATGGGCTTAGGTCAGTTTATCTCGTCAAGCTATAGCCATTATGGCGTTGATTTTTCTGGTGACGGTAAAGTAGATATGATCAATGATCCTATTGATGCAATCGGCAGTATCGCTAATTATTTTAGCAAGCACAATTGGAAAACCGATGAACCAGTCGCTTATCCAGTTAAAGCTGACAGTGAAAAAGTAGCAGAATTACTGAGCAAATCATTGAAAATAAAGCATACATGGGCAGACTTAAAAGCCGCTGGTGTTGTGCTGAAAGAGTCTGATGAACGTGTACCTGCAATAGCAATTGAAGACTCAAACCCTGCGAAATTACTCAAGCTTCAACAGCTTGATAGTGATGAATATTGGGTTTACCTTGATAACTTCTACACTATTACACGTTATAACCATAGTCCTTTGTACGCAATGGCTGTATTCCAATTAAGTGAAAAGATTAAACAAGCTAAACATGCGCAATAAACAACGTTTAACCCTACTTTGTATCTGCGGCCTTTTGGCCGCATGTTCTTCTTCTCGTTATCAGTACAGTGATGATCACGCACCAGAGAACATCCCCCAACTTGAGGATATAGCCGACGCAGTACCAACGCCCCAAACTTACAGTCGATATGCGAATCGCGACTATCAAGTGCGTGGTGTTGATTATGAAGTATGGCGAGATATAAAAACCCTAACCCAAGAAGGTAAAGCGTCTTGGTATGGCAATAAATTTCATGGCCACAAAACCTCAAACGGTGAAATCTATGACATGTTCTCAATGTCTGCGGCGCACAAAAATTTACCCCTACCGAGTTTTGTTAAAGTAACAAACCTCGGTAATGATAAAACCGTAATTGTCCGCGTTAATGATCGAGGACCATTTCATCCAGAGCGTATCATTGATCTGTCCTATGCGGCGGCTTATAAACTCGATATGTTGCAATCTGGTACTGCTAATGTACGCGTTGAATTAATTATTCCAACTGCCGATAACAGCACTTTATTTACGCCGAAGCCACAATGGTTCATCCAAGTGTTAGCGTCAAGTAATGAAGCTAAAGCGCAAAAAATTGCTGATGGTTTAGCAGGGAAATACAACACAGCAAACCGCTTAGTTATTAGTGGTAAGTACCACAGAGTGCAGCTTGGACCAATAACGGATAGTGGTAAAGCACAAGTACTCTTAACTCAAGTTCAAAAAAATTATAAAAATGCTTATGTATTGAAGGAACTTTCCAGTAAAACAATATCTAATAAATAAACTTTAAATAATAAGACATAAATTCAGCGAGTTTGATAGACTAGCCCCATTATCAAATAGTCTTGATGTGGTGACAACTATCGAGACTATTTAACTAAGTTATTCATAACTTAAATCTAACTTTAATTATAGTGAAGTGAAACGTGGCCAATCAATTAAAAAAACTTATCTTAACGAGCTTAGCAATAGCAAGTTTTTCATTAAGTGCAGCACCGAGTGTTATCCCAGATACACCCGAAATAGCAGCCAAAGCATTCATATTAGTTGATTTTGATTCCGGCAAAGTGATCGCAGAACAAAATGCAGATGATTCACTAAAACCTGCCAGCTTAACTAAAATGATGACCAGTTACGTTATTGGCCAAGAAATAAAAGCAGGTAACATCAATCTAGATGATGAAGTTACCATCAGTAAAAATGCATGGGCGAAAAACTTCCCTGACTCATCAAAAATGTTTGTCGAAGTAGGCAAAACCGTCACGGTCAAAAAATTAAACCAAGGTATTATCGTACAATCAGGTAATGATGCTTGTGTGGCAATGGCAGAGCATATCGCCGGTACAGAAAGCGCGTTTGCTCAGTTGATGAACTCGTGGAGCAAACAACTGGGGATGGATGCAACGCACTTTGCTAATAGCCACGGTCTAGATAGCAAAGAACAATATACAACAGCGCGTGATATGGCGACATTAGGACAAGCACTTATCCGTGATGTTCCTGAAGAATATCGTATTTACTCACAAAAGAAATTTACCTATAACGGCATTACCCAATATAACCGCAATGGTCTGTTGTGGGATAAAAGCATGAACGTTGACGGCATTAAAACCGGTCACACCTCAGGAGCAGGTTTTAACTTAGTTTCTTCAGCGACCAAAGACAACATGCGTCTAGTTGCAGTCGTGCTGGGAACTAAAAGTGGTGATGCACGTAAAGCGGAAAGTAAAAAATTACTTAACTTTGGTTTCCGTTTCTATGAAACAGTGACACTACATGAAGCGAACAGTAGCATAGTGTCAGAACGTGTGTGGATGGGCGAGCAAGAACAAGTTGAACTGGGTCTAGCAAACAAATTAACACTGACGGTACCCCGCGGCCAAGCAAAAAATCTAACGGCTGCTTTTGAAATCCAAAAAGAACTAAGTGCGCCTATCGCTAAAGGCGATGTCGTTGGTAAAGTATTTTATAATCTGAACGATGAAGAGATTGCACAAGCCGATTTAATTGCACTGGAAGACGTAGAATTAGGCAGCTGGTTTAGCCGATTAATTGATTATTTCAAATTATTATTTGCCGGTTGGTTTGGTTAATCCTTTCCCTGACACCGTTACCCGATTATAATGACGAATACAAAGGAGGCAACAGCCTCCTTTGCCATTATTTCTAAGGTACGAGAAAAACTAATGTCTTTAAATACTAAATTCGACGAACTGCTTGATTTTCCTTGTCAACTTAACTTTAAAGTTATCGGTACTACGGATCCTAAACTCGAAGATAGCATTGTTGCTGTAGCACAAAAACATGTTCCGGGTAACTATACTCCTAGCTCTAAAAAGAGCAGCAAAGGCACTTACAACTCTGTAACCATCAAAGTTAAAGTCCAAGACAAAGATCAAATAGAAGGCTTATACGTGGCTTTCGGTGCGATCCCTGGTGTGATCCGCGTTTTATAATAAATAATATCCATATCAAAAATCTAATTAGTATTGCTAATTAGATTTTTTTCGTTGGTGTTAATCATATAGAAGAGCATATTTTGTCAGAACACAGCATTATAATTCGTCAACTTAATCGCCAATCTTACACGACGGTATTTGACGCGATGAAGTCGTTTACTGATAACAGAGACGACAACACAGAAGATGAACTTTGGTTTGTTGAGCACGACCCAGTGTTTACACAAGGTCAAGCAGGTAAAGCAGAGCATATACTCGCTACTGGCGACATTCCTGTCGTCCAAGCCGATCGTGGCGGCCAAGTTACTTATCACGGCCCAGGTCAACAAGTGGTATACTTCTTACTCGATATTAAACGTCGTAAACTTGGCGTTCGAGATCTTGTCAGCCATATTGAAAATGGTATTGTTGCCACACTGGCTGAAACAGGTATTGAAGCCTACCCACGCGCAGATGCCCCCGGTGTTTATGTGGCTGATAAAAAAGTTGCTTCATTAGGTTTAAGGATCAGAAAAGGCCGTTCATTCCATGGATTAGCACTTAATGTAAACATGGACTTATCCCCTTTTCTGCGTATTAACCCATGTGGTTATGCGGGTATGGAAATGACCCAAACAAGTGATCTTGGCGGTGCTACCAGTCTAGGTGAAATACAACCTAAGCTAGTCGGACACCTATGTTCCCTGCTAGAATACACCCAATTAACTTTCAAAGATGGATTAACAGAGCATGAGTAAAACCGTTCGATTAGAGCCAGGCGTTAAACTTCGCGACGCAGATAAAATGGCTAAAATTCCAGTAAAAATTATTGCTACTGAGAATGACGAGATCCTGCGTAAGCCATCGTGGATGAAGATCCGTCTACCGAAAAGCTCTGCTCGTATCCAAGAAATTAAAGATGTGATGCGTGAAAACAACCTGCATTCCGTTTGTGAAGAGGCATCTTGCCCAAACCTTTCAGAGTGCTTTAACCACGGTACTGCGACCTTTATGATCATGGGCGCAATCTGTACACGCCGTTGCCCATTCTGTGATGTTGCACATGGTAAACCATTGCCACTTGTCGCTGAAGAACCACTAAAGCTTGCACAAACAATTGCAAAGATGAAGCTAAAATACGTTGTTATTACTTCTGTAGACCGTGATGACTTACGTGACGGTGGCGCACAACATTTTGCCGATTGTATCCGTGAAATTCGCCTACTAAATCCTGAAATCAAAATTGAAATTTTGGTACCTGATTTCAAAGGTCGTATGGATAAAGCATTAGAAATCTTTAAAGACACACCACCAGACGTATTCAATCACAACTTAGAAACAGCACCACAGCATTACAAAATGGCGCGCCCAGGTTCTGATTACCAATGGTCTTTACGTTTACTAAAACGCTTTAAAGAAATGCACCCGAACGTTCCAACTAAGTCAGGCCTAATGATGGGCTTAGGTGAAACTAACGAAGAAATTGCAGAAGTAATTAAAGATCTTGCGCAGCACGGTGTAACTATGCTGACATTAGGTCAATACTTACAACCAAGTCGTCATCACTTACCAGTGAAACGTTACGTTCATCCCGACGACTTTGATGCACTTGGTGTACTCGCAAAAGAAGTTGGCTTTGAGCATGCGGCTTGTGGCCCATTTGTACGTTCTTCATACCATGCAGACTTACAAGCACAAGGCAAAGAGGTTACTTAACTCTTAAGCTCTGCTTTATCAAAGCTAACACGATAATATATTTTCACTGTTAGTTTTGATTTAGCCCTATCCATAGCAAGTCATTAAGCATCACGTCACAATTTAACTATCCAGCTATCTGAACACTATTTAGCAGGCTTTTTTTCATCGGTCTCAAAATAAGAACCAGGTGCTGTAAGTAACCGTTTCGTCGCATCAACCGGCATTTCTAAAAGACCTTTAATGGCTCCTTTTGTCGCACCTTTCGACGCATTCTCACCAATTTTATCACTGGCTGCAACCAAGGCTTCAACACGTGTTAGCGTTGGTGGTATATCCACACGCACTTTTTCAACTTGCGTTAAAATCGGCGGGACTAATTGGTTAATATCATCCACTCGTTTGTTTACCTCATCGACTCCCCTCAAAATGGATGGGATCCGTTTATCTATCGCATTAACTTGCTGTAATACCGCGGGTAATTCAGCCCGCACTGCAGCCACTTCAGCAAGAATTGGTGGTACCGCTAAACGTATCGCTTCAAGCTCTTGCAACATTGGAGGAATACTCACGCGGACAGATTCTACCTCCGTTAAAATAGCTGGTACACTGTCACGTACAGCAGCAACTTCAGTTAATATATTCGGAATGCTTTGCTCATTGATCAATTCAACTTGTGCCACTATCGCCGGAATTTGCACAGAAATATCATCAATCTCCTGCAATATATTAGGTATAGCCTTACGTACTTCTGTCAGCTCGTTGGTAAAGTTCAGTACCGCATATGAAAAATAACTTAAGCTCGCGGCAATCAAAGCTGCAGCTAAGACCGCTGATATATTCAACCGTGAAGCCGCTTTATCTACCGCTTGTTGAGCCATAAGCTCCTCCATATTTCATCACTCATAAATAAAAAAGGCAGTCACATATAACGGACTGCCTTAGCACTTAATCAAAACAACAAAATACTGAAATGCTTATGGACGAATTAAACCATCACCAATCGCAATCCATTTGTACGTTGTTAGTTCTTCTAATCCCATAGGCCCACGAGCATGTAACTTTTGTGTTGACACAGCAACTTCGGCACCTAAACCAAACTGGCTACCATCAGTAAATCGCGTACTTGCATTAACGTAAACGGCAGCAGAATTGACGGCATTTAAGAAGCGAGTAGCATTGGTTAAGTTATCTGTTAAGATCGCGTCAGAATGCTCTGTCGAATGCTCACGGATATGTACAATCGCTTCTTCAACGTCATCAACAACTTTTACGCCCAAAATAAGCGCTAGCCATTCTTGGTCAAAACAATCTGCTGTCGCTACATGCACGTTTTTTGCATTAACGTTTGATAATGCAATATGTGCTTTTGGCTCTGCACGTAATTCCACTGCATTGTGTTCTAAACGTTCAGCTAATAATGGTAAGAAGCTGCCAGCAATGCCTTTATGCACTAATACCGTATCTAATGCATTACAAGCAGAAGGACGTTGTACCTTGGCATTTTCAATGATCGCAAGCGCATCTTCAACATTTGCTGACGCATCAACAAATGCATGACAAATACCCATGCCACCCGTGATAACAGGGATCGTACTTTGCTCTTGGCATAAACGGTGTAAACCTGGTCCTCCACGTGGGATGATCATGTCGACATATTTATCCATTTTCAATAAAGCAGTCACCAAATCACGATTCGGATCAGCAATCACTTGAATTGAATCTTTTGGTAATTGTGCTTTTTCTAACGCTTTTTGGATCACATTCACTAAAATCAAATTAGAATGAACGGTTTCTTTACCACCACGTAAGATCGCAGCATTACCTGTTTTCAAGCTTAGCGCCGCAATATCAATCGTCACATTCGGGCGCGCTTCATAAATAACACCCATCACACCTAATGGTATGCGGCGTTTTGATAAACGTAGACCGTTTTCGAGCACCTTTCCTTCAGACTCAGCGCCAACGGGATCAGGTAAGGCAATCACACCACGTACGTCAGCAATGATTGCTGCAAGTCTTGCTTCTGTTAATAATAGACGATCAAGTAACGCATCGGTTATGTCATTTTGCTTAGCAGCATCAATATCTTTACTATTAGCAATTAAAATCTCAGCTTGATTATTTTCTAATTCACACGCGATACATTCTAATGCGTTATTTTTTTGTGCCGTAGTTAACGTTGCTAATTCATAACTCGCAAGTTTGGCTTTCTTACCTAATTCTTGTAACACTGTATCTTCCTTAAAATAAAACTAAATCATCGCGATGTATGGCAACAGCACCGTAACCGTAACCTAACTTACTTTCGATATCACACGAATGACAACCCGCAATCGCGGTTAACTCATCGCTGGTATAGCGACAGATCCCACGACCAAGTAATTTTCCTTGTAATGTTTGCAGCTGAACAACATCGCCACGTTTAAATGTTGCTGATATTTCGGAAATACCTTTCGGTAATAAGCTACTGCCTTTTTGTGTCACCGCATTTACCGCACCGTCATCAATAATAATGACTCCCGATGGAGGAGGACCGGCAAGAATCCATTGCTTGCGACTTTCTAATGGGCTTGTATGCGAAGGAAATAAAGTGCCTACTCGTTTGCCTTCAGCAACGCGTAGCACAACATCTTCAGCAACACCTGCTGCAATAACAACATCAATACCTGATCGGCAAGCAATTTCAGCCGCTTGCAACTTAGTGGCCATACCACCAGTGCCTAAACCGCCGACAGTACCTCCTGCTAACTGACGTAATTCATCGTCGATAACATCAACAACTTCAATCAGCTTAGCATCGGGGTTGTTGCGAGGATCAGCTGTAAACAAGCCTTCTTGATCAGTTAACAGCATTAGCGTATCCGCATTCGCTAAAATAGCCGCAAGTGCCGATAAATTGTCATTATCACCCACTTTAATTTCAGCTATAGCGACCGCATCATTTTCATTAATAATCGGCACAATTCGATTATCTAACAATGCTCGCATGGTATCGCGCGCATTTAAAAATCGTTCACGATCATCCAGGTCTGCACGTGTTAACAGCATCTGGCCGACATTTAAACCGTAGATATTAAACAGGCTTTGCCAAATAAAAATAAGCTGACTTTGACCAACAGCGGCCAACATCTGCTTATTTGCCATGGTGGGGGGCAATTCAGGAGCACCTAAGTGTTCACGTCCGGCAGCAATTGCTCCTGACGTTACAACAATAATATCATGCCCTTGTTTGTACAATTGCGCACATTGACGAACCAATTCAACCATGTGTGCACGATCTATTTTCGCCGTGCCACTGGTTAATACACTGGTTCCTAATTTCACCACTATGGTTTTCTTAGCCATTTAACTCATTCTCGTTACTAACTTAACAAGTATTTTGACCTGAGAACTGAATTTATACAATAGGGAAAGCTGTATAGGCGGGGAAAGTACAGCGAAATACTGTACTTTTATCAGATCCTACGTGGCATTTATTATCAAGCAGAAGGATCAAATGCTATTAGCAACAATAAAGACCTAAACAACCCGTTAGGCCGCTGATAAAATAAGAGTCTTAGCCAAAATTAACGAGGGTTTTAGGTTCAACGTTAATTGATCGGTTAAACAAACAGATAATTTTTCATAGAATTGATTTAGCGACTGAGTAACGTCATGCTGATAAGGGTCAGGTATCGGCGCTGCAACCCACTCACCCAGTTTGTTATAAATACCAAATTGATAATGATATTCAAACGTATCACTAACTAACTCCATCTCTAGCCACCATCCATAAAACTCACGACATTCAGGCTCAATCTCAGCATCAATGCAAATGCTAAAACAATCAAAATAAAAAGAGGTGGGCTGGCAGTTATGTTCTCTTAAATAAGGACCAAGTGCATTTAAAATACGAATACGTTTACGGAAATAGATCAGATCGGGGTCATTCAGTATTGGCATAATGATTATCTCTTATTTGTTTTTCGTGATAAATTAAGAGTGATAAAGGAGTATCTCTAAATGTCAGGAAGAACTGTTAAGCATAGCTAACAATCAATAGCGGTCAAATTATAAATCTAAAATAAAGCTATTTTAAAGAATATAATATCGAGAAATGGCAGCGTTGATATTCACAACGCTGTTTAATAACAAGAATACAGACTGACGTATATCCTAGGTAGTTTAATTAACCTTGTTTGCAGATTGGTTCTACAAATTCAATCGCCATATCCCAAGGTAACTCAATCCAAGTATCTTGGCTAATAGCAGTAACAAAGTCATCCACTAAATGCTCGCCAAGTGGCTTCGCATAAACAGTCACGAATTTAGCTTTAGGGTACATTTTACGAATTGTTTTCGCTGTTTCACCACTATCAACTAAATCATCAATGATGATAAAACCTTCACCGTCACCAGGTGCAGATTTTAATACCGTCATATCACGCTGATGATCGTGGTCATAACTTGAGATACATACAGTATCAACATGACGTAAGTCTAATTCACGCGCAAGAATAGCTGAAGGCACTAAACCACCACGGCTAACCGCAATAATACCTTTCCACTGTGTTGCAGGAAGCAGCTTACGAGCAAGTTTACGCGTATCACGCTGTAAATCATCCCAAGATACTATAAATTTATCACTCATTTAACCAACCTCTATATACACTTAGCGAACGAACTAACGTGTAGCTATATAAAATCATCAACGAAGGGTTTATGTACAAAAAAAACCTGATTTGTACACTCAATTTTCAACCCGTAAAGATACCAGTACTTGACCCGTGGGACAAGTTACTAGCTGCTAATCACCCCTTATTGAGCATGATAAAACGACAACTTGTTTACCGCATCGCAGAACCACAGATTAACACAGTCTATTTGGCATATTCCTCTTTACTATCTCAATAAACTGGAACATCCTTTGTGTCACGCTAAATATAATGATTAATTCCAATTAAGGAGCTACCCAAGTGGCAAATTTAAGTAATTTAGAACCGCAAATTGTCTGGAATATTTTTGAGCAAATGTGTGCAAACCCGCGTCCTTCAAAGCATGAAGAAAAAGTATCGGCGTGGATCCAACAATTAGCGAAAGATCATAGTATTGAGTGTAAAGAAGATAGCGTTGGCAACCTTATTTTGCGTAAAGCGGCTACCGCAGGTATGGAAGACCGTAAAGGCGTCGTATTACAAGCGCACATGGACATGGTCCCACAAAAAAATTCTGACTCTAAGCATAACTTTGTTACTGACCCTATCGACGCTTATGTTGACGGCGAATGGGTGACAGCCCGTGGTACAACATTAGGCGCTGATAATGGTATTGGTCTAGCAGCAAGTCTTGCGGTTATCTTTTCAGACGATATTGAACATGGTCCTCTTGAAGTTCTCGTAACGATCGACGAAGAGGCTGGCATGACTGGTGCATTTGGTCTTGAAGCAGGCTGGTTAGAAGGTGAGATCCTACTAAACACAGATTCAGAAGACGAAGGCGAAGTTTACATGGGTTGTGCTGGCGGTATCGATACAACAGTGTCTTTCCCTATCGAACGTGAAGACACTCCGACGGATCACCAAACATTTGAAGTATCTATTTCTGGCCTAAGAGGTGGTCACTCAGGTGTTGATATTCACCTCGGTCGCGGTAACGCCAACAAATTATTAGCTCGTCTTTTAAAAGAAGCTGGTCGCGATATGGGTGTTCGCCTTGTTGAGATTAACGGCGGTTCACTACGTAACGCAATCCCACGTGAAGCTTTTGCAGTTATTACTGTTGCACCAGCACAACGAGAAGAGTTTAAAGCGTGTTTAGAATTCTTTGCTAAAACAGTTAAAAAAGAGCTTATAGCGACAGAACCTGATTTCTCAATCTCACTGTTCCCAGTTCCAAATGAACCAACAGTGATGACTCAAGATTGCCAAACTCGCCTTATTACTGCACTTAACGGTGTATTTAATGGTGTAATGCGCATGAGTGATGAGATTGAAGGGGTAGTTGAAACATCATCTAACCTTGGTGTAATTCAATCACGCGGTAAAACAGTACATATTCAATGCTTGATCCGTTCTTTAGCTGACTCTTGCCGTCTTGATGCACAAGAAATGATCGCATCGGTATTTGAACTTGCGGGTGCCAACGTGAAATTTGACGGTGCTTACCCAGGTTGGAAACCTGATACCAGTTCACCAGTGATGCAGATCATGCGTGACGTATATGAAAAAGAGTTTGGTTCTGTACCAAAAATCATGGTTATCCATGCAGGTCTAGAATGCGGTTTATTCAAGACTTCATACCCAACCATGGACATGGCGTCATTTGGCCCAACGATCTGTTTCCCACATTCTCCAGATGAGAAAGTGAACATCAAAACAGTAGGCATGTTCTGGAAATACTTACTTGCGATCTTAAAAGCGATCCCAGCTAAGTAAGCTAAAACACGCTATATCGATTGACTCACTTACTTTGAGTCTTCCTACCGTTATCACAAAGCCAAGTCTCGCACTTGGCTTTTTTGTAGCTAACATACTAATATAATGTCAATATCATCTTCTTACAAAGTCCATTAATGGTGTACGCCTATGAATGAGATCCTCGAACTGCAGACCAATCAAGTTTCTTTTATCAGTGGCTTAATGGCAGGTTTTTCTTTATCCATCGCCGCGCAGATCGTACGTAGCCACCGAAAAAGCACCTATAGTACCATCACACTACTTATGTTTACCCTGACCTCCTTGTTATTTGTTGTCGCATTGTATATCGACGTGCGTTTAAGTATTGAAGTCGCGACAATTACTGCCTTTTCAGCTCCTGTATTGGAACAAATTAGTCAAGTTCGTGCTATCGGCACCACCTCTGCAAGCATTGCACTGTTTCTATTTATTATCGCTATCGGCATGCTGACCTGGCTACAAGGTAAAGTTGCAGGAATATGCGGTACACTACTCGCTTTCATTACAATGATGTTAGTCGTCATTGCGAAATACAAAATTGATACAATAGCCCAATTACTTCATAAGTAATTGATACTCATATCACCGTTAGTGCATGTATACCGATTGAGGGATGACGCAGATAGGCAATATTTGCTACAATTTAGTTATGTAATAGATCCTATTGAAAGAATAAGCGAGTGATGATGAAAAAAATACCCATTTTAATAATCAGCCTAGCAAGTTGCTTTTCGACATTCGCAGTTCAAGCAAATAGTGCAAGTGACGCATGGGATGCCTCTAAAGAAGCCATGGGAGAAGCATGGGATAAAACCAGAGAAGCAACCAATAAAGCAATGGAAGCTGCGAAAAGTAAAACTGGAGAGCTATTAGAGGATAGTACGGATAACAGCGATGAGTGGTTCGAATCCTTAAAACAAGGTGCAGAGTCAGGCTGGGATAAAACCAAGCAAAAAATAGAAGAGTTGCAAAAAGAATTAAATGAATCCAAAAAGTCCGAATCAGAAGAAGATGAAGAAAAAGAGACACAATCAACACCAGAAGCAGCGCCGGTTGATAACGCAACGCCTGAATGGCAAAAAGCTTAGCTCTAACGAATCAGAACTAAGCCTTATTAACAACCAAGCGATATCAGTGGCAGCTTGAACTTAAATTCCGCTACCACCCACTTCATCATTTTCTTCATGTAGACCACACTCACGCTTCAAACCAAAGAAGCGTGTTTCTTCTTCCGTCATCCCTGGTTTCAGCGGTTGTGACGTATGCACATCACCGACCGAGACATAATTCTGTTCCCACAACGGATGATAATTCAACCCGTTATTTTTCAGATAATAATGAATTTCTTTATTGCTCCAATCAATAATAGGCAAAAATTTAAAACAACCATTTTGAATAGACAATACCGGTAATGCTTCACGACTTGATGACTGACTACGGCGTAATCCAGAAAACCACACTTGCGCGCCCAACTCCTTAAGTGCGCGCTTCATTGGTTCTACTTTATTAAGCACATTATATTGCGTGATCCCTTCAACACCCTGTTCCCATAACTTACCATAACGCGACTCCTGCCAAGCAGCTGATTGTGGCGCAGTGTATATTTGTAAATTAAGGCTTAACTGTTGAGTTAACTCATCAATAAACTGATAGGTTTCAGGAAATAAATACCCTGTATCGGTTAAAATAACCGGAATATCAGACTTAAACTGTGTTAATAAATGTAAACATACGGCTGCTTGAATGCCAAAGCTCGATGATAATACTAATTTGTCACCCAACTCAGTAACAGCCCAGTCGACACGTTGTTCTGCGCTCATCTCCTCTAGCTGAGCATTAACCACAGCTAAAGCTGCTTTCTGGCTCGCCTTATCTAACGTTAATAATTCATCTAGGTTCAATCTAGCCATGGAAATCTCTCGACGCTATAATTACAGGTTTAATCACTTCACGACGTACCACGAAATCACCGAAACGTTCGTCTGGTAATGCATTGGTTGCCCATTCAGCAATTAATTCATCAAGAATCGTTAAGATCTCAGTTTCACCAATATTCTCACGATACATCTTGTTTAAACGCATGCCGTTATTCTTCGCGCCCAAATACATATTGTATTTACCTGGACCTTTACCAACAAAGCCAACTTCCGCTAAAAATGGACGACCACAACCATTGGGACAACCCGTCATACGCATCACAAAGTGCTCGTCAGGAATACCGTGTTTTGTTAGCAACCCCTCAACTTTAGTCACCAATGATGGCAAATAACGCTCTGCTTCAGCCATCGCTAACGCACACGTCGGCAGTGCAACACACGCCATTGAGTTCAAGCGTTGCTGACTTAATTCGTCAGAATACAGACCATATAAACGTGCGAGACGTTCGATTTGTTCTTTATCTTGCTCTGCGACACCGGCAATGATTAAGTTTTGGTTGGCTGTCATTCTAAAATCACCTTGGTGGATCTTAGCAATTTCAACCAACCCAGTTTTAATCGGATGTGTTTCGGTATCAACAATACGCCCATTTTCAATAAATAGGGTTAAATGCCATTTATTATCAACGCCTTTGATCCAACCAAAGCGATCGCCACGGGTGGTAAATTCAATTGCTTTTGGTGCTTCAAACTTAATACCTGAGCGTAATTCAACTTCTGCGCGGAATTTATCCACACCGTTATCTTCAAGTGTATATTTCAAACGAGCACGTTTACGATCAGTACGGCAACCCCAATCACGTTGTACTGTTAATACCGCTTTCGCGATTTCAACTGCATCTTCAGGTTTTACAAAACCAAAATCATCGGCTAAACGCGGGAAAGTATTCACGTCACCATGCGTTGTCCCCATACCGCCACCAACTAATACATTGAAACCAGCTAGCTTACCGTTATCACCAACCGCAACAAAATTTAAATCATTAGCGTGAATATCTACGTCATTATGTGGCGGGATAGCAACTGCAATCTTAAATTTACGCGGTAAGTAAGTGGGTCCATACATAGGCTCAGCTTCATTACTATGCACTTTTTCACCGTCTAACCAGAGTTCTGCATACGCATTGGTGTTTGGTAATAAGTCATCACTTAAACGAATTGCCCATGCATAAGCTTCTTGGTGTAATGCTGACTCTACTGGATTCGGCGTGCACATTACATTACGGTTCACGTCACCACAGGCAGCAATCGAATCCAAGTTCACCGAGCCTAATGCTTGGATCAATGGCTTCACTTGCGGCTTTAAAATACCATGGTACTGAAACGTTTGACGGGTCGTTAAACGGATACTGCCATAGATAGTTAAGTCACTAGCAATACGATCTATCTCTAGCCATTGCTCAGGGCTGCAAATACCACCAGGTACACGCGCTCGTAACATAAAGCTATGACGAGGTTCTAACTTTTGTTTCTGACGCTCGGCACGAATATCACGGTCATCTTGCTGATAAAAACCGTGGAATTTCGTTAATTGCATATCATCATCAGACAGTCCGCCAGTGATTTGATCCGCTAAGCCTTCAGCAATGGTACCGCGTAAAAAATTACTTTCTGTTTTAATGCGTTCATTAACCGCTAATTTCTTGTCGCTCATCAGTAAACATCCCTCTGATAACGTTTATTTCGACGTAGTTCAGCGACATACTCTTCTGCTTCACTACGCGCTAATTTACCTTGTTCTGCGACAATCTCGATCAATGCTTCATTCACATCTTTCGCCATTCTATCGCCATCACCACAAACATAAATATGTGCGCCTTGTTCTAACCAAGCATACAACTCTGCGGCATTTTCACGTAAACGGTCTTGCACATAAATTTTCTCAGCTTGGTCACGTGAGAACGCCACATCCATCTTAGTCAATAGACCCGATTTCAAGTAGCCCTGCCATTCAGTTTGATACAGGAAGTCATCAGTAAAATGTTGGTTACCAAAGAATAACCAGTTATTTCCTGCAGCTTCACGTACGTCACGTTCTTGTACAAAAGCACGAAATGGCGCAATCCCCGTACCAGGACCAATCATGATCACAGGAGTGTCATCATTACTTGGTAAACGGAAGTTATCATTGTGTTCAACAAAGACTGCAACCTCCGCACCTTCTTCAAGACGCTGAAGGAAACCAGAAGCACCACCAATGCGTTGTTCACCACTTTGCTGATAATCAACCACAGCAACGGTTAAATGTACTTCGCCTTCCGCTTCATTAGGACTTGAAGCAATTGAATAAAGACGTGGGGTTAACTTGCGTAAGCCACTAATGAGTTGCTCTGCTGTTAAGTTTGCTTTCTTTTCATCAATCACATCTAAGATTTGACGACCATAACAATAGTGACGTAATGCTGTTTTATCATCGAGTAATTTAACTAATTTTTTCGAACCCGATATTTCAGCATAAGCCTGAATGAAACTTGGATAACTCTGGGTTAATTCGAAACGATGAATCAGTGCATCACGTAAACTTTCTGTTTCATTCGCCACTGTAACAGTTTGTGTACCATCTAATTCCAATTGGTCTAGAATAGCGTCAACCAGGATGGGATCATTCTTAAACCAGATCCCTAATGCATCACCCGCTTGGTAATTAATGCCAGAATCATCTAATGCAATTTCAACGTGACGAATATCTTTACCAGAAAAACGACCCGTAATTTTTTGATTCACTAATAATTCGGTTTTAAATGGCTTCTTTTTAGAATAGGTATTCGCGACATGATTCGTCGCTGGAGCTGCAACAGGAGCCGTCGCTGTAACCGCTTCTTTTAGCGTTGCTTTAACAGCAGTAAGCGCCAATTCGCTCCATGTTGAAACTGCATCATCATAATCAACATCGCAGTCTGCACGAGCGACGACAGCCTTAGCGCCAAGGGCAGCTAAGCGTTCATCAAACTCTAATCCAGTTTGGCAGTAAAATTCATAACTTGAATCGCCTAATGCACAGACACTGTATTTAAGTTCAGGTACTTTAGGCGCTTTCTTAGACGCTAAGAACTCATTAAAGGTAACTGCATCATCGGGTGCTTCGCCTTCACCATTGGTACTTGCAACAATCAGTAAGTGCGATTCTGTTTTCAATTCTTTGGCTTTATAATCCGCCATATTCACAAGTCGGGCTGTAATACCTTGTGCTTGTGCTTGTTCATAAAGTTCTTCCGCTACACCTTTGGCATTACCGGTTTGTGAACCAAATAAAATAGTCACACGTTGAGCAGGTTGAGATACCGCTCCGGGCGCCTGTACTTGACCTCCAGATGCTTGACTTATCCCTGCCAAATACCCACTGACCCACGCGGTTTGCGTCGGTGACAAATCATTAAGTGCTAATTGCAATTGCGATAACTGCAATTCACTCAATGGACTCGTCGATGATGATAGTTCCTTTAATAGCATATTACGGCTTCCACTGTGCTGAATTAGTTAAAGGTTAACGACTGTTAAGGATAACCACAAAGAATAAATAATGATTTTTTATTCCATTTAGTTATATGGAAAATGCTTTGTTTGTGTATACGCAACAAATAAACCACGACAATAATTAACACAACCCTCACTTACAATTAACATTACCAGTTCAATTAAACTGGCTTACGTGGCAAAATAGTCGTTTATAACCACCATTATCAGGATGATAAAATGGCAACTTATTTACTAACACAGTTAAATGAACAAGGTGTATTAACCTTAACCCTTAATAGATTAGATAAGCTCAATGCATTTAATAGTGCATTTTATACTGAGCTAACCGAGGCTTTTAACCAGGCTGATACCAACCCAGCAGTGCGTGTAGTGATTCTTAGAGGCTCTGAAAGTTGTTTCTGTGCGGGTAATGATATGGCCGACTTCATGAACGGCATGGGGTTTTCTAAAGACCAACCATTAGTGCAATACATGCTCGCCTTATTACACTTTTCCAAACCAGTGATTGCAGCAGCGGCTGGCCCTGCTGTTGGTATTGGTACAACAACGTTAATGCACTGTGATCTGGTTTATCTTGCCGATAATACGGTACTTCGCTTACCATTTACAGATCTTGCAGCAGTGCCTGAATATGCCGCAAGTCTGATATTACCCCGAATTGCGGGTCATCAGCGAGCATCTGAAATGATGTTGCTTGCCGACAAATTTGATGCACAAACAGCATTAGAAATTGGTCTTGCCAATAAAGTATTACCTGCGGATGAATTATTTTCTATGGCCGAAAAAAGCGCCTTAAAGCTCGCAGCTAAAGCGCCAGCTTCATTACGTAACACCAAAAAATTAATGAAAGCTGAGTTAATTAACCAGATAGAAAAAGTGATCCATATTGAGTTAGCGCATTTCTCTACAGCGCTTGAAAGCGAAGAATCAAAAGAAGCGGTGAGCGCATTTATGCAAAAACGTAAACCGAATTTCTCACGATTCAATTAACCTCAAAACTTTACACCCATTTATAGATACAAGCTTAATCACCAACAAATACCGTTATGAACAAGGCCAAAAATAGAACAGAAAATTACGCTTTGTTTTCTGTTCTACTTTACCTCGCGAGGTGGTCAGCGCATAATTAAGCCTTATACATGTTTATATTCCAATGAATATTAACAACCTATCTTGAGTTGTTAATTATACCCCCGCTTTTAGCGGTATATATACGGTGTAATAACATGTCATTCTTATATTTTACGCGGTAAATAATTATGATAACAAACAGTGATGGTTATATTCAGCTTATCCATTTCTTAGCTGACAATTTAGCTATTTTTGAAAACCATAGCCAACAGAACGCTTCAACAACAGATACCATTGGGGATATTTTTTCTGAACATATCGCCAGTAATACTATGACTGTTTGTAATCAACATCAGCAGCTTACTGAAAAGCACCGCTTTGTGATTATCCGTGAAATAGACGCAATTGTCGGTGATTTAGAAGAAGTATTATCAAGTGCTTGGGATGTACCGCCAAGTAATGAACAAATGGCATTTATCGAAGAGTTTGTAGGTTTAATGAAGAATCTATTTGATAGTGAAATATCTAAATTAGTATAAGTGTCCTAACGTAGTAAATTAAGCTTAATAAAAAGCCAGCTCATATTATATGCGCTGGCTTTTATAGTTATGATAACGCTATATTATGCCTTTAAACAGCGTTCGCCACGTGCGATACCACAAACACCACTTCGAACCACTTCAACAATCTCAGTATGCGATGCTAATGTTTCGATGAAAGCATCAAGCTTGTCACTGTCACCCGCCAGTTGCACCGTGTATAAAGAATCTGTGATATCAACAATTTGACCACGGAAAATGTCTGATGTGCGCTTCACTTCTGCACGTACAAAACCCGCCGCTTTTACTTTAATAAGTAATAGCTCACGCTCAATATGCGCACCTTCAGTAAGATCACTTACTTTTAAGACATCAATCAGCTTATTTAATTGCTTCATGATTTGTTCTATCACAGCACGGTCACCATTAGTAACCAACGTCAAACGTGATAATGTTTCATCATCCGTCGTTGATACAGTCAAAGATTCAATGTTATAACCACGTTGTGAGAACAAACCAACGATACGTGACAAAGCACCCGACTCATTTTCTGTTAATATTGAAATTATACGTCTCATGATGTGGTTTTCTCCGTCTTACTTAAATACATATCGTCCATTGCGCCATATTTAATTTGCATCGGATATACATGTTCTTCTGGATCAATAATAATATCCATAAATACAACACGATTTTTATTTTCTTCCGAGAAGCACTCAGCAAACGCTTTATCAAGATCTTCAGGTTTACTCACCTGAATACCAACGTGATGATAAGCTTCTGCTAATTTAACAAAATCAGGCATAGACTCCATATAAGAATGAGAATGACGGCCATCATAGAACATTTTTTGCCACTGTTTCACCATGCCTAGCGCACCGTTATTCAGGGTAATAATCTTCACCGCAATACCATACTGTAGGCACGTTGATAGCTCTTGAATGTTCATTTGGATAGAACCATCGCCAGAAATACAACATACTACTTTTTCAGGGTGTGCGATTTTAGCACCCATAGCGGCAGGGAAACCAAAGCCCATCGTGCCTAAGCCGCCGGAGTTGATCCATTGACGCGGTTTATCGTACGGATAGTACAAAGCACCAAACATCTGATGTTGTCCAACATCCGACGCAATAATAGCTTTACCATCGGTATGTTTATATAAAGCTTGAATTGCGGCTTGTGGCTTAATTGATGTGCCAGTCTCATAACTTAGGCATTGCTTAGTACGCCAACCATCAATTGTTTTCCACCACGAACCACGTTCTTCCTCATTAGCAGTGACCTGCAGTTCATCAATAATGTCTAACATCTGCTCAACAACCACTTCGATAGAGCCAACAATTGGAATATCAGCTTGGACTGTTTTCGAAATTGACGTTGGATCGATATCTACATGAATAATTTTTGCTTCTGGACAAAATTTATCAATTGCATTCGTCACACGATCATCAAAACGTGCACCTAAACAAATAATAAGGTCTGAGTTATGCATCGTTTTATTTGCTTCAAACGTACCATGCATACCTAACATACCGATATTCTGAGGGTGTGTACCTGGGAATATACCCAGCCCCATCAAAGTGTTCGTTACTGGCAGGTTTAGCTGTTCAGCAAATTTAAGTACTTGCGCTTCAGCGTTGGCAATCACCGCACCACCACCAACATACAACACTGGTTTTTTCGCGGTGGCAATTGCTTTAACCGCTTTACGTATTTGTCCTTTATGACCCAATTTAACCGGATTATATGAACGCATAGAGACGCTATCAGGGTATTTGTACGGAAATTTCAATAACGGGTTTTGTGTATCTTTTGGTAAATCAATCACCACAGGTCCAGGACGACCTGTTGATGCGATATAATATGCTTTTTTGATTGCATCAGGAATATCAGCTGCGGTTTTACATAAAAAACTGTGTTTTACGACAGGACGAGATACGCCCATCATGTCTGTTTCCTGAAATGCATCGTTACCAATCATTGACGTAGGAACCTGACCTGATAAAACAACAAGAGGAATCGAATCCATATATGCTGTTGCAATACCTGTAATACAGTTTGTTGCACCTGGTCCAGATGTAACAAGGACGGTACCAACTTTCCCTGTTGAACGTGCATAACCATCTGCAGCATGTACTGCAGCTTGCTCATGACGCACTAAAAAATGTTCAATTTGACTTGATTCGAATAACGCATCATAAATATCAAGAACAGAGCCACCAGGATAACCGAAGATATGCTCAATACCCTCATCTTCCAGTGAGCGGATTACCATTTCGGCACCAGACAACATTTCCATAAGCAGGCCCTCCCGGCCCATATCCTAATTCTAGTTTGACAATCGTCCACACTGTAACAAGTTAGTTACAAGTTTAAACTTCCCATTGAATTAGATTTAACTTTATTTTTATTGGTTTATTTATTGAAATTAACAAAATAAAATCATCTTTAAAAGTGATATGAGAAATTAAATATCAAAAAAATTCATTATCATCTCTAATAACGATATATTTCGGTCTTAAACAAGGGGGGTATAAAGAATATTAACCCATCAAGCGACTGATTTTAAATAATAAAATATAAAAATAAAGATATTAACCATGTAATAGCATCGCTCAATGTAAAAACAACCCACTCAAAAAATAACTAAACAATGAAAGGTATTTAGTTATGCCGATGGTTGCTCAATCATTTCAATGGCCGTATTTTCATTTCGGTTCGCCAACCACATATTTAATGTTGATAATGACATCGGTTTTGCGTACCAATATCCCTGTACCTTCGAGCAACCTTGTTTTAACAAAAATTCAGCTTGCTCGGGTTGTTCAATGCCTTCACCGAGTAATTCTAGTTTTAAAGCGTCACCCATAGCACAAATACCTTTGACGATATTCTGACTACGCTCAGAATCAACGACGCCTTCGATGAAACTACGATCGAGCTTAATACCATGAAATTGGAATTTGTGTAGATAGCTAAATGAAGAATAACCGGTACCAAAATCATCAATCCATAATTTAATACCTAAATTATTTAATTCACGTAATACACGTAAATTATCACTATCCGCATTCATTAATGTTGTTTCAGTTATCTCAAAATGGATCTGACTCGGTAATAATGAGTAACAAGCCAAAATACTTCTAACATTATGTACAAAAGCACGGTCAGCCAACTGCTGCGGCGCAATATTAATGGCAATAAAGTAATCCGGATTATTGACCTGCAATAACGATAAATCACCACAAACCTGCTTAATAATCCACTGTCCCATAGGCACAATAAGACCGGTTTGCTCTGCAACAGGAATAAAGTCATCGGGTGGTACCAGGCCTCGAACCGGATGATTCCAACGAATTAACGCTTCAAATCCCAGTTCCTTTTCTGTGGCAATATCAATAACGGGTTGATAATAAATTTCAAACTCCCCTTTACTAATGGCCTTATTAAGCTCTTGTTCTAGGTTTACTCGATACTCTAATTCTCGCATGTATTCCGGTTTGAAAAAGGCCACACCATGCTTTCCTGACTCCTTTACTTTATACATTGCCATATCCGCTTTTTTCAATAACGAATCGCTACAAGTACCATGTTCAGGACTGATGCTGACACCAATACTGACACCGATAGAGATACTCTCACCAGACAATTCAATTTTTCGGCGAATATTTTTCAGCAATTTGTTCAGGATAGGCGCGATATCATTGGCTTCTGAAATACCCATGATGAGAATAGCAAACTCATCGCCACCAATACGAAAAATATTGGTCTTATACAAAGTAGGTTGTGGTGTGTTATCTAACGATAATTTAATACGTTGCGCTATGATTGCGATAACTTGATCGCCCACTTTATGGCCTAATGTATCATTGATATTTTTAAGATCATCTAAATCCAGAATACATAATGCAATCTTACCTTTTCCTTTAGCCATACTGGCATCGAGTCTTTCTAAAAATTTAAATCGATTCGCTAACCCAGTTCCGCTATCTAAATAAACCGATAGGTCCAGCTCTACAAGTTGCCCTTGTAGGTTGTGTAATTCCAAATTTACTTTCCGCAAAGTCCGCTTATAGACACACACCACACTAATAACACTGACAAACGCGATAATAATAAGTGAACTCGGAATACGCATAGTCACATGGTACAGTTCTAATAAAAAAAACCAGGCTGTATCACTGGAAAACGTTAAAATATAGAGACAAGAAAACAGCGTAAGTAAACCACCGAATACAATTACGATGAATAATACTTTACGCCATTGGTGCGAAGAATTTCTGGTATTAAGCCTGTTCATATTAGCACTATCCATTGTTACCAATCTGCTTACCCATATTGAGTTAATATTAGTCTAGATAAATAGCAATGGCGTGAATAATTGACGAGGCTTAGCAAGAAATAGTCGAAAGAGTTAGAGCAATAAATATTACTCAGTAATAAATGTGAGCCAAAATAGTACTCCCGTTGTGAGCAACTAAAAATGTACAACGGGATTTAGCATGAGAAATGTAAACACTTAAGGCTTTACATTTTTTCCTTTTTTAACAGTGCTATACATACTTTCAATCAAACTACTATAACGCTCCTGAATAACTTTACGTTTTAATTTAAGTGTTGGTGTTAGCTCCCCCTTTTCATTAGTAAAAGGTGACGCCATCAACTTAAATTTCTTCACTTGCTCAAACTTAGCCAGCTCTTTCTGCATCTCTTTAACACGTTCATCAAGTAACTCGACAATCTTGGTATGCTTGAGTAATTCAACATAGGATTCATATTTCAAATTAAGCGTTTTAGCGTGCTCTTCAATCGCTTCTTGGGCAGGTACAATCAACGCAGATGCATATTTTCTTGCATCAGCAAATACGGCCACTTGCTCAATGAACCGGTCACGACCTAACGTACCTTCAATTAACTGAGGGGCGATATATTTACCGCATTCAGTTTTCATTAAGTCTTTCAAACGGTCTGTAATATATAAGTAGCCATTTTCATCAATAGCGCCTGCATCACCTGTTTTTAACCATTCGCCATCAAATGTTTTTGCTGTTTCTTCTGGTTTATTAAAGTAACCGCGCATTACCGTCGGACTTTTTATCAAAATTTCATTTTCATGACCCAATTTCACTTCAATGCCTGGTAAAATCGACCCGATAGAGCCTAATTTAAAGTCTTTGGAATAACAGCTCACTGTAGCAACCGTTTCTGTCATTCCATAACCGTATTTAAGATGAATACCGATTGCTTGGAAGAATAAATTAACTTCATCATCAAGTTTTGCCCCTGAACAAGGGAAGAAACGTACCTTACCACCAAATACTGCGCGTAATTTAGTGAATACTAATTTATCGGCAATTGCATGCTGTAATTTCAATAACGGTGATACAAACGTACCCGCTTGTTGTGCTGCAAAGCGCTTCTTACCAATAACCACAGCCCAATGAAATAATTTTTTACGTGCAGCGGGGGCATTTTCAACTTTATTCATCATCGTAGTATGAATTTTTTCATACAAACGAGGTACCGCACACATCACTGTAGGCTGGGTATCCGTTAAGCCTTTTTGGATTCTAGCTGGATCTTTAAGATACGTATTTTCAGCTCCCCAGAATAATGCGTTAAACGTCCAAATACGTTCAAACACATGACTTAACGGTAAGAATGCCAATGAAATATCATCTTCTTCTAAACGTGTTTCCGGCTCATTAACTGCCAACGCAGCTTGAATGTTGGCATAATCAAGCATCACACCTTTCGGCTCACCAGTGGTACCTGATGTATAAATTAACGTAACAAGATCATCGTTTTTTGCATTCTCAATACGATGATCTAATGCTATGGATGATGAACTACCAGGGGTGAACGCCAGCATGTCGGCATAGGCAACCACGCGGGGATCATCGGGTAAAGTGACAGTTGAAGAAAAAACAATAAGCGACTGCAGAGATTCACACTTATCCAGTAATGGTAGCGCAAGCTTTAACTCGGCCTTATCGCCAATAAACATACAAGTCATCTTAGCGTCATTAATAATGTATTCTGCTTGTGATGACGTACTACTTGGATAAAGTGGTACAGAAACAGCGCGACACTGTTGTAAAGCTAGATCTGCAATTGTCCATTCAGGTAAATTATTTGACCAAATACCAACGTTATCCTGAACTTTAAGTCCACGGTTAAGCAAGTTATTTGCAAGTCCTTCAATACGCTCGCCCATCTGCTTCCAGCTAATGCGATCCCAGCCTGTTTTAGTTTTACTTTTCAGGGCAGTTTTATCTTGATACTTCTCAATCCTTGCAAGGATCTGATTTACGAAATGCTGACTCATGTCTATTTCTCATGTTAATTCGGGCGCAAACGAACTCGGCTTACAGTTGTAAGCCCGAGAGGGTAGCTTGTAAAATGTCATTTGTAAAATAAATGAATATTTTATATCCTATTTAGCACTAAAAAATCCAACAATAGCGTCATTTTAATTAAAATCGGCTCATATCGCCGAAATTTATAACATTTTCTGCCATAAATATACCTAATGACTCGCTAGATGTGACCAGCTATCTAATGGTTCGTCACTCGCTCTTTCCACTAAGGAAATATCGATCCCCATATCCGTTAACTCTTTTAGTGTTAGGTCATCTGCAAGCTCAACCATCTCACCTTGTTCATTTTTAAATAACATATCCCACCTCATGATCAAAAACCTATTTTAAGTGTGGCATAGATCAAGAAAAGGTCTAATATTCCTACTTCATAAAGGTGAAGCCTCAGAGGCCAGCCTGTATATAAATTAATTGACAAAAAACGGCCAAGCCTGTAAAGATTAAGACATAAAATTAATTTATATATAGATGGCTATTTATCGCAACCTAATAATACGCGGCGCAGAAATACTCTTTTATATAACGGCAATTGAAGGATTCATAATGTCAAACCAGGTTATTATTTTTGATACGACCTTAAGGGATGGAGAGCAAGCATTATCAGCGAGCTTAACCGTAAAAGAAAAATTACAAATAGCCTTTGCACTTGAACGTTTAGGTGTTGATGTAATGGAAGTTGGTTTTCCAATTTCATCACCTGGTGATTTTGAGTCCGTGCAGACGATCGCACGTAATATTAAAAACAGCCGTGTTTGTGCCCTCTCTCGTGCATTAGAAAAAGACATTGATGCTGCTGGCCAAGCGCTTTCTGTTGCGAAAGACTTTCGTATTCATACCTTCATTTCAACATCTGATATTCATGTAAAAAGCAAACTAAAACGTAGTTTTGATGATGTGCTAGAAATGGGTCGCCACGCCATTAAACATGCGCGTCGCTACACCGATGACGTAGAGTTTTCTTGCGAAGATGCAGGCCGAACCCCTATCGATAACCTATGTCGAATGGTTGAAGAAGCGATTAAAGCTGGTGCAACGACGATTAATATCCCCGATACTGTTGGTTATACTGTGCCATCGCAATTCGGCGGCATCATAACTAATTTATTCAATCGAGTCCCGAATATTGATCAAGCTGTGATCTCGGTACATTGTCACGATGATTTGGGTCTCTCTGTAGCGAACTCAATTGCAGCGGTTGAACAAGGCGCACGTCAAATCGAGTGCACGGTCAATGGTATTGGTGAACGAGCAGGTAACTGTTCATTAGAAGAAATTGCAATGATCTTGCAAACACGCCGAGATTTATTAGGTAAGACCACCAATATTAACCCGCAAGAAATTTACCGTACCAGCCAATTAGTCAGTCAACTCTGCAACATGCCAGTACAGGCTAATAAAGCAATTGTTGGTGCCAATGCATTTTCTCACTCATCAGGTATTCACCAAGATGGCGTGTTAAAAGCAAAAAATACCTATGAGATTATTACCCCAGAAAGCATTGGTCTAACGCAAAACAAGTTGAACCTAACCTCTCGTTCAGGTCGTCATGTGATCAAACATCGTATGGCAGAGCTTGGCTATACCGACAATGATTATAATCTTGATGAACTGTACGAAAGCTTTTTGCAACTGGCAGATAAAAAAGGCCAAGTATTCGATTATGATCTTGAAGCGTTAATCTTCTTTAATAATTTGCACGAAGATGAAGAACACTTTAAATTAGATTATCTTAGTGTTCAGTCCGGTTCTGGTGTGAAAGCAACCGCTACGATTAGCTTGATCTCACAACAAGAAACAACGGATAAGTCTTGTACAAATACTGAAGCTGCGATTGGTAATGGTCCGGTTGACGCAGTTTATAAATGTTTAAGCCGTATTTCAGGTTTCGATATCGATATCGCCGATTACCACATTACCGCAAAGGGTGAAGGTAAAGATGCACTGGGTCAAGTCGATATTGTAGCAACCTATGAAGGCCGTAAATTCCACGGCATCGGTTTAGCCACAGATATCATTGAATCTTCGGCACTGGCTTATATCCACGTAATGAATAATATCCATCGCTCAAACGCGGTAGAACAACAGAAACTAAAAAAAACAAAATCAATAATATAGAGAAGGCGGCTAAGGATGACTGTAACAAAACACAATATTGCTGTATTACCAGGTGACGGTATCGGTCCAGAAGTAATGGAGGAAGCAATTAAAGTACTTGCTGCTGTGCAAAGTAAGTTTAATTTAGAACTAACGTATGATTTTAATGACGTTGGTGGGATTGCTATCGATAACCACGGCACCCCATTACCAGCAAGCACACTCACAGCGTGTGAAAATTCAGATGCTATCTTATTCGGCTCTGTCGGTGGTCCAAAATGGGAAGGATTACCACCACAAGAGCAACCAGAACGTGGTGCACTATTACCATTACGTGGTCACTTCAAACTATTTTGTAATCTACGCCCAGCAAAAATTTATGCAGGTCTAGAAAAATTCTCGCCGCTACGCGCAGATATTTCAAATAATGGTTTTGACGTAGTTGTAGTACGTGAATTAACTGGCGGCATCTACTTTGGTCTACCAAAAGGTAACAAAGGCGAAGGCGCCGATGAAACTGGTTTTGATACTATGTTATATAGCCGTGCGGAAGTTGAACGTATTGCTCGTATCGCATTTGAAGCCGCTAAATTACGTGGCAATAAAGTAACCTCTGTAGATAAAGCCAACGTATTAGCAACATCTGTTCTGTGGCGTAAAGTGGTACTTGAAGTTGCACAAGATTACCCAGAAGTCGAACTAGAGCATATCTATGTCGATAACGCAGCGATGCAGTTGATCAAAGATCCATCGCAATTTGATGTACTGCTTTGTGGCAACTTATTCGGTGATATCATCTCGGACGAATGTGCAATGATCACAGGGTCTATGGGCATGTTACCGTCAGCAAGTATGAACGATTCTGACTTTGGTCTGTATGAGCCAGCAGGCGGTTCTGCACCCGATATCGCAGGTAAAGGGATTGCGAATCCAATCGCACAAATCTTATCTGCAGCAATGATGTTACGTTACTCACTAAAACAAGAAGAAGCAGCACAAGCTATCGAGCAAGCGGTTTCATTTGTATTAGAAGAAGGTTATGCGACAGGCGATCTGCACAGTGATGCGAATACTAAACCAGTACAGAACACGGCACAAATGGGTGACTTAATTGCCGCTAAAGTTAGTGCTTAATATTTAATATTTAATATTTAATATTTAATATTTAATATAGTAGCTCAAATTAGTCATAAACATTATACTTTTTTTATAAGGTAAATGGTTATAACGAACAAGGCCGATAGTGATAGTCACCATCGGCCTTTTTATTGGATTATCATGTTATCTGGCTTTATTTATAACTCAAATATAAATAAAGATGACTAAGTCAAACTGGTAAATTCAACACCTATTTGATAAACATCTCCGTCACTATCAACCCGTGTTACCTTCGCTTCAGCCTGTAGAGGCGGAACACGTGAATCGCCAGTCGGTAGAAAAATACTGACGCTATCATTTAATGAAAAATAGCTTTCAGGTACATCTAACGACATTCCACTGGCGCTTAAATCACGACAGATAGCGGTAACATTCTTTTCTTTATCCGTTACCTGAACCGGTGAGTCGATTAGCATCCGGTGATAACTACGTCGTTCCAAGTTAGCTTTTAGCACATCAATATCCCTCTTATTGCTATAGTTTATAAATGTTCTCAAGTTATAAATAATCCAAAACTATGAATTTTTTTGTCTTGTTTTCAGTATAGTCATCATTTATTAACTCGGCGTTATATAACAACAATAATGCGATCAAAGTAACTATTTGATTATAAAAGTCAGCTAGCAGTCCAACATGCCTTTATCGACAATAAAGTCGATGATCTGCTGCAAGCCAATTTCCTTTTTCATATTAGTAAATACATACGGCTTATCACCTACACCCAAGAACCTCATACGCACTCAAAGAAGTGAGCGACCACAAATTCTGGCATGACTTCCCAATGTTTAGAACGACTGCGTATAAGACGAACCAATGCGGATTTAAAATCAGTTAAATTATCAGGTTCATTGATCGGTATAAGGGTGTTGTTCAAGTATTTGGGTAGAATCTGTATTTATACGCAATAATGATTTACATCACCGCCCTAAAGGACAGTGTTTTTCGTCAAAGATGATAAAATATAAGCCAATATAATTATTGTCTCTGGCTCTTTAACCTAAATAAAAATACAATGTGCGTTCACTCATCGGGGTGCTACCAGACTTTTCATTGAAAAAGTCATTGTGGCTGAGATAACACCCGTATTAACTTGAACCAGATAATGCTGGCATAGGAATGAGATTCGACCAATTGAGTCATAAGTTCTATGCTTCACATTCTAGGAGAACACGTGAAGCACACGATCAAAAAACTAGCACTTTGCACAGCCCTGCTATTACCTTCGCTATCATTACAAATAGCTCACGCAGCTGAAAAGCCAGTATTAAATGTTTATACCTACGATTCATTTGCATCCGATTGGGGCCCAGGTCCAAAAGTAAAATCCGCATTTGAAGCGGAATGTAATTGCGAACTGAACTTAGTCGCATTAGAAGACGGTGTTAGCATTCTTAATCGTGTTAAACTGGAAGGTAAATACACCAAAGCAGATGTATTATTAGGCTTAGACAACAACCTGATGGCTGAAGCAGAAAAAACCAAACTGCTTGCACCACATCAACAAGATACCAGCACATTATCACTGCCAAACGAATGGACGAATAAGTACTTTATTCCATTCGACTATGGTCACTTTGCATTTATCTACGACAGTGAGAAACTGACCAACCCACCAGCGAGTTTAGCTGAATTAGTGAAACGTAAAGATCTGAGCATTATCTATCAAGATCCACGTACCAGCACACCAGGTCTTGGCTTTATGTTATGGGTAAAAGCTGTTTATGGTGATAAAGCACCACAAGCATGGCAACAACTAGCTGCTAAAACGGTAACAATTACGAAAGGCTGGAGCCAAGCTTACGGCATGTTCTTAAAAGGCGAAGCAGACATGGTATTAAGCTATACAACGTCACCGGCATACCACATGGTTGCAGAGAAAGAATTCAAATATAAAGCCGCTGAATTCAGTGAAGGTCATTATCAACAGACTGAAGTGGTTGCCCGTCTAAAAGATGCCCCGAATCCTGAGTTAGCCGATAAATTCATGGCATTTGTACTCACTCCAGCGTTCCAAGATGTGATTGCAACAGGTAACTGGATGCTACCAGCGAAACAAGCGGCGGCACTACCAAGTGAGTTCGACCAATTAATTACGCCAGCAAAAACCTTAGAGTTCACACCAGAAGAAGTAGCTCAATCCCGTAAATCTTGGGTGAAGGAATGGCGTAATGCTGTTACGCAATAATTAGTCCATAATTAGTAAACAATTAATCAAAAACTATGATCACGAATTCGCATAAATACTGGTGGTGTAGCGCAGTGCTCGCCATCAGCATCATTTTACTTCTGGTGGGTGGTAGCTTTACTGCCCTACTTAATTTTTCACAAGCGGAATTAGACTTTCGCAGCGTCCTTACAGACTCGTATACCCAGCATGTTATTAGCTTTAGTTTATACCAAGCCGCCTTATCAACCTGCTTGAGTATTGGTTTGGCAATCCCGTTAGCACGCGCGTTCTCACGTCGAGAGTTCGCAGGTAAACAGATGATTATCAAACTGTTTAACTTATCACTGGTACTGCCTATTATCATTGCCATTTTTGGCATTATTGCTGTGCACGGTAAAAGCGGTTGGGTTAATCAACTACTCGGGCTTTTTAACATAGAAACAGGCCATTATATTTATGGCTTAATCGGTATTCTTCTTGCTCATTTATTTTTTAATGTACCGTTAGCCACGCGTATTTTACTACAAACATTAGACTCGATCCCCAGTGAATCTTGGCGTTTAGCCAGTCAACTCAATTTACAATCTCGGCATATCTTTATCACCTTAGAATGGCCAAAGATAAAACAACAATTACCCTCGTTAATCAGTCTTATTTTCATGCTGTGCTTTACGAGTTTCGCGATTGTGATGTCACTCGGTGGTGGTCCTGACTATGCCACTTTAGAAGTGGCTATCTACCAAGCGTTAAAATTTGAGTTTGATATCGAGCAAGCTGTAGCCTTGGCGCTCATTCAAGTCGCGATCACCGTGGCGTTAATGGTCTTTAGCGCGGTATTTTTAAAGTCACAACCTATGTCTGCGCCATCAGGAAATTATTTTCGTCGCCCCGATTGCCACACGCTAAGCAGTAAAGTCTGTGATGCGATAAGCTTTATCTTAGCCAGCTGTCTGTTAGCCCCCCCAATGTTGGCTATTTTTAGCAGTGGTATCAACAGCGGCACTCTCACCGTTCTTAGCGACCCTATGTTGTGGCAAGCCACAGGTATCTCACTACAAATAGCCCTGAGCTCGGGCTTATTAAGTTTGTTACTTGCCTGCTCGATTTTATTCTCGACGCGCATATTAAAAGTGCGCTTTAAGCTAATGGCATTCGCGTATGGCATCGAAAATATTGGTGCGATTATTTTAGTAGTACCCGCTCTAGTACTCGGTACGGGCTTGTTCTTATTATTACGCCCCTATGTCGATGTATTTAGCATTGCCGCTTGGTTGGTGATCCTCGTCAATGCGCTGATGTCACTACCTTACTTACTCCGTGTATTGAACCAACCTATCCAAGATAGCTTTGCTGCATATGACAAACTGGCGGTTAGCTTAGGCTTATCACGCCTGCAACGTTTACGTATTATCGAATGGCCATTATTACGTAAACCGATCGCGATGGGATTAGGACTGGCGTGTGTATTGTCACTGGGTGATTTAAGTGTGATTGCATTATTTGGTAGTCAAGATATGCAAACCTTGCCTTTGATGCTCTATCGTCAGTTAGGCAGCTACCAACTCGATGCAGCCGCTGTTACTGCTATTTTCTTATTAACCCTTTGCGGTGTTATTTTCTATCTGTTCGAACGTATTATTGGAGGCAAAAATGCCTAAGACCACTCACCTAAGTAACGCTAATACAAATGTATTATTACAGGTCGATAATGTTTTATTGCAAGTAAACAATATTACCTTTGCTTATGAACAAATGCCGATGCACTTTGATTTAACGGTTAATCGAGGCGAAACCTTAGCGATACTCGGCGCAAGTGGTTCAGGTAAATCGACTCTGCTAAACCTTATTGCCGGTTTTAATCAGCCTTTGTCTGGAGATATCCGTTTTCAACAAAACTCGATATTAACAAAAGCACCTGCCCAGCGACCGATAACCACGTTATTTCAAGAGCATAATTTGTTTAACCATTTAACCGTTAAACAAAATATTGCCATTGGTTTAGCACCAAGCATGAAGTTAAATACCGCGCAACAAACCGCGCTTTCAACCGCGGCACAGCAAGTGGAAATAACAGAGTTACTTGATCGCCTACCTGCAGATTTAAGTGGTGGTCAACGTCAACGTGTTGGTATTGCCCGCTGTCTTGCCCGCAAACAGCCGTTATTACTGTTAGATGAGCCTTTTAGCGCGCTCGACCCTGCATTACGTCAAGAAATGTTACGCTTGATTACCAAGCTGAATAAAGAACATGGCATTACCGTTTTAATGGTCACCCACAACCCAGATGATGCCCTACAGATAGCCGACAATATTGTTTTTGTAGTAAATGGGCAGGTAGCCCTGCATGCACCTGCGGCTATCTTAGCCGATCAAGATGCGCCAGAAATGTTGAAACGTTATTTGGGGACGCTGAATAAGTAATAGCCTACAAAAAACCGCGGGCTTTAAGTAATGCTGCTTTAAAATCATCTTCATGATCTTTGGCTAAACCAGGGATCATTTCATTCTTCTCGCTGTTGCGCATTTTTAAGTGATAGATAAGCGCATCATCACTCAACTCAGCTAATTTCCCTTCAAATTTCATCTCTTCAGCCAGGGTCGATAGCAATTGCAGTAGGTTTACATCTGGTGTTTTCTGCCATTCAGGCTGTAATAATTCAATAATTTCATTTAAGCGGTGATATTTCATTTTATTATCCTTACATAAATAAAGGTTATTATACTTACTATAAGGTGTAAGTTAAGATAAATTAATTGCAAATTATCGCTAACAAATAGATACAGGTCAGCCTCTTGAATTCTACAATATATTCAAGAGGCTAGCTTCAGGGGTTAATAACAGCACTTAAAAAATAATGTATTTTTATTGCTTCATTGCGACAGAATCTAATAAAAAGTGAATCACTTTTTTATCAGCTTCCGGATTAAGGTTGAACGAGAATACTAAACAATTCTCTATTTTTTTATTGATAGTTAATAGTTCAGCTGATTGCTCAAATGAGTTGTACATCTTTTTACTCCATTTATAAGGAGTGACAGGATCATTTTTTGCGGCCACAATCATTACACTGTTTGGCATCAGCTTCGTCCCTGTTTCTTCTATTTTTAGAATTGGATCCGTTTTTGCTGACCAACCTTGACAAAGGCTCGCATTATTTTGATAAACAGTTTGCCCAAAAACAGCTGACTTATTTATAAATTTATTTTCTGAACGTTCTTTTTTTATGTGCTCATCTGTACATACGACTGCACGATGAACCGCATCGTATTGAAACTTCCACTCTTCTTGTTCGGTTTTTGCTTTTTTCTGTAGCTCATCGATAACATTCCAAAATTCAGCACCCTTATCATTATCTAAAAGCTGAAATAATGGTTTTTTAACAAGCGCCCACTTTTTATCAACATCTACCGAACGAGCAGCATCAAGCAAGGTGATAAAATGTTTTTTTTCAAGGACTGCACCATCAGCAGTACTGAAAAAATCTTTATGTTCAAATCTAGACATCATCCAATCAAGCTCTCTCATATCGCCAGATACATCACGATTCTCGCGATCTAGTCGGATACGTAAAGCCTTATCAAAGCTTGCTAAACTTGAATAATAAAGCTCATTTACGTTAGTTAATGCAGGATTCATTGCTGAATCTAAAACGAAAGATCGAACATGTTCAGGGTACATATCCGCATAAACCGCGCCTAAGCGAGTTCCATATGAGTAACCAATGTAGCTAATTTTATCTTCATCCAATGCAATACGAAGGGACTCAAGATCTTTTGCTGTGGTATTTGTCCCCATATAAGGGGCAATAGATTGAAATGTTTTATCACATCCCTCGCTTGATAATGCACAGTCAGCGATCTCTTCAGCAAATGTACTACCACCTGTACCACGAGGATCAAAGCCTACAACATCAAAGTATTCATTCACTTTATTATACCCAACTTTCGGGTATGCTTGGTTCCAACGCGCAAGGTCGTTTACCATCTCCATTGCTTCTAACGAACCCGGTACACCCGGACCACCAAAATTAAATATTAAAGACCCGATGCGTTCAGCTTCATTTTTAGCTGGTGTTACTGTGTAAAATAGATTCACAGTATCTTCAGGATTATTGTTGGTTAAACTGTAATCCTTAGGAACAGTCAAATAGTAGCACTGCGTATTTAATGACGAACCTTCCGGACATTCAACTTCCTCACTAATTGGTGAATAATCTGAAGATGCAAATACTTGTGGGGAGAAAGCAAGCCCCAGTAAAAGTTGAGAGAGGATAAACTTTACCTTGTTCATTTTATTTCCTTATTTTGTAATGACATGCCAAGTGGAACGCGTCATTTATAACACTTTAAAAGAAATAGTAATGTAAACAAACTTAACGCTACTTAAGGGGTAGTTAAATGATTTATTATATAAAGACAGGATCAACTACACACGAAGGTATTCTGATTACGCCTTAGAAAGAAGTTTATTTTCGATGTCGGAGAAATTTTAGAGTTAAAGTTATAAGTCCTATAACTTTAACTCTAAAAACCCTATAAAAAACTACTAGATAATTGTTTATTATATAAATATTAAGTGTAAGGGAGATGCTCGAAGTGTAAGTTTAAGCTAGAAATGTAAAATTATAACTAAACAGGCTTACATCCTATATAACCTAAATTACACAGGATGTTTTATTTTGTAGCCTGTAAGTATCAACCTAAAATCAAGTTAAAGTGTTAGCTGCCAGCGTTGTAATGGCTTATCAGCGTTAATGCCACGGCCCCAACGATCGATACTGTCAATCGTTAAGATACGAGCCGGATTAGGCACTAAGGTTTTTAACTGCTTGCTAGCTCTTTTCGAGGTCAGAACCCATAAGCTATCATCCTCAGTTAATAGCTTAACAAGCTGCTGCTTATCTGCTGCTGACCATTCCAATTCTGGTTTGGTTAAACGTTCAACTACAAACAATTGATTGCCCGACGCAAAGTCTTCTAACTCACTCGACAGCAACACAACAGAATCAATCTCATTGTCTAATAACATGGTCTGCTGCTGGTTAATTAAGTGACGCACCGACATCATCAAGGCTTGCTGGTTACTCGCAATCGTCGCAGCTTGCTGTGGCCATACTTGTTGTAGATCTTGACTCACAATCGCCGTCATACGGGTTAAATTAGTCGGGTTAAGCCAAGTATAAGGCGAAATACTACCGTCTTCTAAACGCAGCGCCGCAACACCTTGCGCACGAGGGGAAATAGCTTGTGATGCATCCACTTCAATCATACGAATGTTGCCTTTACGTGCGTGTACGAATAATGGATCTTGCGGCCATACAGCACCAAGGGTGATACTCACTTGTGCATCAATGGCTGCTTTCTCTGTTAACGTCGCACCTTTCGAACTAAACCAGTTAGGTAAACGCGATATACCATAACGTTTTGGTGGTAAATATTGTGTGGTAATAGCCGTGCCTTTAGTTAGCTCTGTTGCGAGCATATAAGTCACAGGTGTCGCGGTCAGAATATCTGCGGCACTCACCTTTTGGCTAAAACTAAGCGTTGAAGTGAGCAGTAGCACAGCCGCACTGATGGTGAATAATGAAGAAGTCATAATCGGTTATCCCTTACGAACAATGCGGTAACAAGTGGCAGTTAAGAAGAAGCTCGTCGATACAATAATGATCGCCGCGCCAGAAGGAATGGGTAGTTTTAATTCCATTGGTAAGATCGTGCCTAGCAGGCAGCTGATCGTCGCTAGCAATGCAGACATAAGCACAAAGCTACCCATGTTTTTCGTTAATAACCGTGCTGTTGCACCTGGGATTAATAGCAGTGCCCCCACTAATACCGCACCGACAATTTTTACCGAAGCAATCGTAACGAGCGTGATCATCATAACAAATAAATAGTCGTAAAAATTAGTCGCATAACCACGTACTTTAGCAATATCAGGGCTGATACAGGTTAATAAAATACGATTAAAGGTCGGTATCAATACCAATAAAATAACACCGCAGGTCACCGCTAAGATAAGCAAATCATAATCTGTGATCGTTAAGACCGAACCAAACAACACATTCTCTAACATATGGATATTAATCTTACGTGCCACATACATCAGTAATGCTGCACCAACTGCTAATGCAAATGCCAGAAACACCCCAACCAAGGTATCGTATGGTACATTAGTACGGTTACGCACAAAGTGCAGTAGCAAGGCGAAGATCATACAAAAACTAAATAAGCCGATGATCGGATTCTCAGCGGGCTCACCTAATAATACGCCTAAGGCAATACCTGTTAACGCTGCATGACCAACCGCTTCTGAAAAGAAAGCTAAGCGTTTGGCGATCACTAACGTACCTAAACCACCTAGTAGTGGCCCCAGTAATAACGCGGCAACCACCGCATTCACCATAAACGAATAAGAGAAGCTCTCACTCAACCAACCAGCATCCACACCCAGTTGGGCCCAATGACGGATCGTATCCATTATTTAACTCCTTGAGCGCGGTCTATTACTGAACGACTATCAGTCACATTACCACCAGTGTAATGATTGAATAATCGTTCAATTTTATCTGCTCGTAACACATCAGACACGGGGCCAGAATCAACTAAATGACGATTAACCACATGCACTTGACCATCTAAACGGCGCACAGCACTGACATCATGATGTACTGCTAAGATAGTTTTATTTTCACGAACTAATTCATGAATTAATGACTCAAGGTAACGTACGCCTTGTTCATCCATCCCCGTTGTTGGTTCATCAAGTACCAGTAGATCAGGGTTATCTAATAGTGACTGCGCAAATAGCACACGCTGCTGTTCTCCACCCGATAACTGTCCCATACGACGGTCGGTACGGTTAGCCATACCCACACGATCGAGTTGTGCCAGTGCATCATCTTGATCTTTTTTACGCTTACGCCAAAACAGTGGATTACGACTTTGATTTAACAAAATAAAATCCATCACCGTAAAGGGTAAACTAGACTCAAACGTAGCCTTTTGCGGCACATAACCAATATTGCCTTTATGCTCAGGCCACTGAATATCAATATTCCCAGTGAAAGGGGTTAACCCTAAAATAGAGCGTAATAATGATGTTTTACCACCACCATTTGGCCCCATGATCACATGGCATTGACCCGCTTCTAAATAATGTGAAATGTCTTCTAAAATGACATTATCACCGTATTTCAAACCGACATTTTGTAAACGAATTGCAGGTCCCACAATTAACTTCCTTGCTGCTTGTTGATAGAGGCATGAGTTGTTGAAGGAGCGATTACAGCTGTATCAGCAAGTGAGTGCTTTGCTGCAAACTTCATAGCTTCAACTAAGGTATCTAAGTTACTTTTCATTTCAACAGCCACTTTGCTCTCTTCATACGCACCATGTGTCATGTGTGAGAAACGGTAAAGTTGCACACCAGTGGCCGCCTCAATCGTTTCCACATAGCGGCTTGGCATATTTAATTCGTAGAACAGCACATCGATCTTCGACGCGCGGATCTTTTCGATCGTTTCTTGCAACTGACTCGCACTCGGCTCAACACCGTGTGCAGGTTCTATCACCGCCGCTACGTCAACACCGAATTCTTGCAGAATATAACCATAAGCATTGTGCGTAGTCGCCACCAGCATACCGGATGTATCTAAGTCACCCAGCGTGAGCATAGCTTGACGTTTCATTTTGCGGAATTCGGTTGCGTATTTACGCGCATTTTTACGGTAAGTACGTGCGTTATCAGGATCGATCTTAGACAGCTCTGTTGCTATGGTGTAAACCTTCTGGATCGTCGTTGATAAACCAACAAATGTATGTGGATTTACCGCACCGTCACCGACAGATTGACCAATAGCAGGTAATAACGGCACGTCTTTATTGGCTTCAATCACAATCAGATCATCACGGTTTGCGGCTTTAATGACTTTTAAGGCAAAGTCATCATGACCAATACCATTCACCACGATCACATCCATCTGTTTAAGACGACGTAAATCATTCGGCTGTGGTTGGTAATTATGGGGATTAAACCCTTCATCAACCAAAGGTAATACGTCCGCTTTATCACCAACAACTGCTTTCACATAGCTGTAATAAGGCTGTAAGGTAATACCGATTGTTAATTTATCAGCGGCTTGTAATGCTCCGCTCACGAGCAATACCGCTGTAGTAGCGACGGCTGCGATTAGACTTTTTAGGCTTGTATTGATGCTATTTTTCATTATGCTTTTTTTCATCATGGCTATTCTCATTGTCGACACACGTCACGCCTTAGTGGCGGTCTTTATCCGTATGCTCTGTATTGTCTGAATCGTTATCATCAGCAAACACCACTTGTTTCCAACCTGCATTAATAAGATCTTCTGTATTAAGCGCGTTTTCTGTCATCGGTGCAGGAGTTGGTATATCTAATGCTAGCCACACTTCTGGTCGTGTATCTTGGCTATTTAATAACACCGCAACACTGCCCGTTGTCAGCGCAGGAATGCCTTGATATAAAGCTGGCGCTACTTTACGCCAGTCATGCTTACCTTTACGTTCCCAGCTTTTATCAATAATAAATGGCGCTAACCATAGCTCTTTTAGTTCAGCCATATCAGGCCAAATATCGACACCTTCAAATTCGACACTTTCTAGCTCAAGACTGTCTTGATGAATATTGCGGATCTCTTCGTGCGCTAAGCGCAGTTCCGCGATCATAGCCAATTCAACAGACGGTAAATCTTTAATCGAGATCTGATGGCTCGCAAGTACTCTCTGGCTCGACGCAGTTTGGTGGTAAGGTAAAAGTAATGCCGCTATCGCTAAGATTAAAATGATTAATAACGCCACCCACTTACCTTCACGACCACCGTCATCGGCATGGACTGATTGACTGATCATTTTTCGCTTATCTCAACAACATCGACTTCAACTGGGTTTTCATGGCCCGCATCGAATACTAAGTAGAAGTCAGTATCCGGTTTATTAAATTCTACAATTGAACGCTTGTCAGTCACGGCTTTAGCAATCAGGTTGTCATCGTAGTCATACATATTTACAGCGTAATCAATCGCAGTACTGGCATCACTGTAACCCGCTTCACAAGCCACTTTGTCAGACTCGAACCAGCAGATCATTAGTGGAAAATGGGCACTTGCCGTCCCAGAAAATAAACCCGTCATCAATGAAAGCGCTAATAGCGCCGATTTGATTGGCATTTTTGTCATGAAGACCTCAACAATTAACTATGGACTATGAATAAATAACTAATAATTAATTAAGTAATAGCTAATCGATAAATAAGTAAGTAAGTAAAAGCCTGTAATCAGATTGCGTCTAATTACAGGCCATAATATAAATAATTCAGAACCACACAGGACTGACTTAGTCGTCGTTAAAAACTACTGTAATAGTGCTTCAAAGGTGAAATGCACGTTCACACTAGCTTTATCCGCCATCGGATCATTTTTCAATTCACCTTTGTAGTTGGCTTTCATCAGATAACGACCCGCAACATTTGGCGTGAATTTAACGTTACCGTCCTTGTCACTCACCACATTAATTTGCTCTTGGTGGTTACGGTATAACGTACCTTCACGGGTAATATCAGCAACAACACCGGCTTGAGGTTCACCGTTAAAGAAGAATTGGAAGCTTACTTCTTCACCTTCAACAATGTCTGATGGATGAGTCAGTGGACGCATTTCTAGGTATTTACCTTCGATTTCTAATGCCTTTTCTGTTGGCATTCCAACCGTTACATAGCTTTCTGCGCGGGTATAACTTAATTGTGTACTTACATCGCGTGCTTTTTCAGGGATTATATTCGCGCGCTCTGCTTTATTTGCTTTAGCATATTTAACAGTATCGCGACGGCCGACTTTATAATAGGTGTAGTAAGACGGTACATTGTTAATCGCTACCTTGTGCGTACCTTCTTCTTCAAAGTAGAAGTCAAAGATAGAACGTCGTTTACCGCGGATCACAAAGTTAGGGCGCTCTTTACGACCGTCAGGCATGGTCACTTGTGCAAATTCACTGCCCGCAGGTTTATCAAATACAAAAGTACCGTGTGATGCCGTTACATCAAATGTTAACCAATCGCCACCTTCTTTCGATACAGTGAAGTGTGATGGTAATAGCCAACGTGGATGTGCGTTTGCCGTTGTTGTTGCCGCTAGTCCCGCAATAACCGCACAGGCTAGACCTAACGCTTTCAATTTTTTTACTCTAGTCATTAATCTTTACTCGCTCTATTATTTAATTAGGTAGTTGATACGGATATCACCGGTTTCTTCTGTCGGATCAATAGTGTGACTAAACGGTTTGTCATCTAAAGTCATTTTTTGGCGGATATAATTACGACCACCGTGTTCACGCACCACTTCAACATAAAATGTATAATTGCCCGCTTCAACGCGGTTACCATCACTATCTAAGCCATCCCAAGTGAAACGATAATCACCAGCAGGACGTGTTGCTGATGTTACGCCGTCAACTAAAGCACGATCATAACGTCCGACTTTTCGCCACCAGCTGCGTAAATCTTTTAACCATTCATCTTTACCCACCCATAGCTCAACAGTACGCACTGATTTACGCTTTGAGTTTTCGATCCATATCGCCACATAAGGGCGGGCATACATAGTGGTATCAATCTTAGGCAGACTAAATTCAACATCGAGTGTGGCAGTGGCCGGAATTGGCGCGGCCGAGGCAAAATAAGCCGGTAATAACAGACAACTTAATAGTGCAACGCACTGACTAAGACGCTTAAATAACAAAGTCATACAAGATCCTTTAAGGAACGGCCACCACAAAAATAGCCAAGGTAACGAGGGAACCAAACAAGGTCCATTTCAATGAGGTTGCGAAGGTTTTCTTTTTCGGCACTAATAAACACACACCAGTTAATACAAAGAACACCATAAGTAATGCGACAATATCGATAAACAGCTTCCATACGTCGCCACTATTTCGGCCTTTATGTAAGTCATTTAATACTGCAATAACACCGTAATGGGTCTTTTCAATAACAGCTTCAGCACTGGTCATGTCAATGAATACTGCGACGTTATAACCCGGACCTTTGTAGTCCATCGCGATTTCACCTTCAATTAATTCACCGTCTTCAACTTCGGTAAATACATCTAATGCAGAAGGTTGACCAGAAAGCTTAGCGTGTTCGGTAAGGTAATTAACAATGCCGGCTTTATCGACAGCAACGCCGCCATTGGCATCGCTAAATAAACCCTGCGGAAGGCTAAGGATAGTCTCTTGGATATCAGGCTGGCTGCTCACGAACAAACTTGGGCGGTTTAAGGTAATACCCGTAACCGAAAAAAATAATACGACCAAGAGTAGCGCCATCGAAATATAAATATGTAAGCGACGTGCCCATAATTGCACTTGTTTGTTTTTTAGGAATGTTTTGTTCTTTGAATTAGCCGCTTTTTTTTTCGATCTTGCAGGTGTCTGGGTGAGAGGTTGACTGAGAGAAGACATGATCGTAATAACACTGCTTGATTATGGGACTTAAGTACAAGCAATGTAATTGATAATTGTTTTCATTGGCATTGAATTTACATTATTTACGTTAATTCATGCCAATACTGTAAGCGTCATCATTAGGCCCCTTTACCCCTCTAGATATGCACTCAGACCGTTATCAAATCGGCTGTCATAATGACAATGATTATCATTATGACAATATAAATAATTGTCATAATGACATGAACGCTACCATTAACAATTTAAACAGTTGTTTTTAAAGTAAATAATATTGGCTCGAATAATGCTACTAAGATAGAAAAATAATAGAAATAGAAACGAAGAGGATATAAATAATCATGCAATGGAAAAATATAAACTTCAATTTAGGCAAAGTTGTTAGTCGTATAGATTGGACTGAATCATTATTTACAATTCGAATTCGATCTGGAAGTATCCCTTATATCTCAGGACAATTTACCAAACTAGCTCTTTACGATAAAAACAAAGAATTCCATAGAAGAGCATATTCTATAGTAAATAGTCCAGAAAACCATAAAAAGACAGGTGAACTGGAGTTTCTAATTATTACTGACCCTAAGGGTAATCTTTCTCCTCTAATCCATCAGTTGAACGTTAATGATTATATATACGTTGGTACAGAAGGTACTGGCTTCATGACCCTTGATGCGGTTCCAACTAACTCCAAAGATCTATGGCTTTTATCGACAGGTACTGCAATTGGCCCTTTTATTTCAATGCTCGAAGACGAAAATGAAAATAAAAATAAGCGTTTTAACAATATAATTTTGGTTCATGCGGTGAGAAAAAAATCAGAGCTCGCGTATAAAAATAAGATAAAGCAGCTTGAATCAAAATATCAAGGAAAACTAAAATATGTGCGAATTATTTCTAGAGAACAGACACCCAGAAATCTATCAGGAAGAATTCCGGAACTACTTAGAACGGGAGAACTCGAGAGAGAATGTAAAGTATTGCTATGTCAAAAATCAAGTTTCTTGTATATGTGTGGTAATCCTCAAATGGTTAAAGACACGAGTGATACGCTAAGATCATTAGGGTTTAGTAAACATCTACAAGCTAAATCAGGACAATTCAGTTCAGAAAATTACTGGAAAGTAGGTTAATTTATAGTAGCTAGAATCAAAGATGACAGTCAGTATTTAAATAACACCGATACCTCAACGTTTATCATATAGGCTTAGGTTCGGTGGTAGCATTGACATCATAACCAGAAGCTAAGCCTAGCTACTTTGCTACACAATTCCAGTGCATTTTATCCTCCTCAAAAGGATAAAATGCTGTTAAATCAAACCCCCTCTAAACAATCATATAGGTAACCTCCCTTCTCTCTCTGCAATAAAAAGGTTCAACACTAAACCTTTGTCATAAAGACAATGTCACTGTCAAATTGACAGTTCTACTAACTGTCAATTTGACACCCACAACAAGCAAACCCAGTTTAAACAACAGGTTACACTTTGGCATGGAAATTGATTAATAGGATTGTTAATTAATTATTGAGGAGTTAAAATGACTAAACAAAAATTCTCCCTAATTGCTCTTATTATTGTATGTATAACATCATTCAGTATACTTTTGAGCTTAGGAAGTGAGATTTATCGTGAAGCCCCACCAATCCCCGAAAAAGTTGTAACGTCAACAGGTGAGGTGATCTTTACCAAAGAAGACATCCAGAATGGTCAACTTGTTTGGCGTTCTATGGGTGGACATCAATTAGGCTCTATTTGGGGTCATGGTTCATACGTTGCGCCAGACTGGACTGCAGATTGGCTTCATCGAGAATCAACACTTTGGCTTGATAAAGCAGCAATAGAACAATTCTCCGTTCAATTTGAACAGTTAGCTAGTTATCAACAAGCTACATTAGAAATTCTTCTACGTGAGGATATGCGATCTAATCGCTTTGATGCTAATAACAATATATTAGTAATCTCAACACGTCGTGCTGAAGTAATTAGTACGCTGCAGAATTACTATTCAAATTTATTTGGTGATAATCCAGATTTTCAGCCGATTCGTGAAGATTACGCGATGAAAGAAAATACAATTTCATCAGCTGAACATCGTCGAAAATTATCTGCATTCTTCTTCTGGGGTGCATGGGCGGCAGTGACGGAACGCCCGGGTGAGAATTATACCTATACGAATAACTGGCCACACGACCCAGTGATTGGTAATACTCCGACCTCAGATAATATTTTTTGGTCAATATTAAGTATGGTTCTGCTCATTGCTGCAGTAGGTGCACTTGCTTGGTATCATGCAAGTCTTAAAGAGCATCCACTGCCAAATGTATCCACTAAAGATCCCTTATTTGATGTTAAAGCGACACCTTCGCAAAAAGCTTTAATCAAGTATTTTGCAACCGCTGTCGGGTTATTTCTCCTACAGATTTTATTAGGTGGTATTACTGCGCATTATGCAGTTGAAGGTCAGACTTTTTATGGTTACCCACTAGCGGAGATTTTACCATATTCACTAACTCGTACGTGGCATACTCAGCTTGCAGTATTTTGGATTGCTACGGCTTGGTTAGGTACTGGACTATATATTGCGCCAGCTTTATCTGGGCATGAACCTAAATATCAAAAACTAGGCGTGAATATACTCTGGGTAGCTTTAGTTATTGTTGTTCTTGGCTCTATGGCTGGAGAATGGTTTGCGATTCAACAATACTTTGATCTTGACTTAAGTTACTGGGTAGGACACCAAGGACAAGAATATATAGATCTTGGTCGTATCTGGCAAATCTTACTGTTTTCAGGTTTATTAATTTGGCTAACATTGGTGACGGCTGCAATTAAGCCAGCCCTCACCAAAGAGAGTGAAATGAAATCTGTTATTTGGGTTCTCTATGCATCCTGTATAGCGATTGGATTATTTTACGGTGTTGGATTCTTACAAGGTAAACATACTAATTTAGCGATTGCTGAATACTGGCGTTGGTGGGTAGTTCATTTATGGGTTGAGGGATTCTTCGAAACATTTGCAACATCAGTAATTGCATTAGTGTTTGTACGTTTAGGACTTATTCGAGCTCAATCAGCTAATAGTGCAGTGTTGTTTGCTACCGTTGTATTCCTCACTGGTGGTATACTTGGAACGCTTCACCACGTGTATTTCACAGGTACCCCAACATCTGTTGTTGCATGGGGCGCAATGTTTTCAGCACTAGAGGTTGTACCACTCGCGTTAATTGGTTTTGAGGCTATTGAAACTTATAGAATGCGTAAAGCGACAAGCTGGATGGTTCGTTATAAGTGGGCATTTATGTTCTTTGTTGCAACAGCATTTTGGAATTTGGTTGGCGCTGGCGTACTTGGTTTTCTTATCAATCCACCGATAGCGCTTTATTATATTCAAGGTTTAAATACAACAGCAACTCATGCTCATGCAGCATTCATGGGTGTATATGGAATGCTAGGCATTGGTTTAATGTTAACTTGCTTACGTGGTGTGACAAGTCAATTCTCAGTATGGGATGATAAATTACTTAAGTGGTGTTTCTGGTCTTTAAATATAGGTTTGGCAGGCATGGTATTCATGTCCCTGCTCCCTGTTGGCATAATACAATTTATTGCTTCTGTAGAGCATAGTTATTGGTATGCAAGATCCTCAGAAATAATTCATAGTGAATTAGTGGAAATGTTTGTTTGGTTACGTGTACCCGGTGATATTTTATTCGGTATGGGAGGGCTGTTCTTAGCTGCGTTCTTTGCTCGATTAATAATAGGGGAAATAAAAAATAGTACTAAACGCGCTCCATCTGTCGTTTCTTAACTAAATTGGCATTTAGACTAAAAGAATAAGCTAAATACCTGTTATTAAAAATGAGTAAGTTATAAACCAATCTGATTACTACCAATGCACTCATATTTTCTAAAATGAGTAAAGTGAGTGGTAATCAGATATTTTTTTAATTTTACGTATGCTTTAATAAATAATATCGATAATAACCAAGTTAAATTAGAATGATCCAATTTCTAGTACTTGGATTAATTGTTGTCTATTGTCTTTAATAAGGTCAGCTAAGGTATACTGCTTTAAGCTATCAATAAATGCTGTAGTTGCTTCAGATAAGATTGAATTTAGATTACAAACTGGAGAAATCCGGCAGCTAGGTGAAGTACAATTAATAATCTCCATTGATGATTCAAGTAATATTACAATGTCTGCAAGATTTAATGATTCTGGAGTACGAGATAAATAAAAACCACCACCTTTACCACGCTTAGTTTCTATGATTCCTTCTTTACCTAATTGGTGCACAATTTTATTAATATGATTCCTTGATAAATCATATATTTTACTTATCTCATCAATACTCACTTTCTGACCGTCAGGCAATACCGCCAAGTAAGTTAAAAGCCTTAGTCCATAATCAGTGTATCTGTTTAACTGCATATTTTAATTCTAAATAGACGTACTATAAAATATATTTTATTTGTATATTTTAATATATGCAAGTACTCATTACTCTATTCCAGTCTAGCTTTCCACTCTATTTATACATACATCAGGCTCTTAATTCTCAGCTACTACATCATGATATACATTCAAATTTATTAATACCTTGAAGTGCTATCATTCTTAAAATACAAGCGATTTTGAATATGGCGGCTAAAACTATAGTTAGAATATGTGAGGCTATTTGTATTGATAGTTGAAAATATTCAGAGTAAGGATATGAAATTAGTATGGATATAACGACACCTGTGAGTGTAAAAAAAAGTACTAAATTACTTATATTTTTAAGCAGTTGATAAGATTGCTTAGAGTGCTGTTTAACCATAATATTCACCAATTAATTGCTATGACTTTATTTTATAAAAATCATCTGAAAACAATCAGATAAAGTAAATATTAATTTACACCACCTAAAGATACATGTCAAATGCACCTTTAGGTCTTATTCATGAGTAATTACATCAGCATTACTCATATTACAATAGGCCATAACTTCAGTTTCGGTATGAGGAATGCCTGCTGCATCAGCAAGCTCCCACGAACGCTCACAGCGTTGAGTTCGTTCACACCACATATAACCCGCGGAAGGCAAGCAACCATATTCGTCACGATCGCCGCCGATAAGCGGCGACTCTGAGTCAGAATTACTACAGGCTGTAATACTTAATACTAACAAGGTGAATAAACCATATTTTAAACGCATAGTGTGCTCCTGATCCTATATAAAAAATTTCCGGTTCATACTTAGTATCCTTGCATAATAAAAGTCGTACTTTTAGCAGAATCCGTATGGGTTAAGATGCAAGTCGCAGTGGTACTCTCAGCGATGCTCATTGGCGTAACAGTGTAACCTAAAGGTAATGATGAACCACTGAGTAGACTTCCAGCATCATCACAATTATCAATGTGCACGGCCTCTTCCGTCGATACTCCCGATTTAGAGATCATTTTGGCAGCGTAATTAAACGTATTTGCACTTTCAATACTACGGGCAATATTAATCACACTGACATCTAGTGCGGCATCGGCAAGATCAATAAATCTAGGTACAGCCATCGCACCTAATATGCCTGATATTACCACAACAGCACTTAATTCAACTAACGTAACTCCAGCTTGTTTTTTCATTTTTTAGACCATCCATGATCATGAATCCACTATTATTTTTGCTGATAAATATAGACAGCAAAAGCTCACTGCCAATTACGATATTAAGGTAAACATTACGCCAACAACTAAGAGTTCAACGACAAAACAACAAAGCATAACCATTGATATATAACTGGTTTCATACATAGTAACTGTAGTGCTACAATTTTTATTTTGCATTCTAAAATTTAAAAAAATCACAAAAAACGGGCTTAAAAGCCCGTTATCGGTATCATGAAAATATAATTATTAATTATTACATATTATGCTCAGCAAAAGAGGCTAAACGACTACGTTGCACTCCTTTTAAGAACACATTGGCACTGCCGTCAAAATCTTTAAAGCGTTCCACTATATAAGTAAGACCCGAGGTTACAGCTGTTAAGTAACTACTATCAATTTGTGATAAGTTACCCGAACACACAATTTTAGTGCCCTCGCCACAACGCGTAATAATCGTCTTAAGCTGCGCTGCAGTGAGGTTTTGACACTCATCTAATAATACAAACGCATTTTGAATCGAACGACCACGCATAAAGTTTACCGACTTGAACTGTAAGTTCGCTTTCTGTTTAATGTACTCAACTGAGCCATCTTTACATTCATCGTGCTTATGCAAAACTTCTAAGGTATCCGTGATCGCGGCCAACCAAGGCAACATTTTTTCTTCTTCCGTGCCAGGTAAAAAACCGATGCTTTCCGCAATTTCTGGCGTGTTACGTGTAACAATCACCTTATCATACATTTTTCGCTCAACGACTTGCTCTAACGCAGCCGCCATCGCCAAAATAGTCTTACCACTCCCAGCGGGTCCGGTCAGAATGACCAAATCAATATGCGGATTAAGTAAAGCTTCCAGCGCCATACCTTGGTAAATATTCTTAGGATGTATACCCCAAGCTTTTTTTGACATCAGACGTTCTCGGCCTAAATCAACAAAACTAATTTCTCCCCTGTCCTTTCCGACAACACGAGCGGCAAAGTGATCCGTTTCATCAATCAGGTATTGGTTAATAAAAGTATCTTTAAGCAATTCTGTTTCGACAGTATGAATGGTCTTTGAGCCCATAGTTTCACTTTTCATGCTTTCACTGTGGCATTCGTTTATCTCTTGCCAAAAATCGCCAGCGAATTTATGAAAGCCGGTCGCTAAAAATTTAATGTCCTCAATCAATTGATCGGAACGGTAATCCTCTACCCGATTAAGCCCTGCGCCCTTCGCTTTCAAGCGCATATTAATGTCTTTGGTGACCAGCACAATTTCGCGATCAGATTGGTTTTGCAGGAACAACGCGGCATTGATAATGCGATTATCGGGTTCATTTTCAGTAAAGAAAACATCTTGCTTCATCACGCTATGATCAGCAAAAATAGAGATCTTGCCCAATTTATTTTTACTTTCTATTTTTTGCAATGGCACACCTTGACTGATTTCTTCAGGGGTAGCATTTGAAAAAATATCCTCCAATGCACGAATGGCGACGCGTGCATCCCGACTGACATCCCTTTTTCTATCCTTAATATTATCGAGCTCTTCTAAAACAGTCATGGGGATCATGACATCGTGCTCTTGAAAGGTGAAGATAGATAAAGGTGCATGTAACAACACGTTGGTATCGAGAATGAAAATTTTGTTATTGGTACTTTCCATAAAAACACCTCTTTTAGTTCGACTAACCCTTAGCGCTTAGCCGTCGACCTTGTTGATTTCATTTTTAGCCATTTTTTTACAATATCTGTGCTGCAATACGATATACTTACAAAATACATACCTCTGATGACCCTATCAGGCTTTTATTACGGAAATAAGATGACAGCAACCAAGACAGCACTTGACCCTAAGCTATTTAAAAAAATCGAAATCATTTGTGAAAAAGGTGAAGAGCAGCTCGAAGCTGAAGAATACAAAACTGCGATCGATACCTTTATGCAAGCCTATGATCTTGTTCCTGAACCTAAGATCCACTGGAATGTATCAACATGGATCCTAACAGCACTAGGTGATGCACACTTCATGTTAGGCGATTGGCCATCATTAGAAGAAGCAACTGGTTTTGCTATGTTATGCCCTGAAGGTGCGGTAAATCCTTATTTACACCTACGTTTAGGTCAAGCACACTTTGAACTTGGCAACATGGGGCCAGCGAAAGAGCAACTAGAAAAAGCATTTGAAGCTGAAGGTGAAGAAATCTTTGGTGATGATGATCCAAAATATTTAGCCTTTGCTAAAGCTCAATAAAACAATAATTCTACCACCCTCTTTTACTATTATAGTGGGTGGTTATTATTCTGACCAAAACATCGAACAAACAAGTACCTAATCTAAAATAAACGTTAAGCCTAATAACGCAGGAGTCGCTATTCTTACGCTTAAGTTAGAGGATAAAATTACGTGAATAACAGCGATAAAGGTAGGGTTCGTTAAATATAATAAATAAAAAAGCAGTTAATACTGATGGCAATCAATACATCCCTGCTCTATTACACACCGCATTATCGCTTATACGATCTCAGCTGCCACCACTGAAATTTCAACTAATAATGCCTCACGCGCCATACTTGCTTGTACACATGCTCGTGCAGGCGCATGACCCGCTGGTACCCATGCATCCCAAACTGCATTCATTTCAGCAAAGTCTGTCATCTCTTTGATATAAATCGTTGCTGATAGCATGTGTTCTTTATCGCTGCCCGCTTGGGCTAATAAATCCGTTACTTTTGCTAACATGGTTTCAGTTTGCTCTTTGATTCCATACGTTGCATCTGCGCATACTTGGCCACATAAGTAGATAGTACCGTTGTGCTTTACAATACGGCTCATTCTTTGCTTTGTTTCTATTCTCTCTATCATGCTACCTATCTCTCAATCAAATATGTCCAAGGTCGGACTAATGGCTACATTTTAACTTGTATAGTAAATTTTTCCACCTAAATACATTTCATGTGTATAGATGGTACTTAGTTAAATCTCTGTAACAACCTGCCTAAAAACAACATTATTGACATCTAATCAGCTACATTTTAACATGCGATCGTGAATAAACACTATTAAGGATAATGGAAATTGAACATAACAAAACGAATTTGTGCCACTATTTTAGTGTCAGCCTTAGTACCGAATGCTATCGCTGCCACAGCGTTTACCTGTGATGATTTGATTGGGGAATGGAAGGCTCCGATGGGTAACAACCAGACCTTCATTTTTATGAAAATAACGCCATCGACAATCAGTAGTACAGACAGTAAGGTATTTTCAGTACAATATAATACGATGGGTACTGAAAATGTGGATGACTATGAAAATAATAATAATTTATTCTGCTTTGAAGGCCTTAATGACAAGGATGATCCTAAGGGTATAAGACCCTTAACAGTAGCGTTCGAAAATCTTTATGGTGGGCATTCAATTGGTACTTATAATGATGAACTACAGCAACTATGGGCAGGTTTATTAGCCAAGGATAAAACTAACAAAAAATTCATTTCTCGAATGGATTCGTTCTGGTTTACCAAAGAACAAAAATAAAAACCAACGCCGAGATATAAGTCGACCTGATCAAATGGCGGTAGTGTAACGACTTGATCAGGTTTGTTTATTGCTTAATGGCCAAACTCCATTTACGTAAAATTTTATTTTCGACTTTTGGCTCAATTTGCATGATCGCCTTATCTAATATTTTACGTAACATGGCTTGGTCTTTACGCACTCCGAAGCGATAACGGTTCACGTATTTTGTTCGACCTGATACGGTTAAATTTTTAAGCCCAAGTTTGGCAATTTTGTAACGCAACACAAAAAGTGATTCTATCGTGGCAACTATCTCACCACTAGCCGTTCTTCTCAGTGCTTCATCAGTGCTATCTACACGACTAACAATCACTCGAGGGTAGTTGTTACGTAGGTATTCTTCATACACATAACCTTCTACCACGGCCACTGTTTTACCGCGTAATGATTTTAAGTTGCGGATACCATGCACATTTTTTTTAGTCGCTAATGCTGCAACCGCTTCAACATAAGGTGCAGTAAAGATCAGCCATTGTGATCGTCTCGGTGTCTGATTGAGAAAAGACAATACATCACACCCCCCACTACGAGTAACGTCTAAACTTTGTTGCCAGGTCTCTGTTTCTCGAACTTGAAATTCGACATCTAACATCGCCGAGAACACAGCTATATAATCAGCAGCAATACCAATGTAACCCAGTTTAGGGTCCCATGCTTCGTAAGGCATCCAGTTAGGATCGATACACAACTTTATCGGCGCGCGAGCAGAGAGATAGGTACGTTCCTCTGCAGTAAGACGTATTTTATCAATACCCGCATGGGCATAAAGGCTAATACTGGCTAAACTTAGTGAACATAATACAGCGATAATACAGCTCGTTTTTGTCATCGTCTTGCTTACCTCATATGGCGTTTATCCAATATAAGTTAAGACTATAATCGTCTAGCTATCTAGTAAATAACCACAATTATTCACGTTCATCGCTCATTTTAATTGCGATAAATTAGATAACATGCGTAAACACCCTAAAAATAAATGTCTTTAAGCCAGTGATAGAATTATAATTAAACCCAAATATCACTCGATTAAAATGCCATGAAATATTTAATATTACTCACAGTACTACTGAGCGGCTGTAGTAAGTATCCGTTACAAACAAATTTAGATAAAGATAACTTCACCGAATACTTCTCTATTTCAGGTGTCGAATATTACACTGCTGGCGCACTACAAAATTATCAGGTTGAACAACTGGGTTTAGTGGAAGGCGAAAGTTGCCAAACCGCCACGAACCTTCCTCCAGCAGAAGAGCAGCAAGCTAAAATTGCCGCCAAACGTAAAGCTGCTGCGCTTAATGCTAATGGTATTATTATTCGTTCATGTATCGCCCCTCCCGCATCTAAAGCCTGCCTTAGCAGTTATGTGTGCTATGGCGATGCTATCAATGTAAGTCCTTTAAACCGCAGTAATGACGACAGTTGATAATGAAACTAGAACTCGAAACCGTTGGGATTATCCATACCCCATATAAAGAAAAATTTGCCGTGCCGCGTCAACCAGGTTTGGTTTCCGCGGCTAAAGCACAGCTCATTTTAAGCCCACCATTTGATGAAGCAGATGCCTTACGTGGGCTTGAGCAGTTTAGTCATGTATGGCTGATATTTGCTTTCCATGAAACCATGGGTAAAGGCTGGAGTCCGACAGTACGTCCACCCCGTTTAGGCGGTAATGAACGCTTGGGTGTTTTTGCCACCCGTTCAACATTTCGCCCTAACCCGTTAGGCCTGTCGGTAGCGAAACTTGATAGTATTACAATTAAAAATAATCAGTGCATTTTGAATTTATCAGGCATTGACTTGGTCGATGGTACGCCGATTTTAGACATCAAACCTTATGTGCCTTATGCTGACAGTTTACCTGATGCTCAAGCGGGTTACGCAACTGACGCCCCCATTGCAGATATGCCTGTCACGTTTACAGACGAAGCCTTGAATCAAATTGCAGCACAGAGAAAAAAGCATCCCGAATTACAGACCTTTATCGCACAGGTATTAGCTCAAGATCCGCGTCCAGCTTATAAAAAGAATAAGACAACACGCCAAGAATACGGAGTAAAGTTGTATGACTTTAATGTACGCTGGACAGTAGAAGATAATATCACGACTGTATTTTCGGTAATTAAAACTGACACAATAACAACGCTTGCGACAGTCACTACACCTACAAAAGAAACTGAGCCGGAAAGTACAAATGATTGATTATATTGCTCAGCACAAGCGTCGCTTAGCGTGGATGCCGGGTTTATATTACAAACTAAAACCCAAAGCATTAAGCTGGGCGAAAACGTGGCAAGCCGACCTACAAACTTATGTCATGTCGGTCGAAACCGTGGAATTTGGTGACAATTGCTTTATTGCCCCCGATTGTCATATGTTTGCAGAACCCGGCCGTAAGATCACCATGGGCGATAACTGTTTCTTCGCTGCTGCGAGTTTTATTCACGGGCCAATGACACTGGGGAATAATGTTGCGATCAATCACAGCTGCTCATTAGACGGGGGGAAAAATGGCATTATCATTGGTGATGATACCCGCATTGCCAATAACTGCCGTATCTATGCCTCTAATCACGGTATGCATCCTGACCAAGTTATTTGGCAGCAAGCCTCAACCTCCCAAGGCGTGATTATAGGTAAAGACGTTTGGATTGGGGCTAACGTAGGAATTGTCGATGGCGTGACGATTGCGGATAATGCAGTGATTGGGATGCAAAGTGTGGTAACGAAGGATGTACCACAATGGGCAATAATGGCTGGAAATCCCGCGCGTCAAATTGGCGACAGACGGGATAAAAAAGACAGTCTGCTAAAACAAATTCAGACCGCGTGACGGTCTGAATTTTCCTATATTGTTAATTTCAACAGGCTTATAAGAAGAACAGACGCCATAACCAGTTCGAATCTAAATCTTCTTTACAGGTGCGATACTGACCCGCATATTTCAACGAACGCTGGTTTACTTTCTTCGCCACTTTCTTCAACCACGGTTTTTGGTTATAGGTTTTACGCTTATAACCGCCCCAACCTTCGTGGTAATTCAAGTATTGCTTCTCGGCATCCCATTTAGATACCCCATTGATTTTTTGAGATTTATTAATAAACCACCCCATAAAATCCATGGCGTCATGAAAATCAGAACGGCTTGACCAGCTATTTCCTGTTTCCTTAACGTAATCACCCCAGGTCATCGTTTTTGCTTGGGCATAACCATAGGCAGAACTCGCGCGTCCTGTCGGAATAATCCACCAATACTGCATTGGCGGCTGGGCATTATGCTTAAATGAGCTTTCTTGATACATCATAGCCATTGGCACATGCACAGGCACGCCCCATTTTTCTTTACTGTCGATGGCCGCTTTATACCAATCGTATTTTTCAATAAAGATATCGCAAATATTTTCCGGATTACGAGGTTGTGACGAGCAACCAAACAATACGCTGCTGACTATTATAAGTGCAGCTAATCTCAGTGTTTTTTTCATTTTAAGTAGCATAAATCCAATTTTGGCAGCCAGTATATGGCCTACGAGAAACGAATAAAAGGACACCAGTCAAAAATAAATAAAACTAATCACGAACTTTTACTGTTTACTCAGGCGTCGCCCTGTTAAAATCGCTCTCTTATATCGATTTTATTAGTAAATAAAGGAACGTTATGCGCAGCAGCAATTACTTGCTTTCAACTTTGAAAGAAACTCCAAATGACGCAGAAGTAATTAGTCACCAGCTAATGCTTCGTGCAGGTATGGTTCGTCGTCTTGCATCAGGTCTATACACTTGGTTACCGACAGGCTTACGAGTTTTACGCAAAGTAGAAAACATCGTACGTGAAGAGATGGACAAAGCAGGTGCTGTTGAAACTCTAATGCCAATGGTTCAACCAGCAGATTTATGGCAAGAAACAGGCCGTATCGATAAGTTTGGTCCTGAATTGTTACGCATTAACGATCGCCACAACCGTCCTTTTGTTTTAGGTCCAACGCACGAAGAAGTGATCACTGACATCGCGCGTAAAGAAATCAACAGCTACAAACAACTGCCGTTGACGCTTTACCAAATCCAAACTAAATTCCGTGATGAAGTTCGTCCTCGTTTCGGTGTGATGCGCTCGCGTGAATTCCTGATGAAAGATGCATATTCTTTCCATTTATCAGATGAATGTCTAAACGATACGTACAACAAAATGCATCAAGCATATTGCAATATCTTCGAACGTATTGGCCTAGAGTACCGTCCTGTACTTGCTGATACAGGTTCAATTGGTGGTGCTGTATCTCACGAATTCCACGTACTTGCAGAAAGCGGCGAAGACGATATCGTATTCTCTGACGGCAGCGATTACGCAGCAAACATCGAAAAAGCAGAAGCACTAGCACCTGCTGGCGAACGTCCTGCAGCAACGCAAGAATTAACCGTTGTTGATACACCAGATGCACACAGCATCGAAGACGTTTGTAAATTCTTAAGCGTTGACGCAACACAAACAGTAAAAACACTGCTTGTTGCTGCTGAAGCAGAAGAAGGCGCAGCACAAGGCGTTATCGCACTTGTTCTACGTGGCGACCATGAACTAAACGAAGTGAAAGCAGAAAAAATTGCTGGCGTTGCGTCCCCGTTAACATTTGCTAACGAAGCTCAAATCCAAGCAGCAGCAAACTGCGATGCAGGTTCTATCGGTCCTAAAGGTCTGAACTGTCCTGTTGTTGTTGATCGTTCAGCTGCACACCTAGCAGACTTTGTTTGTGGTGCTAACGTTAATGGTCAGCACATCACTGGCGCTAACTGGGACCGTGATATTGCAGAATACACAGTTGCAGATATACGTAACGTGGTTGAAGGTGAAGCGAGCCCATGTGGTAAAGGTACACTGTCAATTAAACGTGGTATCGAAGTAGGTCATATCTTCCAACTTGGTACTCAATACGCTGAATCTATGGGTGCTGGCGTACTGAATATGCAAGGTAAGCAGCAAACGATGACAATGGGTTGTTATGGTGTTGGTGTTTCTCGTATTGTTGCTTCAGCAATCGAACAGAACCACGATGAAAACGGTATTATCTGGAACGAGTCAATCGCACCATACAAAGTATCTATCATCCCAATGAACATGCACAAATCAGCAGACGTGAAAGAAGCAGCAGAGAAAATCTACGCTGAGCTTCAAGCCGCTGGTATCGAAGTGCTATTTGATGATCGTAAAGAGCGTCCAGGTGTTATGTTCGCGGATTCTGAACTTATCGGGATCCCACACAACATCATCATCGGCGATCGTAGCCTGAAGAATGGTCTAGTTGACCACAAACTACGTTCAACAGGTGATAAGACTGAAATCGCTGTTACTGACATCGTAGCGCACGTTAAAAGCCTACTAGCATAAACAAATACGCAATTAACTAACTTCGGTTAAGTGAACAATCAAAGCCAAGCATCTGCTTGGCTTTTTCGTGTCTGAAAGCGCGAACATCTAGAAATCCCCCTATCCAACAGTATTAATTTGGCGAAGCAGTGAGTCTTTAACAATAATTAATAGAGGATATTTCTTCTTTGATTAAACAGAATTTTATCTATGGATTTGGCTTGTTATGGCAGGGACTAAACAAGGACTATTATTGACAGGAGGTGGCGCAAGGGCCGCGTATCAAGTCGGTGCGCTAAAAGCCATTGCGGAGTTTTATCCCCGTAATCACGGTACACCTTTTAAAGTAATCACTGGTACATCAGCAGGGGCCATCAACAGTTGTGCGATAGCTTGCTACGCCAGTTGCTTTCGCTTGGGGGTTAAAAAGCTCGAATACATCTGGAATAACTTCCACGCCAACCAAGTATTTCAATGCAGTTTTAACGAAATATCACGGCACTTGTTACTTACCTTTTTATCACGATTCCAGTCGCCACACGTGGTGCGACAACCGGTATCCCTGTTTAACAACAAACCCTTGCGTAAACTGCTGGATCGTTATTTGGATATGCGCCGTATCGACATTAACATTCAACGCAAACACCTAGATGCGATTTCGATCACCGCATCTGATTATAGCAACGGTGATTCCATCAGCTTTTTTCAAGGTAATCAGCAATTACAAGAATGGCAACGCGCCCGTCGCAGTGGGTTACGAACACAGTTACACGCCCACCATTTATTAGCGTCTTCCGCTATCCCTTTGGTCTTCCCTTGTACCCAAATAGGCCATGATTTTTATGGTGATGGTTCCGTACATCAGCTATCACCATTGAGCCCCGCCATCCACCTTGGCGCAGAGAAGTTACTGGTGATCGGTGCAGAACAACCACCACAAAAGCTTAAACCTGGAGAATTACGCCAGACTCCATCAGGTGCCGATATCGCAGGGCATCTACTCGATACCGTTTTTACCGATACCTTAAACTCTGACATTGAACGGTTAAAACGTATTAATGACACCCTAACATTAACTCCAGAATCACAACTATCAACGTTAAATATAAAACAGATTGGCTTATTCCACTTAGCCAATGAACATGATATTAATGCCATTGCCGATGAATACTTTTACGAATTACCCATCACCATCCGAATGCTATTACGCACCATAGGGGTAAATGAACACAGCCATTCTTCAATTACGTCTTATCTGATATTTGAACAAAACTATACGCGTGAATTAATGCGCTTAGGCTATCAAGATGTATTAAAACAAGAACAGGAATTAAGGGCTTTTTTAAATATATAATCTAGCCAGCCCAACCACCTAACAAACAATGTTCCGCCCGCTTTACATAACGAGAAGGCCCACAAACCAGTACCACATCACCCACTTCAAAAATAAAGTCTTGATGAACTTGAGTCAACTCAATTCCTTGTCGGCGCACTGCACGGTAACTGACTTCTTTTAATTTCACTTCTGCGACTGTTTTACCAATCGCGTAAGCACCAAACTCAAGCCGGATCGCGTGTAACCGCTCTAACGCTTCACTTTCTTCAAAAGACACATTGCTTTCACCACCAAAATAAAAACCGTGTAAATGGTTATAATGCCCCTTTCGTTCATGCTGTAAGCGTTTCAAAATACGTTTAATTGGTACACCAGAAATAGCCAATACATGCGAGACCATCATTAAACTCCCTTCTAAGGACTCAGGCACCACATCAGTCGCCCCCGAGTTATGTAACATCTGTATATTGGAGTCATCAGTGGTACGTACTAATACCTTCGCATCAGTTAATGGTTTAACTACCTTTAACAACTCAATGGCTTTCTCGGTATCGTTGAATGTGATAATAATCGACTTAGCTTTCTCTGCACCTAACATCATTTGAATTTCACGGCGACTGGCATCACCAAATTCAATTTTTTCACCACCATTTAAGGCTTCTTGTACACGAACAGGATCACGATCGATAACAGTATAAGGGATACCTTCAATTTTTAAAAAACGCGCGATAGTTTGCCCGCTGCGGCCATAACCACAAACGATCACATGATCACTGTATTGCCCAGGAAGTGGTGGTGATAGCCCACTTTTACGTTTAGGTTTAGACTGAAATAATAACCGCCGCACGATTCCCTGATGGCAATCAATGAGCCAAGGTGTTATCGCCATACTGATAACCCCAACACCAACAAGGGTCGAAATTAACGGTAAAGGTAATAATGCCAATTTTCCTGCTAACGCCAATAGAACAAAACCAAACTCCCCCATTTGCGCTAATACTAAGCCTGTACTGAGCGCATTACTGCTACTTTCCCCTAGCCATTTAGCAAGTATAAACACCAGGATAATCTTACTTAACATCATCACCACAAGCACGATAATTAAACGAGGCCAATCCTCGATTAAGCTCGGTAAATTAAGCAGCATACCGATGGTGATAAAGAAGAGTCCCATTAATACATCACGAAATGGACGTATATCAGCTTCGAGTTGATGGCGATAAGGCCCCTCACCTAACATCATACCAGCTAAAAAAGCGCCCAATGCCATAGATAAACCTAACCAATGGGTCATAAGCCCTGCGATTAAGGCTACTAATAATGTCGACATGACAAAAAGTTCATCAGAACGAATTAAAGCTATCTCTTTAAACAAGGTTGGTAATATCCAGCGTCCCACAGATAAGATCAAAAATACCGCGAATAGACCTTTGACCATTGCCCAACCCATTTGCTCGGCAATCAGCATGACATCGCCACTTTGCTGCGCCAATAAAGGGATCATAATAAGGAAAGGCACCACCGCGATATCTTGAAATAACAGCACACTGATAGAGAGCTTAGATAAGCGACTATTCAGTAATTTCGATTCAGCTAACTGCTTGATCACAATAGCAGTTGATGACATTAACATCGCAGATGCAACGACAAATGCTTGCGCCCAATAGAGTGAAACAAACAACCCGAGCAGCATAAATAGCACGCCAACACTCAGCACTTGCCCACCACCAAGCCCCACAACTAAATGTCGCATCGATAATAAACGCGGCAGTGAGAACTCTAAACCTAATGAGAACATGAGGAAAACAACGCCCAATTCAGCAAACAGTTCAATATCAGCTTGTTCAACAATTAATTGAAAGCCATAAGGCCCAGCAATCATACCTGTAGCAAGGTATGCGAGAATAGGCGGTAAGTGAATACGTTGGAATAACGCCACGAGTGCAACCGCAAGAGAAAGTAATTGAATGATATCAATAAACAAATCATTTTCCTCCTTAATCAGTTACATGAACGCCATCAATAGCGTGACTAAGATAATAAAAAACAATGCCACTAAAGAATATGTACTAGCTCCCGATTTAACAAGTTGACCAAAGGATCAATAACAAAGATCCGCATTAATTAACCCTGAATTTTTAAAATATGGTACACAATATGCATAATTTAACATCACACTAGACTAGTGATTTTTTTGACTGAGGTTAAAATGGATAATTTAAGCATCATAAACGCCCCCAAAATGCATACTAATTATGGACTTACTACGCCAAAGCGACAACAAAAGTTAAGCTTGGCGCAAACCATTGCCACGTTAAAAAAATTACAAACTAGCCTAGACGTCAATTCTTTGCTATATAATTTTGCCGCAATAGCGGCACAGCATGTCCGCTTTACCGGTTTAAGCTTTACTGAGGCAGCCAACAATATCCAATTAAAGACTGACTGCAACGCCGTTTTTCAACAACACTATCATTTGACGGCACAAGGTAAAGATTTGGGTTCGTTGGTATATAGCTCAGTCAAACCATTACAAATTAATGAGCTCAGCGTATTAAAAGAATTACATCAACTGTTGGTCACTAATCTCATGCACGCCTTAATGCTACAAGAAATGCAAATTAGGATCATGAAAGATCATTTAACCGGTTTAGATAATCGCGCGAGTTTTGATGAAAACATTCAACGTTCTTATAGCCAATGCCAGCGTCATAAATCCAACATGGCGTTATTGATTACTGACTTAGATGATTTCAAGCGTATCAATGATACTTATGGCCACCAATTTGGTGATCGTATTTTGAAACATTATGCACGCGTATTGCAGCGTAGTATCCGTAATAGTGATGTCGCATTCCGATTAGGTGGCGATGAATTTGCAATAATCTTGCAGCCAGCATCAGAAAAATCAACTCGCTTAGTCGTAGAGCGTATTGACGCTGAAATTAAGAATGACTCACTACTGAGCGAATTTCAGATCACCTCTGCAATTGGTTCGGCAACGTGGCGAACAGGTGAAACGATCGAGAGTTTATTTAAAATAGCCGATGAAGACCTGTATTACAGTAAATTAAACATCAAATAAAAAGCTCACCAAACTAGGTTTGATGAGCTTTTTTAAGTATAGAACAAAATGTACTATTTATTTTTACCGTTAAAACGTATTATTTATTACCATTAAATCGTAATAGTCTTAATGCATTAGCTGTAACAAGTGCAGTGGCCCCTGAATCCGCTAGAATAGCAACCCACAGTCCTGTGAATCCAAGTAATGTCGTCACCAAAAACACAGCTTTAAGCCCAACCGCCAAGGTAATATTTTGTTTAATATTAGCCAATGTTTCCTGACCAAGCTCAACCATGTGTGGCAATTCAACTAATCGGTTATGCATTAATGCTACGTCTGCCGCTTCTAACGCTACATCTGTACCACCACCCATCGCAATACCAAGTTTTGCACGCTTCATTGCAGGCGCATCGTTAATACCATCTCCCACCATTGCAGTATCTTTACCTTGGTTAAGTTCACCAACAATACGTGATTTATCTTCTGGTAATAGCTCTGCACGATATTCCATGCTTAGCGAATCGGCGATTACTTTCGCTGTACGGCGGTTATCTCCCGTTAACATCACGGTATTAATACCGAGCTTTTGCAATTTTTCTACCGCTTCACGTGCATCGTCACGAATACTATCTGCCAATGCAACTAAACCGATGACTACCTCATTTTGCAGCACTACAACTGTAGTATTTCCGCCATTTTCGAGGTTTACAATAGCACTGCTAACCTCAGGAAGTTGCGCTAGGTGTACGGTCATGTGATGTGGGGCTAATAACTTAATTAACTGTACAGACTCACCCAGTTGTACTTCACCTTGCACACCCAAGCCCGCTAATGTCTGGTCATTACTAACCGCTAACAAAGCGACTGATTTTAGTTTCGCATGCGTTAATATCGCTTTTGCTAATGGATGATTTGAGGTTTGTTCAATACTCGCAGCAAGCTGTAATACCTTATTTTCATCATCAATAAAGCTAACTATGCTGGTAACTTCGGGTACACCTTGCGTTAATGTACCGGTTTTATCAAAGGCAATTTGTTGGATACGGCCAATCTGCTCTAGCGCTGCACCACCTTTCACTAATACGCCACGTTTACTGGCTGCAGATAATGCAGATGTCACTGCTGCAGGTGTAGATATAACTAAAGCACAAGGACAAGCAATCAGTAACAATGTTAACCCTTTATATACCCACTCAGTCCAATCGCCGTCAAACAATAATGGTGGCACAATCACAACAACTAATGCTAATAACATCATTGCAGGTGTGTACCAACGACTGAATCTATCAAGGAAACGTTCAATTGGTGCTTTGTTTTCTTCCGCCTCTTCAATCAGGTGTAGAATACGGTCAATCGCATTATTACCTGATTCTGACACAACACGTAATTGCGCAACACGGTTAACCGCTAAGCTCCCCGCCATCACAATATCGTCGGTCTGATGTTCAACAGGTACTGACTCACCAGTTAATGCACTTTCGTCAAAACTAATACCAGAGGCAAGTAACGCACCATCAGCCGGTAGGCGATCACCCGGTTTAATTTCAATTACATCTCCCGGTTGTAAATCACTGGCAGCGACTAATACCCGTTGATCACCCACGATTTTCGTTGCTTCTTCGGGCACTAATGACATTAATGATTTAACGCCTTTACGTGCTTTACCTGCGGCAAACGATTCCAGTTTTTCACCGATCATAAACAGCACTAATACCATCGCTGATTCCGCAGTTTCCCCTAAAATAAGGGCACCGACTGTCGCGACAGACATGAGGGTTTCGATTGCGAACGGGGTTCCAGAGCGTGCTAATTTAATCGAACGATTAATAACTGGAATCACACCAAATACACTGGCGAAGGTAAAAATCCACTGACTTGCATCACTGTTAAATTGCGTTAGGATTGCGGCAATAACGATGGCACTGACTAACGTAATCGCATGCCAATGTTCACGGATGTTTTGTGATAGCGAGTTATCTTCTTCTACATTTTTCGCTTTTTTACCTGCTTCTTGTAACTTAAAGCCAGCCTTCACAACAGCATTAATAACGTCTTCTTTTATGTTATCAACAGTATTGCTATTGGTGTTTTTTTCGATATCAACAAGTAGTTTTTCGGTGGCGAATGCAACACGGCATTGCTTTACTTGTGGTAATGCTTGAACGACTTTTTCTACTTTACGGGCACAACTTGGGCAATCCATGCCAGTGACTAACCAAGATAAACGGGCAGTTAAGCTACTGGACTCGGGTTCCTCGTCGTCAGCAATAATCTCGTTTGATTCTGCGGGTACACAGCAAGAATCGCTACTTGCAGATGTTACATTATGCTCATCTGTATGTTGATGTTCGTGTACGTGTGTTTTGCTGTGATCACTACCACAACATCCTGGATTTGATTTTGATGCGACTGCTGTTGCAGTATTGCCTTTACATGACATGCGTTTATCCTCGTAAATAGAATTGAATCAAAGTTAGTAATATAAATAACAGTTAAAGCGTTCAAGCCAGTTAACTTACATATAAATATATATTCATATTAAATTTCATTCAAGTGTATTTACAAAAAAAAGCTAACTCATTCGTTATTGTTCACGAAAAATGAGTTAGCAGTCATGTTCTTAAGCGCTATATTTAAGTTTTAACTCTCTACTCGTGCGTCAGTAGTTCAGACTGTAACTGCGCTAAGAAATCACGCATATACACGCTGCGTCGCTCTGCTTCCGCCTTTGCAGCCTGTGTATTCATACTCTCGCCCAACATCAGCAACTTAGTAAAGAAGTGATCGAGCGTGTACACATCGTCATTTGGCTCACGATCAACACAGAGTGGATCAATGCTGCTATAGAGCTGACGATTAAGCTTACCACCGACTAAAATACAGCGGGCAATACCAATGGCACCAAGTGCATCCATACGATCAGCATCTTGTAATATTTTCGCCTCTAAAGTTTCCGGCGTAATATTCGCGCTAAAGCTATGTGCGACGATGGCATGATGAATAGCTTGGTGATATTGCTGAGGGTAATTTATCTCTTGTAAGAATGCCACGGCACGATCTGCTGCTAATAAAGAGGCTTGCTTGCGTTGTGGATGATCTTTCGCAACCGATACACAATCATGCAACCAAGCGGCGGGCTCTAAAATAGCCAATTCAGCCCCTTCACACGCACCTAGCTGTCTAGCGGTTGCAACAACACGCTCAATATGGTCGATGTCATGCGCGCGATCGGCACAACCAAGTTGGGTTAAAAATTCGATAAATAGGTTTCGCATGGCACTCTCTTTAAAATAAAACCTTTAAGCTAGGATTTCGAATAAAAATTATGCATGCTCAGTCACGTGGCAAGCCAGATCATGTACCACATGACGAATATGGTGATCATCCAATCGATAAAGGATTTGTTTACCTTGACGTTCAGAGCGTAAAATACGCGCTTCACGTAAATGACGTAAATGGTGGCTGGTCAGTGATTGTGACATCCCAGTAACTGCTGATAACTCAGAAACAGGAACAGGTCCAGCCATACAGGCAAGTACTAAGCGAATACGGCCTTCATCACCTAACAAATGAAAGAGATGCGCGAGAGAAGCAATATGCTGATCATCTAATGCAGGTAATTCAGCACTACATTGTGGTTCTGGGCAACATTGAGATTCTAATTTTGGCATTCTGCCCCGCTAAGATAAAATGGAATGAAAGGAAAGTGTAACACTTAAGGTCATAGGGGCAACACCTACAGGGTTTGAAGATCAAAAATGCCAGCCTAATATACACGAATAGCGCATACTCAGCTGGCACTTATTTATCTATTAGCTGCGATCACATTAGCGGTAACACAGGCACCGTCAATGATTGGCAGTCTAACGCATTAGATAAATGCTAATTTCGCGATGAATACAACAGCTAATACATTCATACCTAAAGACACATCAGCAGAACGACCTGTGCAATGCTTAATGATAGTGAATGATAAGAAGCCTAAGATGATACCATCAGCGATTGAATACGTTAGTGGCATCATAATAGCGGTGATTGCAGCAGGAACGTAGTCTGTGAACTCACCCCAGTTCACTTTATGTAGGCTACCAACCATTAAGAAAGCAACATAGATTAACGCGCCAGCCGTTGCGAAACTTGGTACAACCTGAGCTATTGGTGCAAAAAACATTGCCGCTAAGAATAGTAGACCAACAACAACTGCCGTTAAGCCTGTACGACCACCTTCAGCAATACCCGCATTACTTTCAATGTAAGTTGTTACCGGCGGACAACCAATTATCGCACCCGCAACACTTGCAACACTGTCTGCAGTTAATGCTTTATTGAGGTTTTCAATTTTGCCATCTTTGTTATACATGTCTGATTTTTCAGCGACACCAATCATGGTACCAGCCGTGTCAAACATGTTTACAAATAAGAATGCGAGGATGATACTGACCATAGATACGTCTAACGCACCCATTACGTCCATTTTCATGAATGTTTTAGATAAGCCAGTTGGTAGTGATACGACTTGATCTGGTAGGCTGACTAAACCCATTACCACACTGATTGCCGTCGTAATAACAATACCGATTAATACCGCACCGAATACTTTACGTGTTGCTAAGATAGCGATAATTAAAAAGCTGAGTGAGCCTAAGATAACTTTAGGATCATGAAAGTTACCCAGTGTCACTAACGTTGCAGGGCTTGCAGTGATGATGCCAGCTGCTTTTAAACCAATAATACCTAAGAACAGACCAACACCCGCTGTCATTGCGTAGCGTAAACTGCTTGGAATACTATCGATAATCCAACCGCGTAGTTTCGTTACACTCATGATGACAAATACGATGCTTGAAATAAATACAGCACCTAATGCTACTTCCCAAGTATATTCCATTCCCTTTACAACAGCGAAGGTAAAAAAGGCATTAAGCCCCATACCTGGCGCTAGACCAACAGGCCAGTTCGCATAAAGACCCATGAAGATACAGCCAATTGCTGCACTAAGTGCTGTTGCAACGAATACCGCTTGGTAATCCATGCCCGCAATCGACATAATATCAGGGTTAACAAATAGAATATAAGCCATGGTGACAAAAGTAGTTAAACCTGCCATTACTTCTGTTTTAATTGTCGTATTATGTGCTTTTAACTTAAACAACTTTTCCATCAAAGTTGCAAAAGTAGAAGTGTTCGTTGAAGCAGAGGTAGACTGACTTGCGGTATTCATTAAGGTACTCACTTTTTGTTTCGTTCACCTTACTCACTGTATGACAGTGGCTGTCTGTACTTATTGCTCTTTAATGCAACTGATAGATACAAACTAAGGTGACTGGATATTTAATAAATGGCTATCGCTTAGCGGAAAAGTGGAAAGTTCTAAGCTGACAATTATTAAATAACCGGATTTAAAATATAGGTAATTATTACCTGCTATATTCACTTTGTGAACGGGCGGGATTATCTGCTAATTTGAGTTGAATTGAAAGTTTTTTGTCATTAAAGCATACGTTTATTATGTAAAACCATGATTTCAGTGCAAATTATGGACCAAACGCCTAAAAGTATAATTTTAGATAAAAAAATACCAGCACATGGCTGGTATTTTAATATAAACGTAATGTTTAATTAGGCTTAGTCACGAGCATAGATAACGTGACCGTCATCTTCTTCGTCCCAATCATCCCAATCGTCATCATCATCGCAATCTTCAATAACGGCGTGATTAGCAATTTGGTCTTTATGGTATTCATCCCATAAGAAGCCAACATCGCCATCATCTTCAACCGGCATTTCGATCTTAGGACGAGGCATAGACTCAATCTGTTCCATCATAGCGCGAACAAGGTCTTTGGTACCAACACCACTTGAAGCAGACATAGTATGAACTTCGCCTTCCCAATTAATCGCAGCCACTACCGCTTTAATTGTTTCTTCAGCTTCTTCATCTAATACAAGATCGGTTTTGTTAAATACTAACCAACATGTTTTAGCTGCTAGCTTGGCACTGTATTTTTCCAGTTCGCTAACAATAACTTTTGCGTTTTCAGCTGGATCACTCATGTTCTCAGGTAATAGGTCAACAATGTGAACCATTAAACGACAACGTTCTAAGTGACGTAAGAAACGGATACCTAGACCAGCACCATCAGAAGCACCTTCAATAAGACCTGGGATATCGGCAACCACGAAGCTACGCTCTGGGCTTGCACTTACTACACCTAGGTTAGGCACTAATGTTGTAAACGGGTAGTTTGCAACTTTTGGTTTCGCAGCAGAAATCGCACGAATGAAAGTAGACTTACCAGCATTTGGTAAACCTAATAAACCGACGTCAGCAAGTAACATTAGTTCTAAACGTAAGTTACGCACTTCACCTGGTGTACCTAGTGTCTTTTGACGAGGTGCACGGTTTACACTGCTTTTAAAACGAGTGTTACCTAAACCGTGGAAACCAGCTTTAGCAACCATTTTACGTTGACCGTGCATAACAAGATCGGCAATAACTTCACCAGTATCATCATCTGCTACACGCGTACCAACAGGAACACGTAAAGTGATATCTTCACCACGAGCACCCGTTTGATCTTTAGGACGACCATTCTCACCACGTTCCGCTTTATGGAAGCGGACAAAACGAAAATCGACTAGCGTATTTAAGTTTTCATCTGCAATCATATATACATGACCGCCATCGCCGCCGTCACCACCATCAGGGCCACCACGAGCAACATATTTTTCACGGCGGAAGCTTACACAACCACTACCGCCATCACCGGCTTCAACTTTGATTCGGGTTTCATCTACAAATTTCATTTCGCTATCGCTCCTACAAATTAGGAATGCAGTTAGTTGCACGGATTAAGTAATCGATCTCTTAACCAGTAAGATCACTTCATCCGTAAAATAGTTGAATCAATAAATTAATCCGTGCAGCTATCAACTTTATCAATGGAGAATTATAACTCGACAAGCTTAACCAGCAAGTATGATAAATAATCTCGATCAATGACTACTATTTTTATTACTAATATTTATTTTAGCAATAAAAAAACCCCGCCATATAGGCGGGGTTTAAAAATTCTTAGTTTGTACTGAAATTATTCAGCTACAATGCTAATGAACTTACGGTTTTGTGGTCCTTTAACTTCGAACTGCACTTTACCGCTAGCTTTAGCGAATAGAGTGTGGTCACGACCACAGCCTACGTTTGTACCAGCGTGGAATTTAGTACCACGTTGACGAACTAGAATGTTACCCGCAAGAACTGATTCGCCACCAAAGCGTTTTACGCCTAAACGTTTGCTTTCTGAATCACGACCGTTGTTGGTACTACCACCAGCTTTCTTATGTGCCATCTTTTAGTACTCCTAATTAAGCGATTTTAGTAATCTTAACTTCTGTAAACCATTGACGGTGACCCATCTGTTTACGAGAGTGCTTACGACGACGGAACTTAAGGATTTTAACCTTGTCCGCACGACCATGAGATACCACTTCAGCAGTGATTTTCTTACCTTCAAGGTAAGGTGCGCCAACTTCGATATTCTCGCCGTTAGCTACCATTAATACTTCGTTAAATTCGATGCTTGAACCAGCTTCAACGTCTAGAAGTTCTAGACGAAGAGTTTGACCTTCAGCAACGCGGTGTTGTTTGCCACCGCTTAGGAAAACAGCATACATGTTTTCTGACTCCGATTCGTGTCCAGCGTACCTTAGGTAGCGACACGTCATAATAATTTATAACAATGGCGCGAATTCTACTCAAAACTCCCCGGTTAGGCAAGCTGATTTTTAAAATAAATATAAATAAGCAGTAAAGTTGTAAATCGCTGCTGCTTAATCCTTTCGGCAATTCCAATTTAGTGTACAATTACGACATAAATTTGACGGGCATTTCAGCTTGTAGCCTACAATCAAGATAGAACTAGTTATCTATATAGCTATCAATAGCTTTTCAAATCGTCATATAACTATAAAAAGTAGCACGGAACTTATACTCATGGATATTAAAGCCATTCAAGCGTTATCAAAACAAGATATGGACGCTGTCAATGAACTCATTTTAGATCGACTGCAATCGGATGTTGCCCTCGTAAATCAAGTGGGTTATTACATTGTAAATGGTGGCGGTAAACGCATTCGTCCACTAATAGCAACGTTAAGTGCACGCGCGCTGGGTTACCAGGGGCAACAACATATTGATGTAGCCGCTATCATCGAGTTTATTCATACTTCAACCTTGTTGCATGATGATGTGGTTGATGAGTCAGATATGCGCCGTGGTCGTGAAACGGCAAATGCTGCATTTGGCAATGCGGCAAGCGTGCTAGTAGGTGACTTCTTATACTCACGCTCTTTTCAAATGATGGCAAAACTCAATAACAGTAAAATTATCGATATTTTGTCTGATGCAACCAATGTAATTGCTGAGGGTGAAGTATTACAGTTAATGAATTGTAATGATGCAGACACTGACGAAAAACGTTATATGGATGTCATCTACTACAAAACAGCCAAACTATTTGAAGCCGCTACGCAACTTGCAGCGGTTATCTCTGAGCAACCGGCACACATCGAACAAGCGATGATTGATTATGGTGTGCATTTAGGTGCAGCATTCCAGTTGATTGATGATGTGATGGACTACACAGCTGATGCTCAAGAGATGGGTAAAAACGTTGGAGATGACCTTGCAGAGGGTAAACCAACACTGCCATTAATTCATGCGATGGCGAACGGTACCGAACAAGAAGCATTAATGGTACGCGAAGCTATCGAGAAGATGAATGGCATGGATAATCTTGATGCCATTCTGGCGATACTTGACCGTACTGGCTCACTTACTTATTGCTTTGATAGAGCCCAGCAAGAAGCTGATTTAGCTGTTCAAGCAATTGCAGTACTACCTGAGTCAGAATACAAGCAAGCGCTGATCTCACTAGCTTACATTGCAGCAAACCGCAGTAATTAAGCAGTAACCGATTAGTGAATAAAAAGCCGTTTGATTCTTCGATATCGCGAAGAATCAAACGGCTTTTTTGTACCTGAAACTACAGCCTTACCGTAAATCATTAGGCCACAAACGGTAACTAAGATTATAGGGTACGTAGCTTTTATAAATTGTAGATACAAAAAAGGCCGCATACGCGACCTTTTATTTATCAGTTTAACCAGGCAGACTTATACGTCGTATGGGTTAACTAATACCATTGTTTCGTTACGATCTGGGCCAGTTGATACGATATGAATTGGCACGCCCGTAATTTCTTCAATACGCTTGATGTAAGCGATTGCAGCTTCTGGAAGTTGCTCTAGCGAAGTAGCGCCGTATGTTACGTCACTCCAGCCTGGCATTTCTTCGTATACAGGTTTAACAAGTTCATAACCGTCAGCAGCCATTGGTGGCACATCAAGGATTGAACCGTCTTGCTGCATGTAACCAGTACAGATTTTCAATGTTTCTAAACCGTCTAATACATCCAGTTTAGTTAGGCAGAAACCTGTGATGCTGTTTAACTGAATTGCACGTTTTATTGCAACTGCGTCAAACCAACCACAACGACGTTCACGTCCAGTAGTTGCACCAAATTCATGGCCTTTAGTACCTAGGTGATGACCAATTTCATCATCAAGTTCAGTTGGGAATGGACCAGAGCCAACACGCGTAGTGTAAGCTTTAGTTATACCAAGAACGTAATCGATGTGACATGGACCAAAACCACTACCAGTAGCTACGCCACCTGCAGTTGTGTTTGATGATGTTACATACGGGTAAGTACCGTGGTCGATATCTAGTAACGTACCTTGAGCACCTTCAAACATGATGTCATCACCGCGGCGACGTGCATCATCAAGAAGTGAAGTTACGTCTACGATCATGTCTAGTAGAATAGGTGCAACTTCGTGCATCTGTGCTAGTACATCTTCGTAGCTTACTTCAGGTTCGTTATAGTAATGCTGTAGTTGGAAGTTATGGTATTCCATTACTTCTTTCAATTTAACAGCAAACAGTTCCATGTTGAATAGATCGCCAACACGTAAACCACGACGAGCTACTTTATCTTCGTAAGCTGGACCGATACCACGACCAGTTGTACCAATTGCTTTTTTGCCAAGTGCTTTTTCACGGGCAGCATCTAGTGATACATGATATGGCAGAATTAATGGACACGCTTCGCTGATAAGCATACGCTCACGAGCTGGGATGCCTCGATCTTCAAGCATTTTAACTTCAGTCATTAATGCATCAGGTGCTAATACTACACCGTTACCAATGATACATTTAACGTTTGAACGTAAAATACCAGATGGAATTAAGTGAAGAACTGTTTTTTCACCATTGATTACTAGAGTGTGACCAGCATTGTGACCACCTTGGTAGCGCACAACATATTTAGCTCTGTCAGTTAGTAGATCAACTACTTTACCTTTACCTTCGTCACCCCATTGAGTGCCGAGAATAACTACATTCTTTCCCATGATACCGTCGCGGTTGTTGGTTAAAAGAGGATTCTAGCAAAATTTAAATCAAAATGTTTAAAAAATTTGATTTCTATCTCATTAAAACCAGAAAATATAAGTTTACTTGTTGTTCTGTTGCACAATTATATTACAACGTAATCAATAATACGATACCGGTTACGACCAGGCAACCTGCATATTTGCGTATTTTATCAGCGGGCAGCTGCGTAATAAGGGTAAGCATTTGCTGCCATTTTTTAGGCATTAGCATCGGCATAGTACCTTCGATAATCAATACAATCGCCAACGCTAGCCACAGTTCATTACCCATCAAACCACCTCATTATAGTGCTATAAAGCGTTAGTCACACAAAAATCACATAAAAAATCCGTTCACGAAGGAACGGATTTCAAATGAGTACAATCAACTCTAATTTAGAGCATATGACCGACTATTTTGCTGTAGCAACACTCACATTCGTTTGCGGACGCATTGCAACAATCGATATTATAATTGCAAGTACAGTGGGTAATGCCCAAGCTAAACCTTGATCAAACAATGGTAAAAATTCAAAGCCACTCATTGCAATACCCGCTACTTTCATGCCGTCTAATATACCAAACATGAATGCAACTACCATAACGAAACGGAATGCAAACTGTGGATTAGGGAAACGTTCTTGCAATAAGATTAGTGCAACAATCGCAATCGCAAGTGGGTATACCGCAAACAATACCGGTACCGAGATACTAATGAGTTGTGATAAACCAACATTCGCTACAATCGCACACGCGATGCAATTAATAATAACGAGCATTTTGTATGACCATTGTGGCTTTAACTCATGGAAAAATTCTGCTACCGCACTTGCTAAGCCTACTGCTGTCGTTAAACATGCTAATGTTACAACCGCCGCTAAGATGTACTGACCAGGCATACCGAATAAGGCTTGTACATAAGTAGCTAAGATCATCGCACCATTTACATCAGCACCAGCGGCAATAAGAGATTGGCTCGTTGCACCTAAGTAGAATAATGAAATATAAACAAATGCAAGACCCGCTGCTGCGATAGAACCCGCCATGACTAAATATTTAAATTGACCCGCTTTATCTGTTACACCTTTACTTTTAAGTACGTTAATAATCAACATACCAAACATTAATGACGCAAAGGTATCCATGGTGTTATAACCTTCAAGGAAACCTTTGGTAAAAGGGCTATCAACATACGCTTCACGTGCCGCGCCAATATCACCTTGTGGCATGATAAAGACCGCAATCGCTAATACCGTTAATAATATAATTAATGCCGGAGTTAAGATCTTACCGATGTTATCAATCATTTTACCTTGCCCTAAAGCGAAACAGGCTGTGATAATGAAGAAGATAACAGAGTACAAAGCCAATGTAGTGTCGTTAGCGGCATCACCTAGAAAAGGTTTAATCCCCATTTCATAAGCAACTAAGCTTGTTCTTGGTGCTGCAAAGGCTGGACCGATAATGACATAAATAGCCACGGCAATCGCGGTGCCGACCATTGCCGGTAAAAAGCGTGTCATAGTAATTAAACCACCGCCTGCTTTTGCAACTGCGATGATTGTAATCAGGGGCAAACCGACAGCAGTAACAAGGAAACCAAACATTGCAGGCATAAATGATTGCCCAGCAAGATTACCTGCTAAAGGTGGAAAGATGATATTGCCCGCGCCTAAAAAGAAGGCGAACGTCATAAAACCGATGGCTAAAACATCAGTTGTTTTTAACTTAGTAGTCATTAGTATACTCTCTGCTTAGATGTTGTTGTGTTTTCATTTATCAACTTCTTCCGTGAAGTAAGCATGGAGAAATACTCCCCAGCCGGTGTAGCACAAAGTATTATAATTATGTTCTTGTAAAGAATTTTATATCAGCCACTCACCCATTAATTACCGATACTAACAATCTGGTAATTAAGTGCAAGAGCAAATCTGCCAGCACTATAATGAAATTACATTTTTAGATAAAAGTCTTTAGTGATGGTCTGGTAATCATGAGAGTAACTGCCATCTGGGTGATGGACAGTAAGAGACTGGTTTTGCAATTGATTATGACCTCGAGAAATACTCATCAACATACGTTTGTAAGCCTTTGTATGCGTTGTTTTTATGTTCAGACACGTCATTTGTAAATTACCTAATTGTTGGCAGTAATTAACAAGATCACAACCAGCATCATAAGGTAACACAAGTGCTATACGTCCATTTGGTGATAATAATTCCAGCGCACAATCCACGAGTTCCTGATGCGTTAAGCTTCCCGTATGCCTTGCAATTTTGCGGGCATCATCGGTAAAACTTTGGCCATGAATAAAATAAGGTGGGTTAGAAACGATAAGGTCAAACTTAGTATCTTTATCTTTACATGCCGGGGTGAATGATTGCAAAGCAGCATGTTTAACTACGATTGAAGATGCCCATGGTGAGTTATCAATATTTTTTTTTGCTTGTTGGCACGCCAATTCGTCAATATCAATCGCGGTTGCTTGTAGCTCACCTTGACAGCGTTGCGCTAACATAAGACTAATAAGGCCTGAACCAGTACCAATATCCAGTACTGTTAGCGGTGCTTCGGGCGTTGTTGTCACATCCGCCCAGCCGCCAAGTAAAATACCGTCAGTTCCTACTTTCATCGCACAATCAGCGTGTGAAACATGAAACTGTTTAAAACTAAAACCATCATTTTTATTTGTCACTGTATACCCACACTTTTATCTGCGCGTTATTACGATGACGGTACTCTACACTAGTTTGCAGTACGCGGAAGCACTTTAGAACGCGATAATGGGATCATTTGATCATAGAAAAATCATTATCAGAAATAAGCTCTAACTGTTCACTAAATGGACATCATTGAACTAAATCTATCCCCTATCAAAAGACGCTAAGACAGACTGCCTTTTGTACATGAAATTCCGGTAAGATTTAGGTGTTGTACCTAACGCCTTCTTGAAATGTGATGAAAAGTGGCTTTGATCATAAAACCCGCATACAGCAGCGACATCAACGGGTTTAATTCCCGTGCGTAACAAACTCTTTGCTCGATGTATTCTTAGTTGAACTTGGTATTGATGCGGTGCCATCCCCCATCGCTCCTTAAACTGCCGAATTAAAGTATATTTATTAGTATTACCAATAGTAGCTAAGTCATCTAGACTAATGTTACGGTCAAAATACTCATCTAAATACTCTCGAGCCATGTAAATTTTATCACTCGCAGCCCTTTCATCTAAGCTTATATTTCGTTTACTACTTTTAATCAATAATTTTGTAAAAAATGCAAATATCAGTGTTTCTAACAGTAGTTTTGGATAGTGATTATCTGCGTAATCAAAAATCATCCGCAAATGCTCAATCAAGCTATTATCATAAATAACAGGGTTGTTAAAGTATGGGGCGCAATGACCTAAATTGGGAAAATCGGACAGAACACTATTAAACATTTCAGGTGTAGGGTAGAAGGCTCGATAGCTCCACCCATCCTCACTTGCAGGCTCCCCTGTATGGGCTGTATCAGGATTAACGATCACAAGGCTACCTTCACCAGAAATGTGCTTCGTTCCACGAGTTATAAATCGTTGTGCTCCACGTTCAATCACACCAATTGCATATCCTTCGTGGACATGTTTTGAAAAGTGCTGGTCCTTAAAACTTGCTTTTACATATTCAATACCACCAAAGCAGTCTAAAAGAGAAAACTCTGAACCTACAGTATCATTCTTCATTGTCTAGATATCCCTATCCACCTAAGTAACATACTTAATCATTAACGATGTCAATTTCATACTACTACAAAACGAAAACCTAACAACATATATCATTGTTTTAAATGAAAAAAATAAATAACCGATACGGATGGATAATATATTAATGCCATTAACATCAAGAGAGATGTAAATATCATCCTATAAGTATTAAATCATCATTGGCATAGTACCCATTTTAAATAAACCGTAATAAGAGATTAAAAATGGAAGTAGAATTCAATACATCACGTTCAAAGTCATACAAAGATGCGATTAGTAGTTTTCCAAATGTTTGGAATGAAGACCTATTGATTATGCATCACTATTTAGCTCCGAAGGCCAATACAACGATTGTTGAACTTGGTGCAGGAAGTGGTTTTTTTAGTACTGTAATTTCAAAAGAAATTGGTTCGAATGGAAAACTAATCGTAGTCGACCCTTCACTGGAACAAATGCTACCACTCATAAATAACCCGCACTTTAATAATATTGAATTTTATTGCGAAACAGCTGAAAATTTTGTTGTACCCCAAAACGATAAAATTGATCAAGTATGGAGCAGAGGCGCTTTTCATCATGTCAAAAATAAAGAAAAAGTACTACGTGAATTAGCACGTTCAGCAGTCCCCGGGGCTAAGTGCTGTATTTTAGACATATTCACACATAATTCAGTAGCTAAATTCTTTGATTCATATATAGCCCATGCTTGTACAACGGGTCATGAGGTTAGCTTTTTAAGCCGCGATTACGCTCAAAGTTTATGTAAAAATACCGGTTGGAAATTCATGGAGTTGATAGATATTGAACTCAAATGGGAATTTAATAGCAAGGAGGATATAGGCGTTTTTCTAGGTACATTACTTTCATTAAAACCTGAATATGCACATTCGGACACACTCGCCGTAGCAGAAGATATACTAGGAATTAGTCAGCGAGGGGAATTATTTTACCTCAATTGGCCTATGACGTTGCTAATTGCACAGAAGGATTATTAATTATGGGTATTGATAATATGACTTACGTGATGACATGTATTTTAGCTGCGGGCACTCCGGGGCCTGGTACACTAGCGGTTATCAACATGTCCATAAAATCAGGGTTAAAAAAAACGTTACCCCTAATGGTTGGTATCATTATAGGCTTAGCCGCAGTTGCCTTACTTTCCATATATGGTCTATCAATCATTATGCTGAGCTCCACAACCGTCTTTCATGCAATACAGTCTATCGGAGGCATGTATATCTTCTACTTGGGCATAGTGTGTATCTTAAACTTTAAAACGGCAAAATTAGAAGAAAATGAAGTTAACAATTTTGGTGTTTGTTCTGGTGTAATAATATCTGTTTTTAATCCTAAAACGATTATATTTTTTACATCATTAATGCCAACTTTTATCAACGTTTCTGACAATACTGTATCGCAGAGTTTTTACTTAACAGCAATATTACTTTGCTGCACATTTCTGGTCCACTTACTCTATGCTAAGTTAGGTAACTTATCGGCGAAAGTACTAAACAATCACATTGATAAGTTAGAGCTTGCTACTGGAATCTTTTTTATTTCTATAGCTACATTCATTCTATACTCAGCTTTAACAACCACATACTAATTGCTATTACTGAATTTAAAAATTAACTGAAGTTATGCTCCTAGGCTTAATACTATAAAAACCATTAGGCCCAGAGCATATATCAGTCTAGTTTGCAGTACGCGGAAGCACTTTAGAACGCGAGAATGGGATCATTTGATGCATAGAAAAATCATTATCAGAAATAAGCTCTAACTGTTCACTAAATGGGCGCCATGGATCATAGTTGAAGTAAAGATACACACCATAACCAACATCATGCTCTTTCACTTTGGTTGCTTCAGCCCCCAATTGTAATAATGAGATTGGCGTGTAATCCAGACCCACTGTTAATTTATGGCTATTGTCAGTAGGGTCGTAATCATCATTCATTTGAATATCATCACCGAAGAAATACTCAAAAGAACTATGGAATTTTACGGTTGTCGTTATTGCGCCCTCGGCACGAATATCCACACTGTTAACTAGGTCATCTTTATGACCTTTACCAGACAAGGGAAAATAAATATTCGATGACAAATTAAAAATATAATTTGGGTCATCGTATTTAGTACCAACCGATAAACGGTGGTTACCGGAGCTCAACTCGACATCCCAGAAAGCATTAACACCCACACCAATAAGGCTATCTTCAGGTAAAATACCAATACCATTAGAGACTAATACATCTTCATTTTTGTAATCTATATTCGCTTGCCAGACAAGATCATCAGCAAAGATATCGTCAACTACGTAATCAATCCCAGGGTTACTCGCTAAGGAAGTTCCGTGCCTCTCGTAATCATCATAATTACTGTGTAACGTTATGCCAAAACTAAGATTCGAATAAAGTGGTACAGGAAATTCAAATGGTGTAAATTCTGGTTCTTCAGGCTCTTCTACTATAGGTGATGGTTTACGTTGCTCTTCACCGCCTACGTGACCACGATTCTTACCCCAATAACCTTTATTTGAAACCTTACCTTCACCTTCATTTTCAGAGTAGTACTTATCTTCAGCGGCATGAATAGAAGGAGACAGGGATAATAGCAGCGTAGTAGAATACAATAATAGCGTTGGAAGTAGACCATGTGAGCTCATCGAAAACGTACCTTAATAATAAAACAACGAAGCTAAGATAACAAAATTATAGCCTCCAAGCTAATGAATATAATCAATCTCTATAATTACCAATCGGGTATTTAAATATCCCCATTAACGATTCTATCGCGCCAATAATACCAACAAAAAATAAGTACTATAATCGCGATTATTTCGTCACTTGAGTAGAAAACTAATACCCTCTAGGGCGCTAATCTGCCATAATGTCTGATTAACGATCAAAAATTTGACGTGTCTTTGTTTAAATACAGCAAATGATAACTTCATCTTCCTTTTTAACCTCTTGTATACGGTAGTTTTATGGACTTCGAAAGTCTCGATCTAGACCCTGAATTAATTGCAGCACTTACTGATAATAATCTTGTTAGACCAACATTGATTCAACAGCAAGTATTGCCAACTGCCATGGAAGGTAGAGATATCCTTGCATCTGCACCGACAGGTACAGGTAAAACGCTGGCATTTTTATTACCAGCTGTTCAGCATCTTCTTGACTTTCCACGTCGCGAATTAGGCCCTGGGCGAGTACTTATCTTGACACCAACGCGAGAACTCGCGAGTCAAGTATTCCAACAAGCTAAAATGCTAGCTGCCTATACTGACCATAAAGTATCGATGGTAACGGGTGGTGTTGATTATGCGCTACACGCTGAAGTATTAAAAAATAGTCTTGATATTGTCATCGCTACACCGGGTCGTTTATTAGAATATATCCGTCGCGATGCATTTGAATGCGCAGCCGTTGAAGTACTGATTCTAGATGAAGCAGACCGTATGTTAGATATGGGTTTTTATGATGACGTGAAAAAAATCACTGATGAAATGACTCGTCGTCAACAAACAATGCTATTTTCTGCGACCCTAGAAGGTCGTGGTATTGAGCGTTTTGCTGAAGAACTATTGAAAGAGCCAGCTGAATTTACAGCTAATCCTTCACGTAAAGAAAAAGCAAAAATTCACCAACTAATGCATCACGTTGATAATCATGCACACAAGCAAGCCTTGTTAGTGCATTGGTTACGCGACGAAAGCACAACTCGTTCTATCGTATTTGTAAAAACTCGTGAACGTTTGGCTGAATTAGTAAGCTATTTACAGTCTCAAGGTATCCCGTGTGCTTATTTACGTGGTGAAATGGATCAAGCGAAACGTACTCGTTCATTAAACCAATTTAAAAACGATAAAGTAAAAGTACTGATTGCTACTGACGTCGCCGCTCGCGGTATTGATGTTCAAGATGTAAGCCATGTATTTAACTTTGATTTACCACGTAGTGCTGAAGTTTATGTTCACCGTATTGGCCGTACAGCACGTGCGGGTAAGAAAGGCACAGCAATTTCGTTAGTTGAAGCGCATGATCTACGTATCTTTGGTAAAATTGAACGTTATACTGAAGAAACGATTAAGCGTCGTGTAATTCAAGGTTTGAAACCAAACAATAAAATTGCAATGTCGAAAACCAAGAAAAAAGCGAAAGTAGCGGCGACTGGTAAAAATAAAGTATCAGCGAAAGCGAAACTTAAAGCTAAAAAACGCACCAAGAAAAATAAGTCTAAAAGCAAGTAATCGCTAAACAGACGATAGCTTAAATTAGCTTGATTAAAAAAGGCGTTAAATTTATTTAGCGCCTTTTTTGTATATAAATATTAGCTATGGATAATAGAAAAGCGTTGAATTGTGTATTTATTAAATCCCAGATATAGAAAAGGCAGCACACAGTGCCGCCCTAAGTCTATACTTTCAATCCATGAAACTTGTAGCTACCCTGCTAAGTCCTGACTCTATTCATTCCATTAAATTTCCACTTCCCAATCCGTCGGAGTGTCCTTTTGCCTTCCTAGCACAATAAATCGATCCTGATTTATTTCTGTGTCGCATCCTGCAACTTAATCCTTTGGTCTTCTTCCTGAAGCTGTCCTTGTGTCGCGTCCTGCAACTTAATCCTTTGGTCTTCTTCCTGAAGCTGTCCTTTGTGTCGCGTCCTGCAACTTAATCCTTTGGTCTTCTTCCTGAAGCTGTCCTTGTGTCGCGTCCTGCAACTTAATCCTTTGGTCTTCTTCCTGAAGCTGTCCTTGTGTCGCATCCTGCAACTTAATCCTTTGGTCTTCTTCCTGAAGCTGTCCTTTGTGTCGCATCCTGCAACTTAATCCTTTGGTCTTCTTCCTGAAGCTGTCCTTGTGTCGCGTCCTGCAACTTAATCCTTTGGTCTTCTTCCTGAAGATGTTCCCGCTCCGTCCTTGTGCTTATAAATATACGCCATTACCGTTTCGCCAGAAGCACGTAAATTCAATTAAATTACAATATTTTACAAGATCACACACAAGTAAAAATATAAGTCATTGATAAAAATAAGTATAACCGTGAAGCACGAGTATAAGACTAGGTCTAACATCGAGATAAACACAGTGATGTAACGGTTATATCCCTCACCACAAATAGTCGATATCTTACACATTGAAGCCTGCCAACTCAGTATATAATGTTGTTTATTTAGAATAAACAGAACATACCCAAACTAAAGTTGTAAAACTTAAAATATAGCGATAAATAATGCTGTTAAAACAAACATACCATATACATCTATAAGTAGACCTAAAGGTAAGAAGTAAGGTTATATAGATGGTTGAGGTGAGATGGGTTATGTCAGAAAAATTAGTTGGTGGAAAGTTATATAGCGCTGCTTATATTAAACTCCAGATATAGAAAAGGCGGCACACTGTGCCGCCCTAAAGTCTATATTTTCAATCCATGAAACGTGTAGCACCCCTGCTAAATCCTGACTCTATTCATTCCATTAAATTTCCACTTCCCAATCCGTCGGAGTGTCCTTTTGCCTTCCTAGCACAATAAATCGATCCTGATTTATTTCTGTGTCGCGTCCTGCAACTTAATCCTTTGGTCTTCTTCCTGAAGCTGTCCTTGTGTCGCGTCCTGCAACTTAATCCTTTTGATCTTCTTCCTGAAGCTGTCCTTGTGTCGCGTCCTGCAACTTAATCCTTTTGGTCTTCTTCCTGAAGCTGTCCTTGTGTCGCATCCTGCAACTTAATCCTTTTGGTCTTCTTCCTGAAGCTGTCCTTGTGTCGCATCCTGCAACTTAATCCTTTTGGTCTTCTTCCTGAAGCTGTCCTTGTGTCGCGTCCTGCAACTTAATCCTTTGGTCTTCTTCCTGAAGATGTTCCTGCTCCGTCCTTGTGCTTATAAATATACGTCATTAACCCTGAGCAACAAGCGCGCAAATTCAATTAAATTACATAAATTTACAATCAATAAAACACAATAACCAACAAGTGGTTGATATTTATAGCCATTAGTGGTTTTTACGAGTGTAAGACTAGGTCTAACACTGAGATAAACGCAGTGACGTAACGACTATATCCCGACATCCACATGGTCGATGTCTTACACATGGGGACCTATCTATCCAGCAGATAATATTGTGAATATAAAATACACAGAATATACCCAAACTAAAGTTGTAATAGTTAAAATTTATCAATAAATAATTTTGTTAAAAACATACATACCATTAACATCTGTATGTATTAGTGCATTTATGCTAGTTTATTTTCCAACCTTTTTGCATCTTTGGGATAAAGTGATGAAAACACGGATTACAGAATTATTAGGGATTGAGCATCCTATCGTCTTACCTGGTATGAGTTGGATATCAAAACCAGAACTTGTTGCGGCCGTTTCCAATGCTGGAGGTTTAGGTATTTTAGCAACAGGACCATTGAGCCAAGAAGAAACCCGCGCAGCAATCAAAAAGATCCGTGAGCTTACTGACAAACCATTCGGTATTGGCGCTACCTTACTTATGCCAGGGGCGAAAGAAAATGCCAAAATAGGTATTGAAGAACAAGTACCCGTGATTAACTTCTCACTTGGTAAAGGTGATTGGATCGTCGAACAGGTCCATGCTTATGGTGGTAAAGTCATTGCCACGGTCGTTAATGAGAAACATGCGAAGTCTGCACAATCGATTGGTGCTGATGCCTTGATGGTAACAGGTCATGAAGCTGCCGCACACGGTGGCGATGTCACCTCACTAGTATTGGTACCCGCGATTGCCAGCGCCGTAGATATTCCCGTTATCGCGACGGGCGGTTTTGCTGATGGCCGAGGTTTAATTGCCGCTCTTTCACTTGGTGCTGAAGGGGTTGCAATGGGCTCCCGTTTTGCCACTAGCCAAGAAAGTGCTTTACATAATAACGTTAAACAAATCATTACTAGCAAATCTGAGAACGATACTATCTATTCGAAAAACTTTGATGGTCTCTATGCCCGCGTTTTAAAAACGCCAGCTTCTATTAAAGCAACCAAAAAGCCAATGAATTTTGCCCTAGCCTTATTTAAATCGGTAAAGGCCGCTAAAATGGTCGATTTACCGTTTTGGAAATTAGTCGCTGGCGTCTTTGTGCAATTCGATAAAATTAAGCAATTGTCATATTTCGGTGCTGCAACTGAAAAACTAGAAGCCGCTACCATTAATGGTGATTTAACTACTGGTGTGCAATTTATTGGTCAATCGCAAGGATTGATTAATGATGTACCAAGTGTAGCTATTATCGTAGAGCGTATTATGACAGAAGCAGATAATGTGATTAATAAATTAGCGAAACAGTAAGATGATGAGCAAAGATGTAGTTAACTACTTCCTTGCTCATTTAGACTATCGCACAATGAAATTATGCAGACCAATCAGATAACGCTTGGAGACTAAAGCTCTGCGCACCGACGCGCATAATCACTTCATTTTGTAATATCTCTAAAACCTCAACATCATCACTTAACCAACTTCCTTCACGTAAGTCTCGGTTATTAAGACGCACACTACGATTTTGTGGTTTCGACGAATACACATGCGAACTATAACTAATATCAGGGATTTGCGCACGTAAGTGTGCGGGTAAGTCCTTAATAGGGACAGCATTGTAACTTTCTGCTATAACTTTAGCAGGTATGCTATCAGTATCACTTGTCGCCGTTAACGCCCGATTAAATTTAGCAAGTAGTTCGGCTGACACCTGCTCATTAGCTAATTCATCATTCATCGTTAATAACTCAGAAGCTTGAGCCTCTTTCACCGCAGGCTTGCGACTAGGTACAATCACAGCAGGTAGCTGCTCTGATGAATATGAAGGTGATACAGGAGGCGTTACCGGAATATTAACCACAGATAACGGGTGTTCAAACTCAATATCTGGTAACTTTAAAATAGTCAGCGGATCGGTTTGTTCAACGCCCGTTAAAACAGGCCTTGTTACATTTATATTATGACGATCATTGTCGTTTGCAAACAAGGCGGGACTCCATAATACACTCACCGCTAAGCTTGCACAGATACTGCATAGACTTAGGATTTTACCAACTGCAAGGCTCATTTTTTCTCCGGAATATGTGTTGCCACATTCAATTTAGGCACAGTGCTGTCAGCATAATGGACAACTGTCATCATAGTCTGAGGGCCAACAATACCATCAGCGGTTAAACCCGCCTGTTGTTGAAAACGTATCACCTTTTTCATTAATATCGCATCAAACCTCGTACCAGATAAAGCATTTTCACCAAGCGCTGCACTCACGTTCCGATCTAACCAGCGTATTAATGTACCTTTATCATTTTGTTTTAAGCTATTTTTAAAACGACTTGGTGCAGTCCAGAATAATGTAAAATCACCACTCCAATATTTTTCAAACCAAGCTTGACTCACCAATAAATGGCTGTTGTTTAATTGTAACTCCACACCTGATGACGTAATACTCAACAAGGTTGCGTAATAATCTTCACCGAGGTTATCCAGCAAGCGGACGACAGCGGGTAAGTTATATTGTACTAATTGTGCATAATTACCCTGTCGCTGCAGACAGCGTAATTTCGCATATTGCGCATTACGACAAGTCGCATCATTCAATGCAATATCATAGCCCCACTCTTTATATAAAAACTGAGTAGCTGCACTGCTTTGTCGCGCAGAATTAATATTCGCTAATAACGCCTTATCAGATATGACCTCATTCATAACAGGGGGTACTTCATCTATGACAAGTTTATTTACCTCGATCTTGTCTGGCGTGTCATTGACTACCACTACTTGTGTCGTTGGCGCTTTATCTATTAGCCGATCAAATAACCCCAGCTGAAAACCTGCCAAACCAAAACCTATTAATACCATGGATAGCGCACCCGCAAATAAGCCTACTTTACTGGACTTGGATTTGCTTGTCCCAGTAACAACGACCGCATTAACGGCTTCTTGCACATGTTGTGGGGTAATTTTATTGGCATTTTCTTTAAACGCATAATACAAGGCTTTATCACACACCAAATTAACTAAACGCGGGATACCTGCAGTATGTTGGTAAATACGCTTTAATACTTTGGTGTTAAATAAGCCTGGATTACCGGATGCGATACTTAAACGATACGCCACATAACTGGCTAATTCAGATTCTGTTAAAGGTAATAAATGATAACGAGCGGTAATACGTTGCGCGAGTTGGCGTAATTCAGGCTGTTTTAGTTTTTGCTGTAACTCAGGTTGGCCAATTAACACTATGTGTAATAGCTTTTTATGGTCAACATCGAGGTTGGTTAACAAACGTAGTTGTTCCAGTGCTTTCGTGGATAATAATTGCGCTTCATCAATCATAACCACGCAGGATTTATGTTGCTGACAATTACTGAGTAGATAATGATGTAATAAATCAAAGAGTACTTTTAAACTCAGCCCATTACTATTATAGTCGAGCTTGAATTGATCACAGAGCGTCGCGAGTAACTCCAGCTCACTTATTGCAGGATTATGAATATAACCCAGGATCGTGTCATTCGTTAAGCCCTCAGCTAATGCACGTGAAACAGTGGTTTTACCGGTTCCCACTTCACCGGTTAACATGACAAAACCACCCGCACCTTGTAATCCATAAGTCAGGTGTGTCAGTGCCTCTTTATGCCTATCGCTCATAAAAAAGAAACGAGGATCGGGAGCAATAGAGAAAGGCATTTCTTTTAAATGAAAAAACTCAGTATACATCTATGATTATCATCCTATGGTTGATGCTTCACGTTAATAGCTAGACAACAAAATGTCAAAAATAGGCAACAAAAATACAACTTTATTCATGAATAAGTCGCTAGGTGCTCATTATCCACCAATTCAAACTTAATGACAGCAAGTAAACTGCCATAATCAACAGCAAAGATCGAGTTTCTAAGTAGTTAAGGTATAATTAATAAATACTATGTAATTATCTTAAAGCTATCATTAAAGTAAAGTAACAGGGGTTGTTTAGTGCAAATATATTTAGTCGGCGGAGCCGTTCGGGACAAATTATTATCTCTACCGGTAAAAGATAAAGATTTTGTTGTTGTTGGTGCTACACCCGCAGAAATGCTAGAACAAGGCTATCAGCAAGTCGGTAAAGATTTCCCTGTATTCCTACACCCGAGCAGTAAGCAAGAATATGCACTGGCACGAACCGAACGAAAAAGTGGTTCTGGTTATACAGGTTTTACCTGCTATGCAGCACCCGATGTGACGCTTGAGCAAGATCTTGTGCGCCGAGACCTGACCATTAATGCTATGGTTGAAGACATTAATGGCCAAATTATCGACCCACTCAATGCTAGAGCAGATTTAGATAATCGCATACTGCGTCATATCTCAGAGAACTTCAGTGAAGATCCATTACGCGTCCTACGCGTGGCGCGTTTTGCCGCACGTTTTCACCACCTTGGCTTTACTATCGCTAATGAAACGCTGGCGTTAATGCAGGGCATGACACAGGCAGGTGATCTTGCTGAATTAACCCCCGAGCGTGTATGGCAAGAAGTTGAAAAGACATTATCAGCAGCGAATCCAGAAATTTTTTTCCACGTGTTAAATGAGATTGGCGCATTAGCAGTTATTTTACCCGAACTCGATGCCCTCTTTGAGCGAACGCTAAATATAAATAGCGAAGATGACAATGACAATAACACTGCCGGCCAGCAAGCCTTAATTCAGCTGCAGCAAACGGCATTACTTTCGGCTGATTTAGCCATTCGCTTTGCAGCATTGATGCAGAAACTTGATAATTCTCAAGTCAGTATTAAAGCTCTGGCCAAACGCTGTAAAGTGCCTAACGAACACCGAGATTTAGCGTTGCTGGTTAGCGCACAACAAGAAAACATTCACAGCGCTCTAACCTTAGAGCCTACTGATATTATTAGCCTTTTCGATAATACCGATGCATGGCGTAAACCTGAACGTTTTCAGCAAATATTGTTAGCCTGTTCAAGCAGCAAAGTCTGTAAATTACCCGATAAATATCAACCGACTCAATACCTGACACAAATGCTTAATACGGCTTGTGATATTGCAGTACAACCGATCATTGCTGCAGGGTTCCGTGGTGCGGAAATCAAACAGCAATTAACAACACAACGTATTGCAGCATTAGCCACATTACGATCTCAATAAATAATTGTCATAAATGATGATTAACATGCAAAATCAAAAAAGGCTGCTACCTCACTGGTAACAGCCTTTTCTATCTTTAGTCTTTAGTCTTTAGTCTTTAGTACTAATGCTAATCGAGGAAGTTAAAGCCCTTGAGTATAGATTAAATAAAACAGACCGGCGCCTAAAAGTAGACGGTAGATAACAAACGGGAACATGCCTAATTTTTCTAGTACTTTCAAAAATACATGGATACAGGCTACAGCACTAAAGAAAGAAATAACAACGCCTAAGCCCATAGCAAACCAATCAACAGCGCGTACTGTCGTAATGATTTCACCCGCTTGCAGGGTTTCAACGACATCACCATTCAGTACTAATTTCAGTGTTAAATAACCACCTGCCATTGCAATAATCGGGATCGACATTAAGAATGAGAAGCGTGCTGCGGCACTACGGCTAAGCCCTAACATTAAACCCGCAGTAATCGTCACTCCCGAGCGAGAAGTACCCGGAACTAACGCCAACATTTGTGCAAAACCAATGATTAATGCCCCTTTCCAACCAGTTTTATACTCATCTTTTATTTGCGTGGCATTAGCATCAGCCCACCATAACAACAAGCCAAAGATAATCGTAGTAGTGGCGATCACCGTGGTACTACGCAAATATAATTCAATTAAATCTTTGCCAAAGAAGCCGACTAACGCAGCCGGAATGGTTGCTAATAGTATGCACCATGCTAGCTGACTGTCTTTCGTGTGTTCATGTTTAAACAGAGAACGCACCCAAGCCACAGCCATAGTGCCGACTTCCTCGCGGAAATAAATAAGTACCGCTAATAATGTACCTATATGTACAGCAACATCAAAAGCAAGACCTTGATCCTCCCATCCAAGTAATTGTGACGGTAAGATAAGGTGAGCAGAGCTTGATACAGGTAAAAATTCAGTGAGTCCCTGAATCAATGCCAGAACGATCACTTCCAAAGTACTCATTCATATTTCCTTTATTGTAATAGTTAAAAATAAATCGGTTTAAAGATACAGGTTAATACTATAAATTATTCGCATAACCTTGCTCATTATAATGTCTAAGCCAGCTCAGCTATTTTCGGCCATTGCCACTTAGCGAGCATGAGTACCTGTGTTGATTTGTCAAAGTCACGCCATAACTCAGCCATTGAAATACCAGACACCGGATGACATAAATCCGGTGCTAGTTCAGCAAGTGGCCATAATACAAAAGCATGATAAAGAATTTCAGCGCGAGGTAAAATAGGCTTTTCAGACTGGATGATATTGTCGAATAACAATAAATCCAAATCTAAGGTTCGGGGTGCATAACGACGATCAGTCGCTTTACGTCCATGTGTGATTTCAAGATCTTTTAAACACTGCATTAATTCGCTAAGCGATAACGATGTGATAAATTCCACCACTAAATTGTAATAGTTATCACCCGTGCAATTGACAGCCGCACTTTCGAAAATCGGTGAAATACGACAGCCATCAAACATGTTATCAAGATCACGCAGCGCATTCGCGACATGATATTCTTTATCAATGTTACTGCCGATGCCGATATACACTAAAGCCATTACGCTAGCGTTCCATTGCGCTGGCCACGTTCAATATATACACCAACCGTTGCCGCATTTGCGACAGCACCAGGTTTACTCAGTTTGAGGCTAATCCAAGGTATACCAAATGTTGTCATTAATAGTTCAGCAACTTGCTCAGCCATTGTTTCAACCAACTCAAAAATATTGTTTTGTGCAAAGTCAGTCACTAACTTAGATACTGCTGAATAATCCAATGCTTTGGTAATATCATCAGTCAGTGCTGAAGGGCGATTATCATGTGCCATTTTCAAATCAAATACTAACCGTTGAATGATCTTCTTTTCCCAATCATATACACCGATCGTGGTAAAAACTTCCAATTTTTCAATAAATACAATGTCCATGAGCTCGTCCGTAGTAAACTTGATAGAGGTCGGATACCCTCGCGAATAAAAAACGCGTATGATAGGTTTCTCAATTTTTGATTTATATCTAAGATAAACTACGTAAATGTCAGCCTTATTACGGCACGTAATTTATTAATGGATATAATAATGCAATAATACAGCAAACCTAGAGAAGAATTAATCAGTAATGACCCTATTGAGCTTAATCTTTATCATTTTCGCCTATCTGCTAGGTTCTATTTCTTCAGCAATCCTGATTTGCCAGCTGTTTCGCTTACCTGATCCACGAAAATACGGTTCACTAAACCCGGGGGCAACCAATGTATTACGTACTGGAAACAAATTCGCCGCAGGCTTAGTACTCTTTTTTGATATGTTAAAAGGCGCACTACCGGTCTGGGTGGCTTGGTATTTAAACCTCACGCCATTTTCTCTCGGACTCATCGCAATCGCAGCTTGCCTAGGTCATATTTACCCCATTTTCTTTCAATTTCAAGGCGGTAAAGGGGTTGCGACTGCATTTGGAGCGCTACTGACCATAGGTCTTGATTTAGGCGCCTCAATTGTATTGAGCTGGGGGTTATCCTTGGCCGTTACTGGCTATTCATCAATGGCTGCTATTTTTACTGCTCTCTTTGCGCCAATTTACACTCTTATTTTTAAAGCTCAATATACCCTACCCGTTGCCATGTTATCTTGCCTTATTATTTGGCGTCATTACGACAATATTATGCGTCTGCTGCAAGGCAAAGAAGATAAGATCTGGCACAAAAAGAAAAAGCGTTAAATTACAATGCAATACAACAACCAGCGTCTTAGACAGGTATATAATTCGTTAATATACCTCGATTATACTTACGTCGTTAAATTAAAAGCATAAAAATGCTGTTCGTGAATTTTTTATTAAAAAAATCGACACAATTAATTAATTTTCAGTTAGAATGCCCCCCATCTGCGGTACGTTATATATCTAAAGCTCTTTAACAAGCAAATTGCTTCGTAAAGTTAGTCGATATAAAAGGAACATAGTGCAGGATGTTTCCGTAAAAGGCCAAGCGACCTTTTCCGAAAACATCCTTCTATAAAAATGTACTTTGAGGTAATCGTAAAATGGACAACGCTCGACCTATTCGCCGTGCACTTATCAGTGTGTCTGATAAAACTGGTATTGTAGAATTTTCTCGCGGCCTAGTAGAACAAGGCGTCGAATTATTATCTACTGGCGGGACAGCTAAATTATTAGCTGAAAATGACATCCCAGTAATAGAAGTTTCTGACTATACAGGTCATCCAGAAATGATGGATGGTCGTGTTAAAACGCTGCATCCTAAAGTACATGGTGGTATTCTTGGCCGTCGTGATATTGATGTTGAAGTAATGTCAGAGCATGGTATCAACCCGATTGATATTGTAGTTGTTAACCTTTACCCATTTGCCAACACTGTTGCCAATCCAAATTGCAGCCTAGCTGACGCCGTTGAGAATATCGACATCGGTGGTCCAACAATGGTTCGCTCTGCAGCTAAAAACCACAAAGACGTGACCATTGTCGTTAACGCTAGCGATTATGACCGTGTATTAAGTGAAATGTCTGCAAACAATACCTCACTGACTCATAAAACCCGTTTCGACCTTGCTATTGCAGCATTTGAGCACACTGCTGCTTATGATGGCATGATCGCAAACTACTTCGGTACTATGGTTCCGAGTTATGGCGACAACACGGAAGGTGATGAAGAATCTAAATTCCCACGCACATTCAACAGCCAGTTCATCAAAAAACAAGATATGCGTTACGGTGAAAACAGCCACCAAGACGCCGCATTCTATGTTGAAAAAAATACCACTGAAGCATCTGTTGCAACAGCAACACAGCTACAAGGTAAAGCATTATCTTATAACAACATCGCAGATACTGACGCAGCACTCGAATGTGTGAAAGAATTCGATGCACCAGCATGTGTGATTGTAAAACACGCAAACCCATGTGGTGTTGCTATTGGTGACGATATCTTAAGTGCTTACGACAGTGCATTTAAAACAGATCCGACATCAGCATTCGGTGGCATCATTGCTTTCAACCGTGAACTTGACGCAGTAACTGCACAAGCAATCGTTGACCGTCAATTTACGGAAGTAATCATTGCTCCATCAGTCAGTGCTGAAGCAAGCACAATTGTTGCGAGCAAGAAAAATGTTCGCTTACTTGAATGTGGTGAATGGACAGCTAAAAACGGTGAGTTCGATATTAAACGTGTTAACGGCGGTATCTTAGTACAAGATCGCGACCGTGGCATGGTTAGCCTAGACGACTTAACGGTTGTATCTGAACGTCAACCAACAGAACAAGAACTGACTGACCTACTATTCTGCTGGAAAGTAGCTAAGTTTGTTAAATCAAACGCAATTGTTTACGCAAAAGATGGCGTAACGGTTGGTGTTGGCGCAGGTCAAATGAGCCGCGTTTACAGTGCTAAAGTTGCTGGTATTAAAGCCGCTGACGAAGGTCTTGTGGTTGAAGGTTCAGTAATGGCATCGGATGCATTCTTCCCATTCCGTGACGGCATTGATGCTGCAGCGGCTGCGGGTATTACATGTGTAATCCAACCAGGTGGTTCAATCCGCGATAATGAGATTATCGATGCGGCTAACGAACACGGTATGACAATGATCTTCACAGGTATGCGTCACTTCCGTCACTAAGCCTGTAGGAAAAGCACATTAGTTAAAAATACAGTCAGAGTAGTGACACACACAACTCTGACTGTACTGCTCTCATTCAATTATAAATCTTGCTAAGTATCGCAGAGTACCCCCAAGATTAGCGCATAAAGTAAAAGGAATAACATCATTATGAACGTATTAATTATTGGTGGCGGTGGTCGTGAACACGCCCTAGGTTGGAAAGCGGCTCAGTCTAAAAATGTTGAAACTGTATTTATCGCACCTGGTAATATTGGTTCTTCGCTAGAAAACAAATGTAAGAATGTACCTATCCAAGTGGAAGATATTCCAGCATTGGTTGCATTCGCACAAGAAAATAAAATTGAACTAACGATTGTTGGCCCAGAAGTACCATTGGTACTTGGTGTTGTTGATGCGTTCCAAGCAGAAGGTTTGGCTATCTTTGGTCCAACACAAGGTGCTGCACAATTAGAAGGCTCTAAAGCATTCTCAAAAGACTTCTTTGCACGTCATAATATTCCAACAGCTGCATACCAAAACTTCACTGAAATCGCACCAGCAAAGGCGTATATAAGCGAAATGGGCTGCCCAATTGTTATTAAAGCTGACGGCCTAGCTGCAGGTAAAGGCGTAATTATCGCTGAGACTGAAGCGCAAGCATTTGCTGCAATTGATGACATGCTTGAAGGTAACAAGTTTGGCGATGCTGGTGCACGCGTAGTTATCGAAGAATTCTTAGTGGGTGAAGAAGCAAGTTTCATCGTGATGGTTGATGGCGAAAATATTCTGGCGCTAGCAACAAGCCAAGATCACAAAGCACGTGACAATGGTGATAAAGGTCCAAACACAGGTGGTATGGGCGCTTACTCCCCAGCCCCAGTAGTAACACAAGCGGTTCATGACTTCGCGATGAATGAAGTGATCCGCCCGACGGTTGATGGCATGAAAGCAGAAGGGAATACCTACACTGGTTTCCTATATGCTGGTCTGATGGTTGCACCGGATGGCACAGCAAAAGTATTAGAATATAACTGTCGTTTTGGTGATCCAGAAACACAGCCTATCATGATGCGTTTAAAATCAGATCTTGTTGAACTTTGTCTTGCTGCTGTTGCAGGTAAACTAGACACAGTGACTGCGGATTATGACGAACGTGCTGCGGTTGGTGTGGTGATCGCGGCTGGCGGTTACCCTGCTGATTACGCAAAAGGCGAGATCATTACGGGCCTACCTAAAGCGGACTCAACTGAAAGCAAAGTGTTCCATGCAGGTACAGCATTGCAAGGTGACAACATTGTGACTAACGGTGGTCGTGTTCTTTGTGCAACTGCGCTGGGTAATACAGTAACAGAAGCACAAGAAAATGCGTATAAGCTAGCGGCACAAATCAATTGGGAAGGTGCTTTCTACCGTACCGATATTGGTTACCGTGCTATAGCGCGTGAAAACCAAAAATAGTCAGACACTATTTTGATGTTATAAAGATGAGCAGCCACTGGTTGCTCATTTTTTGCTTGTAATATAGCTATTTTGACGCTTTAGGTGGAAATTTACCTAAGATACTTTTCACCACATCTGCAACTAATTTATCCATTTCAGCCGCATCTGTCGATTCAGGTAGACGTTTACTCCCTATACCTCGCCAAATTAGCTCTAAGCTTGTTGGGTCAATCACATCGACAACAAGGCTACCTTGCTGATATTCATCAACTCGTGTTTCTGTATGAGCACTGAGGGACATACCACGGTGCCCATAACCAACGCCCCAGCCCCAACTTGGACCATATCCGGAATAATTATCATAAGTACGAATATTGGTTTTCTTTTCCGAGGTAATACTGTAATTCACATAAAAATCTGGAGCTGTCGAAAATGAAAAACCTTGTGCAACAAGCTGCTTGTCAATCGCTTTGGTGATACGAACATCCATGATTCGATTATTAAGATAAGCATTTTCCTTTTCAACTTTTGCCGATTCAGGTAACCAATTAAACCCTTTCAACGTGGTAAAATCAGCACTTTGATCGTAATCTGTACTCACTTTAACGGTGGAGCATGCGGCCAAAACCAAGCTAAGCAACGCAACCAAATAACCTTTTTTATTAACCAACTGTCGTGCTTTCATAACATCTCCTATACCCAACATACTTCATAATGCGGGATAACCTTTTTGAAAGTTATCATCAGTCCTGCCATTTAAATTAGCACTAATACGAGGTAAAGATAATAAAAAATGATTAATGTTCAGCCTGAAGTCACTATAATTTATACACAACTAGACGACTGCAGCAGGTACTTTCGAAACTAATAGCCATACACCAAGTAATACAAATACCGCCCCCATGATCTTATGTTGGTAGATATGGAAACGTTCGTTCGTTAATAGCGATTTACCTAATGTACCGACAGTGACCACAAGTAATAAGTTAAACAATAAACCTAATGCATTAAGCAGTAAGCCTAACACCAGCATTTGTTCCCCAGATGAAGCTTCAATATTTGGTGACACGAACTGTGGTAAAAACATCACGAAGAACAATAATGCTTTTGGATTTAATAAATTAGTAAATACCGCTTTACGATACAATGAACGAGCCATTTTATTGGTTTGATCTATTTCAGGCGCGACAACAGAGCTGGTACGTAAACAACCCCACCCCATTTTAAGTAGGTATAACCCGCCCAATAAATGTAGTGCCTTAAGTGCCATTGGACTCATCGCTATCATCACAGATACGCCCATTGCCGCTAACAACGTGAAAGCAATACCTGATGTTGTAATACCTAATGTGGTAAAAAAGCCCACCTTTCGGCCATAGTTTAAGCTTGAACTGGCAATTAATAACATGCTAGGTCCAGGGATCAATAATAACGCCACAACAGCAGTTAAATACAGGGGCAGAATAGAGAAATCAATCATTAGAGGGTCGCGTTACAAAATAAAAAACCAGATTGTAATACAACTAGCAATATTTTAATCTATTTTTCATCAAAAAAGTAAAAATCAATGACGAACGTATTTATGACGGTACAGGTTCTTCTAAAAAGTACCCAGATAGCACCATTGAAACCCGTAATTATATTCAATCAGATATTAGATAGTGGTGTGGTTGCCCATACGCTTACGATCATGTTAGGCAAGTTTAAAATGTCATGTGCTCTCATCGATAGAAATGTCACATTGGCTACTTATCCGATTTTAGTGGTTCGCGTAAAATAGGATTGTAACAAAGTCACTTAGGCGTGATATAAAGGATAAGAAGCTAAAAACTTAAAAAGGATTAAAGTATGTTTAGTTTACCTAAGCCAGATCTTAAAAAGAGGGTCAGCGACAAAGAATGGCAGCTTAGAATCGATCTGGCTGCTTGCTATCGGTTGGTTTCGCATTTTAACTGGGATGATTTAATTTATACGCATTTATCAGCCCGTATCCCAGGAACGCGACATTATTTGATTAATGCTTTTGGTCTTGCGTTCGATGAAGTGACCGCATCTAATCTGGTTAAAGTCGATCTCGCTGGAAATATTATCGATGATAGTCCTTTTAGTATTAATCCTGCTGGTTTTACGATTCACAGTGCTATTCATGAGGTTCGTGAAGATGCACATTGCGTTATACATTTGCATACAGCAGAAATGATAGCAGTCGCAACACAAAAACAAGGCTTGTTACCTTATAGCCAATATTCTATGTTTTCATTATCATCACTTTCTTATCATGCTTATGAAGGGCTTGCTGTGGATAGTTCTGAGAAACAGCGTTTGCAGGATGATCTCGGCCATACTAATTATATGTTATTAGTTAATCATGGTGGTTTAACATTAGGGCCCACTATTGGTGATGCGTTTATGCGTATGTATGATTTACAGCGTGCTTGTGAAATACAAATAATGATCCAATCAGCTGGACAGGATATTACTCCAGTACCACAGCCAATTTTAGATAATATTTATAAGCAAGCTAACATTGTTCATACGGGTTCAACAGGTGGGCAGCTTGCATGGCCTGCTATGTTACGTAAGGCTTATAAATTAGATCCTAGTTTTATGGAATAATATAGTCGTAATAAAAATATAATAGGGAGAGTTAGATGAAAGTTACGTGGATTGAAGTATTTGATATTCACTGCCCAGACCGTGCTGGATGGAATCCGATATTTGTTCGTATTCATACAGATGAAGGAATAAGTGGTGTCGGTGAAGCAGGCTTGGCGTATGATTTGGGTCATAGTGCTGCGGCTAATATGATTAAAGAAATGGCAGAAGCATTCCTAATTGGACATGACCCTTTTCAAACAGAAAAACTTTGGTCTCGTATGTTACGAGAGAGTTTTTGGGGATTAGGTGGAGGACCTATCGTTTATGCAGCGATGAGTGCTATTGATACCGCATTATGGGATATTAAAGGGAAAGCACTGAATCTTCCAGTTTACCAACTTTTAGGTGGTAAAGTGAATGATGAACTACGTACTTATGCATCTCAGTTACAATTTGATTGGGATGATGAATTCAAAGCTTTATCTCACCCAGAAGAATATGCTGAAGCGGCATTAAAAGCGGTAGCGCAAGGTTATGATGCCGTGAAGGTTGACCCTATTATGTATGATAAAGATGGGAATACTTATTACGAACGCACTAAAATTATTTCAAAAGCAGAAATGAAACTATACCGTAGTCGCATGCAAGCAATTCGCGATGCAGTAGGCGACGAAGTTGATATTATTTTTGAGTGCCATAGTTTACCTGGAGCAACTACAGCGATTCAGCTAGGAAAAATTGCAGAAGAATTCGGTTGTATGTATTACGAAGAGCCTGTTAATTATTTGAACCACTCTTTGCATGCTAAAGTGGCGGATAAAGTTGCAGTGCCTATTGCGGGTGGAGAGCGGTTATATAATCGTTGGGGTGTTCGTCCATATTTAGAAGACCAAAGTATTGATGTACTTCAACCCGATATTGGCTTATGCGGTGGTTTTACCGAAACGAAAAAAGTGTGTGATTATGCAGACATCTTTGATGTTCGTATTCAAGCCCACGTATGTGGTGGACCTGTGGCAACTGCTGCATCCTTACACCTTGAAACTGCGATCCCCAATTTCCTTATTCATGAACATCATACCTATGCGATAAAGAAATGGAATCGAGAGCTGTGCATTCAGGATCCTCAACCTGAAAATGGTGTATTTAAAGTATCTGAAGCACCAGGTATAGGAATTGAACTTAATGATGATCTTGTTATGCGATCACCTCGCATTGAGATTAAATAAATACAGAAAATGATAATCGATTCTAGAATCGATTATCATTTAAAACTGATAAATTCTCTTGGCATTGGTATGACACAGTTTTTCTAATAAAGGTAGTGGTAGGTCTAGCGCTTTATAGTAAGCCCAAAGTTCTTGATAACTGGTTGTAAATAGGGCTAGTGGAAAATTACTCGCTAACATAATACGATCTTCTCCAAATAAAGAAAGTAGTTCTGTAATTACAGTATCAATCGAATTTGTATTTATATAATCTCGTCGAGTCATTTCCCAGCCCGAAGCTTTTACAACGATATTCGGAAAAGCGGCGAGTGATACCATACCATTCTTCCAGCATTGTAATGTTTGATGGGTAGAGTCTAAAGGTGCAAAAGCCGCATGGCTGATGATAAATGTAAGCCCTAAATTTTGTCTTGCTACATTGACTAATGCGTTTATGCCCTTTGTATCGCTCCCTGATAATTGGGCTTCAAAATGTAATCCAGTTGTTGCAAGATAGACTAAGTTCATTTGAGCGACATGTGATGTCAGTAATCGATGGGCTTGTTCATCTAGAATATGACGGACTCCAATGACAGAAGAAAATTTCTTAAGTCTTTTTATATGATCAATGAAGTCTTCTGGATCAAGCATCAAGTTGATACAAGCTACACTTTTAAAGGGGCATGAAACAGTGCTTTCAAGCCATTCAATCTCCCGCCAAGGAGAGTCATTGTCAAATCCAGCTTCAATATGAACAAAACCACTGAGTGTTAAAGGAGACTTCAATATCAGATCATTTTCAAAAAAGTCGTTATTGATAATTTCTTTATCTGACCAATAGGGAGGGTTCTCTGGTTTTAACCAAGCATAACTGCCTTTATTTCTATCAAATAAATGAATATGAGGATCAATAATATTATCCATCACTTCGCTGTATAGCCGCCATCAATCATTTGCAAACTCCCTGTAATAAAGCTGGCCTTGTCACTTGCTATGAAATACGTTAATTCGGCGACTTCTTCTGGTTGCCCAATTCGACCTAATGGTTGTAGTGCAGATTCTTCTTTATGGATATTGTCTTTATTTGCACCAGTACGAGCGCAATAATTATCGATAGCGGTATGGTATAGTGGTGTTTCAATGGTTCCTGGGCAAACTGCATTTGCTCGGATATTATATCCGGCATAATCTAAAGCGGTCGTTTTTGCTATTGAGGCGAGCGCATGTTTACTTAAATTATAAGCAAATGAATTATGGTGTGCGACGACTGATTGATCCGATGCGATTAAAACAATAGAGCCCTGTTTACGGGACTTCATTACAGGTAAAACAGCTTGAATCGCAAAATAAGCGCCTTTTACATTAATTGCAAAAAGGCGATCGAAATCCTGTTCTGATGTGTTTTCGATATTTGAATTTAGGTGGATACCCGCATTACAAATTAATGTATCAATATGCTGTTCTTTTTTTATAATTGCAGACATTGCGGCATTAACTTGCTCTGAATTGCTAATGTCACAAGCAATAAATTCACCGACAGAACCCGCTTCTATATCTAGGTTATATACGCGATAGGATTCGTCTGTAAATTTCTTAATAATAGCTAAGCCAATGCCTTTACTACCACCCGTCACAATTGCGACTTTCTTCATTATTTTTCCTTTTATAATTTGATATATGAGAAATCTGATCTTATGGACATATTAATGTTAATGATGATGGGGTATATCAAATTCTTAAATCAAATATACTATTATAAAAACAAATAATAATTTTATGAACCATTGCTTGATGCTGTAGTCAGATTAAGTGCAAGAGTTGTTTTTTCATTTTTTTGGGAGCCTTATTAAGGCTCCTTTTTTTTTATTTTCCAACTATTACAATTATTTATGAACCATAACTCAATTCCGTAGTCTGATTCATTGCAAGAGTTGTTTTTTCATTTTTTAGAGCCTAATTATAGGCTCTTTTTTTTATCTATTTTTTAGTTGTTCCAAAGTATTCACTTAAGAACGCATCAAAATCAAGCGTATCTTCCGCTTCGATTTTCTGTTGTTGCACAACTGACTGCTGCTGCATTTTCTTGAAATAAGTATCATCCCAATACGCATAATCTGTCGCTAATAACTCTGCTTTATACTTTTTAGCTAAGTTTAAAATAAAATCATTATGCTCTAGACCTTGTTTCTTCATTGCCGTAAGCACTTGCCCAGACAGTAATGATTCAGGACGATTAATCAATGCCTGCTGTTCAGCGACCGCTTGCGAAAAATTACTCGCGGCAGTCTCCGTAGCGAGTTGTGCGCCATCTAATAGCCCAGCGACCAATTGTACTTCAGTAAGAATATGAGTGGCAACATCAGCAAGTACTTGTTCCTTCCCATCGAATTGTAATGTTAAGCCAGGTTTACGTCCTTCCATTACTACTTTCGTGCTGTTATCACGACAGATAGCCATTTCGTCGGCTGTCATCGGAGCTGAAGGCTGCAGTGCCATCCAAACTAATAAACTGTCTAACACAGACATCTGCGCAGTAGTAATACCGGTAGCAACAAATGGATTCACATCCAAAGAACGGATCTCTATGTACTCAATACCACGAGCAGATAATGCTTCCGACGGTTTTTCATTTGACTTAGCCACACGTTTAGGTCGAATCGGCGCGTACAGTTCATTTTCGATCTGCAAAACATTATCATTAAGCTGGCGATACTCACCATCAACCTTAATACCGATATTTGCAAATTCAGGGGCTTTTGTTTTAATCGCTTTCTTCAAACTATCGGTATAATTTTCTAACGTGTTATGGCAAATAACCAAATCATCTTGGGCATTATTGGTATAACCCAGATCACTCATGCGTAACGATGTCGCATATGGCATATATAATGTGTCTTCACCCAATGTTGAGAACGGTGTTTGTTTCTCCGTCGGTAAGAATGAACGGTTTAACGCAGGAGAAGCACCAAATAGATAAGGCACTAACCAACCATGACGGTAAAAATTACGGATAAGTCCCATATAGCTATCAGAAATAAAATCTTGGAATTCGCCAGTTTCACCCTTTAGATCATAAAGCGTTTGCCAAAGCGTAATCGGTAATGACACATTATAATGCAGACCTGAAATAATTTGCATGCTACTGCCATAACGGTGCTTTAAACCGATACGGTAAGTGTGCTTCATTTTACCTGTATTCGATGTACCATATTTAGCTAATGGAATACTTTCAGCATCACAAACCTGGCATGGCATACTTGAAGGCCAAAACAATTCCCCATCAAGGTTTTTAACTACATTGCGATGGATATCACTCAATTGCTGTTGCGCCTTGTCGGCACTATCGCTGACAGGCGTAATAAATTCCAATAAGCTTTCAGAATAGTCTGTGGTAATGTGCTGATGACTTAATGCTGAGCCAAACGCTGCAGGATGGCTGTTCTGTGATAAACCACCTGCTTCATTTACGCGTAAACACTCTCGTTCAATGCCGCGGGTGATGCCGTTTAGCGACTGTATATTGCTTGGCTCTGATAATTTTGAGATCAGAGATTTAAATGTAACGTTCAAATTAAATCCACCAATGAACTATATAAAAGTATCACCTTAAAAATTGCACAATCAATGGAGCAATCTTTAAGGTTAATTTCAAGTCTATTATTTATCTAACAGATCAAAAACTTGAATATCTAAACCAAAGTCTTGAACCTGTTTTTCAATCAACTGACGATCACCGACCACAATAACAGAAAATTTATCGCTCGATAAGTAAGTCTTTGCTAATGCCTGAATTTCAGACTTATTCATCGCTTGAATGATCTTGGCTTGCTGCTCTACAAAATCAGGTGATAAATCCAATAATAATAACTGCATTAAGAAATTAGACTTCTGAGCTGGCGTTTCATAAGACAAGGCTTCTTGCTGTGAAATCGCACTTTTCATATAAGCCAGTTCGGAATCAGTGATGCCACCATCTGTATAAGCTTTTAATTCTTTTAGCGTTTCTTTGATTGCATCGCCAGTTACTTCTGCACGAACATCCGCAGATGAAGAGAAAAAACCATATTCGCGATCAGCATAAAATCCAGTCATCGCACCGTAAGTATACCCTTTATCTTCACGTAGGTTCTGGTTCAAGCGGCTATTAAAGTTACCACCTAAATTAAAGTTCATTAAGTTCGCTTTAAAAAAATCACCTGTCACATCATACGCTACCGCGGGTGATATTACTTTAATTACAGATTGTACCGCCCCTGGCTTATCAACGATATAAAGTGTGTTCGGTTGCCATAACGGTGCTTTTGCTAGAAGCGGGTAAGTTACTGCGGGTAAATGAGCGCCTTCCTGTAAAAAATCTAACGACGTCGTAACAGCGGCTTCACTAACATCACCAACCACCACGATTTTAGCTTCTGCTAAGTTATAATATAGCTGATAGTAAGCCAATACATCATCACGCGTTAATGCAGCTTGATTTTTCAATGTACCAGATGATGGGTTGCCAGTAACACGGTCCTCACCATACAAAATACGTTGTGTAGCTAATTGCCCTAACCAACCAACTCTTTGCTGATTTTGTAATGACGCTTGCCTTGACTGCGCTTTAATACGCGTGAAATCGGCATCTACAAAACCCGGTTTAAACAGTTTTTCTTCTAATATTGCTAATGTTGCAGGTAAATTTTTCGATAAACTGTTAACACTTATGCTCGTACCATAAAGGCCCGCAGAGAAATTAATGCTACTGCCGAGTGATTGTAATTGATCGTTGAGTTCTGCCGATGAATGCAGCGTTGTAGATTGATTCATCATAGCGGCCGTTAATTTTGCAATCCCTTGTTTATCAGCACTTTCAACACGTCGCCCACCTTTTACATTAATCTGTATACTCACGGTAGGGGTTTCATCGTATACCGTACCAAGCACTTGAATGTCATTCGCGAGTGATTGACGCCATAATGTCGGTAATGTTTGCTGTGGATTATCGCCCGCTTTTGGCATAACTGAACGATCAAAAGTATCTTTCGTCGTTCTGACTGCTAATGTTTGAGCTAGCGGCGCATTTTGCTTACCAATATCACGTGGTGCAGGTGTAAACGTCGAAGCATGGGCAACATATTCCAACTTACCTTTAGGCACAACACTCATGATCACTTTGGGTTTATTTTCGAGGTATTTTTTATAACCAACAATCCCTTCTTCTGCAGTGATCGTATTAAAAACGGATAACCCCTTCGTTAAGTAATTAGGATCATTCATCAAGGTTTCACCTAACGCAAGCTCTTTTGCTTTTCCTGCAACACTTTGCATACCAAATATCGTGGAGCTTTCAATGATCGAGCGTAATCTAGTTACTTCAGAAGGTGCGATACCTTTATCTGCTAACTCTTTCATCGACGCATTAATCTTCGCCAATAACGGGGCCAGCTCCATTCCTTTAGCTGGGTTCGGTTGCGTATAGATATCAAAAGTACAACTTAGTTCGCTACAACTATGATAAGCAGCTACATTGGTTGCATAGCCAGTTTCCACCAAATTCTTATACAAAAGTGAGTTTTTCCCACCGCCTAAAGCATAAGCAAACAGATCGAGCGGGGCTTCATCTTTATGTCCCATATATACCGTTGGATAACTGATATACAACATCGGCTGTGGCACGTTATCTTCTAAGGTAATATAACGATCGTTATCAATACTCACAGGCACAGGTTGCATATCTTTTACTTCAGGACCTTCCGGAATTGTCGAAAAATACTGATTTACCCACGCTAAGGTCTCCGCTTTATCAAATTTACCCGCAATCGTCAGTGTTGCATTGTTCGGCCCATACCAACGTAAGAAAAATTGTTTTAAATCATTCACATCAACACGATCTAAATCTTCAACATAACCAATTGGCTGCCAAGCATAAGGATGATCCCGTGGATATAAAGCTTCACCTACACGTTCACCAAGTAAACCGTAAGGGCGATTATCAACGCGTTGTGAACGCTCGTTTTTAACCGTAGCACGTTGGATCTCAAATTTACGTTGATCAACCGCATCTAATAAAAAACCCATACGATCGGCTTCTAACCACAGTATTTTTTCTAATTGATTCGCAGGTACGGTTTGGTAATAATTCGTTCTATCTTGATTGGTACTGCCGTTCATCGAACCGCCAGCTTCATTAACAATTTTGAAATGCTGCTGATCACCCACATTTTTACTGCCTTGGAACATCATATGCTCGAAAAAATGCGCAAAACCCGATTTACCGAGCTCTTCACGTGCAGAACCAACATGGTAAGTCATATCAATATACGTTAGCGGGTCAGAATCGTCTTCGTGTAAGATAACGGTAAGGCCATTACTTAACTGGTACTTTTCATAGGGTATTAGCAAGCTGCCTGGCACTTTTTCTTGCTGATCCACTAATGTCATTCCACTCGGCAATGCTGCGATATCACTGTCTTTATCAAATAATGAGCACCCACTAAGTAACAACATTGAAGAACTCAGCACCACAGCACCATAAAAAGAATTCAAACGCATCAAAAATTCCTCGTTAATTTTAAATTGAATATAAAATAATTAGCTAATAGAAACTCATAAACCAGATAATAACTGCATAGCGAATTGACTTACCTAGCATAATAGCGATAAAAGAAAGTACAGGATTTAAACGTAACCAACCTGCTAATAAACAAAAAACATCACCGAAAACAGGTAACCAACTAAATAGCAAGCTACTCCAACCCCATCGTTGGATCACCCTGTGTACACGGCGGTAGTGCTTATTTTCTGAAAAATCAATCGGCTTTTTCGCATAAATAAAATACCCCATGTAAAAGGTAAGAATAGAGCCTAATACATTGCCACTGGTCGCCATAATAAAAAGCTGCCAATGCGACCACGAACCTTCAACAAGCATCGCGGTTAACAGTATTTCTGAACTACCAGGTAAAATGGTCGCAGACGTAAAACTACTAAAAAACAATAACCAAAGACCCATCTAACCCTCTAAATTTCATCTACCCACAGTTAGCCACAGTATTACCACTAAGAGAATTAAGTCACACTATAATATTGAAGTTAGACGTATAATTAATGTTATGCTTAACGCACTTATGGATACACAGACTGGTAATATTTAACTGTTCTATAAATATTACGTGCATAATTAAAAGTGGTAGGACAGTTTAGCCACTATATAATTCAATAAACAGTGATAAATCGCTACATTGGGGAGTTTATGTTTAAATTTTTTCTATTACCTTTAGTACTCAGTATCTTGTGGTTTGGATTCTTGCAATATAATAACTGGAGTATACAACAAGGTAAGAAAGGTTTTATCTATATTATTGGCGGCACAACGGGCATCATCGCATTTCTTAGTTTGATGATATACCTTACTCGCTGAGCACCAGACGAGAATTGCATCTTATATAGGCCAATCCGTCTTACTTTATTATCTAACGAGAAAGCCCTAGCCACATATGCAACCAAGATAAAACCTAGCTAAACCACCACCCGATTCTGTAATGATAACCAAAAATAACAATATAGCGGAACGCCCATAATCAGCAGATAGTTGGAGAGGTAAATTTTAGGCATAAAAAAACCGCAATTAAGCGGTTTCTTTATTTAATGGCGGAGAGGGAGGGATTCGAACCCTCGATGGGATTTAAAGCCCATACTCCCTTAGCAGGGGAGCGCCTTCGGCCACTCGGCCACCTCTCCACACAAACCCTATTATTATGAAAAACATCGACAATGTAAAGACTTACATCGGAAAAATCATAATAATATAATAAATGGTGCGGATGGGAGGATTCGAACCTCCGACCGCCTGGTTCGTAGCCAGGTACTCTATCCAGCTGAGCTACATCCGCACAAAAAATTATATTTAAAATAGATGGTGCGGATGGGAGGATTCGAACCTCCGACCGCCTGGTTCGTAGCCAGGTACTCTATCCAGCTGAGCTACATCCGCACATATTCTATTTTAAGAACTTGTTTTATTTTACCGTTTAACGAATTAAACCATAAAAATCAAATTGTGGTTTGAACAAATGGTGCGGATGGGAGGATTCGAACCTCCGACCGCCTGGTTCGTAGCCAGGTACTCTATCCAGCTGAGCTACATCCGCACATATTTTGTTCTGTTAGGTTTACGTTCTACAACGTCTAGTTTGAAATCTCTAGTTGATTTGAATAAATGGTGCGGATGGGAGGATTCGAACCTCCGACCGCCTGGTTCGTAGCCAGGTACTCTATCCAGCTGAGCTACATCCGCACATAATTTATTCTGTTGTATCTATTCTTGAGTTAAAACCAATGGTGCGGATGGGAGGATTCGAACCTCCGACCGCCTGGTTCGTAGCCAGGTACTCTATCCAGCTGAGCTACATCCGCACATATTTGGTCTAACGTATAATTTTCATAACTAGATTAAGTGTTTTCAACTTCTACTAATTACTTAGAATTAATTCTAATCGAAACAATGGTGCGGATGGGAGGATTCGAACCTCCGACCGCCTGGTTCGTAGCCAGGTACTCTATCCAGCTGAGCTACATCCGCATAACAATTATTTCTTACAACGACCAAAAAGTTGACCGAAACACTATAACACATTTTCAAAAATGTAATAGGAGTAGGACAACAATGGCGGAGAGGGAGGGATTCGAACCCTCGATGGGATTTAAAGCCCATACTCCCTTAGCAGGGGAGCGCCTTCGGCCACTCGGCCACCTCTCCGTGTTGTTGGCGCTCATAATACGGATACTGGAAAATAAGTCAAATGTTAATTAACTACTCTCAAGTAACTGTTTAAGTTTCAAACAACAAAACTACTATTGCAGCATAAATAGGAGGAAAGTCCCAAAATAGTCAAAAAACAGATAAAAAAAAGGGCTTAGCTATCGCTAAACCCAATCTGTAATAATTTTATTATTCTAATTTAGAAGTTGCCTTCAGGGCTTTCGCCTTTTTCTGCTTGAATTCGCATGTAGATCTCTTCACGGTGAACAGATACTTCTTTAGGCGCATTAACACCGATACGAACTTGATTACCTTTAACACCTAGAACAGTAACTGTAACTTCATCACCAATCATAAGTGTTTCGCCAACACGGCGCGTCAATATTAGCATTAATTTATTCCTCAACTAATTCATTATATTTTTGTTAAGCCGCTTATTATTCTATTAAAAGCTTCAATGTAAAACAAGAAAAGAATAAATAAGACTTAATTTGCTGTTAATTCACTCAGTTCAAGCAACATCTAAGTTGAATGCAGCGTGCAACGCACGTACACCGAGTTCTAAATACTTTTCGTCAACGATCACTGAAATCTTAATTTCAGAGGTTGAAATCAACTGCATGTTGATTCCTTCACTGCCTAAAACTTCAAACATTGTTTTAGCGACACCTGGATGATTCCACATACCGACACCTACTATTGAAATTTTAGCAATACGATCGTTACCTTGCACATCTTTTCCAGATAATTCTTCGCAAGTCTTTTCCAAGAGAGCTCTCGCGGCTTGGTAATCGTCACGATGAACAGTAAAGGTAAAATCAACAAGACCATCTTCACCATGTGCATTTTGGACGATAACGTCAACATCAATACCGGCATCACCAATTGGCGTTAGGATATTGGCTGCGACTAAAGGTTCATCAGGAATACCTGATATTGTTAAACTTGCTTCATCGCGGTTAAACGCAATGCCAGATATGATTGCTGATTCCATTTTTTTTACGTCCTCGTAAGTAATCAATGTCCCTTCACCTTCTTCAAATGAAGATAGAACACGTAAAGGTACATTGTATTTCCCTGCAAATTCGACCGAGCGAATTTGTAATACTTTGGCACCTAGGCTCGCCATTTCAAGCATCTCTTCGAAAGTGATGCAATCTAATTTCCGTGCGCGCGGTTCAACCCGAGGGTCGGTGGTATAGACGCCATTAACGTCAGTATAAATCTGACATTCATCAGCTTTCAGTACAGCTGCAATTGCAACTGCGGTTGTGTCCGAGCCACCGCGCCCTAACGTCGTGATATTATTATCTTCATCACGACCTTGGAAACCTGCAACTACGACCACTTTACCTTCATCTAGATGACGTTGTAAGTTGTCTGTTTCAACAGTTCTGATGCGAGCCTTACCATGGCTGTTATCGGTTTTCATTTGAACCTGATCACCCGTCATTGATATCGCATCGACACCAGCTTTATGCAGCGCGATAGTTAACAATGCAATCGTAACCTGTTCACCAGTTGAAACTAATACATCCATTTCTCTGCGGTCGGCGTTCTCATCGAGCGCTTTCGCCATGCCCAGTAAACGGTTAGTTTCACCAGACATAGCCGACACGACCACAACTATTTGATTTCCCTGTTCACGAGATTTTTTCACTCGCTGGGCAACAGCTTCAATTCGCTCAATTGAACCAACTGAAGTACCCCCATATTTTTGTACATACAACGCCACAACAACTTCCTTTAATAGCCTTTAATTTATCACCGCCTGTGTTCAAAACAACGAGCAGGATTGCCTACTCGTTGTTATTACACTGTTTATTTAAACTTAATTAACAACGATGTGTTGTTAACTAATAATACTAACTTATAATTTTTCAGTTAACCAAGGAGTCACTGATTCAAGCGCTGCAGCTAGCGCTTCAGGGTTTGAACCACCCGCTTGCGCCATGTCTGGACGACCGCCGCCTTTACCGCCAACTTGAACTGCGAGATAGCTTACTAGCTCACCCGCTTTCACTTTACCGATGAGATCTTTAGTTACACCAGTGATCAGGTTAACTTTACCTTCGCCAGGAATACCAAGAACAATAATACCGCTTTGCAGTTTGTTCTTCAGTTCATCCATCGAGCTACGTAGCGACTTAGGATCAGCACCTTTTAGATTAGCAACAAGTACTTTAACACCGTTTATAACTTGTACCTGATCGATCAAGTTAGCATTCGCAGCACTTGCTACTTGTACGTTTAATTTCTCAACTTCTTTTTCTAGGCTACGATTACGGTCGAGTACTTGACTCACTTTTGCCACAACTGTATTTTGGTCAGCTTTCACTAAACCTGCAGTTTCTTGCATTTTGGCAACAAGATCGTGAACATATGCTAATGCAGAATCACCCGTTACTGCCTCGACACGGCGAACACCTGCAGCGATACCGCTCTCAGATAAGATCTTGAAGAAACCAATATCACCGGTACGTTTAACATGCGTACCACCACACAGTTCAATTGAGAAGTCACCCATGCGCACTACGCGCACTTCATCGTCATACTTCTCACCGAATAATGCCATTGCACCCGCTTCACGCGCGGCATCAATGTCCATTACTTCTGTTACAACTTCGTGGTTAGCACGAATTTGTGCGTTAACCAGACGTTCAACTTCAAGCAGTTGTGCTGCTGTTACACCTTCAAAGTGTGAAAAATCGAAACGTAAACGTTCAGGTAATACTAATGAACCTTTCTGCTGTACATTTTCACCTACAACTTTACGCAATGCTGCGTGTGCCAAGTGAGTCACAGAGTGATTAAGGCCAATCGCTTTACGACGACTAACATCAACATCGGCGATAACTTGGGTATTTACTTCGATAACACCCGAAACTGTACCGAAGTGAACCGTTGCATTACCCGCTTTCTTGGTATCTGTTACCGTAAATACAGCATCACCAATTTTGATCACACCTTGGTCACCAGATTGGCCACCCGCTTCTGCGTAGAATGGTGTTTTGTTTAAAACAATTGCACCTTCTTGACCGTCATTTAACAGTTCAACTTCAGCGTTATCTTTAATTAATGCAACAATTTGTGCATCAGATGTCAGCGTTTGGTAACCCAAGAATTCAGTTTTAGCATCAATTTTTAGCATATCGTTGTAATCAGTGCCAAAGTTAGAACCTTGACGTGCGCGATTACGTTGCTCTTCCATTGCAGCTTTAAAGCCGTCTTCGTCAATCGTTAGATCGCGTTCACGTGCAATATCAGCCGTTAAATCAGATGGGAAGCCATAGGTATCGTAGAGTTTGAATACCACATCACCTGGAACAACTTTACCGTCTAATTGTGACAATTCATTGTCTAAAATGTTCAGACCACGTTCAAGTGTTTTACCAAACTGCTCTTCTTCGATAAGTAAGATTTTTTCAACAATTGCTTGTTGTTTTACTAGATCGTCAGAAATGTCACCCATGAGTTCGACCATTTTCGCAACAAGTTTGTTGAAGAATGGACCTTTCGCGCCAAGCTTATTACCGTGACGTACTGCACGACGAATGATACGACGTAGTACATAACCACGACCTTCATTTGATGGCATAACGCCATCAGAGATCAGGAAGCTACATGCACGAATGTGATCGGCAATTACGCGTAATGATTTGTTTTCTAAATCAGTTGTACCGATAAGCTCTGCAACATGCTTGATTAGAGTTTGGAAGATATCGATTTCGTAGTTTGAGTGTACATTTTGCATAATTGCAGAAATACGCTCAAGACCCATACCCGTATCAACAGATGGCTTTGGTAGTTCTTCCATTGTACCGTCAGCTTGACGGTTAAACTGCATGAATACTAAGTTCCAGATCTCAATGAAACGGTCACCGTCTTCCTCTGCTGAGCCCGGTACGCCACCCCAAATATCTTCGCCGTGGTCGTAGAAGATTTCAGAGCATGGACCACATGGACCCGTGTCACCCATCGACCAAAAATTATCTGATTCAAATTTCTTCTCTGGTGATTTGTCACCGATACGAATGATTTTATCTTCAGGCACGCCTATTTTGTTCGCCCAGAATGAAAATGCTTCATCATCACTTTCATAAACGGTAACCAACAGTTTTTCTTTTGGTAGTTTCAAAACAACGGTTAAGAATTCCCATGCAAATAAGATCGCATCTTCTTTGAAGTAATCACCAAAGCTGAAATTACCTAGCATTTCAAAGAATGTATGATGACGCGCAGTATAACCTACGTTATCTAAATCGTTGTGTTTACCACCAGCACGTACACAGCGTTGAGACGTTGTGGCACGTGTATATGAACGTTGTTCTGCACCTAGGAATACGTCTTTAAATTGGTTCATGCCCGCATTTGTAAATAACAAAGTTGGATCATTAGCAGGTACAAGTGAGCTACTTGTACCTTTGTTGTGCCCTTTACTGGCAAAATAATCAAGAAACGCGTTGCGGATCTCAGCTGTAGACATTGTCATGGAATCGTCCTGGGTGCTTTAATTATGAGCGATTGTTTAGATTTAATAATATAAACGGATCTGTTAATGAAGTGATTATACCCAAACCGCGTCAAAATGCTAACTCAGAGACGCCCTTGAGTCGTGATTTTGTGTTTGTCAATCGACCGAATCAGCTTAGATTTAGATTAGATTTACAGGCTAAAAAAAAACACCGAACATAAATGCTCGGTGTTTTTATAAAACCATTCGACTATCAGTAACTCATCTCACTGATATTTATCAAATTGCTTCTTCGTTTTCTTCACCGGTACGAATACGGATCACGCGTTCTACAGCGGTAACGAAGATCTTACCGTCACCGATTTTACCTGTATGCGCAGTTTCAACGATAGAGTCGATGCATGCATCAACGTCATCGTCTTGCACAATAAGATCGAGTTTTACTTTAGGTAGAAAATCAACCATGTATTCAGCACCACGATAAAGCTCGGTATGACCTTTTTGACGGCCAAAACCTTTCACTTCAGATACAGTCATACCTGTAATGCCAATTTCTGCAAGCGCTTCACGTACATCATCAAGTTTAAACGGTTTAATAATCGCTTCAATTTTTTTCATGTTTAGTCCCTGTTAGCCCCTAAATATAACTATTAGCATACCGAAGCAAATTCAAATTGCCAATCAGACGAGTAATTAAATCGATGAAATCGCTAAATTTCTTTTTTATAGAAAGTCACCAACAATCTGTTGTTGCTTCATTTTCACTATTCATCGACATAGTTGAACCAAGATTATCAATGGTAAAAGAGGCACAATTTGTATCATTAGCCTGCGTACTGCCTGCTTCGACAGTCGCAATTATCGTATAGTTATTTACAGTACTGCTAGCACTAAGTGCAAAGGTGTAATAGTCACTGTCATCATCCCAGCCAGATAATGTATTCGCCACACCTGTGGTTAATGAGGTTGCATACTGTCTATTATCTAAATAGAACTGCTCTTGTAATAACTGCGCTTTATACAATGCCGTTTTTGCATCATTACGATTGTTATTCATAATATAAGCACTGTAAGAAGGATAACCAATTCCCGCTAAAATGCCGATAATAGCGATGACAATCATCAATTCAACTAGGGTAAAACCCGTTTGTTTATTTGTCATTATTGCACCGCCTCATTGAAGTAACGGTAGGTAGAATGCGGTACTAACGATACTTCCGTATCAATAGTTCCTTTATTAACGGCAACACCATCGTCCATTTTACTGTCCCCTTTCCCCGCACCGAGTAAACGCAATACAGATGCACCATTATTCGACGCAGCATGAACCGCAAGATCTTTAGCAATTACATTCTGTAATTTCCGATAATATTTTTTTGTACCAACATTCAAGTTGAGTTGATAATAATGGCTATAACCCGATAGGTTCGCAACACACTGTCCATTTTCTATAACATAGTCACTGGCAAAAGGAGTATAAGTATTAAAATGTACAACACCATTAATAACAACAGCAGCACCAAGGGATTTTTCGGCCGCCTCATTTAATTTATAACGCCAACCTGATAATACAGTGTCTTTCTCGACATCCGTGACAGTTTCATTACCAGAGACGTTGTTATTACTAATCAAAGATAAATTATCGCGTTGTATCACTGTAGGTTCAGGCTTTTTACCAAGCCCTTCACCCCATACTGTAGGGTATATATCTTTATCTTTAATATTAAAGAAATAATTATCCACGGTAATATTAGAATTCGGGCTGGTAATATCCCCACTACCTAACAATAAACCATCATAAGAGTTACCATTTATATCCCTTGCTCTTACAATTGATGGCGCGCTGAAAAAGCGGAGATCACTATCCCCCGAGCCACCAAGACTCGCCAATTTAATCAAGGTATTTGTACCCTTGGTAAATTTATTTTCCTCTGTATCGAAGGCTTTCGTCATATCAATACGATAAATATTACCCGCAGTGTCAGGCGCATAAATTCGGTCAGCATAGCTATCGCCATCGCTATCAATTACAGCTAACCGACTGGCAATACTATCGCTAAATCCTTCAAACGACTCAACGACAACACCGCTAATTGCATCGACTATATACACAGCTCGACCTGTTGTATCAGTACAAATATTACTAATACCTGAACTGCTAAGATTTGAACCGCAAGTATCTTTGTTAGTATCATAGCCACCACCAAAAATTAATACAGGTCTATCATTTTGATCCGGGTCCTCTCTAAGAATTTTACTCACAATAGGAGTCGACCAAGTTTGAGCCAATTCTGGATACGTTTTTACTATTGGTGCAGGGGCATTTTCCATCACCCAATTTAATTCTGGGATGGTAGTATTTACTTTGCTGCTATCAAGATTAACATTCAAAGAGAAATATTTTTCGCCACCTCGTCGTAAGCCAAAGGTAATTATATGCTTAAGATTGTCTGGATTTTCATAATAATGAGCATCAACAGCTGTACCATCAATTCCATAAATTCGATTTTCAGCTCTTGTGATTTGCAGGTTTAGCATAAGCGCCATAGCAAGATTTTCTTTCGGTATAAATGCCCACTCTTCTTCAACACTACGTCCGTTATCTTTAAATGCATGGAAGAATCCGGCATTAGTACCAATAAATATCCGTGGTTTAGATAATACAGTTTTACCATCAGAACCTTCGGTACCAACAGAATCTGGATATTCAACAATTAATGGTTCTGCATGCATGGGATCGCCAAAGATATCATCACGATATTCACCCGCTTCATTTTTACCTTGTAACCAACTAATTGCAGTATCTAAAGTCGCTTCTGATACACCTAGCGCACTCGCTAAATTCGCATCACCTTCAACAGATAGAGCAGTTTTTAAATTATCTTTATTCAGGGTTAATAACCCACTATTATCAGCATTAGTAATATAAATATTACGTGCATCCGTTGATTCAAGGGTGCTAAATGCTTCCACAACACCACCTTTATCGACATCATTGAGACCTTTCGTTGAGCTCCAAGCTGAGTATAAACTATCATTAAAGAAACTAGAGTCACCATCAGCTAAGGCTGGCGATATACTTGAATAAATAGATGTAGCATCGCTTGCGGATTGCATCCATGCACTCAAGGTACCATCATCAGTCACTTTAAATTTACGTAAGTTACCTCGCCAACGACTAGTTTGACTCGGTTTAAACATAGGGTAATAAACAAATTCATGACTCTTAGTTGAATTACTACTATTGATAGAAGTACCAACGGCTGCTGTAACACCGTGCTGTCTAGTTATAATATCAGCAAACACCATATCTAACTTCTGACGTAATTCATTAGCATCAAGCGCGTTATAAAATTCACCATCACCGTATTTAGCCGTTTTCTCTAACAAATTACGACGTTTATCATCCAGTTCTCCAATACCGACAGTATAAGTAACAATTCGCTCCTTTATATCCTTAGTAGTAGGGTTCATATCATTATTTGCTAACCAACCTGATAGTACAGGGAGTAGGTTTTTATCACAGGTCGTATCTGCATCATTAACTTGTACAGCTTTATCTGCAATGTCCTGAGCTGTCATTCCGGGTAATTGTTCAATCAACTCATTTGCTTTACTATCGTGATCATACGCATCAATTCGAATTCGCCCACCAAAGATACCACCACACTTAACAATATCAGTAAGTCTAGAAGATACATCGTGATGACCTGTTGTAACCATAATGATATAGGCTTCGGTTTGACAACTATTTACCCAATCCATAGGACTAATGTAAGTACCGCTAGCTTCTGCACTTTGGTCGCGTTTTGGTTTTTCTCCAATTAAAACATCATCCCCATACCAAACACCTTGACCATATAGATATCGATATCCTTCGTACAAACTTTCGCATAAGGCTGACTTGGACATACTCGTAGTGAAAATATCTTGTATCTGGCTTTTTAGCAGACTTTTTTTATTTGCATAGCCATTAGTCGCAGCATCGTAATCATCAGGATCATAAGAGCTAACCTTCGAAATAATTCGACCACCATTATTACTTAGAATATCGAGTTTAGTGATAGAGTTATTCGGATTAAAAATTTCTAATCCTGTATTAATTTCTGTTGTATCCAACATCAAGTCTAGAACCACTTTTTTCGCTATCTGCAAATTTGATAATTGAATCGTTGCACCACTAGTCGGTTTTAACGCAGCCCATTTAACTAAGTTATCCGAATACAAATATGCTTTATTATTACTATCTCCATTAAATCGTCCTTGAGCCGTATCTTCGTAGATATTCCAATAATATTCAGGACCGTTCGATGGAAAACCTTTTCGCTTCGGATTTTCAACATACCCATCAGCTGAACCATCATCTGATTCTCCATCTTCGTTGACTTCTTCAGCCTTAATCACCCCACTGTGTTCGTAACCGGGGTTTCGGTTTTCACCCGTAGCTATATCTTGGTCACAATCAACAAATTTACGCCCGATACTGATTTTACTGCCAATTGTACGCCACTCATACGGGATCCCTACAACGCCATCTCCAAACTTTAAAGGGCCAGGTAACCACTGAGCAACATAGTCTTGATAAGCACCAAGATCACCTTGAAAGTCCGCGACAGCTGAATAGCAATTCATTTTAGAGAAGTCGAGCTTATTACTACTGCCTCGAGTCGGAATCGACGTAACAAACTCGTCATATTTAACTTGTTCATCACTTGTAAGAGCTGCGCCCCCCGAATAAGTATCAACCGCTTTTTCTGCTATACCACGTAGCTCTGTGTGATTGAGCGCCTTAGCGTTAACACTATTGTTATAATAAAATTGCTCACCACCGTAGAGCCAACGGTAAATGATATCTTCAACATTTGTGTCAGGTGTCGGTGGGTATGCAATATGCGGATCATAGTATTCAGGGTAAGGATAATCCGCCTTTTCACGCATATGAGCAGAGGTATCTAAAATAATCAGTACTTGCGGCTTACCATTTAAGCTAACGGAATAAATTTCACCTTCATCTGCCCCCGCATGTAATGCCATCAACCCAGCTAGAATAATGCTGATTGGTTTGAAAATCCTTTTCATTGTCTATCCCTATTGATTTTTCACTGCCAAAAATGGCTGTTCTACGCCAGCGGTCATTGCCAGACCTTTAACTCGCGGGCCATCGTCTTGTGTAAAATCCATTTTCACAAATCGACAGTTAATTAAATGGACACTCGAAGCGGTTACACTTCGCTTACAATGACCTTCTCCGCGCTGCTCTAGAGTCACATGCGAAGTACCGCTCGTACTTAAAGCGGAACTAGCTCCCTCCCCCCACTCCATAATATCGTTAATTAAATTAGGGTTACTCATCACTTCACTAAAGCTGCCTAATAGCGCTTGCTCATTAGCTAACTTTTCTTGCGTTAAGCCAATCGCATTTTGTCCTAACCGCGTTTGGGTTATCACGGCAGCAGCCAATGAAGTAATGACAACCAATATAATAATCACAATAAATAAGGTAACGCCTCGCTGGTTTTTCATTGTGTCACCGCCATCATGTTATTTTTTATCACGACCGTTGTTGATAATAAAAAACGACGATAATTATCATCATCAGGCGGATTAAACGGACTAAACCTGTCGTTAAACGTGGCATCATTGTTTAATGTTAAATCTCTATTCTTAGCACGTGCTAATACATAAATACGCGCAGATATAAGCTGATTAGTACGCCACATCAAGTCGGTAATATTACTGCTTGCAAGGTAACTTTCAGGTCGGCCATCACCGTTAGTGTCGACACCAAAATCAATCCGGATTTGTTCTATATTGCTAACAACCAAATCATTAATAAATACACCGTTAATAAGACTAAAACGGCTTAATCGGGGGCTATTTGTATCATGCGCTTGGATAAAATAGGTGTGATGTAAGTAAGGATATATTTCGGCGTTAGCTATACTAGGGGCTGTACCTGTAAATAACTGCGCTTGCATAGGTGAAATCGCAACATAATAACGATTAGTTTGAGGATTAGGGGAAATCACTCCCCGAATACGTGCTATCGACAATACGTCACTGTTTTCTGCAAGAGCATAACCATCATCATTCTCATCGTTTTCATTCTCAAAACAATTAGCGACAGTAACATTAATGACTCCATCAATCGGCGTCCTCACGATCCAATTGGCTTTATCTGGAAAATGTAAATTATCATCAGCCGCGGGACCACCGACTGGCACCACACGACAATCACCAGCGGCAATATTCTTAGGCACTTGGATATCAGCAAGTCCACCGCCAGAAAACTCCGCAAAACTACCGATAGCTCGTACGTCTTCCACTAATACTTGCAAGGCCAATTGTGCCTGTTGCTGTAAATTGGAAACGGTTGAAGATCGATTAGCCGAGACTTTGGTATCCACAAACATCGTTGTGATAGACACCATAAGCACTAAACCAATAACCAGCGCAATCATCAGTTCAACTAAATTAAAGCCCGCTTGCTTCGCTCTCATATAGCCCCCTTGATGAAGCTAGCTAGCATTACTTGTCGACGATTAGTCACTCGTTTTCCACAATTTTTACTTTGCTTAGCAGCGTCTGCCCCTTGAACTTGCCAGCTCACAGCAATACGGACAGTGTAAGTATCGGTGACATTACGGCATAAATTCATATTGCTACGCTTAGCAGAGCTTGCCACATTGGTAAGAATTCTAGTGAGTATGACGTCTTGGGTATCAGATGAACTTGAGGAAGGCTTAATCCAAGCGGTATTCGTCCGCAATTCTTGCAACGCCGTACGCGCAAGATATGAAGCTTCAATTTGCTTGTCTGTATCTGCTAATGATTTCTTCGCAATCCCTTGCAATGCCACTATGCCCAATAGGCCAACGGCAAGGATGAATGATGTGATCATCACTTCAATGAGACTGAATCCAGATTCCTTTCTAGATTGCATAACTAACTCACTTAAATAATTTATACACCATTATGTTACACATATGTTTACTTTATGTAAACGCAGCGCATTTTATTCTGTGAGACTCAACATTAATTAAATCGATGATTCAATGCGGTAGCAAACCAAGTAGGTATTCAAATAAAATTATAGGGTATAGAGGCGAGATATTAGAGATTAGTTAAAAAGAGTGTATTAGTGGATAAAGCTCGTCGAGTCGATGACTAAACGAGCCTATCAATAGTACGAGTTAATTTACTTGCTTAATACGTAATTCGGCTGGCACTTCAAATATCGTATTTTCTGGGCGCCCTTCGACTTCAGTCACCAGTTTACCTCCGTATTCTTGGAGTTTTTCAACAACCTGATCGATCAACACTTTAGGTGCAGATGCGCCTGCTGTAACACCAATCTTAGCTTTACCTTCCAATAATACAGGGTCAATATCACCTGCATTATCAATAAGGTAAGACGGGACACCAAGGTTTTCAGACTTTTCACGTAGACGGTTCGAGTTTGATGAATTTCTAGAACCAACCACAAACATAATATCAACCATACCTGCTAGTTTAGATACCGCATCCTGACGATTCTGTGTTGCGTAACAAATATCATCTTTACGTGGCCCCCTAATTTCTGGGAAACGTTCACGCAGTGCGTCAATAATAGCTGAGCAATCATCTACCGATAACGTGGTCTGTGAGCTGTAAGTTAGGTTTGTCACATCTTTAACGTCTAAAACGGCAACATCCGCAATCGATTCAACCAGATACATACCACCATCAGCATTGTCATACTGACCCATGGTACCTTCGACTTCAGGGTGACCCTTATGACCAATCAATACACATTCAATACCACGGCGACTGGCACGAGTCACTTCCATATGTACTTTTGTCACTAGCGGACAAGTTGCATCAAATACTTTTAGGTCACGACGTTTAGCTTCAGCTTGTACCGCTTTAGATACGCCATGCGCACTAAAAATAACCACACGACCGTCTGGCACTTCATCAAGCTCTTCGACAAAAATAGCACCGTTCTCTTTTAAGCCATCCACCACATAGCGATTATGCACAACTTCGTGACGTACATAAACAGGGGTTTCAAACAGCTCAAGCGCACGTTCAACAATGCTAATAGCACGGTCAACACCGGCACAGAAGCCACGAGGATTAGCGAGTAAAATTTCCATCATAAACCTTATTTATTCTGCATTAATTTCTAAAATTTCAACTTCAAACGTTACAACTTGTCCAGCTAACGGATGATTAAAATCGACAGTTACCGAGTCACCAATCACTTCTCGAATCATGCCCGGTAATTCAGCACCGTCTGGCTGAGTAAAACCGACGATTAAGCCAACTTCCGCTTTCACTTCAGTAAACTTAGCACGGTCTAAATAATAAATATTATCTGGATTCGGTTGTCCGAATGCATCTTCTGGTTGCAGTTCAAACTTGTTTTTATCACCAACAGTTAAACCTAATAAACAGCGTTCAAAATTAGGCGTTAAGCTACCATCACCAATTACTAATTTGGCTGGCTTACCTTGTAGTTCAGTACTATCAGCAACAGAGCCATCTGCTAAGGTAATAGTAAAATGCATTAGTACTTGGCTATCATTACCAATTGTTGCTACGTTAACTGTCATTTGATGAGTCCTTGTCATTTTTACTTTCCATAATGGCTTCCAAGATTAACATCGCGGCACCAATACAGATCCAAGTATCTGCTAAATTGAAAATAGGGAAATGGCTTGTATCCCAATACACATGTAAAAAATCAATTACATAACCATGAATAATACGATCATATAAATTACCTAACGCACCACCTAAAATAAGTGCGTAAGCAATATTGCTCCAATACTGCTGAGCTGGTTGTTTCTTTAACCAATAAATCAACAGACCAGAAACCGATACCGCTATTACGCCAAAGAACCAACGCTGCCAACCGCCTGCATCTGCAAACATACTAAATGCCGCACCATAGTTACGTGCATAGGTAAAATTAAACACAGGTAACACATTTACCGATTCACCTAATTGAAAATGGCTCACCACAAAAGTCTTGGTACCCAAATCAATAAAAAATACGACAACGGCTAACCACAGCCAAATTAATCCTGTTCTCTTTGTTGTGCCTACGGTCATGATTATCCTCTGATACGTCAACGTGATGACGATAAATATAAAATATACCCAAGTTACTTCAAGATGCTATATCAATCGCTTGGGTATAAACAGTGCATTGTTATTGGTATCAATCCAGCATATTGGAATAGATTATTTACAATCATATCATTTTCATGACACGGGTTAAGCATTTATCCATAAAAAAATGCCTACTGTGTTTATACTGATTAAACTAACCAGTACACAGTAGGCATTCTATGTGAACGATAATAACAGCTTAATGGTTATTACCCTTCTTTACTTGCTCGGTGTGATGAACACACTAGCAATTAAGCAAATTGACGTTTCTCGCCTTCACCATCGATATTATCTTCACAACGCGCACAAATAGTAGGATGCGTTTCTGACTGACCTACTGTTTCGTTATGGTGCCAGCAACGCTCACACTTCTCTGCGTCACTCTTAGCAACGCTAATCCATAAACCGTCAATAGCGCTTGCTTCAACGCCTGTAGGCGCTTCTGTTACCGCAACGACTGTCGTGTTTGACGTTAATAGTAAGAAACGTAATTCGTTACCTAATTTGTCAAGGTCAGCTGCAAGTTCAGCATTCGCATATAAAGTAACGTCAGCTTGTAAAGAACCACCAACAACCGCATTGTTACGTGCTAGTTCAACAGTTTTGTTTACTTCACTACGAACAGCTTGTAGCTTACTCCAGTAAGCGTTGTTTAGCTCAGCATCATCAGCAAGTGGTGTTAGACCTGTGTACCACTCTTCAGTGAATACATACTCAGCACGTTCACCAGGCATTGCATTCCAGATCTCAAACGCTGTAAAGCTTAAGATAGGCGCAGTCCAACGAACCATCGCTTCTAAGATATGGAACATCGCAGTTTGACAGCTACGACGTGCAATTCCGTCTGACTTTGCAGTGTACTGACGATCTTTGATGATATCTAAGTAGAAGCTACCCATTTCAATTGAACAGAATGTCATTAGTTTTTGCGTTACATTCTGCATTTGGTAGTTTTCATAATCGGCTAGGATTTCAGTTTGTAGTGCGTGTGCACGACCCACTGCCCAACGATCCAATGCAACCATATCTTCTGTCGCTACAATATCAGTTTCTGGGTTGAAACCTTCTAAGTTAGACAATAAGAAACGTGCAGTATTACGGATACGACGGTAAGCGTCAGCACTGCGATCTAAGATCTCATCAGATACCGTCATTTCACCTGTGTAATCGGTACTTGCAACCCACCAGCGTAGAATATCACCACCAAGACGGTTCATTACGTCTTGTGGCGCCATTACGTTACCGATAGATTTAGACATCTTACGGCCTTTCGCATCAACCACGAAACCGTGTGTTAATACGTCTTTATAAGGTGCTTTACCGTGAATAGCTGTTGAGATCATCAATGATGATTGGAACCAACCACGGTGCTGATCAGAACCTTCAAGGTAAAGATCGATATCTGCGCCGTCGTATTCTTTACGTGCATCAACAACTGAGAAGTGTGTTGAACCCGAATCGAACCATACGTCTAATGTATCAGGTGCTTTCGTGTAGTTTACAGCGTCATCACCTAGTAGGTCTGCAGAATCAAGATCCCACCACGCTTGAATGCCTTTCTGTTCAACTAAGTTAGCAATATCTTGCATTAGTTCAGCAGAACGCGGGTGCGGTTCTTGTGTTTCGTTATGAACGAACAAAGAAATTGGCACACCCCACGTACGCTGACGAGATATACACCAGTCTGGACGGTTCGTTACCATGCTTTCGATACGCTCTTGACCCCAAGAAGGAACCCACTGCACATCTTTAATTTCTTTCATTGCCGCATTACGCAGACCATTTTGTTCCATGCTGATAAACCATTGTGGTGTAGCACGGAAAATGATTGGCGTTTTGTGGCGCCAGCAATGTGGATAGCTGTGTTTTAGTACTTGGTGATTTAGTAACGCACCTTTTTCAGTTAGCACTTCAAGAACACTATCGTTTGCTTTAAATACGTGTTGACCAGCAAATAAAGGTGTATCTTCAAGGTAAACACCGTTGTTACCAACAGGGTTTGCAATCTCTAGGTTATAACGTAGGCCAGCCACGTAATCTTCTTGACCGTGACCCGGTGCAGTATGAACAACGCCCGTACCCGCTTCAGTCGTTACGTGATCAGCTAAAATTGCTGGTACGTCGAAATCATAAAACGGGTGGTTAAAGCGTAAATTCTCTAGTGCAGCACCAGTACAAGTACCTAACGTAGTGAAGCTTTCAGGTGCAAATGCAGCCATGCAAGATTCAACTAAGTCTGTTGCTAAAATTAGTTGCTGTGAACCAGATTCAGTTACCATGTTAACTAGCGAATATTCAACGCGCTCAGCTAATGCAACCGCGCGGTTAGCAGGTAATGTCCAAGGTGTTGTCGTCCAGATAACCGTTGACACCAAACCTTCAACATCACTACCAAATACAGCTTTAACAGCAGCTTGATCTTGTGCCGTAAAACGCACGTAGATAGCAGGTGATTTCTTATCTTCGTATTCAACTTCAGCTTCAGCAAGTGCAGAACCACAATCTGTACACCAGTGAACAGGTTTAGAACCTTTTTGTAAGTGACCGTTTTCAACAATTTTACCTAAAGCACGGATAATGTTTGCTTCAGTGCTGAAATCCATTGTTAGGTATGGATTCTGCCAATCGCCTAGTACGCCAAGACGGATAAAGTCTTCACGTTGACCGTTAACTTGTTTTGTCGCATATTTACGACATTCTTCACGGAATTGTGCAGCTGTTACTTTACGGCCTGGTTTGCCCACTTTTTTTTCTACCATTAATTCGATAGGTAGACCGTGACAATCCCAACCTGGAATGTAAGGTGCGTCAAAGCCAGACAAGCCTTTCGCTTTAATAATAACGTCTTTCAGGATCTTATTAACTGAGTGACCAATGTGAATGTTACCATTCGCATAAGGAGGACCATCGTGCAGAATAAAGGTTTTTTTACCTTTCTTAGCGGCACGGATTTTTCCGTATAAATCATCAGTAGTCCACTGCTTCAACATGTTTGGTTCGCGGTTCGCTAAGTTAGCGCGCATCGCAAAGCCCGTTTTTGGCAGGTTCAGCGTTTTTTTATATTCGCTCATGTATCCTAATTTCCGTTATTGGTATTCATAAAAATTAAACTGACAGGCCAAAAAAGGTTTTGGCTGCAATGACATCTCGTTCTATTTGCTGACGAAGTACATCAAAAGATGCAAATTTCTGTTCGCCGCGTAATTTTTTCTTTAGGACAACCTCTAGCTGTTTGCCGTAAAGGTCACCATCAAAATTAAATAAATTCACTTCCAGTTGAGAGCACACGCCACCAACTGTAGGACGTTTGCCAATGTTTGCAACGCCCTGTATCGCATCATCACTGATACCTAACACTTCAACTACATACACGCCATTGATTGGGTCTACGCAGCGTTTAAGCGGTATATTAGCGGTTGGAAAACCGATAGTTCGCCCTAATTTAGCACCGTGAGATACTTTACCAAAAATACTGAATGGTCGACCCAATAGTTCGGCGGCTAAATCAAGTTTATCTTGTGCTAACGCGTCGCGGATCATGGTACTACTAACGCGTGCTTGAGCAACGCTAAAGGTATCCATGCTAACCACATCAAAGCCATACTTGGCGCCAGCAGCTTGCAACATAGCAAAGTCGCCCGTGCGCTTATGGCCAAAGCGGAAATCATCACCAACAACTAAATATTTAACGCCTAATTTATTCACCAATAACTGGGTAATAAATTCATCCGCTGATAGTGCTGCAAATTTTCTATTAAAATTAACACATAAAAGTTGATCAATATTTTGCTCTTTTAACGCTACATATTTATCACGTAACCGTGTTAATCGCGCAGGTGCTTTGTCGCCAATGATCATCTCTAGTGGCTGCGGCTCAAATGTCATTACCGTCGCAGGCAAATTCAATTGGTTCGCTTTTTCGATTAACTGTCGTAATACCGATTGGTGCCCAAGATGAACGCCATCAAAGTTACCGATAGTTAAAACACACCCTTGATGGTGTGGCTTCAAATTGTGAATGCCTCGAATCAGCTCCATGTCTTTGCCAACTATTCCACTAAAACGATAAATTATAACTTAGTCAACGCACAGGGTCAGCAACAATTTGTACTCAGTCGGTAATTTTAAAATGTCGCAGGCGTAAACCAAACACCAATAAAGCCATAAAATAGCTTATTACAGCTAATCCAAGTAAGCCTAACAAACATAAACTGCTGTCTAATAAACCCCACTCGTACCATTGCGACATATCTGGTTTAGCGTATTGTACTAAACCTGCCATCAAACCTGCAGAGACAAACAACTTCACCACGACAATACCGGTATCCCTATTAATCTTGTACACACCTTCCTTATGCAATCCCCAATAGAGCAAGCCTGCATTCAATGTCGCAGACCCCGCTGTAGCCAGCGCTAAACCAACATAACCAAATGGAATCGCTAAAATGATGTTAAAGCCCATATTACTGATCATGGCGATGATGCCAAACTTAACTGGCGTACGGGTATCTTGACGCGCATAATAACCTGGTGCCAATACCTTAATTAGCATAAAGCTAAGTAAACCAGAACCATAAGCCATCAAACTCATTGAAGCCATAGAGACGTCATCAGCGCCAAATTCACCACGCATAAACAATACTTTAAGCATTGGGCTGGCAAGCACTATCATGCCCATCATCGCCGGTGTTCCCAGTAATAGAACAACTCTTACCCCCCAATCCATAGTTAGTTTAAATTGGTTATCAGAGCGAGCAGAATGAGTTCGAGAAAGGGCTGGTAAAATAACGGTCGCGATCGCAATACCGAACAAACCAAGTGGAAATTCTAATAAACGGTCTGAGTAATACAACCAACTAATTGACCCTGTCATTAAGAAGCTGGCAATAAACGTATCAAACAATAGGTTAATCTGGCTCACTGATACACCAAACATTGCCGGTATCATTAGTTTTCTAATTTTTGTCACACCAGGATCTCGCCAACCCCAACGTGGTTTCACCAACATATTCTGTTTTGCTAAAAACGGAATTTGAAATAAGAACTGAATTGCACCGCCGATAAAAACCCCGATAGCGAGGCCAATTTCAGGCTGTTCTAAAGTTGGTGCAATGAACAATGCAGCGCCAATAATCGCAATATTTAAAAACACAGGCGTGAAGGCCGCAACAGCAAACTTACCCAAGGTGTTCAAAATTGCACCAGATAATGCGGTAAAAGTAATAAACCACAAATAAGGGAAAGTTATTTTTAGCATAAATGAAGCAAGTTCAAACTTGTGTGCATCAGGTCCATCGTTGAGCCAATCCACAAACCAACCCGCACCAAAGAGAATCGTGATTAATGGCGAACCGATTACCCCAAACAAGGTAACAATGGTCACTAATACCCCTAAGGTGCCGGATACTGAAGCGATCAATTGTCGTACTTTTTGTTTATCACCAGTTTGTTGATATTCAGTAAGAACAGGTACAAAAGCCTGTGCAAATGCACCTTCAGCGAAGAGTCGACGTAAAAAATTAGGAATTTTATTGGCAAAGAAGAAAACATCCGCTGCCGCACCCGCGCCCATTAGATTTGCAACAATAACATCTCGGACTAAACCTAAAATACGCGAGATCATGGTCATTGAACTGACGATAAGGCCAGATTTTATTAATTTATTACTCAAGAAATACCTTTTATGTCAATCAAACCCTGTTCGTGGGGCGCATTTGCTGCTAAAATATGTCCCACATCTTAACTGTCATTGCAGTTAGTTGCCAATATTTTGCCTGTTATTTACACAAAAAATATTGACAAATTTCGTTAGGCAAGGCATATTCCTCGCCTTTATAAAATTAACGTCTTTAGACATTTAGGAGTAGGACCTTGGCTAATATCAAGTCTGCTAAAAAACGCGCAATCCAATCTGAAAAACGCCGTAAGCACAACACTTCACGTCGTTCAATGATGCGTACACTAACTAAGAAAATTATCGTAGCTATCGCTGCTGGTAATAAAGAAGAAGCGACTGCTGCATTTGTTGCTGCACAACCGATTCTTGATCGTATGGCTTGTAAAGGCCTGATCCACGCAAACAAAGCTGCTCGTATTAAGAGCCGCCTTTCTGCTAAGATCAAAGCACTTTAATTATTGCTTTAATACGATAATGAAAAACCAGCTTCGGCTGGTTTTTTTATATCTAAAAAATATGATTTCAGTACTATTTCAACTTAATTCAACCTTTATCCACTAATTCTCTCTCAACTTCCACCTTATCTTTTGTTGTTGTCGCACAGACAAGTAAATAATAACCCAGTACCGCAGCCAATGTAGAGCCTATTAATATCCCCAAACGCGCCAGATCCGCCATCACCGGATCCATAAATGCTAATGATGTAATAAACATCGACATCGTAAAGCCAATTCCACACAACACTGACACCGCAAAAATTTGTTTAAAATTAATCCCCTCGGGTAATGTCGCAATTTTTAGCTTCACCGCTAACCAACTAATACTGAAGATCCCCAGAGGTTTGCCAATCAGTAGCCCTAATGCAACGCCTATTGGCAGTGCAGAGGTCATGTCACTAAACTGAATATTAGTTAACGGCACCCCCGCATTCGCAAATGCAAACAAGGGTAAAATATAATACTTCGTCCAAGGGTGTAGCCAGCGTGCCAACGTTTTCGCTGGAGAGTGTGGGTTTTCAACATCATTTTTATCATCTTTACGATACATCGGAATAGCAAAACCGATCACCACGCCAGCCAAAGTTGCATGTACGCCTGATTTAAGTACTGCCACCCACAATAACGCGCCAACAATAAGGTAAGGCGTTAAACTCATGATGCTGTAACGGTGCATTAGCCACAATATGCTAATACACGCGCACGCTAAACTCAGTGATAATACCGACATATCCACGGTATAAAACAAGGCAATAATAATGATCACACCGAGATCATCCATGATAGCCAGCGCCAATAAGAAAATTTTCAAATTAACAGGAACGCGTTCACCCAATAACGACAAAACCCCTAATGCAAAGGCGATATCGGTGGCGGCAGGGATTGCCCAGCCCTTGATTGCGTCTGGATTCGCGGCATTAAAACTTAAATAGACTAATGCAGGCGCTAGCATACCGCCTGCCGCAGCGATAATGGGAAAAAGAGATTTTTTACGACTCGCTAGCGCACCTTCAACAAGCTCTTGCTTTACTTCTAAACCAATAAGTAAAAAGAATACCGCCATAAGGCCATCGTTGATCCAATGACTGAATGATTTATTGATATCAATATCGGCGACGCGAACTTGGATCTCGGTATGTAAAAACTCCAGATACAAATCGGAAAAGGCGGAATTAGCAACAAGCATCGCCAATATAGCCGCAATGATAAGTAATACACCGCCTGAGGATTCAGTACGAAGAAATTGCGTTAAGGATTTATACAAATGAGCCTCCTTGCTTATTATCAGGGATTTGTATTCAATGAATAATCAACCACATAGATCAAGTATAGAAAATTCACAAAGATTTAACCTTTAAATTTGTTAATTTCGCTATATTGGTAGACATTAATCTTTATATTTAACTCATTTAGGTAATTATTAATGTCCTTAAAATCCCTAAAACAGCAGTTATTACCCGAATTAATGCAACTGGAGAAGTTAATCGAATTAGGCGGTAAACACTTACACAGTCAAATTTTGGCGCATGTGTCTTATAAAAAGTCCAGCTACCCCTTGTATTCAATCAGTATGGGATCAGAAGAACCCAATGTACCCGTCATCGCCTTTATTGGTGGAATCCATGGTGTAGAGCGTATTGGCACGCAAGTTATCTTAGCGTTGTTTGAGAGCCTCATTAGGCGATTAAAATGGGATCAATCACTGCATCAAGAACTCCGTCACGTAAAACTGCTATTCCTGCCACTCATGAACCCTATCGGTATGCTAAACAATAGTCGCGCCAATGGTAATGGTGTGGATTTAATGCGTAATGCACCGGTAGATGCTGTTGGCAATGTACCTTGGCTCGTTGGAGGGCAGCGCATTAGTAATATACTGCCTTGGTATCGTGGTAAAAAAGGCAAGGCAATGCAACCTGAATCCCGGGTATTGGTAGAACATATTCGCCAACAATTATTAACAGCCCCTTTTAGTATTGCGCTAGATTGTCATTCTGGTTTTGGTTTTGATAATCAGATTTGGTTTCCTTATGCTAAATCAAAACAACCTATTCCTCATCTCGCTGAAATATTTAAGCTGCGTAAAATGCTTATTGAAACCTATCCACACCAAGACTACATATTCGAACCACAAGCTCGTAACTATATGACACATGGTGATTTATGGGATTATCTATATGACCAATCACTGGAACTCAATACCATTTTTCTTCCACTAACGTTAGAAATGGGCTCCTGGACCTGGATCAAAAAGAACCCACTTCAAGTGTTCAAATCCAGTGGTATTTTCCATCCGATCCAGCCTCACCGAATTAAACGCGTATTACGACAGCATCATGTCCTAATGGAATTTTTGATCAAAGTAACTGGGTCTTATGCACATTGGTTACCGCAACTAAACAAGGAACGTAGCCATGCCGACGCAACATCACTCTGGTATACAGAATAGGACGTCATCAAGACAACATAGCAGCGCACTAACTTGGCTATTAGTACGAGGCCTATGTCGACAGCAGCAACACTGGGAAGACTTCCCCATCAAATTAGCGCAGCAGCTTAACAGTCAGGTGTTATGTTGTGACATTCCAGGTACAGGCACTGAATGGCAGCGGGTAACTCCCGCCTCCATCTCCGACATCACCCTGCAACTTAGACAACAATTTAGGCAGAAAAATCCTGATGTATCCTACCCTATCCGGTTATTAGGTATTTCTATGGGCGGTATGATCTGCACGGAATGGGCGAAGCGATTTCCTAACGAAATTGAACATATGGTTTTTATTAATACCAGTTTTAAACAATTCAGTCCTATTTATCAGCGTTTAAAATTTAGCAAACTCACCACCCTTATCCGCATATTATCCAGTACACCTTTACAGCAAGAACAACTTATTTTAAATATGACTAGTCATACCCAACATAATAATCACGCATTGTCTCAACGTTGGAGTCGTTATGCAGAGCTGCAACCCGTCAGCCGTCAAAACGCCTTGCGCCAGCTGTATGCTGCAAGCCGTTTTAGCCCCCCTCCGCTGGCACCCATTGAAAATATTTTATTACTCGCGAGTCAACATGATCAATTAGTTGATGTTCGTTGTAGTAGTGCTATCGCCGCACAATGGCACTGTCCAATCTACTATCACCCCACAGCAGGTCACGACTTACCTTTAGATGACAGTAAGTGGATCTGCGATAAAATATCGCGCTGGATCACACATCCAGTTCTGAGCAGTCACTCAACTGCCATATAAAACCACTAAAAATGTCACAGCAAGCTTCTATGATAACAACAAACAATAATCTAAAGGATGAAGATTATGCTCAACATAGAAGCGGAAATAAACCAACGTTATCCGGACTTTTTTCATAAAAAAAGTACCCGTCTCATTGCCAAACCTATGCTGGCAACACTTAGACTACTCTTTCATGAACGTGAATTACGCCAATTTGGTGAGACCTATGCACACCTCACAGGTATCGAGTTTATCGAACAAGTATTTGAGCACTTCAGCTTTAGTTACTCAGTTCGCCCTAACGAAATAGAACGTATTCCTGCAACAGGTAAAGCAGTGATCATCGCCAACCATCCGATCGGCACTCTCGATGGTATGGCACTGCTTAAAATGGTCAGTAAAGTCCGTCCAGACGTCAAGGTCGTGGCCAATGACATGCTTATGATCATCAAGCCAGTAAAAGATTATTTATTACCGGTAGATAACATGAATGGGGGGACCGCTAGCGACCGTTTACAAGCAATAAAAACGCATCTCAAGGATGAAGGTGTGATTATTATGTTTCCGGCTGGCGAAGTCTCACGTATTAGCCCACAGGGTGTAAAAGACGGTAAATGGCGTAATGGTTTTTTGCGTATTGCGAGCAGCGTCCAAGCCCCTATAATCCCCATTTATATCAATGCTAAAAATTCATTGTTTTTTTATAGCTTGTCCATATTATCAAAACCTATTTCGACCTTGTGGTTGATCCGTGAAATGTTTAAACACGCTCACAACTGCGTCTCAATCCGTATTGGCGAGCAGATTAATTATCAAACTTACCAGTCGCTAGATTTGCCCATCAATACTAAAACAGCATTGTTTCGTAAACATTTATACCGCTTAACCAAAGACAAACCATCGATTTTCAATACGCAGTCAGCCATTGCTCACCCAGAAAATAAAGCATTATTACGCAGTGAAATACACGCCTGCCAGAAGATCAGCGAAAGCCGTGATGGGAAGCAAATCTACTGCTACCGCCATCAAGCAAACTCCACCATAATGCGCGAAATCGGCAGATTAAGAGAAGAGTCATTTCGATTAGTGGGTGAAGGCACAGGCGAGCGTCGTGATGTAGATATCTACGATAATTCTTATGTCCACATTCTATTGTGGGATGATAAGAAGCTGGAGTTAATCGGCGCCTATCGCTTATTAGAAACGAATAAGATTGAGAGCATCAACGTAAAACAGCAACTCTATAGTGCCACGTTATTTGATTACCATGCAGCAATGACACCTTATTTGGCAACCGGAATTGAGCTGGGCCGTAGCTTTATTCAACCCAAATACTGGGGAACCCGCAGCCTTGAATACCTATGGCAAGGGATCATGGAATACATCATTCAACACAGTGGTTGTCGCTACTTGTTTGGTACTGTGAGTATCAGTAACAGTTACTCACAACCAGCGAAAGAACTTCTGGTCTATTATTATCAACATTTCTACGGCAACAATACCAATGTCGCGAGTGCCACTATGCCATTCCGATTGTCGGAAGAGGCAAATACACGTTTAACGGATTTATTTGCTGATGTCGATGCCGAAGAAGGTATGGCCATCCTAAAGGCCCAGCTCAACCACATGGGGTTTAGTGTACCGACACTCTTTAAGCAATATATCAAATTGTGTAAACCTGGTGGTGTGCAGATTTTTGATTTCAATATTGACCCCAGTTTTAATCATTGTATTGATGGTTTGATCGTATTAGACCTCGCTCAATTCACTGATAAAAACAAAAAACGTTTTAATGCACAAGCGCTGCAACTCGAACACCGCTAATAGTTCTTATCTACAACATCCCATTATCGCTGATATTAAGTCAGCGATAATTGCTTGTCTTTGGTAAATCCGATTTGTAACCCCTGCTAATCTATGTAAAGATCCTGCCCACGCAAATTAATGCACAATAATTAATGTACAACAATAAGAATAGGGCAGTAGTCGATGAAACAGTATCTTGATTTATGTACGAGAATAGTGGAAAACGGTGTTTGGGTTGAAAATGAACGTACCGGAAAACGCTGTTTAACCGTGATCAATGCTGATCTCACTTATGACGTAGCAAACAATGTATTTCCATTAGTCACCACGCGAAAAAGCTTTTGGAAATCAGCCATTGCCGAGATAATTGGTTACATCCGTGGTTATGATAATGCCGCAGACTTTCGTGCATTAGGTACCAAAACCTGGGATGCCAATGCCAATGAAAATCCAGTTTGGTTGGCAAGCCCACACCGTAAAGGTGAAGACGACATGGGCTATGTGTACGGTGCGTGTGCACGTAACTGGGTAAAACCACAAGGCGGTACAGTCGACTTACTACGCCAAATCATCGATGACCTATCAAACGGCATTGATAACCGCGGCGAGATTTTAACCTTCTTTAATCCAGGTGCATTTGAACTGGGTTGTTTACGTCCTTGCATGTACAGCCACCATTTCTCACTGCTCGGTGATACGTTATATCTAAACAGCACCCAACGTTCGTGTGACGTGCCCCTAGGCCTAAACTTCAACATGGTGCAAGTACATGTATTGCTAGCGTTGGTAGCGCAAATCACTGGTCATAAAGCCGGTCAAGCGTACCACAAGATCGTCAACGCCCATATTTATGAAGATCAGCTTGAATTAATGCGTGACGTACAATTAAAACGCGAGCCGTTACCACTACCAAAATTACACATAAATCCAAAAATTAAGACCCTAGAAGATCTAGAAACATGGGTGACATTGGACGATTTCGAGGTGACTGATTATCAGCATCACGATGTGATCAAATATCCATTTTCAGTGTAGCAATCATCGACAATAGTTAGAAATAGTCATATACCAAAATGGTATATGACTTAATATATCTACAACTAATGAATAAATTAAATTATTTATTCATTAGTTGCTTTGCACTACCATAGTAAAAATAATTTTCAACATAATCGATTAGTTTAATATTTTCTACTTTCCGAATCATCATTTATTTTTTTTGTAAATTATTTTACTTTTATCGATATCGTCTCTATTTCTAATAATATTAGGAATAGCTCGACAATAACTTTTCGATAAGCCTATATTTAATACTAAGTCTGAAACCATAATCTGCCCCTCAATCCCATCAAGATACCACTTTATTCTATCTCCTAATAAATAGGGTATACTCTCATGTCTTTCATTAAGAATTTTTATTTTATCACCGCATTCTATTACACCCTCATTAATAAATTGACCTAAATAACCACGCTTGAAAGTAATTTTTCGAGTGCTAACCAAGTGTTTAATTTTAACGCATGGCTCACAATGAAAAGTTAATCTAATTTTAGCCGAACCAGCTTGTATAACACTACCAGAGGGTAAAGCGTGTATATCAAAATCTTCATCAATAAGTATGTTCTCTTTAAGTTGTCCAGGTTCTAGCCCAAACTCTACTAGAACCGAACGAGGTAAAATTAATACTTGCCTCCATTCATGGCAAACATTATGACCATGAATTCCTTTTGAAGAAGTTATTAGTTTATCTTTCAACGTCATGTTAGCTTCTTGACTGCTTGATTTTATAAACAGCTTTTCTATCATGTAACATCCTTTTATTTAGGTTCTAAATATAATTAAAGACAAGGTCTGAGCGGTAAAGTATTATTCTCATAAGATAGTATTACATGAACAGCTCTCTTTATACTGCTCATGCTGCTTGATGTTATCAAGCATATCATCGACCTCTTCAATCAAAATACTAGCTATATCTTCCAGAATTTTTTCATTCATAGTGTAGTTTGGCAATTTATAAGCAAAGTGATACTCCTCTTCGACCCAAGTCTCAATTCCTGCTTCGTTGTGTTGTGCTTGAGCTTCAATCTTATCTAACGCATGTGCGATTTTAGATTCATAAGTAGAATTAGATTCGTACTCCCACCATAAATTATAAATATCGTCACCAACAAATGCAGGAAGGTTAACTCTTATTTTTTCTATCGCCTTCTTTTCACTTGCTTCTTTTATTTTTTTAGATTTAGCATTAGTTGAGGATTCTGTAATTGGCATATCACCAGCATAAATTTCAACTAAATCATGCACTATTATTATTTTCAAAAATCTTAAAACATCTAGTTTCTGGCTAATATAAGGGACGATCATAATCCCTAACAACGACATACGCCAAACATGATCAGCAACACTCTCCATTCTTCCATCAGATAAAGAACTATGACGTAATTCTTTTTTCAGCATTTCTGCATCGACCATAAATCGTCTAAGCATCATTGCAGTATCAATTGAGGTCATTGAGCCCCTTACAATAGAGTTTTCCATTTTATTTTTACGTTGTTCCATTTATATATCCAATAAATAATTGTATACACTAGAAAGCAGATGTATTAATTACATAATACAAAAAAAAATCCCTAATATATCAACTAGAATCTAAATAAAGTAACCTATTTTATTTGTATTTATAGATCACTAACTGCTAGAAGTGAACTAAGTTAGATTATCAAGCTGCATGTTTATGACCTTTAAATACAGCCGGGATAGAGAATGTTGTTTTCGCAGCACTTATAAAATCTGGTTTATGACCTAATATTTTTTCTGTTTTCTTCAATGAAGTGTCCCACATTTTTTTAAAACTTTTTGCGCCTACATTCTTAACGTCCATGTGCGCAAGGTGCAGAATATCTGAAGGGGCTTCTTTAAGCTCATAGTCGTAATGAGGTTTAGGTTTTATTCTAAAAGATATTTCAGTGTACGGGGCTTGTCTCGTGGCAGGAAAAAAACAAAAAGGCCCAAATCCAGTTACCCAAGATAACATTTCCCCATACTTAACCCGAATACCAAAACAATTATAACCCTCATGATCATTAGATTCGATAATGATGTTTTTGCATTTCCCAAGCGTATTAATCAATGTGCAAAGATCATAGACAGTTTTAACATTTGGGAATATCAGGGACAAAGTACTAATACCTTTTTTGTCTTTGTAAAAATTAATAGCCCGATCTATTTCATCAGGTTCTACACTTTCAAAAACCTCTTGATTCCATTCATATTTTTGCAAATCGTTCGCTGCAATTGCAGCAAATACACATCCCGAACGGCCCGATTGATAAAATCCAAGTTGCTCTGCTTTAATATCTTGCTCATTCATTAACTTATTACCCTTTATTTATAAATGTATATATGCACATACGTGAACAATGCATTGTTTCGCCATAAAACAAACCGGCAACACACAACACCAAAAGAAACCAAACACATAACACACTAGAAACATAAATACCCAATTAGGCATATTATTATACATTCACTCATGTTTCTTATACATTTTTACACACTTTTACACATTTAATTTTTGTATTTAAAGTAATTACAACGTGAGAACCCAAATTAATAGCTATATAACTAACTACCACATTTATCCCGATGAGGTATTATTTGCACAAAAAAACAAGCGTTATTTGGTCACACATGCATACATTTATTTTCTTTAAAGGATTTTTTAACGGTTAGATTGATATTTAAGTGGTCGCTAGGTGAGATAGGTGGGTTAAAGCTATGATTAAACATAGCTAATACGCTACTAATTCAGAGTAAAAAGTCTTGAATTCCCAGCCATTATTTTAATTTAACCTACGAACTTATCTCATATAAAAAAGAGATAGTTTACATTTTAAATTAACTTTAACACTAAGAACATAAATCAGGAGGGGAGCACTAACAATTAGAGTTAAAACTCTAATTGTTACGGGGGTATCTTAGTAAGAAACGCCTAAAATTAACTATTAACAGACAATTTTTTACAGCAACGCATAATTATTTGGCGTAACCAATTATGACCGAGATCCTTATCTTTATTTTGATGCCAATAGAGAGTGTAAACCATAGGGGAAAGTATCGTTGGTAACGGTAAAATAACAAGATCTAACTGCGTAGCCATCTCGCGAGTAAAGTGACTAGGTGCGGTCAAAACAAAGTCGGTACGAGTGCATAAGTTTGCCGCGTTATTGAAATCAGGAACATAAATAGCAATATCTCTAGCTAAATCTTTTTCAGCTAATTTGTAATCCAACAACCATAGGTCATTCTTCAGGCTGCGTACTTGTATATGCCGTTGGCGCAGATAGTTATCCTGATCCCAAGTTTGCTTCAGTAACGGGTGATTCTTACGGACTAAACAACCTTGAGAATCTTGACACAACTCATGGCTGTGAATACCTTTGGGGGGAATCAAGGTAGGCACCGCATCTTGTGGATTAAAATCTTTACCTATGATACCAAAATCAAGTTCACCTTTGCGTAATCGTTCAAACGTCTCACTATCCCAATTTTGATTATCAATAACAAGATGAGGAGCCTCTGAAAAAATATGGCCAAGAAACTCAGGTAATAAAAGTGGGTATGCATTTTCTACTACAGCCATTTTAAAGTGCCTTTGGCTCGTTGCAGGAACAAATGTCTTCGGAGCAGTGAGTTGTTCGATGTTAAATAATAGCGCCTCAAGTTGTGGTGCTAAATCAAGGGCATATTGAGTTGGCTTAATACCATATGCCGTACGAGTAAAGAGTGGGTCATCAAATTGTTCGCGCAATCGATGGAGGCTTTTACTAATTGTAGATTGGCTTAGATTCAAGCGATCAGCAGCATGAGTTACACTACGTTCATCTAGCAAAATATACAAACACACTAACAAATTAAGATCAAGCCGAGCCAACTTATCAAAAGACATAAAACCTCATATCACTTTATAAAACAAAGATATTCCATAGGTAAATAACTATACTGAATATAAACCATTTCTATTCATATCTTCAAGGATTTAAATTAGTAACATTATAATTTTTAGGAACATAATGTGATGCTTTCAATATCTTCTCATACTCGACTTGTTGCCCTAGTCGTTACTCTAGTCCTGTTTAACCCTTTAGCAATCGACATCTATCTACCGGCATTTCCTTTAATGGCTGAAGAATTTTCTGTCGATGTAACCCGGCTCCAAGATACCGTGACTTGGTTCATGTTTAGCTTAGGAGTTGGCCAATTATTAGCAGGTCCACTGGCCGACAGGTTCGGACGCCGTCCTATCGCATTAAGCGGCATACTGATCTACACTTTAAGTTCAGCTTTGGCGTATGTTGCTGATACTCTGGATTTACTCTTAATAGCTCGCTTATTACAAGGATTTGGCGCTTGTGCAACATCGGTAGCTGCATTTTCAGCAGTGCGCGACAGTTTTGGTCCAGAAAAAAGTGGACGTATGATTAGCTACCTTAATGGCGCTATTTGCTGTGTTCCAGTTTTAGCACCACTCTTAGGGGCTTGGCTGACATACCACTTTGGCTGGCGTTCTAACTTTAGCTTTATGCTAGGGTTTTCTGTCATTGCTGGTATTTTCGTCTTATTACACTTTAAAGAAACGAGGCCAAGCAGTATCGATATAGAAAAGACCCTATTCAGTTTTTCACGCTACTTTTCAATACTTAGAGAGCCTACTTTTCTGTATCACGCAACGTTATGTATGCTCGCGATGGCTGTTATTTTGGCTTATGTCACTTCAGCACCAGTGTGGTTAATGATGAAGTTAGGGCTCAATATGAACCAATTTATAGTGTGGTTCGGTATTAATGCGATACTTAATATCTTGTCATGCTTAATCGCACCTAAGTTCATGGATAGATTCGGGACTCGTCGTATCCTATATGCGGGATTCATTATTTTGGTAATTTCCGGTGCTACGATGTTTAGTCTAAGCGGTATCCAACAAGCATGGGCTTTTATGATACCAACATTTATGACATCGTTAGGTTTTGCATTTATTTTTGGAACCGCGGCAGGTAATGCTCTAGCTCCCTTTGGTGATCGCGCAGGAACCGCAGCCGCATTACTTGGCTTGTTTCAGATGAGCGGCGCAGGAGCAATGGTAAGTTTGACGCAACGTCTTGATCTGACAACACCTTTATTATTAACATTACACATGTTGTTATTTATACCGGGGTTAATTATTTTGTTATCGAAATTTGGTAATAAATGGCATATAGCCCAAGAAAATTAAGTGATAGGTTATCAGCATCATGATGCGATCAAATATCCATTTTCGGTGTAAACATACATAGATGATTAAAATAAAAAGGGGTTAACTAAATTTAGTTAACCCCTTTTTCATTCTTTATCTGCGTAAACCAATTATTTGTTTTGTTTACCTGCAAACAAAGTCGGCTTTTTGTAAGCAATAAACATAATAAGCGCACCTAAGAAGATCATCGGGGTCGATAGAATTTGTCCCATACTAATCAAATCAAAATACAACCCTAGTTGTGAGTCTGGTTGACGGAAGTACTCGGCAACAAAGCGGAAAATACCGTAACCTAATAAGAACAAACCAGAGATAGCGCCTACTGGACGCGGTTTACGTGCAAATACTTGTAAGATAATAAGCAGTAACACACCTTCCATTGCAAACTGATATAACTGACTCGGATGACGCGGTAAATCACCACCAGTGGGGAAGATCATCGCCCAAGGCACATCTGTCACTCGTCCCCATAACTCGCCATTGATAAAGTTACCAATACGTCCAGCCGCTAAGCCAAACGGCACCATAGGGGCAATAAAATCAGCAATAACAAAGAATGAACGCTGGGTTTTACGACCAAAATAAGCAAATGCTAACAATACACCAATCAGACCGCCATGGAATGACATGCCGCCATCCGTAATGCGGAATAAATACATTGGATCATCAAGGAATAAACCGAAGTTATAAAACAGCACATAACCAATACGACCACCAAGGATCACCCCAAGGAAACCGTAAAATAATAAATCACCTACTTCGTCTTTATTCCAGCTACTACCCGGCTTCGCTGCTTGTCGATTACCCATCCAATTAGCAAATAAAAAACCAAGTAAATACATCAACCCGTACCAGTAAACATGAATCGGGCCGATACTGATCGCAATGGGATCAATTTCTGGATATTGTAGATATGTCTGCGACATCATTGAGTTCCTGAGTAAAAGAAAGTGATCACCTATGCTAAGGCAATAAAATTACAAAATAACGTAAGCTATGTATTTATATATTAATACATTCGTTATTATTTATAAAATACACCTTACACCAAATGCTTGCCACAACATAGAATTAGCCGCAATAGAATCGGTAAAGTAAGATAAATTAAACCAAAGTATGAGAGAGATAAATTAGGAGTACTGGAATGGAAAAAAGTTCAGTGAATAAGTAATGCCTTTGCATTGAATCGTATAATAATTCAATGCGCAGGCACTATTTAACATTAACGTCGTTTACGTTTAATGTCTTTGCGTAAAAAAGGTAATGCCACTGGTGCAAACTCTTTCATAACACGACGATAAACGTCTTTTTTAAACGATACAACCTGACGTACAGGATACCAATAACTGACCCAACGCCAATCATCAAATTCGGGATGTCCTGTGCATTTGAAGTCGATTTGACTGTCATCCGCTTCCAGACGCAGTAAAAACCATTTTTGCTTTTGCCCAATGCAGACTGGTTTGCTATCCCATCTGACTAATCGCTTTGGTAATTTATATTTCAACCATGTTTTAGAAGTGGCTAGAATCGAAACATGTTTCGCTTTAAGTCCAACTTCTTCATATAGTTCTCGATACATTGCTTGCTCTGCAGACTCTCCATTATCTACACCACCTTGCGGAAATTGCCAAGAATGCTGCCCACAACGTTTAGCCCATAAAACTTGACCTTCACGATTACAAATTAGGATGCCTACATTAAGACGATAGCCATCGCTATCAATCACATTAGCACCTTAAGGGTAGAACTTAGTTAACTTGATTGTTTCATATAAATCAATGAGCAGCAAATTTACACCAGCAGTTTTACCAAAGATCCATTTACAAAGACAAAATACCGCCGATTTATCTCTAATTCAGAACTTCTGAGCGGCGTTGTTGAAATAACCCCCTTCTTTATAGAGAAGCAAGTATGATAGATATCTTAAAAGAAAACATGCAATGAAAGCAGAGTTCTACCTTTCACTCCAATATATAGACATTTACCTTACTCTCGATTGAGTAATAAAACACCAATATGCCAATAATATCTCTCCTCATCCACAATATACATAGTTATACACATTACATGTGTGGAAAAGTGATAGAAATAGCGATAAGTAGTCTTATTAATCGCGACTTTCGATATTTATTAACAAATGCAGGGGGGAAATAGCAAGTTATCCACCTTTTCTGTGGATAACCTTGTGAAGTGTTTACATTATTACCATTTAACATAATAAAAAAATGGTATAATTATCCACAAGAATAAAAACCCAAACAAAAGACGTTTAAAAACAATCACTTAAATTCAACGCTTCACTTGAAATATCTACGTAACATAAAAACGAGATTCACATCTCACTTTGTATGAAAAACGACCGTTAACAGCTAGATTTAAAAGTGTTATTCTGCTAAAAGAAACCTTGAGATATAAGAATAACTTGATATGCCTTCACTAATTAACGAACCCCGTGATATCAATGAGCTTATGGATCGCGCACAAGCCATTGCCGGATTCAACCTGCAACAAATAGCCGCATTACACCAACTCTGTGTACCCTATGATCTGCGTAAAGAAAAAGGCTGGATTGGACAACTCTTAGAGCTGCACCTTGGCGCTACGGCGGGCAGTAAACCAATTCAAGATTTCCCTGAGTTAGGGGTAGAATTAAAAACCATTCCAATTAATGCACAAGGTAAACCACTTGAAACAACTTTCGTCTGCGTTGCGCCCTTAACCGGTAATCACGGCATTACCTGGTCAACCTGTAATGTGGCTAATAAGCTAAAACAAGTGCTATGGATACCAGTACTCGGTGAACGCGATATTCCGGTCGCAGATCGTATCGTAGGCTCACCATTACTGTGGCAACCCGATGCACTTGAAAATATGCAATTACAAGAAGATTGGGAAGAGCTGATGGATATGATCGCACTTGGACAGGTAGAACAGATCACTGCACGTCACGGTAAGTATTTACAGCTTCGCCCTAAGGCAGCAAATAATAAGGTCCGTACAAAGGCGTATGGCAGCGAGGGAGAGATCATTCAGGTACGACCGCGTGGCTTCTATCTTAAAAAGGCCTTTACGCATCAGCTACTCAAAAAACACTTTAATATCTAATCTATCAAAATGTGATAATGATAAATCGCAGGCAAAAAAAAGGCCCGTCAGAAGACGGACCTTAAACTGCATGAAAAATGGATTATTTGCTTTTACGCTTACCCAATTTTTCTTTAATACGTGCAGCTTTACCAGTAAGACCACGTAGGTAGTATAGCTTAGCTTGACGAACATCGCCGTGACGCTTAACAGTGATGCTTGCTACCACTGGAGAATGTGTTTGGAATACACGTTCCACACCTTCACCGTTTGAAGTGATTTTACGAACTGTGAATGCAGAGTGCAGACCACGGTTACGTTTAGCGATAACTACGCCTTCAAAAGCCTGTAGACGTGATTTATCACCTTCAACAACTTTTACTTGTACTACAACAGTAGCACCAGGGCCAAAAGTTGGTAGATCTGTTTTCATTTGTTCTTGTTCGATCTGTGCAATTATGTTGCTCATTTTCTATACCCTAGAATAAACTGAAAAACTCTACTTTAACTCGCGACTTTCGCGAACGATCTCAACAAGAAGTTTTTCTTGCAGATCAGTCAGAGCTAGGTTACTTAATAAATCAGGTCGTCGTTCTAACGTTCGAGCTAAAGACTGTTTCTGTCTATATTGGCTAATTTTACTATGATTGCCACTAAGGAGAACCTTAGGAACAGCCATACCATCTAACACTTCCGGACGCGTATAATGTGGACAGTCTAAAAGACCATCTGCAAACGAATCTTGCTCCGCAGATGCCTGAGTGCCTAAAACACCAGGAATCATGCGTGAGACAGCATCAATCATCGTCATTGCTGCAAGTTCACCACCGGTTAACACGAAGTCACCGATAGACCACTCTTCATCAACTTCCGATTGGATGATACGCTCATCAATACCTTCATAACGGCCACAAATAAAAATCATCTTTTCATTTGTTGCCAACTCCAGTACACCAGCTTGATCCAATTTACGTCCTTGCGGTGAAAGATAAATAACTTTCGCCTCACCACCTGCTGCCTGTTTTGCTGCATGGATAGCATCTCGTAATGGTTGAACCATCATCAACATGCCAGGGCCACCACCATAAGGGCGGTCATCGACCGTCTTATGTTTATCGTGGGCAAAATCTCTAGGGTTCCAAGTTTGGAACTTAAGCAAGTCGCGTTTTATTGCTCGACCGATAACTCCTTGTTCAGTGATGGCATTAAACATCTCTGGAAAAAGGCTAATAACCCCTAACCACATACTAGCCTCCGCTGACAACGAGTCTTAAAAACTCGGGTCCCAATTAACAATAATTTTTTGAGCTGTAATATCAACACTGATAATTACTTGCCCATCAAGATACGGGATTAACCGTTCTTTTTTTCCGAAGGCATCTGTTGCATTCGCTTTAATTACTAATACGTCGTTAGAACCGGTTTCCATCATATCAGTGACTTTACCTAACGTGTAACCCTTGTCTGTCTCAACAGAGCAGCCAATAATGTCACGCCAGTAATATTCATCTTCTAAATCTGGAAGTTGATCAGCATGAATAGCAATTTCAGCACCCGTAAGGGACTGCGCTTCTTCACGAACATCAATGCCGACTAACTTAGCAATTAAACCTTTGCCATGGCGTTTGCAATCTTCAATCGCCACTTCAACCCATTCGCCTTTTTGCTCAATGAGCCAAGGTGAATAGTTAAAAATCCCTTCAGGAATATCGGTAAAGGAGTTGATTTTCATCCAGCCTTTAATGCCGTAAACAGCACCAAGACGACCAACTACCATAGGTTTGTCAGTTGAACTCACAAGATCTCCTTACCTTAAGATAATTAAGCAGCTTTAGCAGCGTCTTTGATTAACTTAGCAACTGTGTTAGAAACTGTAGCGCCTTTAGCAACCCAAGCTTCAATTTTCACGTTGTCAAGACGAACACGTTCTTCTTGACCAGCAGCCATTGGATTAAAGAAACCTAGCTTCTCGATGAATTTACCATCACGAGCATTACGGCTGTCTGTAACAACAACTGTGTAGAAAGGTGATTTCTTAGAACCACCACGAGATAAACGAATAGTTACCATATCGTCCTCTTTATAAATTAAGTGTGTATTCCGACCTTGCACTGACAAGGCCCCATAGTTCAAATAGTACTCACGAATGAGACGATTCGAAGTCGCGCAATTTTACTCTTATTTTAACTAAATGCAACCTTATTGTGAGTCATGACTGCTTTAGTTAGCGCTATTTATACTATAAACAATCATTATGTTGCTATTACAGTGATCAAAAGCAGGTTAGCCAGAATCCGCGGAAATAAAAAAGCCCTACTGTTAATAAGCAGGGCTTGGAATAAAATACATATATAAGGAAGGGATTAAACCGCGAGGTTGTTAACCAAACGGTCCTTTACCACCGCCCATACCACCGCCCATTCCGGGTGGCATCATACCTTTCATCTTACCCATCATTTTCTTCATGCCGCCTTTACCCGACATTTTTTTCATCATTTTTTGCATTTGCGTAAATTGTTTAAGCAGCTTATTCACATCTTGAATCTGTGTACCTGAGCCCATCGCGATACGACGCTTACGTGAACCTTTAATGATCTCTGGACGTTTGCGCTCTGCGGGTGTCATTGAATTAATAATCGCTTCCATACGATTAGTTAACTTATCATCCATTTGATCTTTGACAGCATCAGGAACCTGATTCATGCCAGGCAACTTATCCATCATGCCCATCATGCCACCCATGCTCTTCATTTGCACAAGCTGGTCACGGAAATCCTCTAAGTCAAAACCTTTGCCTTTTTGAACTTTTTTCGCCAGTTTTTCAGCTTTGTCTTTATCTACTTTACGTTCAACTTCTTCGATAAGTGATAGCACATCACCCATACCCAAAATACGAGATGCAATACGTTCTGGATGGAAAGGTTCTAATGCATCAATTTTTTCGCCCATACCGATAAACTTAATTGGTTTACCCGTAATATGGCGAATCGATAATGCAGCACCACCACGTGCATCACCATCAGCTTTTGTTAAGATAATACCCGTTAATGGTAAACTCTCATTAAATGCCGCAGCTGTGTTTGCCGCATCTTGACCTGTCATCGCATCCACAACAAACAGTGTTTCAACTGGATTAATCGCAGCGTGTAAGTCTTGGATCTCTTTCATCATGTCAGAATCGACATGTAAACGACCCGCAGTATCGACAATCACAACATCAATAAATGATTTACGTGCGTATTCGATTGCAGCGTTCGCAATATCAACTGGATTTTGTTCGATATTACTTGGGAAAAATTCCACATCAACTTCTGCTGCTAATGTTTCTAGCTGTTTGATTGCCGCTGGACGGTAGACGTCTGCACTCACAACCAATACTGATTTTTTCTCTCGTTCTTTTAAGAAGCGTGATAATTTCGCTACAGTGGTAGTTTTACCTGCACCTTGTAAACCAGCCATCATTAATACTGCTGGCGGTTGCGCAGCAAGATTTAATGTTTCGTTAGCATTACCCATTGCCGATTCAAGCTCTGCTTGGACAATCTTAATGAAGGCTTGGCCTGGATTCAGACTCTTAGATACATCTTGGCCTAGGGCATTTTCTTTTACATTTTTAATAAATGCGCGTACGACAGGTAAAGCAACATCCGCTTCGAGTAACGCCATGCGTACTTCACGTAGTGTGTCTTTGACGTTATCTTCAGTCAAACGACCACGGCCGCTGACGTTTTTCAGCGTGGCCGATAAGCGATCGGTTAAATTCTCAAACATGACGTTATCCGTTTTAGATTAGATTAAATTCAATTATTACTGATGATTATAACCTTATTTGAGGGCAAAAATCACACTCTCAAGGTGTGGCTAGGTATTGTTTTATAAAAAAATAATATTTTCCTTTCCAAATAATGCATTTGAATATAGCTCTATAGGTACAGCAAGCGTATACTGGACTGCATAATTACATATAAATCAACATTAAAGTGAGCCCTATGGAACTGTTTGCTCTTGGCGCTATTATTTTCTATATAGCTGCAATTTATCATTGCATTAAAGCCTTAACTGTAAAACAACAGGCGAGTATACGTACTATTTTTACCTTAGGCGCAGGCGCGACACTTTGCCATCTATTCTGGATGGGCTTTGATATTGTGACGGCAGCAGGAATTAACCTGAGTATTGTCAATGTAGCCGCACTTATCAGTTTGCTGATTTCGATGATCATGACACTCTCGATCAATAAATTTAAAATATTACCTTTATTACCGATCGTGTATGGTTTTTCAATCATTGTCATTGCGATAAGCTATTTGTTACCAACGATTTACATTTCCAATTTAAGTGATAACACACCACTTGTTGTCCATATTATCGTGATATTATTTGCCTATGCGGCCTTCATTGTGGCGAGTTTACTTGCCCTGCAAATGGCTTACTTAGATTATCAACTCAAGCACAAACGCCCAACCGCAATGCACCCAGCACTGCCATCGTTAATGACCATAGAAAAACAACTCATCAGGTTATTAAGTATCGGTTTAGTGCTGCTATCCGTGGCAATAGTGACAAGCTTTGTCTTTTTTGAAGATGCTTTTACCCACTCTCAAGCGCATAAAACTGTTTTATCTATTTTAGCTTGGCTATTTTATTCGGTATTGCTGTGGGGTCACTTTAAACAAGGCTGGCGTAGCAACAAGATTGCTTTTGGTACATTATTTGGCACTGTATTGCTCTCTTTGGCCTATTTCGGTTCTCGCTTTGTAAAAGAGATCCTACTTCATTAATACTTAAACATACTTAAAACTATCATATATTAATTACTATACACTTGCGTAATCAAAGGATAACACTTGGACGACATATCAACAGGAACCTTATTCGGCCTCCTGACTATTTTAATCCTCATATCAGCTTATTTCTCTAGCTCAGAAACAGGTATGATGTCTCTCAATCGTTATAGGCTTAAGCACCTGGTTAAAAATAACCATACAGGTGCGAAACGTGTAGAGAAACTCCTCAACAGACCGGATCGTTTGATTGGTCTTATTCTTATTGGTAACAATCTAGTCAACATCTTGGCCTCTTCCATCGCAACGATTATTGGTATGCGTTTATTTGCACAAAATGAAGCGCTTGGTTTAGCCGTATCGACTGGTCTCTTAACAATCGTTATCCTTATTTTTGCTGAAGTAACGCCTAAAACCTTAGCTGCACTGCACCCAGAAAAAGTCGCATTTCCAAGCTCATTGTTATTACGCCCGATGCTAACCTTGTTTTATCCATTGGTATGGCTGGTAAACATCATTTCTAATGGCCTGTTGCAACTATTGCGCGTTAATCTCAATCACAATGATAATGGTGCATTGAGCTCCGAAGAATTGCGTACCGTTGTGCATGAAGCAGGTACAATGATCCCTCAGCGTCACCAAGATATGCTGATCAGTATTCTCGACCTTGAAAAAGTCACTGTGGATGACATTATGGTGCCGCGTAACGAGATCATCGCGATTGATATTAATGATGATTGGGAGATTTTATTACGCCAATTACGTAATATTTCACATACGAGGGTATTGCTGTACCGTGACACCATCGATGATGCAGTTGGATTTGTGCATACTCGAGATGCATTGCGTCTATTACTGAAAGAACAGTTTGATAAAACAACGCTACTCAGAGCAGTAAAAGAGCTGTACTTCATTCCTGAAGCAACACCACTTAACGTGCAACTATTAAAGTTCCAACGTAAAAAAGAGCGTATCGGTTTAATTGTTGACGAATACGGTGACATCCAAGGTTTGGTGACACTCGAAGATATCTTAGAAGAGATTGTCGGTGACTTTACCACTACCATGGCACCTTCAGCGAGTGAAGAAATTGAGGCGCAACCTGACGGCAGTTATATCATTGATGGTACGGCAAACGTGCGTGATATTAATAAAGAGATGAACTGGCACTTTCCAACCAATGGTCCAAAAACATTAAACGGCTTAATCTTAGAATATTTAGAAGAGATACCGGAATCGAATATTAGTCTAAAAATTGCAGACCATCCGTTAGAAGTATTAGAAATAAACAACAATGTAATCCAACGTGTTCGTGTCCAACCAGCGGATAAAAAGAAGCGAAGAAGCAAACCATAACGGATATTTTCGTCTTGGACATGACTTGTAGATAATAAAAAAGCACCTAACATAGGTGCTTTTTTTCATTAAACTTTAAATTAATAAAAGTTAATGCTTATTTGTTTGCGTTTTTAACTGCATCTTTCAGTGCTTTACCAGCAACGAATGCTGGAATTGTCGCTGCAGAAATTTGAATTTCTTCACCCGTTTGTGGGTTACGACCAGTACGTGCTGAACGTTCGCTTACTTTAAAAGTACCGAAACCAATTAGCTGTACAGCTTCTTTTTCTTTAAGGCTATCAGTGATCGCACTTAGGATCTCTTCTAGTGCTGCTTTAGCTTGTACTTTAGTTAAATCTGCTTTCGCTGCAACTGCATCGATTAATTGAGTTTTATTCATAAGAATGTCCTTTCCACTATTCAATAACATTAAACTGTTAAACACTGTATTCAAAAAAACCGTTGACCGCAAAGGATTTATCGCCTTAATTAAGTCAATTGCTGAGAGAATAATCAACAAATGGGGTAGCGCTCACACTAATCTCATTCTATGTACAAAAAAACACCATAAAAAAGGTGAGGGGCTACCCTTAAAACTAATTCCCGATCGCCGCCTCACCAGCTCTGACGCCTCTTTAATGAAATTTCAATCAATTAATCTAAGGTAATACCAATGTTAGAAATCCCATCATTTTTAGCAAACTGACGTAACGTCTTCATACTCTCTGGTGATTTTTGTACCGTGAGTAAATCCAACACCGCTTGCTGAAATTTAAGCTCTTCTTGCATTAACTCTTCAGCAAAAATAACCTCGTCGTCAAGTTCTTCACCTGCCAACGCTTCTAAATAGCTTGCAACAGTACCAATTGATACTCGCGATGCATTAATAGCTTCGTTCACATCCGGATCAGGGCCGACTAAACTATTAAAAGCACTGTTTAAAGTCACACACGCATCCAGTGCAGGATAAACACCATACACATCAAATTTGTCTACATTTGGAATAATCGGTTCGAAACGATCAAATTGAATAGTAAAATTGATTTTGCTATTTTTAACCGTTAAAGATTCCCAAAACAGATCTAATGATGAACGGAACTGCTTCGCATCTCCGGTTTCACAAGCTTCAGAAAATAATTTGTAATTAGGAAAGCTGCGCTCAGCAAGTGACGCAATAAAACTCACTTTCTGCCAAGGTAATAATTTCGTTAATTGCTGTTCATAGTTTTCTTCAAGCACAAAAATAGCCTCTTATTTATTGTTTTTATTCTTTCTATAATAGCTAAATATAACCAAACTTGATGGTGATATTTAACTAAAGACCTACATCTTTCTACCGTTTCCAGTCATGAAAACAATGGTGCTATCGATTAGCCGAGCAAAGCATGAGAAAACAACCTAATGCTTTGCTACTTCATTTACCGCTTTAGCAAACCGCGCGATAAGTTTTTTATATTGCTTTACTGATTATCTCAGTATAAGTGCAGCTATTTATACGCGCTATATTAGTGAGATACAAGGCTGAGAAAACCAATCTAACTAAATCGTCGTTAATAACACTGAAAAGATCATGATCACAAATTCATTCTTGTAATCTAGTACTTAACATCAAACTTAAGTTCATCTCAACCAGTGCTAATATTGATCCAGAAAATAACCAACATCATTAACGATACATCAAGCGATATTGCTCGTTGATTAAAGGATTAATCAACACATTTTCGCTTTAATTATTTATCTAATAAACGCTTGTATAGCAAACATAGCACCGCATAAAAATCAGGGATTGATATGAAACGTATATTTATTATTTCAGCACTAACGTGCGCTATCGCACCAACCACTTTTGCTTCTCAACTATATTTTGATGCCCGTAATGATGCAATGGGGGGAGCTGGTGTCGCGTCTTCGGACTTTGTTACTGCAGCCTTTGTAAACCCTGCATTACTGGGTCAAGGCAAAGATGATTATATTGGTCTCATTCTGCCTGCAATCCCATACAGTGATGATGGTCATACCCGCTATGCCCCCACCTCTTTTGGTGTTCAAACCGAAACATCGGATGCGTTTTTAGGTGCCTTAGACAATGTTAAAACTGCGCAAGACGCTTATGACAATAACAAAAATCCAATAACGGCTGCAGCTTATGCCAATGCGCTTGGCAATTTTGATGGTCAACGCATGGGCGTTAATGCCGGTACCAGTTTCGCGATTGCATTACCCAGCAGTGCATTATCTGTGGCCTTTTTTGGTAACTCTTACATGACCAGTGTCGCGACAGCAAAAGTGAGTCAAAATGATATTGATTCAGCAAATAACCAAACCTTAGATGACCTTGATAGCAAAGTTAATCTGGCAGGAGTATCGGTTTCTGATCTTGGTTTGGCACTATCAATGAACTGGGATGCCAAAATCGCCAAAGTATCGATTGGTATATCACCAAAATATCAACGTATCGACACGTATAGTTATGATATTTCAATTAATGACGACGGCCTACGTGAATTTGAAGATGGCTTTCTTGACGGGTTAGATAAACAAAGCCATTTCAATCTCGATGCCGGTATTGCCTTTGATTTTTATGATACCTTCCGCGTTGCAGTCAGTGGCCGTAACATGCTTAAGAAAAATCTGAAAGTAGAAACAACGGCATACAAAAGTATCAACCAAACAAATGAGAAAATGGTTTTCACGTTAGCACCTCTCGTGACGGCAGGTTTTGCATTACACCATGATTACGCAATACTGACAGCAGAAATGGATTTAAATGATGCGATAGGGTTTGAAAGCAACAGTGAATCACGTTATGCCCGCGCAGGTATTGAAGCTAATCTATTTGATTTCTTACAATTACGCGCAGGTATTCGCCATGATCTAAATGATATCCGTGAAGACCTATTCACCTTAGGTTTTGGTATCTCTCCGATGGTTCTAGTACATATTGACCTAGCTGCCACAGTGAGTAAAAACGGTGCTTATGGTATCTATCAAGACGGTAAATTTAACGATAGCGGACTTAATTCAGCCCGTTCGACGGGTGATGATGCCGTCTATGGTATCGACGGTTTTGTATTGCAAGTATCGGCTAAATTCTAAGCTTTTGATATTTTAATACGCTATATTCATACATGTCAAAAGCACCTTCCACAAGGTGCTTTTTGTTATTTATCAACACGGTAGTTCATCATCAAATAGGAATGAATAATAGTACAAGTATAATGATAAAATACCGCTATAACATTCACCTGAACTGGTGTTTTTATTATTAAACCGTAAAATACGTGTATTCACTTTCTTAGATAGACGACAATGAATATTTATCAACTACATCGTTACCTTGGCTATTTATTAATTCTACCGATGACGCTATGGGCGTTCACTGGCGTATTTTTTTTAATTAAGCCCGGTTATAAAGATGCCTACGAACAATTGCAAATAACTCGCTATCCGTTGTCCTCTATTTTACAACTTTCTCCTGAACCAGAGTGGCAAGCAGTAGCAATAAACCAAACAATCTTAGGTCGTCATTACCGTGTTCAAATAGAGAATAAATGGCAGCATATTAATCCACTAAATAACCAAGTGCTGTCAGAACCAAATGCAAAAAATATAATAAGTTTATTACAAGATGCTGTGAAACATAATCCACAACGCTATGGTTTGGTTTTGAACTACAAAGATGGTATCGCCGTTACGGATACCGACGTAAAACTGATGTTTGATTGGTCGCGCTTAAGCCTACACCAACAAGGTGCGGACAGTCGTATTTTTAACACTATGTATGATATTCATTACCTACGCTGGACAGGCAACAAAACGTTCGATCAGTGGTTTGGGTATATCGGCTTAGGATTATTGGTATTGATGGCGCTAACTGGTATTGTCATGATCAAGAAATCATCGATAACTATAAAATAATAAAGGCAGGTATGTTAGCCATACCTGCCTTTATTTCTATTAATATCTGTTCAATTAACGCGAATCAATAAATACTAAAATCAAAGATTACACGTTAATTAATATCAGAATTAAAATTCGTTTTCAGCTTCAGGAGCCTTAGCCTTAGCTTCAACTTCAACTTCATCTTTATTACCAAGTAGATTAGCACGGATCATACCGTCAATTTCAGCTGCAATCTTTGGGTTGTCAATAAGGAATTGTGTTGATTTAGCTTTACCTTGACCAATCTTATCACCCTTGTATGAATACCAAGCGCCTGCTTTTTCGATTAGCTTTTCTTTAACACCTAGATCAATTAACTCACCATTACGGTTAAAGCCTTTACCGTATAATATTTGGAATTCAGCTTGTCTAAATGGTGCTGCAATTTTATTTTTCACAACTTTAACACGTGTTTCATTACCCGTGATCTCGTCGCCATCTTTTACTGAACCAATACGACGGATATCTAAACGTACTGACGCGTAGAATTTAAGTGCATTACCGCCTGTAGTCGTTTCAGGTGAACCAAACATAACACCAATCTTCATACGAATTTGGTTAATGAAGATACACATGGTGTTAGTCGTTTTTAAATTACCCGTTAATTTACGCATCGCTTGCGATAACATACGTGCCTGCAGACCCATGTGGCTATCGCCCATATCGCCTTCAATTTCAGCTTTCGGAGTTAGTGCTGCTACAGAATCGACTACGATAATATCAACAGCGCCAGAACGTGCGAGCATGTCACATATTTCTAATGCTTGCTCACCAGTATCTGGTTGAGAGACTAATAGTTCATTAATATCAACGCCAAGTTTACCTGCATAAATAGGGTCAAGTGCATGCTCTGCATCAATAAAGGCACAGATTTTACCTTCTCGTTGTGCTGACGCGATAACTTCTAGCGTTAACGTCGTTTTACCACTTGATTCAGGACCGTAAATCTCTACGATACGCCCCATCGGTAAACCACCAGCTCCCAACGCAATATCAAGAGAAAGTGAACCTGTAGAAACAGTTTCTACGTCCATGGTACGGTTATCACCTAGCTTCATGATAGAACCTTTACCAAATTGTTTTTCAATTTGTCCAAGTGCTGCAGCTAAGGCTTTTTCTTTATTCGCGTCCATTTTATTCCCCTGAGGCATAATCGAGTATTTAATTTATAGGCATAAGTATACTGTTCGTTCATACAGTATCAAGTAATAAACGAATATTTTTTTTAATTATTATTAGTGGCTCATACTTACGTACAAAAAATACAGTCGCCACCGTGCTTTAGCATTGTTATTATAGCTGCAACTATTATTTTTAAACCGAGCCGCTATGCAACCTAACTTTCTTGCACCTCAAGACTTAACCAATCACACCCCTATGATGCAGCAATTCTTTAAGTTAAAAGCTGAGCAACCAGAGATCTTACTCTTTTATCGCATGGGCGATTTTTATGAGTTATTTTATGATGATGCCAAAAAAGCGTCGCAATTATTAGGTATATCTCTGACCAAGCGTGGTAAGTCAAATGGTAATCCTATCCCAATGGCTGGTATCCCTTACCATTCATTGGAAGGTTATTTAGCAAAGCTAGTACGTAGTGGTGAATCGGTAGCGATCTGTGAACAAATTGGTGACCCTGCGACATCCAAAGGCCCTGTTGAACGTAAAGTGGTTCGTATTGTGACACCTGGCACTGTCAGTGACGAAGCCTTACTCACCGAGAAAAATGACAATTTATTAGCAGCATTATTCCATGATGGCATTACTTTTGGTTATGCGACGTTAGATATGGGCAGCGGCCGTTTCCTGATCAATCAATTTACGTCAGAAGAAACACTACTGGCAGAACTGCAACGTACCGACCCTGCAGAGCTGTTGTATTGCGAATCATTTGAATCAATGCAACACATCAACCAACTTAAAGGCTTACGTCGCCGCCCTGAATGGGAGTTTGATTTACAAACTGCTCGCAACGTCTTATGCCAACAGTTTGGCACTAAAGATCTGATTGGTTTTGGGGTTGAAAACTCACCAGTGGCGTTATGTGCTGCAGGGTGTTTGATGCAGTATGTGAAAGAAACCCAACGTACCGCACTGCCACATATTCGCGCGATCAAACTTGAACAAACCGAACAAATGGTCGTCATGGATGCAGCAACTCGCCGTAACCTAGAACTGACCCAAAACCTATCTGGTGGTTTTGATAATACCCTTGCAGAAGTACTTGATCATACTTCAACACCAATGGGCAGCCGACTATTAAAACGTTGGTTACACCAGCCAATTCGTGACAGCTTGGTATTGCAACAACGCCAATCGAGTATTCAATCCTTACTTGATGTGGGTGCATTAAACGATATCCAGCCAGTTCTACGTACTATTGGTGATATTGAACGTATCATTGCACGCTTGTCATTACGCTCTGCACGTCCTCGTGATCTTGTGCGTTTACGTAATGCTTTCCAGCAGTTACCCGAATTACAAACACTGTTAGCAGAACACGATACCGAACACTTAAGCTCATTGCAGCAATTAGCTGGTGAGTTCACTGAACTAGAACAGCTACTGACGTTCGCCGTTATCGACAACCCGCCAGTATTAATCCGAGACGGTGGCGTGATAGCCCCCGGTTATAACCAAGAGTTAGATGAATGGCGTACCCTAAGTAAAGGTGCTACCGATTATCTACAAGCATTGGAAGATCGCGAAAAACAGCAAACCGGTATCCCAACCTTAAAAGTCGGTTATAACCGGGTACACGGCTACTTCATCGAAGTCAGTCGTCTTCAATCAGATCAAGTACCAGCAACGTATATCAGACGTCAAACACTGAAGAATACCGAACGTTACATCATACCTGAACTGAAAGAACACGAAGATAAAGTTCTCAGTAGCCAAGGTAAGTCACTGGCGCTAGAGAAACAACTCTATGAGCAACTATTAGATAAGTTGTTACCGTATATTCCCGCACTGCAAGACAGCGCTGCGGCATTATCTGAACTTGATGTATTGTGTAACTTTGCTGAACGCGCAGAAACCTTGCATTATTGCCGACCAACAATTAGTGTCCAACCGGGTATCGACATTACTAATGGGCGTCATCCTGTAGTAGAGCAAGTGATGACGGACCCCTTCATTGCCAATCCTGTTCAGCTTAATCCTGAACGTCGTATGTTGATCATTACCGGACCTAATATGGGTGGTAAATCGACCTACATGCGTCAAACGGCCTTGATCACTCTAATGGCACACATTGGTAGTTTCGTACCCGCCGAGCAAGTTACAACGTCATTAATCGACCGTATTTTTACGCGTATTGGTGCATCAGATGATCTCGCGTCAGGTCGTTCGACCTTCATGGTAGAAATGACCGAGACAGCGAATATCTTGCACAATGCGACGGCAAATAGTTTGGTATTGATGGACGAGATTGGTCGCGGCACCAGCACTTACGATGGTTTATCATTAGCATGGGCATGTGCAGAATACCTAACGAATAAGATCCAGGCTTATACTCTCTTTGCAACGCACTACTTTGAGCTAACCACGTTAGCAGAACAGCACCCAAGTTTAGTCAATGTGCATCTCGATGCGGTTGAGCACGGTGACTCGATCGTATTTATGCATGCAGTGCAAGACGGCGCCGCAGATCGCAGTTATGGCTTGCAAGTTGCGGCATTAGCAGGCGTACCAAAAACGGTTATTCATGCGGCTAAAGTCAAGTTACATGAGTTAGAATTAAACTCGCACCAAGCCGTTATAACAGGTGAACGCCCACACGTTGAGCCAGCAACACCCGTTTCTCATCCAGTAATCGACGATCTCGATGCGTTAAATATCGATAATATGACGCCACGTGAAGCGCTGGATGTGTTATACCGATTAAAAGAACAACTCTAATTGCTACATTCAAATATTAAATAGTTCGCGATAAATCAAAAAGCCCAGATTATCTAAGTCATGAAAAATGGCGATATGATTATTTGGGCTTTCTGTTACATAAGTAACCACCCGCACTAACGCCTGTCGTTGGGTAGAATACATCCCCGCAATCACCCGATATTTGATCGAATTCTTCGCTTGTGACACCCCCATACTATCGATATGCGCAACAGCAATATATTCCGGCACCGCGGATAGTTGATAGGCATGCTTTAACCATAGACTCAAATAATATAGTTCATTATCAAGTGTTCTGAATTTACTTCTAGTTTCACCATTATTAAGCGCTGAGTAATACGCATCGGTATAACTAAAGCCGTCACTCTTGGTAACAACGCGGTACATAGCATGACTCATTTTCCAGGATATATCTGCATAGCCCTTCGCTTTTAAGCGTGCTGTAAGCTGTGGAGTCTCCATTGCTTGTTGACCAAATGCCGTTTTAAACGACTCATAAAAAATCGTTTCTTTATCTGACCTTGAGCCCGATAATCCGTGTATGTCTGTTGGCAATACAATCAATTTAGCATCATTCTCAATGGCTGGAAGATCACTATTAATAAATAATCGCGGTGTTGAACAAGACGTGACAAATAAAACAAAACTAACTGTCAAAAATGACTTAATGAAACAATGAGTAGATAACATAACCGTCCTTAAACAATCTTTGTTTTCAGAGGGTTATCAAGATACTAGAAAAAAATAAAGAGGATGACTGATTTTAATAAAATAAGACTAAAGGTTGATTAAAGTGTTAATAACTAAGACTAGGGAATAGCTTAATTATTAACAACTCAATAAGGTCATTTAGCAGTACTTTATAACCTAAACAAGGCTTCAACAGAGAGTCCTTGCTGTGCTAATAACTCCCGTAAACGTCGTAATGCTTCCACTTGAATTTGACGAACGCGTTCACGGGTTAAGCCAATTTCACGACCAACATCCTCAAGTGTCGAGGCATCATAGCCGAGTAAGCCAAAACGTCTGGCCAATACTTCGCGTTGTTTCGGGTTTAGCTCTTCAAGCCAACGCACAATGCTAAACTTAATATCGTCGTTCTGCGTGCAGCGCTCAGGACCATCACCTTTTTCATCCGAAATAATATCCAATAACGCTTTCTCTGAATCGCCCCCTATAGGCGTATCCACAGAGCTAATACGCTCATTTAAACGCAGCATTTTACTGACATCGGCAACTGGCTTATCTAACTTTTCCGCAATGTCCTCGGCTGTCGGTTCATGATCTAACTCATGAGCAAGTTCACGTGCTGCACGAAGATAAACATTAAGTTCTTTAACTACATGAATAGGTAAACGTATAGTGCGGGTTTGGTTCATGATGGCCCGTTCAATCGTTTGCCGGATCCACCATGTTGCATAAGTAGAGAAACGAAAGCCCCGTTCGGGATCGAATTTTTCGACCGCGCGGATCAATCCAAGATTACCCTCCTCAATTAAATCAAGTAAAGCTAAACCACGGTTATTATAACGCCTCGCAATCTTAACAACTAAACGCAGATTACTCTCAATCATACGCTTTCGTGAACTGGCATCACCGCGTAGCGCTCGGCGGGCATAAAAAACTTCTTCTTCTGCGGTCAATAACGGTGAAAAACCAATTTCCCCAAGATAAAGCTGTGTTGCATCTAAGCTTTTCGCATCGTTAGGGATAAGGTGCTCATCGTTAAATATATCCATCCCTGGCTTTGCTTTTTTATCGTTTTCAGATACATCATGATCTTTAACGTCTAACTTATCTGCATCAGTTATCTTGCTCATTAGGTATAGGCTCCTGACTGAAGTAAATAGCCTATTAAGATTAGCCTAATAAACAACTTTCGGTCGGGCTTAACGTTTGGGTAAGTAACGTATCGGATTAACGGGTTTACCACGATAACGAATTTCGAAATACAGCTCAGCGCCCGAATTAGGTCCAGAGTTCCCCATACTCGCAATCTTCTGTCCCGCTTTAACCCATTGCTGCTCTTTAACTAATAACTTTTTATTATAGGCATAAGCACTTAGATAATCATCGTTGTGTTTAATGATAATAAGGTTGCCATAACCACGCAGACCATTACCAGAATAAACCACTCGACCGGATTCAGAAGCCAGTACGTTACGCCCTAATGAACCACCGATGTTAATCCCTTGCTGTCCCGACTTGCTGCTGGAGTAAGTGCTAATTAACTTACCTGATGCAGGCCATGCCCATGACAATTTATTATTACGAACGACCGGTTTCGAGACTTTGACAACAACTGGTTTTGCTTTCACTGGCGCTTTAACTTTTACCGGAGGAGTTACTTTAGCCGTAACAGTTTTTGTCGGCACCGGTTTAACTAATGGCCTAGTGGGCGCTTTAACACTCGTTTTAGTCGTGCCTGATGTCGTTGTTTTAGTTTTAGTTTTAGTTTTAGCCACAGTCACTGGTTTTGGCTTTCTATAAGATTGAGCCGGAATTTTTCCTTTCAGCTTAAGTAGCTGCCCAGGATAAATTTGAAATGATTTAGGGATCTTATTTAATGCCGCAAGATGCTTGAAATCTTGATTACTACGCCATGCAATTGCATATAAGGTATCCCCTTTTTTAACGCGATACGTCGACGTACTAATACTTGATTTCAACTCTGTTTTATAACCCTGAACACTCGTGACGGGTGCAGGGCTATGATTAGCAGTAGAACAACCAACTAACTGAACTAAAAAAAAGACAACAGCGATACGAAGCCATAAATGGTATCGGCGTATATTGCATAAAGGCCTGCTGCTGATGGTCACCGCTTAATCCTCCCTAATCTCATGATTTAAATGCCATACTCCTCAAGCCTAGCAAAAACACCGTCACGCTAAATCGCCGATAATTAATGGCACAAATCGAACATGTTCAATGTTTTGACTGGTATAAGTATCACCATTACGAGTGATCACTTGCAACACCTGAGATTCGACACCTAATGGTAAAATTAGTTGCCCGCCATCAACTAGTTGCGTCAGTAATGCTTGTGGTACAGAAGCGGGGGCAGCAGTCACGATAATAGCATCGAAAGGGCCTTTGCTCTGCCAACCTTGCCAACCATCACCATATTTCATCATCACGTTATGCAAATCGAGATTCTTTAACCGACGCTTCGCTTGCCATTGTAACGCTTGGATCCGTTCCACCGAATAAACCAGTGGAAATACCTGCGCTAAAATAGCCGTTTGATAACCTGAACCCGTGCCGATTTCCAATACTTTTTTTGGCTTAGTTTGCAATAACAGTTCCGTCATTCGTGCAACAATATAAGGCTGAGATATCGTTTGCCCAGCCCCAATAGGTAAAGCCTGATTTCCCCATGCCTGTGACGCTAGCGCTTCTTCAACAAAATAGTTTCGAGGTGTATTTTGCATTGCAGCTAACACGCTAGGTTCTCGAATTCCTTGTTCTTCAAGCAGCGCTTTTATACGCTGCCCTGCTACTCCTGTATTACCCAATTCAATCATACGGTTCCTGATGTTGGCGCTTGGTCAAAATCACGAATAACGACTTTATCTTCAATCAATTCACGTACAATACTCGTCGCAAAACAACCCGATGGCAGATAGAAACTGACTGTTAGGCTATCTTCAGCTAACTGGTAGCTAAAATTTTGAGGACGTAATATTAACGCTTTACGCTCTTGACGTAGGCCCGCAGCACTTAAACCTTCAAGCAATTCTGGGTATTGCGTAATGATGCTGCTTTCAAATGCTAGCGCTTCGTTCGTCGCGCTGCTGTTACCTTTACCAACGAGTGGTGCCGATAGTTGTAGCGCGCCTTGGGCAACACGTTCAATAATGTCGTCGGTTAAGGTTTCTTCCGCAAAAAATGAATTAGACCCCTGTAAAATGTAGCAATCACCTGACATTGCAGTTTGCCATTTATCCTGTTTAATTCGTTCACTGACAACGTGATTGAATATCAAACTACGTGCAGCTGAAATATAAAAACTTCGTTTATTACGATCTTTTACTTTTTCACCCGCAAACATCGCTTGTGCGCGCACAATATTATTACCGTTTTGACCAAATCGCTGTTCACCGAAATAGTTTGGCACGCCAGTGGTTTTAATTTTCTCTAAACGCTCGGCTAATCCATCGGTACTGCTTAGGTCCGTTAATTTTAATGTAAATTGATTACCTTTTAATGCACCAGTACGTAACTTCTTGTTATGACGAACAATTTTTAATATTTTAATTTGCGCTGTTTCAATCACAGAAAAATCGGGAGTTTCTTTACCCGCCATGTGAATACCAAACCATTGTTCTGTAATAGCATGGCGGTCTTTAAGCCCTGCATAACTCACATCCTTGCCTGAAACACCGGCTGCTTTGGCTAATGCACGGGCAACATATTGGGTATTTTCACCTATTTTACGGATGGAAATAAAGATGTGTTCACCTTCACCCGTTAATTCAAAACCAAGGTCTTCAATAACCACAAAATCGGCAGCTTCCTGCTTAATAAAACCAGTTACGTTAGGTTTGCCATATAAATATTCAAATTCAGGAAGCATTGATGTCTCCGCATTAGGATTAGTTTGCATTAATTTATGTTCACTTATTATGTATTTTTCATTAACAGAACGACAGCTTCGCATGCCACGCCTTCTTTACGACCAGTGAATCCGAGTTTTTCAGTGGTCGTTGCTTTCACATTCACCGCTGACAATTCGGTTTCAAGATCCGTGCTTAATACTGCACGCATTGCTTGAATATGTGGGGCAATTTTAGGTGCTTGAGCAATAATAGTGACATCTAAATTACCAATGCGATAACCCAGTTCTTTGACTTTACTAAACACATCGCGTAATAGAATACGGCTATCGATATTTTCGAATTCCACCGACGTATCAGGGAAATGATGGCCAATATCACCAAGCGCTAAAGCGCCAAGTAGCGCATCGCAAATCGCATGTAACGCCACATCACCATCTGAGTGAGCCAGAAAACCTTGTTCATAAGGGATCGCGACACCGTTAATCATAACAGGGCCAGCATTACCAAATTTATGAACATCAAAACCATGACCAATTCTAAACATTAAATATTTTCCCTATTTATTATTCACTGACTGTTGTAGATACAGTGTTGCTAACGGCATGTCTTCTGGACGTGTAATTTTAATATTATCCGCGCGACCAACGACCATTTTGGGCATTAAACCGAATAGTTCAATGGCTGAAGCCTCATCGGTAATATTCGCATTACCCGCTAATCCCGCAGTTAACGCATCGGTTAATAATTTAACGGGAAACATTTGTGGTGTTAACGCATGCCATAATAAATCACGCTCGACCGTCGCAATAATACTACCATTAGCATCAGTACGTTTCATTGTATCGCGAACCTGACACCCTAGAATAGCACCATGTTCAGATGCCAGAGCGCCAGCAATCAAACTGTCCACATCTGCATGAGTAAGACAGGGCCGTGCGGCATCATGTACCAGAACCCAATTATACGACTGACAAGCATGTAATCCCGCGAGTACCGAGTCTGCACGCTCTTTACCGCCATTAACACGGATAATAGCCGGATCTTTGGCGATAGCAATATCAGTAAACCAGCCATCTTCCGGACCGAGGGCCACAACGACTTGCGCAATACGAGGGTGACTTAACAACGCAGTTAACGTGTGTTCAATCACTGTTTTATCTTGCAACATCAAATATTGCTTGGGTATACTCGCGCCCATTCTGGCGCCGACGCCAGCGGCTGGGACAACCGCAATAAATTGTTCAGTCATCTAGCTAACCTAGTTATCATCACTAATAATACGGTAGAAGGTCTCACCTTCTTTAATCATGCCAAGTTCATTACGGGTACGCTCTTCTATCGCATCATACCCATTGCGTAAATCTAATATTTCATTTTTTAACGCGGTATTACGATCAATTAAAACTTGATTATTCGTTTGCTGGACGATGACTTCACGTTCGATACGAGTGTAATCCATCACCCCGTTATTACCAGCAATAAAATGATAGATCAGCAAGCTGAGAATTGAGATTAATAAAAAATAAAGAAGGCGCATGACAATCATCCCGTAAATGAATCAGTTATTGTCACATATAATGCAGAATTTGGTTAGCGTATACATAAAAAAAACCCGCTCAAAGGCGGGTTTTTTAATCTATTCAGAATTAATAGTTAAGCAAATTAAGCTTGACCTTTAACCTCTTTAAGACCGTGGAAAGGAGCAGCATCACCTAGCGCTTCTTCGATACGGATTAATTGGTTGTACTTAGCAACACGATCAGAACGGCTCATAGAACCCGTTTTGATTTGGCCTGCACATGTACCAACAGCAAGGTCAGCAATTGTTGCATCTTCAGTTTCACCAGAACGGTGAGAGATTACAGCTGTAAAGCCTGCGTCTTTCGCCATTTTGATTGCAGCTAACGTTTCAGTTAGTGTGCCAATTTGGTTGAATTTGATTAAGATTGAGTTAGTAATACCTTCTTCAATACCACGTGTCAAAATCTTAGTATTAGTCACGAATAAATCATCACCAACTAATTGGATCTTGTCACCCAGTAGTTCAGTCTGGTGTTTGAAACCAGCCCAATCTGATTCATCTAGACCATCTTCAATCGATACGATTGGGTATTGATCAACAAGACCAGCAAGATAGTGGTTAAACTCTTCAGCAGTAAATTTCTTACCTTCGCCTTTAAGATCGTAGATACCTTCTTCTTTGTTATAAAACTCAGAAGCAGCACAATCCATAGCAAGTGTAACGTCTTTACCCATTTCATAACCGGCAGCTTTAACAGCTTCTTCAATTGCAGCTAGTGCAGCAGCATTTGATTCTAGGTCAGGGGCGAAACCACCTTCATCACCAACTGCAGTGCTTAGGCCTTTAGACTTAAGTACTTTAGCTAGACTATGGAATACTTCAGCACCGATACGTAGTGCTTCTTTAAGAGTTTTAGCGCCAACAGGTTGGATCATGAACTCTTGAATGTCTACGTTGTTATCAGCGTGCTCGCCACCGTTGATGATGTTCATCATTGGTAGAGGCATAGAGTATTGACCAGGAGTACCGTTTAACTCAGCAATGTGAGCGTAAAGTGGTAAACCTTTTGCAGATGCAGCCGCTTTAGCGTTAGCTAGAGAAACAGCAAGGATAGCATTAGCACCGAAGTTAGCTTTGTTTTCAGTACCGTCTAAGTCGATCATCACTTGGTCGATTGCAGCTTGATCAGTTGCATCTTTACCAATGAGTGCTTCAGCGATTGGACCATTGATTGCTGCAACAGCTTTAAGAACACCTTTACCTAAAAAGCGAGTTTTGTCGCCGTCACGTAATTCAAGTGCTTCACGAGAACCAGTTGATGCACCAGATGGAGCAGGTGCCATACCGATGAAACCACCTTCTAGGTGAACTTCAGCTTCTACAGTAGGGTTACCACGTGAATCAATGATTTCGCGACCAATAATTTTAACGATCTTAGACATTTTTACTTCCTTAACTATTAAAAATTTAAGTATGCCGCGTTACCGCGGCACTAATATTAAAATCTCTGATTAGCTAGTTGATGATTTTTTATTCTCACCAGCAGCATTAATGAATCCTTCAAATAATGCGTGACCATCTCGTGGTGTTGACGTGAATTCCGGGTGGAATTGCGCAGCAACAAACCAAGGATGATTCGGATTCTCAACAATCTCTACTAATTTCTTATCTGCAGATAAACCTGTTACTTTTAGGCCTGCTTTTTCGATTTTAGGAAGAAGGTTGTTGTTAACTTCATAACGGTGACGATGACGTTCTTTAATCGTCGCACTACCGTACATTTCTCTTACTTTACTACCCGCTTTCAGATGGCATAGTTGTGCACCTAAACGCATAGTACCACCCAGATCTGATGAGCCAGTACGTTCTTCAACGTTACCTGATTCATCAATCCATTCTGTAATTAGACCAACTACAGGGAACTTAGTTTCTGGGTTAAATTCTGTTGAATGTGCACCTTCTAGACCTGCAACATTACGGGCGAACTCGATTAATGCTACTTGCATACCTAAACAGATCCCAAAGTAAGGAACCTTGTTTTCACGTGCAAATTTCGCTGCAAGAATTTTACCTTCAACGCCACGTTCACCGAAACCACCTGGTACCAAGATACCATCAACAGTTTTAAGTATGTCAGTGCCTTTCGCTTCAAGGTCTTGTGAATCAATATATTTGATTTTCACGCTGAAACGGTTTTTCAAACCACCATGTTTAAGTGCTTCATTTACTGATTTGTAAGCATCTGGTAGTTCGATGTATTTACCAACCATACCGATAACAAGTTCATCAGTTGGGTTAGCTTCTTCGAAAATTACCTGTTCCCACTCAGCTAGATCGGCTTCTGGTGCTGTTAAACCGAAACGGTTAACAATTAGCTCGTCTAGACCTTGTGATTTTAATAGCGCAGGAATTTTGTAAATACTGTCTACATCTTTCAGTGAGATAACGGCTTTTTCTTCTACGTTACAGAATAACGAGATTTTAGCACGTTCGTTCGCTGGTACATTACGATCAGAACGACAAATTAGGATGTCAGGCTGAATACCAATTGAACGTAGCTCTTTCACTGAGTGTTGTGTAGGTTTTGTTTTAACTTCACCAGCAGCACCTAAATAAGGAACTAATGTTAAATGCATAAACATTGTATGGTCACGACCTAGTTGCACGCCCATTTGGCGTAATGCTTCTAGGAAAGGTTGAGATTCGATATCACCTACCGTACCACCCACTTCTACTACTGCAACATCAAAGCCTTCACTGCCCGCGATTACGCGTTCTTTGATCTCATTCGTAATGTGTGGGATAACCTGAATCGTTGCACCTAAGTAATCACCACGGCGCTCTTTAGCAAGCACTGATGAATACACTTTACCTGTTGTAAAGTTATTACGTTTAGTCATGTGAGTACGAATAAAGCGCTCATAGTGACCTAAATCTAGATCTGTCTCAGCACCATCGTCCGTTACGAATACTTCACCATGTTGAATCGGGCTCATTGTGCCCGGATCAATGTTAATGTAAGGGTCTAGTTTCATCATTGTGACGTTTAAGCCACGTGCTTCTAAAATAGCTGCTAATGATGCTGCCGCAATACCTTTACCTAATGAGGATACTACCCCACCAGTAACAAAAACGTACTTAGTTGTCATACATAACCTGAAGTTGTTAGGGATTAAATGTGTATTATTGAATATATACCAGAAGGGACGACATTATAAACAAATCCCCCTCATCCCACAATGTTGACAAGTATAGCATTGTCGTTTTTCGATAACTGTGCGGTAGATCATATGTTGTAATTTTATTTCACTTCCTGCCAAAATGACTCCATTTCCTCTACAGAACAATCACTTAGTATCTTACCATTCTGTAATGCAAGTACTTCAACCTGTCTAAATCTTTTTTCAAACTTTTCATTTGCCTTACGAAGTGCTTGCTCAGGATCGTGTTTTAGGTGGCGTGTGACATTCACTACAGAGAACAATAAATCACCTAATTCTTCTTCTAACTTAGCCTGATCAACAACCGCAGCATCCGCTTCTGCAACAACTTCGTCAACCTCCTCATAAACCTTTGATAATGCTTGCTTATACTCTTCAAAGTCAAAGTTAACATCGGCAGCTCTTTGCTGTATTTTAGCCGCTCTAACCAGTGCAGGAAAAACATTGGGAATATTGTCTAATGCACTGTGTTGAGCCGGTTTTTTATGATTTTCAAAACGCTCTTTCGACTTTTGTTTTTGCCATGCGGCAATAACTTCAGATTCAGACTGTAGTTTTATTTCACCAAAAATATATGGGTGACGTTGGATTAATTTCTCAGCGAGCTGCTGAATAACGTCATCGAAGCTGAACAACGCCTCTTCCTGTCCTAATTGGCTATAATAGAGTACGTGATAAAGCAGATCACCGACTTCACCTTTAAGACCTTTTAGACCTTTTAGATCATGATGTTCAATAGCATCAACCACTTCATAAGCTTCCTCCAAAGTGAATTTAGCTATCGATGCAAAGCTTTGCTGCAGGTTCCAAGGGCATCCTGTATCTGGATTACGTAATTTCTCAACAATATGCCGTAAATCATTAATCGTGTACTTTTCTTTCAAAATAAATCCTATTAATTCAACTTTTATGTGAAATCCCAAGATCCTGACTCATTACTTTATATAGAACCATAACTGAGACTAAATGATTTATCAGTGAGTATATAATGATATTCATTACGTTTGGAGAAGTGTGACTAAATGATCTAGGAAGGGTTTATAACGCACGATGAATCATCTGATGATGATCAACAGTACGTTATGATGCTATTAAGCAGTCCATTTTTTACTTAAATCAACATTATCTAACTGTTCTGGTTGCAGATATTTACTTAAATCAATCTCATCGAGTTGTTCAGTGTTAAGGTATTTTTGCGCATATTTAATATGCGTGCCGCTTTGTAAGAATAATCTAAATAACTCAATATCTAAATGTTGGTCCAAGGCCATCTGGTACATGATATCAACGGCAACACTAACCGGTTTTGCTTTCTTATAAGGACGGTCAGACGCGGTCAGGGCTTCGAAGATATCCGCGATCACTAAGATTCGTTCAGGAATAGAAAGGTCATCAGCAGTCAATTTACGCGGATAACCCGTGCCTTTTAATGTTTCATGGTGAGTTGAAGCATAACGCGGGACACGACTTAATTCTGGTGGAAAGGGGAGATTATCTAACATCTTAATGGTACTGATCATGTGCTCGTTGATTTTATACCTGTCTTCCGCGGTTAACGTGCCGCGGCTAATCGTTAAGTTATAGACTTCTCCTAAGTTATACTGATGCTCTGGAACATCCATCTTAATACCAAACTTAGGGTCAAACTCCACTTTACGATCTCGCTCAACAATATGCGCGGCTTTATTTGAAAGCAATTTTTCAATCACAGGTAAACGGGTATTTAACGATTCTTTTTTCAACAGCTCTTCAACCGAAGACAGTCCTAAACTATCATCGAAATGACGTAACCATGTTTGTTCTGATAAAGCCTTCACACGGGCAACTTTATCATCACTCATAAACTCACCGCCAACATTCGATGCCGCAATAAACGCAAAATCATCGGTCAACTTCTGTTGTTTGGCCTTAAGCGCAGCATCAATCGTACTCTTATGCTCTGGTAATACGATTTGTTGTTTGAGCGCGGTAATTTCAGCATCACGCCATAACACTTCAAACCGTGTTCTAATTTCGTGGATACGGTTATAATTAGCCTCTAATTTAGTGCCCTTATCGACAATATATTCAGGTGTCGTGATCTTGCCACAATCATGCAGCCAAGCCGCAATTCTAAATTCACGTTTCTCATCCGCGTTAGCAAATTTGAAATCTTTAAATAACGCAGAATCACATTGCTCAGTAACCTCTGCTAACATTATGCCAAGCTCTGGCACACGATTACAATGACCAGCCGTGTATTTCGATTTATCATCAATCGCTTGCGCAATAAGCTTAATAAACGCTTCTAAGAATTCTTCTTGTGCTATTTCATATTGCTGTAAGTCTTTTGACATCTCCATCATGGCTTCAGATAATTCCCAGACTTCTTTTATCGGCGTACTTACTAATTTAACATCATCATACTGGCGCTCTTGTACTTTTTTAGTTTCAATTCGTAATTGACGGATTGGCCGTACAATTGGAGCCCCAAACAACCAAGCTACGGGCAACATCAGTAACATGAAAACAATTGTAACTAAAATAGATATTTGTACCTGGCCAGTCACCTTGCTATAAATCACAGCCTTAGGGATAACAACAGCAAAGAACTCTTCTGACTTAGAGTTCACTTTAACAGGACTGATATAGATAAGTTTTTCCTGATCATTAATGACACGTTCAATAATTTGATCGTGATTGCCTTGCAAGTCTATTAGTGATACTAAGTCTTGATAAGGCACCATAATGTTGTCTCGTATGGCTTTATCCCCAAGCCATTTACTCGTGAGTGCAGCCCGTTGGCTATCATTAATATTTTCTATCGCAGCATTAATAATAGGAATAAGGTCATTATTTTCAGACTTAAGTAAAATATAGAATTTTGACGAAAATTCTTTCTCTAAATCGATAATATCATCATGTAACTTGAGGTTTTGGTGAAAATATTGTGATAACCCAGAAATAAGTACAGGTTTAACATCTAGCAATGCATCCGTTTGCCCCTTCGAAACAGACTCAAATGCTACGTATCTATCAGCAAATTCAATCAACTCAATATTAGGAAAATCTTGGCGTAGTTTAGCTGCAATAGGCCAACCCGATAAGATAGCGACTTTACGCCCTGCCAATTCGGCATAATTATGAATATCAGCACTAGTGGTACGCGTCACTAAACCAAAGTTAAAGTCATAAATAGGATCGCTATATACACCCGTATATTCATGGTTCTTATTCTTCTGTAACGAGTGCAATCCGTCTAGAGAGTTATTGTTATACTTGCCGATTAACTCAACCCAAGAAAAGCCATTAATAAACTCAAAATCAATTCCAGTCATTTCCTCAATCAACAACAAGATATCAATAGCATATCCTTGAGGTTGCCCGGATAAAGAAAAATCAAGCGGCGCCCAGTCGTTTTGGTTTGATATCTTAATTTTAGATTTTTTGCTGATAATGCTACGTTGGTACGCTGTTAACGCCAACATGTTGGACTTAGGGATGACAACATTCTTAGCCACTTCACGACTTGAAGAGATAACTTCGCCAGATTTTGTGTATAGATAAGACGCTACGCCACTGGTATCACCTAAATCGAATGAATTACTTGATAGCTTTTCTGCGATTGAAGACAATACAATATCAATACCTAAGATACTATTCTGAATTTGGTTATTTTTTTCTTTAAACTTAAGTGAGTAAGTTTGACCCGTAACTTTTAAATGTTGAAATAAATAGGGCTTGGTTTTAAATACTGAATCTGTGTTTGCAGCCTCATACCAAGGTCTTTCAGTTGGGAAATAGTTACTTTTTGTAGTAACCATTTCTCGTAATAGAAATTCACGATTATAATAATAAGTTTCACGAACTCGATTATTTCTGTCACCCGTTATCTTGATAACGACCCAGCGGTCATCTCGATTGGCAGCAATTTTATCCCGTACAACTGGCGAAGACTCAAGGTTAATTAATTGATAAAAATCATCATTATCAGAGCCAATATAGATACTATAAAATAATGGATGTTCGGTCATAACTTCGGCCAGAATATTGTGAAGATCTGTCTCATTAGATTGAATATCAAACATCTGGTTCATCGCAACCAATAAGCGTGCCGTATTAGAGGCATCACGTTCTAAATTTTGTATATATACTGATAAATCGAAAGATGCCTTAGATAAACTTTGCAACGTGTGTTCCATCGCCATTTTTTTGCTGAAATGGTATTGCAAAGATACCGCAACAAATCCAGTGATAAGTGTTGCAAGCACAAACATGGTACCGACAGTAAAGCGCAGTGAAAACTTCCTTAATTTCATCGCTATTCTTCCTTAAATTCAATGACTTTATACAACTTTAAAGCATGCTTTTCATACGCTACCGCAAATAAACAGAGCACTCTGTCTAATTAGAAAGAGTATTCGATAAAAATAAAGGGAATGCGATGTACATCAAGTAATTAGGTGATAGGAGTTTCTAACGTGTGGATTAAAGTATGTTTTGTGGTGTGAGTTTTATTTGGTAAGAAGGAAATAACATGCAAAATGACAAGAAAAAGACTTGCCTATAATACCTACCCTAATACTTCAGATGTAGACATACCGACAAGTAAAATTATTTCTGAGATAAAAGCCGGTATTGAAATCACAATCCCGGCTTTATAGATCACTACATTACAGATACATATTTTACGTAATCAATTATCTTAAACGCTTCGCGTAAATCACCCCTTTTACCTGACTCATGCGATTGGTCAAATGGCTTAAGGTATCAATATTATACAGCTCGATATTAATTTCTAACGTCGCTGTTTGTAACTTAGGATCAGAACGCGTATTCATACCCACGACATGGATACGATCATTAGCAAAGATAGTCGTTAAGTCACGTAATAAACCACTACGATCCGTTGCATGTACCACCAGAGTAACACGATAACCGCCACTAAAATCGTCGCCCCAAACTGCATCAATAATACGCTCTGGTTGACGATTACTTAAATCAACATACTGTAAACAGCCATGACGGTGGATAGAGATACCACGGCCTTGCGTGATATAACCGACAATGTCATCACCTGGGATCGGCTGACAACAATTCGCAATATGGGTCATCAAATTTCCCATGCCTTCCACCACAATATGATCTTTATTGCGTTTTTTCTTCTGCTGGTTTTGTGATTTTTGTACTTGCTGGTCAACCAACTCTAGCGCAAGCTTATCTTCTTCTTCCGCACTGGGCTGTAATAGCAGCACTTTAATATGGTTAATTACTTGGTTAAGACGCGCATCGCCACTACCAACTTGGGCCAATAAATCTTCTAGCGTATTAGAGTTAAAACGCTCGAAGGCACAGCTCGCATCAGACAGCTGGAGTTTAAGTTTATGCAACTCACCTTCTAGCATGTCTTTACCAGCGGCGACATTCTTATCACGATCAAGACGCTTAAAGTATGTATTAATCTTGGCTCGTGCGCGTGCAGATTTCACATAACCGAGATTCGGTAATAACCAATCACGACTTGGATTGGGATTTTTCTGGGTGATAATTTCAACCTGGTCGCCAGTCTGTAGTTCATACGTGAACGGGACAATACGACCACTGATTTTGGCTCCAATACAGCGATGACCAACCATACTATGTACATAGTAAGCAAAATCAAGCGGCGTTGAACCTTGTGGCATATCAACCACATCACCTTTTGGGGTAAACACATACACACGATCATCAAATACCTGACTGCGTAACTCATCAACTAAGCTACCGCTTTCAGCCATATCATCTTGCCATGCTAATAATTTACGTAACCAAGCAATTTTCTCTTCGTAACTGCCTTTCTTGGTAGTATCAGCACCTTCTTTGTAACGCCAATGCGCAGCAACACCTAACTCTGCGTCATCGTGCATTTGTTTAGTACGGATCTGTACCTCAACCGCTTTATTCTCGTCACCAACCGCGACAACAGTATGAATTGATTGATAACCATTGGCTTTTGGATTTGCCACATAGTCATCAAATTCACTGGGAATAGGACGGAATAAATTATGAATAACACCCAAAGCAGCATAACAATCCTGTAATTCAGCGGCAATCACACGTACTGCTCGCACGTCATAGAGGCCGGTGAAATCCAAGTTTTTCTTCTGCATTTTTTTCCAAATGCTGTAGATATGCTTGGGACGACCGTAAACTTCAACTTTCCCACCAGCAGCTTCAACACCCGTTTTAACTTGCGCTACAAAGCTGTCGATAAACTCTTCACGATCAATACGCCGTTCAAGTAATAGTTTCGCAATTTGTTTATAGGTATCAGGATGCGAATAACGGAATGATAGATCTTCTAATTCCCACTTAAGCTGGCCAATACCTAAACGGTTGGCTAAAGGCGCGTAAATATCTGAAATTTCTTTCGCAGCCAATACGCGTTCTTCTTCAGATTTATTTTTGACCTGACGAAGATGACAAATACGTTCAGCTAATTTGATCACAATCGCGCGTACATCATCCACAATCGCCATTAACATACGGCGTAGATTATCCACCTGACTTTCCGATGGCTTTTGTGATTTTGCTTGTAGCGTACGGATCGCATCCATCTCTACAACGGCGACTAATAAGGGTAGTAGCTTGCAGCCAAACAAGGTGTCAATTTGTTCGTTATCATATAACTTGGCATCAAAAAATGGATACAGCAAAGCGACCTTTAAGGTCTCCATATCCATATCCATGGTCATCAATATTTCAACCATTTCCACCCCGTAAGCAAGTAACGGGAAATGAATTTCAGCTTCATCCTCTAAGGATTCAGCTGCTTCTTTTAATGCTAATTGAGAATATAACTCAAATAATTCATCTTGCTCTGTCGAGGTGAGTGCTAACGAAGACGTCCAGGTCTTCGCATCAAAGTCTTCCGGGTTGGTCAAATGAGAATCACGTACCGCAACCATGTCTTAATTCCTAACAAGATTAAACCAAAAAATACACGCGCTAAACGCGTTCAAATAACGCCATTGACTCAACATGTCCCGTTTGTGGAAACATATCAATCATACCAAGGCGTGTTAATTTATAATGCTTTTCCATCAACAACTTCGAGTCTCGCGCTAATGTTGCTGGATTGCAAGATACATAGACAATTTTATTCACTTTTAGTTTATGTAAATATTGCACTGTTTCTGCCGCCCCCGCTCGAGCAGGATCTAATAATACTTTATCGAACCTATTTTTTGCCCAAGATAGCTTAGAGAAGTCAGCCGATAAGTCCGCTTGATAGAATTCCGCATTATCAACATTGTTCGCCATTGCATTGACTTGTGCCTGACGCACCATTTCATCAACACCTTCCACACCTACGACTGAATGACATAAACGCGCAACTGGTAAACTAAAGTTACCACCACCACAGAACAGATCTAATACTTTGTCTTCAGGGCTTAAATCGAGCCAATCGAGTGCTTGCGCCACCATTTGGTTATTAACCACAGGGTTAACTTGAATAAAATTACCCGGCGTAAAACTTAATTTAAATTCACCATCAGCAAGCTGATACCAAGCGGCTGGCGTATCAGGGGTTAATTGAAGTATCGATTCAGGCTCAGGTTGTAGGTAAATACTTAACTGATGTTCACCAGCAAAGGCTTGCAGTAAAGCTTGATCTTTATCCTTCAAGGGTTTTAAAATTCGGAATAAGCAAATAATGCCAGAATCCACAGCAAACAACTCAATATGGCCTAAATCACGACGTACACTAAGCGTAGCAAGTAATTGGCGTAAAGGTTGAATCAATGCTGACAAGGCGGGTACTAATACCGGACACTGATTAATTGCGACTAGGGATTTACTGTTACGTTCACGAAAGCCAAATACCAATTGCTTGGCTTTACGATCAAACATCACACTTAAACGTGCAGTACGACGATACTGCCAAGGCTGTGATAATATAGGCTCAGCAAATTCAATATCATCATTTTTACTGAAGTTCTGTAATAAACTAAACAATGCCGTTTGTTTATAATCAGCCTGAACATGGCTATCTAATGTTTGTAAACTACAGCCGCCACACGTTGCATAATGCGGGCATGCTGGTTCGATTCGTTGCTCAGATGGCGTTATTACTTTTCTTAAGATCGCTTTTGCGTATTGTTTTTTTTGTTCAATAATATTCACTGATACGCGTTCACCTGGTAATCCACCAGCAACAAATACCGCTTTGCCATCAAGGCGACCTAAACCTAAACCTTGATGATCTAATTTTTCAATAGTGATCTCGACCGCTTTACTCGGAGTTTTATGTACTTTTTTTGCTTTAAAAATTTGCGCCATATTGATATACAACTATTGCCTATGTCATCATTAGGGTATTATTCTAACCTGCTTTCCCGCTTTATACTTAAATAACTTCTGTAGATGGCATTAAACCAGATACCAATAAGATGACTTTATGACTAAATACGGACTTCGTGCCAAAGTAATGGCGCTGACGATTTTACCGACAGTTTTGATCGGGACATTATTAGCCAGCTATTTCACCTTTAACCGCTATCAGCAGCTAGAGACAGTACTTATTGAACAGGGCATTAATATCATTGAGCCACTGGCCATCGCGAGTGAGTACGGCATGTTACAAAACAGCCGAGAATCACTGAAAAAGCTACTCGGTTTAACCCACCGCAAGTTTGCGCCGACGATTAAAAGTATCGCCATTTTTGATAACAATAATAAACTGTTTGTAACCAGTAATTATCACCGTAATTTTTCCGTGCTGAAGAACCCCGACAACAACAAACTGCCGGAAATCACCCAAGTCGAAGTACTTGATGATTACATCATTCTGCGTTCTCCGATTATTGCCGAAATTGACAATACCAATTTCCCGTTAAGTTTAGAAAATCCGGAACAGATACTCGGTTATTTATCTATTCAGCTCATTCGTGACAAAGCGATATTACTGCAATACCGCGATACCACCGTCTCGGTATTTATTGTATTACTGGGCTTCTTTACCGCGCTTATCTTCTCCTGGCGATTAGTTAAAAACGTTACCCAGCCCATTACCGACATGGTCACCGTCGTTGATCGGATCAGAGAAGGCCGGCTCGATGCCAGAGTAATCGGTGAACAAACGGGTGAACTAGCACTGCTCAAGAATGGTATTAACTCGATGGCAAAGTCACTCTCGGCTTATCACGAAGAAATGCAGCAAAATATTGACCAAGCAACCTCTGATTTACGGGAAACCTTAGAGCAGATTGAAATTCAAAATATTGAATTAGATATGGCAAAAAAACGTGCTCAAGCAGCCGCACGAGTGAAATCTGAATTCTTGGCCAATATGAGTCATGAGTTAAGAACACCACTTAACGGGGTGATTGGCTTCTCTCGCCAGCTATTAAAAACGTCACTCAGTCCGAATCAAACCGATTACTTGCAGACCATTGAGAAATCAGCCAAGAACTTGCTTAACATCATTAATGACATTCTCGACTTTTCTAAGCTTGAAGCGGGTAAGTTAACCCTAGAGCAGATCCCATTCAATCTACGCGACACGATTGAAGAAGCCGCCATATTACTCGCACCAACAGTGCATGATAAAGGCCTTGAGCTATCCCTCCATGTTGATAAGAATGTCCCTGATGGCATTATTGGTGATCCATTCCGATTCCAGCAAGTGATCACCAACTTACTGGGTAATGCCATCAAGTTCACCGAAAGTGGTAATATTGATATCCATATTGAATTACTGGAATCCACACATAATAGCGTCACTATTCAAACGAATATCCGCGATACCGGCATTGGCATTTCAGAGCAACAACAAGCGCAACTCTTTGAAGCCTTTAACCAAGCCGATACCAGTATTTCACGTCGTTATGGCGGTACCGGACTCGGTCTTGTTATTACCCAACGCTTAGTTGAATTTATGGGCGGTGAGATCTCGCTTGATTCTGACTTAGGCCAAGGTTCTAACTTTAAATTCTCGCTTAAATTTAATATGACCTCGACTTCATTATCTGAACCGCTGCCAGTCAGTGATTTTAAAGGTAAACAAGTCTTGCTCTATGAAGTAGATAATTACTCCGCACGTTCGTTAATATCCTTGCTGAATAGTTGGGATCTGGACGTTTTACATTGTGCTAACGAAGCCGAGTGGCAACATTATATCGAGCAACCTTACCACTGCGTGATTATCGCTCAAAACGATGAAAACAATCTAACACCTATGTATAACAAGATGAGCCAGTGTCATGATATTAATGCGGCTGTCGTGGTATTAATTAACTCTTCAGACCCTTGTTTACAAGAAGAAATCATTCAAACTGGCGCAAGGCATTGCCTCACGAAACCATGTAATCACCGTAAACTTGTTAATGCATTAGCCTATTTAGAAAAAACAGCTGAACAGCCAATCCCGCAGCTGAAGATTGAAAAACCAAAAGCTAAAGTTGACCTGTCAATTTTAGCGGTCGATGATAATCCTGCGAACCTAAAACTTATTAGTGCAATGTTGACAGATTCAGTCACTCGCATTGAAATCTGTAGCAACGGTGCCGAAGCTGTTGCCAAAGCCAATAAAATGGATTTTGATATTATCTTTATGGATATTCAAATGCCAATTATGGATGGTATTAGCGCCTGCAGATCGATTCGTTCTGGCAGCCGTAATCAATCAACACCGATTATTGCAGTAACCGCACATGCCATGAGTGGCGAACGTGACCGTCTACTGAGTAAAGGTATGGATGATTACTTAACGAAACCAATTGATGAGTCTATTCTAAAGCGTATCTTACAGCAATGGGGCAGTTCCTCACATGATAACAGTACGGTCAAAAACCATATTTTAAATTGGCCACTGACCTTACAACGTTCAATGGGTAAAGAAGATCTTGCGGTGGATATGCTAGAGATGTTCATCAATAGCTTACCTGAGATCAGTGAGCACCTTGAACAAGCCTTAGCACGGAGTTTGTCACGCTCAGAATTTCAGAAAATCATCCATAAATTTCACGGTGGCGCAGCATGTTGCGGGGTATTACCGATCCAGAATTTAGCCGATCAGATTGAGCGTGGTTTACGTAAGGGCGCAGACATCGAAGATGTTGAACCCGAAATATTTGAACTACAAGAAGCCATTGAAACAGTGATTAAGGAAGCACAGCCCTATTTACCCAATTAACCACTAATCTAAATCTACTAACAACCACACAATAAAAAGGAGCCCACGGCTCCTTTTTTACATACGTATACGCGGTAATAACTTAGCTGTTATTACGCGCTTCTTGCATGATAATTTGCATGTCTTTTACCGCTTTACCTAAACCATCAAATGCCGCACGTGCAATAATTGCATGGCCGATATTCAATTCATAAATTTCAGGAATAGCCGCTATAGGTTGTACGTTATGGTAATGCAACCCGTGACCCGCGTTTACTTTCAATCCTGCGTTATGCGCATAGCTCACACCAGCTGCGATCTTCTTCAATTCAGCTTGTTGCTCGCCTTCAGATTCTGCATCCGCATAAGCACCGGTGTGCACTTCAATGTACGGCGCGCCAGTCGCAACCGCTGCATCAATTTGCTCTTTATCGGCATCGATAAATAACGATACAAGAATACCAGCTTCACTTAAACGTTTAACCGCTTGAGTTATCTTGTCTTGTTGACCAAGTACATCCAAACCACCTTCAGTTGTTAGTTCTTCACGTTTTTCAGGAACTAAACAAACAAACTCAGGTTTGATCTCACACGCAATATCCAGCATTTCAGCAGTCACTGCCATTTCTAGATTCATGCGGGTCTGAATGGTTTCTTTTAATACGCGAACATCGCGATCAACAATGTGACGACGGTCTTCACGTAAATGCACCGTAATACCGTCTGCGCCATTTAATTCAGCGACAGATGCTGCATGCACAGGATCTGGGTAAGTAGTGCCTCGAGCTTGGCGTAGGGTTGCGATATGGTCAATGTTGACACCTAAAAAGATCTTATTCACGTTTAATTCCCTTATTAATAAATAGTTCTCTGCTTTTCAGCGGCTTATTGCCCAAATAGGGTAACAACATTTGTCGACAAAAGCGTTTTGCAGCCGCTAAATTCTCTTGGTTAAATAATCTTTGCTCAAAGGCGAGTAAATCTTTACCTAAAAATGAGCTATCCACTGCAACTTTATAAATAGATGGCACAATCCCAACATGTGGTACGTATTTATACATACGGTCAGGGTACACAGCATCCATGGTATCAGCACAATAGCTTAACGCACCAATGTTACCTAAACATTGCATTAAATTAAGTTCAAATTCACGCAATAAGGGTTCAAGGGGTTGTTGTTTGGCTAACGCTAATAATGCATTTTGGTAATGGGAGAATAGTTCGGGGTTCGCTTGTTCACTGGCCAATAAGCGATAGAGTAATTCATTAAGATAAAAGCTAGCATAGAGATGCCGACCTGAGAGCGGTAATGAATTAGATACCGCCTCTACCTGACGCATAGATTTTAATCCACCTTTGCCGGCATAGGCGATATTAAGTAAGGTAAACGGCTGTAAAATTGCACTTTGACTGTTCTTACGCCCTCGGCCTGCTCGTCCCACTAACGAAATTTTACCATCGTGAATGGTAAAGAAGTCGATGAGTAAACTCGACTCCTTAAAAGGTCGACGGTGCAGTACAAAAGCGTTTTGTAAGTCCATGCAATAAAGCTATTTACACTTCATCTCCGTAACCTAAGCTACGAAGTGCACGTTCATCATCAGCCCAACCAGATTTCACTTTCACCCAACATTCTAGGAATACTTTATTATCAAACAAAGTTTCCATATCACGTCGAGCTTCGGTACCAATGGTTTTTAGTTTCGAGCCTTTATTACCAATAACCATGCGTTTTTGAGTATCACGCTCAACTAAAATTAACGCATTGATATGGAATGTGCCGTTTTCACTGACTTTAAACTGCTCGATCTCAACCGTGGTTGAGTAAGGTAATTCTTGGCCAGTAAAACGCATCAATTTTTCACGAATGATTTCAGATGCCATGAAACGTGAAGAACGATCCGTTACATAATCTTCAGGAAAGTAAAAATCACCTTCTTGTAACTGCTTCGAACAAATACCACGTAGCATTTCTACGTTAGTCCCTTTCGTTGCAGAGATAGGGATAATTTCCGCGAAGTTAAACTTCGACGCCAATACCTGAAGGTGTGGCATTAACTCTTCTGCTTTATCTTTAATCGCATCTGTTTTATTAATCGCCAAGTAAATTGGACATTTAATATCACGTAGCTTGTTTAATACCATGTCATCGTCTTCGGTCCAACGGGTACCATCAACAACAAATATCACCGCATCAACATCTATATCTTTTAGTGAACTGCTAGCAGCACGGTTCATTAAACGGTTGATTGCACGTTTTTCATCAATGTGCAGACCTGGAGTATCAACATATACAGTTTGACGATTTTCTTCAGTATCAATACCTAGAATACGGTGACGAGTCGTTTGTGGTTTACGCGAGGTAATACTTACCTTTTGTCCCAAAATGCGGTTTAGTAACGTTGATTTACCTACGTTAGGACGACCAACGATAGCAACAAAGCCGCTATAAGTCATATCACTCATTGTAATTGCTCCAATGCTTTTTGAGCTGCTTCTTGTTCTGCTTTACGACGACTAGTACCTTTACCTTCAACAGGTTGCTCTAGGCCTTCAATAACGCAATGAATAGTGAATTCTTGATTATGAGCTTCACCTTTAACTTCCACTACTTGATACAATGGAAGAGCTTGCTTACGTCCTTGCAGCCATTCTTGTAATTGTGTTTTAGCATCTTTCTGACCAATACCTGGTTTGATCATTGCTAAACGTGATGCATACCAAGCCAGTACACGTTCACGCGTTTTCTCGATATCGCTATCCAGATACATAGCACCAATTAAGGCTTCAACTGTATCTGCAAGGATAGATTCACGACGGAACCCACCACTTTTTAATTCACCAGGGCCTAAGATTAAACATTCACTTAGTTCAAACTCACGCGCAATTTCAGCGAGCGTTAACCCTTTCACTAAGGTGGCACGCATACGGCTTAAATCACCTTCTGGCACCTCAGGAAACTGGCAAAACAATGCATCTGAGATAATAAAGCCAAGTACCGAATCGCCTAAAAATTCAAGACGTTCATTATGTTTGTAATAAGCACTACGGTGCGTCAGCGCTTGTTGCAGTAGGCTAGCGTCTTTATACTGGTAACCTAATACAGTTTGTAATCTTTCTAATATAATTGTCATAATTATTTTAACTTGCCAATACGACTAAAGCGTATACCTGTTGGGATCCAACTAGGTAATAAAGAATCTGGGTCGCGTTCAAATTCGAAACTCGTCCAAATGAACACAGCCTTTCCGACTAAATTTGCTTCCGGAACAAAACCCCAAAAACGGCTATCAGCACTATTATCACGGTTATCACCCATCATGAAGTAATGACCATCCGGTACAACCCATTCATATTGACGGGTTGGCGGATTATCTTGCTGATAAAAATCACGCACTAAATCAGGACGGCTAGGGTTAATTAAAATGTTGTGTTTAACATCCCCAAGTTGCTCTGTGTATTGCTGTAATTCAACCATTTGATCTTTAAATTTGCCAATTTCGACTAAACTAAGATCGAGTTTTTTAAACCCTGCGCAGTTTGTTCCGCTGCATGCTTGTTGAATGAAAACCTGCTTTCCACGATAGGCTATACGATCACCCGGCAAACCGACCACACGTTTAATGTAATCAACAGTTGGCTGTGGCGGGTATTTAAATACCGCAACATCACCACGCTCTGGTTTACCTGTTTCGATAAGTGTAGAACGTAATACCGGATCTTTAACACCATAACTAAATTTTTCAACCAGAATAAAATCACCAACTAATAAAGTTGGCATCATAGATCCTGATGGAATTTGAAATGGTTCGTATAAAAATGAACGTAATACCATCACAGCTGCAATCACAGGGAAGATCGATTTTGCATTTTCAACAATAAACGATTCTTGCCCTAATTTTGCAATAGCTTCCGCTGGTAATTCTGCTTGAGATTGAGCAAACGCGACTTTTTCAGCGCGTGCCTTTTCCCAAATCAGTTTATCTAACGCCCAAATAATACCGCTAACGAAAGTAACCAATACCAATATTAGTGAAAAATAGGTTGCCATTTATCTAATCCTTTCCGATATGCAACACAGCCAAGAAGGCTTCTTGAGGTACTTCAACATTACCTACTTGCTTCATGCGTTTCTTACCATCTTTCTGCTTCTGTAGCAGTTTTTTCTTACGGCTAATATCACCACCATAACATTTTGCAATTACGTTTTTACGCATTTGTTTAACGGTACTACGGGCAATAACTTGTGAACCAATAACCGCCTGAATTGCAATATTAAACATTTGACGAGGAATAAGTTCCTTCATCTTTTCAACCAGTAAACGACCACGATTCATCGCGTTATCACGGTGAGTGATCATCGCTAATGCATCAACACGGTCGGTGTTAATCAATACATCAACACGTACCATGTCAGCAGCGCTAAAGTGGATGAAAGAATAATCCAGTGACGCATAACCACGGCTTGTCGATTTCAAACGGTCAAAAAAGTCCATCACTACTTCACCCATTGGGATCTCGTAAGTTAATGCAACTTGCTTACCGTGATAATCCATCTTCGTTTGTACACCACGCTTAGCAATACAAAGGGTAATTACATTACCTAGGTATTCTTGTGGTACGAGGATGTTACATTCTGCAATTGGTTCGCGGATTTCTTCAATGTCATTGATTGCTGGTAATTTAGCCGGGCTATCAACGTAAATAACTTCACCTTTTTTGGTTTCGACTTCGTAAACAACCGTTGGTGCAGTCGTAATCAATTCAAGATCGTATTCACGTTCTAAACGTTCTTGAATGATTTCCATGTGTAATAGACCTAAGAAACCACAACGGAAACCAAAACCAAGTGCTGAAGAACTTTCTGGTTCATAGAATAAAGACGCATCGTTAAGACTGAGTTTACCCAGTGCATCACGGAACGCTTCATAGTCGTCAGAGCTAATTGGGAACATGCCCGCATAAACCTGAGGCTTAACTTTACTGAAACCAGGTACGGGTGCATCAGCAGGGTTACGCGTATTTGTTAGCGTATCACCTACTGGAGCACCTAAAATATCTTTAATACCGCAGATAACAAAACCAACTTCACCACAGTGTAGTACACCTGTATCCGTTTGTTTTGGTGTGAAGATACCGGCTTTATCAACAAGGTGAGATTCACCCGTAGACATAACAGTAATCTTGTCACCTTTACGTAATACACCGTTAGTAATACGTACCAAAGATACAACACCTTGGTAGTTATCAAACCATGAATCAATAATCAGCGCTTGCAGCGGTGCGTCTTCAGAACCTTCTGATGGACATGGAATTTCTCTGACAATTGTTTCAAGTACGTCTTCGATACCTAAACCAGTTTTTGCAGAGCAACGTGTCGCTTCCATTGCATCGATACCGATGATGTCTTCGATTTCTTCTGCTACGCGATCAGGATCAGCGGCAGGTAAATCGATTTTATTGAGGATTGGCACAACTTCCAGGTCCATCTCCATCGCGGTATAACAGTTTGCGAGAGTTTGTGCTTCTACGCCTTGACCAGCGTCGACAACAAGTAAAGCACCCTCACAAGCTGCTAATGAGCGAGAAACCTCATAGCTGAAGTCCACGTGCCCTGGCGTATCAATAAAGTTAAGTTGGTAAGTTTCACCATCCTTCGCTTTATAATCCAGCGTTACGCTTTGTGCTTTAATTGTAATGCCACGCTCGCGCTCAATATCCATTGAGTCAAGAACCTGTGCAGCCATTTCACGGTCAGATAAACCACCACAAAATGAGATCAAACGATCTGATAAAGTAGATTTACCGTGATCGATATGGGCAATAATTGAAAAATTACGAATGTGTTTCATGAGTTAGATAATATCCAATACTTAGTAGATATGACACTTAATGAGGCAGATTTTAACGGATTTAAGGGATGACTGCTATCTTTCATTGCTTTTAATCAGCGCGCCATTGCCCTATCACTTCCGATTGAGCCACGATACCTAGCATTTTAGGTTTAAAATCAAAGCGTTGATCAAACATTACGCTTATTTTTCGCGTGCAACTAAAACCAATGTAACCACCAACAAAAGCCGCGAGAATAACCAAGCCTTCACCTTCAAATTGGAAAACTTGTGATAAATACTGACCAAGACCAAGTGAGAGTAAAATTGCCGCTAATGGTAACAAGTAAACCAGCATTGCGCTGGTGACTAAATTTTTTTCACGTAAACCAATTTCGATTTTGTCACCCGTAACAACATCTGCTGTTTTAGTGACCGTAAAACGGTGAGTACGATGTGGGAATGCTTTAGCTACTGTCCCGGTACCACAGTTATCGCTCGCGTGACAATGGTTACAAGCAGATTGGCTTTCGCACTGTACCGAAACCTGATCACCAGTAACACTTTGAACGATAGCTGTTTCAATAATCATACGGTAAATGCCTTATATAAAACAATCGTAACCGACTTAACAACACAAACCTTTTATTGTTAAACGCGGTTACGCATGCTAGAAAAATTAGTTATCAGTATTACGGACGACTGATTCAGCAATTTTCTTGGCGGTAAAGCTAGGCACTTCACCCACCACGACAATCTCAATGTCGTCTGTAATTTTAGATTGTAAACTAATTTGTCCCGATACACCTAACCCTTGACTTAAACTACCCGCTTTCGCATTAGTATTAACATAGATAGATATATCGACTAACCCATCAGAAAACTGCATATAATCAATTGTTTGACCTATACCTGCGATCTGGTGTTTGTTACTCACAATTTGTTTGAAACCATCAGGTATCCAAGTCGCTTTCCACTCCGATTTCGTTGGTTCAGGCATTAATGCTTGTGTTTGCATTGCTGATAATACAGGTGGTAATTTTACCGCATTGAGCTGCTCTAACCAAGGCGTCACATCAGGGAATTGATACAGTGAAATAGCCATCACTTGGAACACAACTTCACCACTGTCTTTAATCATGTCAACACGCAGCGGTAAATTGGTAGTTAAATCTATCCAGATTAAATAACCAAAGCGATATTTATCATTCGGCACAACACGTACAATTTGACTTAAACGCCCTGTCACACGTGATTTTCCACCAACATATATCGCTTGGTATAAGCTATCATCAAGCGTCAATTCAGTTGCCATTAAATCAAATAATAACCCCGGTATAGCGGTTGATGATAACGAATAACCTGGCTGCTCAGCTTCAAAGAAACTGGTGATATTACCGCGGCGTAAATATTCACGTGGATTACCATTTAATGACAGTAAATGTCCAACAGACACACCATCAATTAGCCCATGACTATAACGCATAGGGGTAATTCTACCACGTTCAATTTCGACATAAGACAGATCATAATTTAACTGCTTAAACGCCGTTTTCATGTTGTCTAGCAATGCGTCAGCGGATAATTTTGGTTGTCCTGAAACACTCTTATTAGCAACACTATTATCGCGTTGTTCACTGCTTGACGTTGCTTCACTCCATGCCTGCGGCGTAAAAAATGAAAACAACAATATCCACAAACCAACACTTTTCTTGAACATTACTGGCTCACTATTATTGCTGGATGCGTTTTTGTAATTGATGATCAAGTACAAATGCATTAATACGACGCACTTGTTCTACCTTTTCTTCATCCGTAAATTCTGGCTGTACTTGACGCGAATCAGGTGATTCAACACTAAAACTAACTGGTGATGCAACACCGGCAAACGGCATCACATTCAGCGCTGGTTCAAGTCCTGTTATTGGAGCTTCGGTATTGCTGTATTGCACACCCGTAATCACCATTAACGCAACTGATGCCGCAATCGCAAATTGACCACCTGTTTTTAGCCAAGGCTGGATTACTTTCTGATAGAAAGAGCTGTCGTTTGCACTTTCTTTTGGCATTGTCAGTTCAGGTTCTTCGGCAATAGCAGCTGTGATGGCACGGGTAAGATCTAAATTAACCGTTGCAGGTGTTTCACCACGCATCACATCACCTATCATGTGGTAATGCTGCCAACTTGAAGATAATGCTTCATCCTTACCTAACTCATCAAGTAGTGCAGCATCGATATATTCATTGTCTACTAAGGAGGATAAACGTTCTTTTTCTATCATAATTAATTACCTAAATTTATTCGTCCGTAATCTGTGTTTAACTTACTGTTGAAGTAAGGGTTTTAATTTTACTTCAATCGCTTCACGCGCTCGAAAAATACGTGAGCGAACAGTACCCACTGGGCAGCTCATGACAATACTTATATCGTCATAACTCATGCCTTCCATTTCACGTAATGTTATCGCTGTACGTAATTCATCAGGTAACGCGTCAATAGCAGAAAAAATTACCGCTTTCATTTCTTCCGCCAAAATAATCCGTTCTGGTGTTGATGACTCGCGCATGCCATCATTACCTTCGTAAAACTCCGCATCTGCAGCATCAACATCATTTGCAGGTGGTCGTCTACTTTGCGCAATTAAATAATTTTTAGCTGTGTTACTGGCAATCCGATATAGCCAAGTATAAAACGCGCTATCACCTCTAAAATTAGGCAACGCACGATACGCTTTAATAAACACTTCCTGAGTCACATCGGCAACGTCACCACTGGCTGAAACGTAACGTGAGATCAGGTTCGCCACTTTCTGTTGGTATTTAGTCACCAATAAATTAAATGCGGCTTTGTCACCGCCTTGAACTCGCTCGACTAATTGCAAGTCCGTCTCTTTTTCACTCATTAGTAACTCATAACCTCTTATTATTCTGATGACACTAGTATTACTAATGTGTATTTTTCAGACTGCGTTATATAAATAAAGTTCGTTTTAACGCCAAATAAAGTTCGCCATTGTGCTAATTAAATCAAAATAAGGACAAATAAATCAAAATACCTTTTTATTGCCCGAGATTTAAAGCTTATAATGCCCTACTTAGAGTTATACCTAAACAACCTCAAGATGCACAACCTGCTCATCTCTGATATAGCATTTTGACGTAACTTGGGTATAGACATAACAGCATACTACAAATAGAGCGGAAACTATGAGAACAAATGCGGAATACCAAAGCGATGTACTGATTATCGGCAGTGGTGCCGCAGGACTCTCACTTGCCTTGAAACTCGCAGATCACGCTAAAGTGACAGTATTAAGTAAGAGTAGCTTAACCGAAGGCTCAACTCTCTACGCACAAGGTGGTATCGCCGCCGTTTTTGATGAAGCTGACAGTGTTGAAGGCCATGTATCCGATACCCTTGTGGCAGGTGCTGGTTTATGTGATGAAGATACCGTTAGCTTTACAGCAAGCAGCGCGGCCGCCAGCCTAAACTGGTTAATAGATAAAGGCGCACCATTTGATCAAGTAGCCGATGATAATGGTGAACAACATTATCATCTCACCAAAGAAGGTGGTCATAGCCATCGCCGTATCTTGCATGCCGCAGATGCCACTGGTAAAGCGGTACAAACCACGTTAATCGAAAATGTCAGTCAACATCCTAACATTACCTTAATGGAACGTTTTAACGCGGTTGATCTTATTTCGACTAAACAGCTTAACCAAGCGACCAACCGTATTGTCGGTGCTTATGTGTGGAACCGAGAAGCCGAGAAAGTAGAAGTGATTAAAGCACGCTTTGTTATCTTAGCAACGGGCGGTGCAAGTAAGGTTTATCAATATACCAGTAATCCTGATGTCTCTAGTGGTGACGGTATTGCTATGGCATGGCGCGCAGGTTGCCGTGTCGCCAATATGGAATTCAATCAATTCCATCCTACCTGTTTATTTCACCCGGATGCAAAAAACTTCTTATTAACCGAAGCACTACGTGGGGAAGGTGCCTATTTACGTCATGCAGACGGCACCCGTTTTATGCCAAGTTTCGATGAACGTGCAGAATTGGCTCCGCGTGATATTGTTGCCCGTGCTATCGACTTTGAAATGAAACGTCTAGGTAGTGATTGTGTGTATTTAGATATCAGTCATAAACCTGCTGAGTTCGTTATTAGTCATTTCCCGACTATTTATGAGCGTTGCTTGAAGTTAGGTATTGATATCACGACCGACCCAATCCCAGCAGTACCCGCTGCACATTATACCTGTGGTGGTGTAATGACTGACTTAACGGGTCAAACTGATATGCGCGGTTTATACGCGATTGGCGAGGTAGCTTATACGGGTTTACACGGTGCAAACCGTTTAGCCAGTAACTCATTATTAGAATGTATTGTGTTTGCCCACGCAGCGGCAGACGATATTTTATCAAAACTGCATAAAACCCGTAAAGATTACCGTATTCCAGCCTGGGATGAGAGTAAAGTGACGAACTCAGATGAAGAAGTCATTATTCAACATAACTGGCACGAACTACGTCTATTTATGTGGGATTACGTGGGGATTGTAAGAACGACAAAACGTCTAGAGCGCGCCCTGCGCCGTGTGAATCTATTGCAGCAAGAAATTGATGAGTACTACAGTAATTTCCGCGTCAGTAATAACTTATTGGAATTAAGAAACCTGGTGACAGTAGCAGACTTGATCATTCGTTGTGCGTTAGATCGCAAAGAAAGTCGCGGCTTGCACTACACGCTCGACTACCCAGAACAATTCAACGAACCACAACCAACTATATTACAGCCTAAGGTATAATCAACAATACAACTGTTTCGTCATACCGTCAGTAAACATCACCAAAAAGCAGCTAACCAGCTGCTTTTTTTAATCATGCTTGGGCGGAACAAACTGAGTTTCAGTCATATCACTGTGTAATACTGCGATCTTGCTCGGAGCACCATTCTCAGCAAAACTAACCATGCCAATACCACTGTGATTTACCAAACGTTTATCTCTGGCATTATTAGGTTTACAACCTCTAATTGTCATACGCTTACGCTTAGTAAAAAAGTTCAGAGGTGAATAATAACCGTATAACCAAGCATTGAGCTTATCAAAACACGATAACAATTTTTCGGGAAACTGATTTTTAAGTCCGCTACAAGTGATTTGGTATATTTTCGGTCCTCCATGGCGAAAGCGAATACCGACCTCATACGCAAACGAGTAATGTACATCACCCGACAGGATCACAAACTGCTGCGGAGTTTTACGGTGCATAAAAATACTCAACAAGGTATTAGCTGTACCCGGATGTGCCATCCAGTTTTCAGCATCAACCATTAACGAAGCCCCGCACATAGTCGCAATTCGCTGGATCGTTTCAATCACTTTTACACCATACATTGGCGCAGGCGACACTATAATGACTTTATCCTGCCCTACTAGCTCATTCTGAAATTCCATCAAGGCTTCCCAATCCATAAGCCCTGAAGGTTTAGCTAAATTAGATTCACTGCGCCAACGCCTTGTACGTGTATCTAAGACCACTAATTTAGGCGATGTTGCTAAGGTATAGTGCCATTGTTCATACTTAAGTAAGGCGGTAATTAAGTCATCCTGAGTCTGCATCGAGGGTGAGTTGAAGTAACCTGCTAATGGCACGCTTAAATTAGCAATCATACACTGTGGATTATTCCCCAAACCTTGAAACAAAGTATAACCAATTAGCGCATTACCAATGATCCGTTTCGAAAATGTATGGCCATAAGCGGCTTCTTCCCATTTCGCAGTCAGGTTCCAGTCATCAGTAACATCATGATCATCAAACATCATATAAGTCGGTAAATGAGCCATCAGGCGACGAACTTTACTTAGCCCCGCTTTAAAGACTAGTAAGTTATCCCATTCATGCTGCCAACGCGTCAAATGTTCAGCGGTTAAGCCTTCTACGTCACGGGGAATCGAGATCTGTTGCCATAATTCTGGTGACCAAGAGAGTAGATATAAGGCCATCACTTCACTGGCACTAACTAAGTGGTTTTCTGCCGATGTTGAAGTAAAAACAGCATGATTAACATACCAATTATGCAGTGCTGTTTTAGCGGGGTATTCAGTGCGGGGTAATAGGTCTATATGCCGTTGATACATATCTTCTGGCTGATAACCCAGTTCACGACTATTACTAATATTTGCCGAAAGAAACGTCTCATCTGGTAAGCCTAATAAATCAATTACTTTCCCGATAGCATATAGCATGGGTCCAGCCACATCATCGACATAAACCTGATCACCACTCAGCATCAATAATGCAGGTCGCTCATCTAATGAAGGCATTTGCTGCAATCGAGTATCAGCAGCGACTAACGCATCAGCACTATCATGGTGAGGCTGACGGCATGAGCCATGCAACAAATCATTAATTGTCGGCTTAACAATAACACTTGGCAGAGGAGGTATTGTATTATCGACAGCGTGTATATCTGTGTAGCAAAGCCCTTCAATTTGAGCAAAAACATTTCCTGATATCGCATCACAGAGTTGATATTTAACTTCAATCTCCGCAGGCAATAACACCTCGGCTGTCACATTAATTAAATACTGATAGGCATGCTTACCGAGTTGAATCGTGTGTACTTCATCACCCGTTAACTGACGTGAAAAGCTGGCTCCCTGTAAGGTTAAATTCAATTCAGCTAACAACGTTGAACTCACAAACCATAAAGTGAAATGTTGTATATCGCAATGACGTAATATCGGTCCAGCAATAATAAGTGGTAATGATTCAGAAGTAGACGTTGGCATTTATCGCTCTTAATAAAAAAGTAAAGCTATTGCAGAATAAACGTGAACAGTTACAGTTTGAAGATGAACTTACCAGTACTTAAACAATTCTTTACGCTCAAATAAAGTGTATACCCAAGTTACTTCAAGCTGCTATTTTAAAATTTTAATAGTCCGAACTAGACGGCGATAATCAGTATCGTCGATAGCATCACGCATTATACATAATGACTGAACGCGCCCCTTATTTAAGCTGATATAACTTAACTGAATAAAAAGGTCGGCGCTGCGTGAACATGGGGTAATTGCAAATAACTCACCCCCAGCGTCAAACTGAATGTAACCATTGGTGAAATAGGTAAAACTGGGACGGCGTAGCCAATGTTGCCTGCATTGAGAACCACACAAAGCAATAATGACTACGGAATAAACCAATTGCAGGGGTACAAGTGCTAGCCAAATAAGCAGCAAACCGAGCACCAAACTATGTATTACAATACACAGTAACAACCAGTATTTAGATGGGCGTAACGTGACGCTACACTTTAACTCTTGAGACAATTTTATTCATCATATAGGCTAACTCTGGATCTTCACACTTTTCATGACCCATTGCCCAAGCAAATAACTCTGGATCTTCGCCTTCTAACAAGCGTTGGAAAATCAATTTATCTTCATCTGATAAATCATCATAAGCTTCATCCACAAACGGACGAAATAATACATCGAGTTCTAGCATGCCACGGCGACAAGCCCAGCGTAAACGCGCCTTTGAATCTAACTTAGTCATCTTTTTCCCTTATCATATTGTCCATAAGTTAATTCTATCATAAAAATAAACAAGATCTTATAAAGACAAATGCTTGCGTTCAATCTACCATAGAGAAAACCAGCCAGAGAAGAGTAAACAATGACGCAATTTAATAAACTGACCCTAGCATCAACAGACGCATTACCAAATGTGATCGTAAGCGAACTATCGCACTGGGGATTGATGACTGCAACAGGTGAGCAGCGTTTAAGTTACTTACAAGGCCAATTGACTTGTGATCTGGTGGGCTTAGAAGATCAACAAACAACTTGGGGTGGTCATTGCGATCCAAAAGGCAAACTGTGGTCAACATTCCAAGTAGCTAAAAAAGGCAATTCATTTTATTTCATCATGCGCAAAGACGCATTAGCGATCACCCTGCCTGAACTAAAGAAATACGCGGTATTCTCAAAAGTAGAACTTACCGATGCCTCTGCATTTTGTAACCTTTACGGTGTCGCTGGCGAACAAGCAGAGCAGTGGTTGAATAAGACTTTTGCAATGACGTTAGGCGAAGAAGCTGTTACTCATTTACCAAATGGTTTTGTGATGCGACTTATTGGTGAAACACCGCGTTTCTTAGTCTTATTACAAAAAAGTGATGCCTCTCTGCAACAAATCAGCCAACACTTAGCTGAAGCAGCAACCGATGATGGTTCATTCTGGGATGCGTTAGATATTTTAGCCGCAGCACCGATTGTGAGCGCAGCAATGAGCAGCGTGCAGATCCCACAAGCATTCAACTTACAAGCTTATGATGGTATTAGTTTTAAGAAAGGTTGCTACACAGGACAAGAAACAGTCGCTCGTGCTAAATACCGTGGTACCAACAAACGTGCCATGGCGATCTTAACTGGTGCAACAGCTACTGAAGTAAACAGTGGCGATAACATTGAATTGCAACTGGGTGAGAACTGGCGTAGCAGCGGTAAAGTAAACCTAAGCTACCGTTATAGTGACGGCGTGCAATTGATTTCAAGTGTGATGCCAAATAACCTTGAAGCAGATAGCGTGTTTAAAATTACCGATAACGAATCAACGTTAGCCTTCATGCAATTACCATATTCATTGGTAGACGTAGACTAACTGTAACACGGTTAAGTTATCATTGATTATCGGTTTATTATCTAGAATAAACCGATAATACCTATCGCCACAGCCCTATCAGCAGTCACATTCTAAAGTAATAAATACTTCCCTTATATTGTATACAACCTGCAGCTCAAAAATATAGTATGACACCTAACTACATTTAACAAGCAATACATTATTATCTTACCAATCAAAACACCACTAAATGACTACCCACTTTTATATAAAAAAGCCATTGACAATACAATTTAAGCATGGTTAATATAATAAGGCGCCTTATTATACACCTCATCACTATAATCAATTCGCAATCTTTACTATTTACCAAACGCTTTTATCAAAAATAGAATCAACAGGTTGGAGAGTAATTATGAAAACTAAAACAATGTTAGTTGTGGGTAATATCTTTTCAAACTTTGCCGAGATGCATGAAATGGTCATCACCTTTGATACATTTTTTGAAACCTTAGACACAGAGTTCGTAGACCAGTTTTACTTACGTATTGGCCAAGGCATTTCTAACACAGAGCTTACCGAAATTGTTCAAGCCATTGCGGCCTCGAAACATAAAGGCAAATTTATTTTCAACGACACCAAATTACTCGCCTATCAAGATGACGCTGAACATCAGCGTAAAGTGCATAAACATTATTCCTCGAATGTCATGATCTCACCGCCACTCAATCTAGGTGCGAGTTGCTTCACCAGCGAACTACATCTACAAAGTGATTGCGAAGAACTAGGCGACCACACCACAGGTCAACACATTCAGGGCATGATACTCGTCGAAGCCGCTCGCCAAATGATGCTATCGGTCAGTGAGAATTACTTACTTAAGGATGGGATTAAAGGTAATGCTTACTTCGTATTACACAATATCAATATCGCCTTTAAAAATTTCATGTTTCCCGCCAATGCTGATATACGCTTCATCGCGTCCAACATAGAGCATAAAAAAAGTGGTTCAATGCATGCAGAAAGTATGACTACATTCTTCCAAAATGACATTGAGATGGCCGAGGTATCAATCGACTTCACCGCTTATGACCAAAACTATATAGCCGCAAAAGAAAACGCAATGGCCGAAGCAACCTGTGATGTAATTGCAGAAACCTGCGAGGCGGAACAGGAGCTTAAATATGCCTAATAGCAAGATTGAAAATGTTCAAAAAATTGCATTCTTTGACGTCGATGAAACCATCATAAACCGTAAGAGTATGTTCGATTTTCTGCGTTTTTATCTAGAACGTAAAAGAGGTTACTTAGGTAAAGTTCAATATCAGATGTATTGGTCGATGTGTAAAGTATTAGCCAAATTAGGCGTCAGTCGCGACAAAATAAATAGCCTGTATTACCGCCTTTATCGTGGAGAAAGCTATCAACAACTGATGCTAAAAGGTCATGAATGGTATGTACAACGCAAACAACAAAAGGATTTTTTCATTCAACCAAGCGTAGACCGCTTAATAAAGTTAAATAATGACGGTTATGACATTGTCTTTATATCCGGTTCATTCCGTCCTTGCTTAGAACCACTTGCCCAAGCACTCAATGTAAATACTATTTTGTGTGCAGAGCTTATCGTGAATGACGATGTGATATCAGGGCAGTTATCACAACAAGCAATAGGTAATAACAAAGCACGCTTGATTCACTCGCTGCTAACTACAACAGGTGTTGACCCAAAGGATTGTTACGCATTTGGCGATCATATCAGTGACCTCGCTATGCTCAAGATGGTTGGACACCCTATCGTTGTCGCTAATTGCCCAGAACTAATAGACATTGCCGAGCAAAATCACTGGGAACAAATCAAATATATCAAGGAGCCAGTATGAACATGTTAACAATAGGTAATAGTAACCTTAGCGTCACTCCTCAAGGCTTAGGCTGTATGGGAATGTCAGAGTTTTACGGTCAAAGCGATGATAACCACAGTAAACAGCTATTGCAGAATGCTGTGTCTTCTGGGGTTAATTTCTTTGATACAGCCGATATCTACGGTTATGGCCGCAATGAAATATTACTGGGGGAATTCATCGCGACTCTCCCCGACCGAACACAAGTTGTGATAGCCACCAAATGTGGCATTATTCGTGACGAACACGATTTGCAAAAACGTGGTGTTGATAATAGTCGTGAATATATTTTTGCATGCTGTGAGGCCAGTATTGCGCGTTTAAATACCACTATAGATCTGTATTATTTACATCGGGTGATTGATAATCCAGACGCCATTTTCGTCGCGATGTCGGCAATGGCATCACTGCTAAAAGCAGGTAAAATTAAAGCAGTAGGGCTCTCTGAAGCCAACGCTGAGTATATTCGCTACGCCCACCAATGTTTATTAGATATAACAAAAGGTAAACATGGGATCAGTGCCGTCCAATCGGAATACTCATTACTCAGCCGTGGTGTCGAAAGCGATGGTGTTCTCGATACATGTCGTGAATTAGGGATTACATTTATTGCATATAGTCCTATCAGTCGAGGGTTATTAAGTGGCGAATTAAATACCCTAGATAAATTAGACCATGATGACTTTCGCCGTACATTACCCCGATTTAGTGATGAAAATCTTAATCATAATAACAAATTAACCACAGCATTAACTGAATTAGCACAAGCAAAATCCAGCACTCCAGCACAACTAGCACTTGCTTGGTTAATGCATAAATCTCCGGCGGTGATCCCAATACCGGGAACCAAACAACAAAAATATTTACAACAAAATATCAACGCAATGCAAGTAACGCTTAGTGCGGACGAGATGAATTTACTGAACTCACTGAGTGCTAATTTTCATGTCCAAGGAACTCGCTATACCGAGCAAGCTATGCGTAGTTATGCGCTCACCGAATAATGATTTAATTTTCAACCATACTTTACTCATTTTTGAAGGAAATCGTTATGAAAAACAACCTAATTATTAGCTCAGAAGTTATTGCCCTAAATTCAAAATCCACTGCAGCATGGGATATTTGGTCCAACGCAGGCAATACAGATTTACCATCCGGTTCTGTGCGAAAATGTTACTACTTAGAAGAAAACAAAAACCATTTTTTAGAACTTATTGCTGTTGAAAAATTCAGTGACCTCGAAAAATTAATGATCCAACGTGAAGCATTCATGACCGAGCTATCACCTTTATTAAGTAGTGATATTCGTCAACAAGTCTTTCAACTTGAAGACACTGTCAAACCAATTGACACCGCGCTACCAACTACAGAGAAGTTGCAATTACGCTACATTGAAGTGCCATTATCTGTAAAAGACGCTTATCTGAATTGGCGTGAAGATACTATCTTTGAAGTTGTACGTGGCGCTTCACAGATTGATTGCTTCCTTGCTTATCGAACGCTATTTAGCACCCAACCAGGGGTCATGTTCTTATCCGGCTTCAACGGAGACAGTAACCAATACATGGCTGATATATTCCTAACACCGAAATACCAACAGATAGTCAAAGAGGCCGGTGATCAATACATCACTGGTGGTGCTGATGGTCTTTATACTCGTATTTTTGTTGCGGCATAACTTTTTATTCCATAACTTTTTTTATTACATAACTGTGTTGTTGCTACATGACATAGCAGGCAGGTAAGTGTAGATATTACCAATGCACTTACCTGTTCTTATCGTAACAAGGGGCAGGTGATGAAACGACAATATGCATTAAGAGTAACAACACAAGGACCGCTCTACCCACCGAGTGAAGTCTGGGATCAAGAGGGAAACTTTGTGGTGATCGGCATGATTAACAAACGGATTGGAGATCACCAAGTTTCAGCAACATGGGGAGCAGCCATTGTCTCCCCGCACTCTGAACTCCCCCACTTCGGTTCCTTAGCGGAGTACGATATTGTCTCCGAACTCGACTTAACCGACCTAGGTGAATACGGGGATCAACCTTTGTACACACTACCGTTGCCACTGCCCTGTAATAATTACGAGATGTGCTTTGCGCCCCAGCAAAATGCGGATAGCAAAGACGTGATACGTGCCAGCTTACCGCTACACGACGCAGTGCCTGATTTTGAACTTGAACATAGTCGTCAAAACGCTCAGCCAATCACACTAAACCAATGGGTAAAAGCGGAAGGTCACTTAACCGTTGAGGCATTGGGTAACCAACGTGATGCTAAGTTCAGTATCCGTTTCAAGCATCTAATACCAAACAGTTTATACACAGTGATGGCGCTTAGAGAACACGATCTTAATCCATTAAATCCAACAAGGCCAGGTCCTTTGGGTGTTCCCCACTGCTTTGTAAGTGATGAGTATGGTTGTGCGATATTTAAATCAATAATGCAAAACCCCTTTCCAATAGAGGGAGGTAATCGCATTATCAACATTGTCGTTTTATACATGAGTAGTCAATGTTCTAATGGCGGCGCTATTGGTATTTATGGACTCGGCGGAGACATTCATGCACAGCTAAAATTGACAGGGGCTTCTTTCCAAGAATTCAACACAAAATAACGGAGGTTAGATGGAAAAGGACGACTATATTTACCAACCATACAATTAATTGACATATAATAAGGTACCAAACAATATGATGAATTAATATATTAGGACGATATAATGAACAGTGAGGTCAAATTAATGAACCCTAAATATGTAACGCTCTGCAAAGAAGCTAAAAAGAGAGACGTAGATAGTGAAGCCATTGCTTTACTGGGCCAATTTTTTACGCTTAGTAATGAATTAACAAATACTTGCGTTAACAACCTTAATCAGTTTGAGTTACTTGAAGGTCGTTTTGTTTCAATGCTGATGATTAATGATAAAGAATCTGCAGCACCTCACGAAATTTCAAGCTTAACGGGTTTAACGAGAGCATCAATCACTTCAACGATAGACTCGCTTGAAAAACGTGGTTTCGCAGTACGAGAAGCATCAAAAACAGATCGACGTTCGTTGACGGTAAAATTAACAGCTGAAGGCCAAACGATCTTAGATCAAGCAGTAACATCTCAACTTAATTGGTTAGCAAGCTTAACCAAGTCATTAGATGAAGATGAAAAAGCCGCATTCAAATCAATTCTAACCAAGATAAGCAATAATCTTTAAGTAAGCTTATTATGTAAAGAGTAAAACAGTATCGCCAAAGGTACATTGTTTTACTCTTAAACATCAACTCATTGATTTAAAGTGTAATTAACTGCTATTTTCAATCTAATCACCTGCAGTAACCATATAACGACGCACTCCTAAATTGGTAGATACAACCAAATAAACACCAATTTTAAACATAATTATTTGTTATTAATATAATCACTCCATAAAGCTGGACTTTGCGATTCACGATATGCAATAGTCATATAGTACGAAGTCATACTATATGACCAAATACCTTTAGGTGACAAACTAGATCTCAAATGGATAGTAGGGGAATATAATGAACAACACAGAAACGAACAGTTCTTTAGAAACATCGAACTTAAAAATGTGGCTATCAATCATCATATTAGCGATCGCTACATTTACTATTGTTACCGCAGAACTCGCCCCTATTGGCTTATTAACACCAATGGCTGAAGGACTACAACAATCAGAATCAATGATTGGGCTCACAGTGACATTTTATGCATGGATAGGGGCAATAAGTGCGCTTTTATCTTCTGCATTTTTGGGGAACCTACCGAAAAAAACATTACTTATCACACTGATGCTTATTTTACTTATTTCAAATATCTTATGTGCGGTAACGACTGACTATTACTGGTTCGTCGCAGCCAGAGTCATTGGTGCTCTTGCTCATGGTGCATTTTGGGCAATGATAGGCGCGCTTGCTATGTCTCTGGTGCCTGCCCGCCATGTTGGACTTGCCACATCCATTGTTTTTGGTGGTGTGTCAGCAGCGAGTGTTTTCGGTATTCCGATTGCTAACGTCATCGGTACCAACTTAAGCTGGCAAATGGCATTTTGGATAATTTCTGCTTTAAGTGTTTTTTCACTTTTGGGGATATTACTGTTAGTTCCAAATATTAAATCACAACATGCTATCGGTATTTCAGTCTTAAAAGATGTCATTAGCAATCCGGTATTATCTAAAATTTATATTGCGACATTATTGGCAATCACAGCACATTTTAGCGCGTTTACGTTTATTGAACCCTACTTACATGCGTCAAAGGCGATTAGCGATAACTTCATTTCCATCGCACTATTTACATTCGGTATTGCTGGATTAATGGGTAACTTCATTACAGGTATGTTCATTGACCGATATCTTAAACCATTAATCTTATTATCCGTTGCCATGGTTGCCGTAAGCTTACTTATTCTCGGTATTTTTTCTAGCTCACTTAACCAAACCGCTATTTTTGCGTTAATTATATTTTGGGGTATATCCGTTTCTGGTATTTTTGTTGGTTTCCAAACTTGGGTGTTACGCATTGCCCAAGAGGATGCATTTCCAGCGTCAGCCATTTATGTCGCCATATTTAACAGTGCTATAGGTACAGGCGCGCTATTTGGCGCATGGATAATGGCAAACTTTGATTTCACTGTATTAATGAGTTTTTCAGGTACCGCGATCGTTATATCGCTATTTATGATTTCAATTATTCCGAGCAATATCAATGATGCTCCTTCACAACTAGTTGGAGATAACCTATGAGTGCACACACAACCGATATATCAGAGTACGGTAAAGAGATAATGAATACCTTGCAGCCTGGCCTAGCTGATCAAGTCATCTCAAAGTTAGGGGAATTAGATGATGAGCTTCCCAAGCTAATTGTTAATTATGCTTTTGCAGATGTCGTTGGCAGGCCAGGGCTTGATATTAAAACACGAGAAATGATAACCGTCGCGTCCTTAATCACCTCGGGTAACGCTCAACCACAGCTTGAGCTGCATATGAGGGCGTCTTTGAATGTCGGTGTGACAGAGAAAGAGTTACTTGAAATAGTCATACAAATGGCCATTTATGCCGGAGTTCCAGCCTGTATGAATGCGATAACGGCTTATCGTAATGCCGTGACAACATTTAATAAATCAAATCAGTAACAGAGGACTAACCTATGCCAATTATCAATGTAACGACGTGGAAAAGTGACGATAAAGAAATGAAAAAAAAGTTACTGCAGGAACTAACCAAAACAACACATGAAGTGACTGGTGCACCGCTTGATAAAATAACAGTCTATATTCAAGAAATAGAAAGAAGTGAATGGGCTGAAGCAGGAATAACGGGAGATGATTCTAACTTTCCAATAGAAAGCCGCCGTAAAACATACACTTAGTAAAAAGCCCTGTGAGATTTCTCTCACAGGGCTTTTATATTCATTAATTAAAGCATCATTATTGATGCCACTAATTAGCTATTTGCTTGCGGACGCATAGCAGGAAATAAGATAACGTCACGAATAGTATGTGTATTGGTAAATAACATAGCTAAACGGTCGATACCAATACCTTGACCTGCTGTTGGTGGTAAACCGTGCTCTAGTGCAGTGATGTAATCTGCATCGTAATACATCGCTTCATCATCACCCGCATCTTTTGCATTAACTTGTGCTTTGAAACGTTCGTCTTGGTCTTGCGCATCGTTAAGCTCTGAGAAACCATTTGCAACTTCACGGCCACCGATGAAGAACTCAAAACGGTCAGTGAAGAATGGATTATCATCGCTACGACGTGCTAGTGGCGAAATATCAGCTGGGTAGCCAGTGATGAATGTAGGCTGAATCAGTTGTGGTTCAGCAGTTTCACCAAAGATCTCTTCCAGTAATTGACCACAAGTCCAGAATTTCTCTATCTTCATGTTCAGTGATTTAGCAATAGAAACCATTAACTCACGATCTTGAACACCTTCGTTAGTTAGTGCTTGAATAACTTCATGCTCAGGGTTGTACTGTTTGATTGCATCTAGCATGCTAATACGTGTGTATTTGCCACCAAATTCAACAGTATCATCACCGTAAGGCATAGACGTAGCACCAAGTACTTCAACTGCTACTGTGCTTAGCATTTCTTCAGTGAAATCCATCAAGTCATTGTAATCAGCATAAGCTTGGTAGAATTCCATCATAGTGAATTCAGGATTGTGACGAGGTGATAGACCTTCGTTACGGAAGTTACGGTTAATTTCGAATACACGATCAAAACCACCAACCACTAAACGCTTAAGGTATAGTTCTGGTGCTACACGTAGATACATTGCTTGATCAAGTGCGTTATGGTGCGTGATAAATGGACGCGCTGTTGCGCCACCTGGAATCACATGCATCATTGGCGTTTCAACTTCCATGTAATCTTTTGATACCATGAAGTTACGGATAGCAGTTACCAGCTTAGAACGGACGATGAATGCATTACGCGATTCAGCATTTACGATCAGATCAACATAACGTTGACGGTAACGCATTTCTTGGTCAGTTAGACCATGGAATTTTTCTGGTAATGGACGTAGTGCTTTAGTTAATAGCACGTAGTCAGTCATTTCAACGTAAAGATCGCCTTTACCTGATTTGTTTAGTGCGCCAGTAATACCAACGATATCACCAATATCTAAACCACCAAGGTCAGCTTTTTGTGCTTTTTGCACGTCTTTCGATGCGTATGCTTGAATGCGACCAGATGTATCTTGGATAGCAAGGAAAGGACCACGTTTAGCCATGATACGACCCGCGATGCTTACCACATGCTGCATTTCAATCAGCTCTTCTTTTGACTTTTCGCCAAATTCAGCCTGTAAATCTGCCGACTTATGTTTTACACGGAAGTCATTAGGGTGGCCATTTGCTTTACAGTTTGTGCGGATATGATCTAGTTTCGCGCGACGTTCTGCAATCAGTTTGTTTTCATCTTGTAACTGTTCAGTCATTGTTTAACCCTATTTTTTTACAGGCCTGATTTCAGGCTGGCTTCAATAAATTTGTCTAAATCACCGTCTAAAACGGCTTGTGTGTTGCGTGTTTCAACACCTGTACGTAAATCTTTTACGCGTGAGTCATCCAGTACGTAAGAACGGATTTGACTGCCCCAACCGATATCTGATTTAGCGTCTTCTGCTATTTGTTTTTCAGCGTTTTGTTTTTGCATTTCATATTCAAACAACTTCGCACGCATTTGTTTCATCGCCGCATCTTTGTTCTTGTGCTGAGAGCGATCATTTTGGCATTGTACAACAAGATTGGTTGGTAAGTGAGTAATACGTACCGCTGATTCTGTGGTATTTACGTGCTGACCACCTGCGCCCGAAGCACGGTAAACGTCAATACGTAAATCAGATGGATTCAAATCAATCTCGATGCTGTCATCAATTTCTGGATATACAAATATCGATGCAAACGAAGTATGACGACGGCCACTTGAATCAAACGGCGATTTACGCACTAAACGGTGTACACCTGTTTCGGTACGTAACCAACCATAAGCATATTCACCACCTAAACGGATAGTGGCACCTTTGATTCCGGCTACATCGCCAGCTGAAACTTCGATCAGCTCAACTTTAAATTTGTGTGCCTCACCCCATCGTAAGAACATACGCAATAGCATGTTTGCCCAATCTTGTGCTTCAGTACCACCGGAGCCAGATTGGATATCAAGATAACAATCATTTGCATCATGTTTGCCAGAAAACATACGACGAAACTCAAGTTTAGCGAGTTGTGCTTCTAAACCTAAAATTTCATGTTGTGCTTCAGCAAATGTTTCTTCGTCTTCAGCTTCAACTGCCAGTTCAACCAAACCTTCAACGTCATCACAACCCGTGTCGAGATCATCAATCGTCTTTACGATCAATTCTAATGACGCGCGTTCTTTACCTAATTCTTGGGCATATTTAGGGTCACTCCATACTTCCGATGACTCTAATTCCGCAGATACCTCTTCTAGACGCTCTTTACTTGCATCGTAGTCAAAGGTACCCCCGAAGCAGCTCAGCACGTTCGCCTAGCTCCTTTAATTTATTCAGTACTGGATTTACTTCAAACATGATTCTGCTCTACTCTAGTTGTACTTAGCATGATACATGCGAATATCGGTATGTTCATCAGCATGCTGCTAAGTATATAGTTCTAACTATGGGATTTTATACAACAGCAAATTTTACCGAATTCACTCACGGATATACAGAGGAAGATTAAGAAAACAGCAAATTAATCGATAATATAAGAAAATAAATAGAAATAAATGGCGATAAATAAAAACGAGGGAAAATATGACGGCAGTAAAATAGCAAAAAGCCACGCTACTGGAGCATGGCTTGAAAATAATGGCAACCAAGGAGATTAGCTGACTTGACTACATTGGTTATTATTTTCTGCTAATACTTGCAGAATATCACCACGACGAATGATACCGACCAACTTGCGATCTTCAACAACAGGGTAAACACTCAAATTGTCTTTTTTCATGCGAATTGCAATATCAATAATACTGTCTTGTGGCGATACGCTAACGACATTTTTGCTCATCACATCGTTCACAATCGCAGGTTTATCACAGTGGTAACTGCCGCTAATAAGCGCTTGTAAGCAATCTGATTCAGAAACAAAGCCAATCACTTCATTCGTCGAGTTAACCACGGGCACTGCATTAATTTGGTGTTTAGCAAACAAATCAACCACGGCGACCAGTGACGTACCACAGGGAATACTTGGAGCATTAATTTTCATTTCATTCATTACGCGTTGCATAGTCATGGTCTATATCCTTATCTTAAAGCAGGATTGCTGTAGAAGAGGTAATAACTATAATGACAAACGACAAATAGTTAAAGACGATTAAAACTAAACATTCGATTGCTAAAAGCTATCAACGTGAGTTTCGGAAAAATTCCGATTAACGTAATGGCTGTAAATGCTCAACCATAAACTGCAAACTGCGCTTACCACGGAACTCGTTCACATCAAGCTTGTAGGCTAGCTCAATCTTCTGCACAGAAGCATCAGGCCATACCTCTAAATCAACATTAAAAGCAATCGCATCCACTAGGGGTCCACCACTTTCAGGTTCCAACATCATTTTTAAATGTTTTTTACCCACAAGGCGTTGCTCACGTAATTTAAAAATACCATCAAAGATCGGTTCTGGGAACATCTGGCCCCAGGGTGCAGCTTCTTTGATTAGTTCTGCTGTTGGCAATGACAGTTGATCACTCGGTAGTTCACCATCACTTAATACCACACCAGTTAACTGCTCTTCCGTTAATAGCTCCTGCACTAAGGCGTTAAACTGTTTCGCAAATTCATCATAACAATCAAGACGTAAAGACAAACCAGCCGCCATCGCATGCCCACCGAATTTCAAGATCATACCCGGATTACGAATATCAAGTAACTCTAAAACATCACGTAAGTGCAAGCCAGGTATTGAACGTGCAGAACCTTTTATTTCCCCTTCGCCTGCATCAGCAAAAGCGATAACAGGGCGGTGAAAACGCTCTTTAATTCGAGATGCAACTAAACCAACCACACCTTGATGCCAATCATCTTGAAATAGGCAAATCCCGTAAGGTACTTGTCCTGCATCAAAATCAACACTTTTTAAGATAACCAGTGCTTCTTGCTGCATCGAATTCTCAATTTCTTTACGCTCTTCATTCAGGCTATCAAGTTCGCCAGCAAAACGACGCGCGTTATTAAGATCTTCACACAACAGCGTTGCTACGCCAACAGACATATCATCTAAGCGCCCCGCTGCATTTAATCTTGGCCCTAATGCAAAACCGAGATCACTTGCGCAAAGCTGTGCTTGATTACGATTGGCAATTTCGATCAAAGCTTTAATGCCGGGCCGACATTTATCGGCGCGGATACGCTGTAGGCCTTGATGTACTAGAATACGGTTATTAGCATCTAATGGGACAACGTCGGCAACCGTACCCAGCGCAACAATATCCAGCAGGCAGGCTAAATTAGGTTCTGTTAAACCTTGCTTAGCAAACCAATCTTGTTCACGCAGCGCGCTACGCAATGCCAACATGACGTAAAAGGCAACACCTACGCCAGCAAGATTTTTACTTGGGAATGTACAGCTATGTTGATTAGGATTAACAATAGCATCAGCATTCGGTATTTCGTTACCCGGCAGATGGTGATCGGTCACGAGCACTTTAATGCCTAGCGCTTTTGCGGCAGCAACACCCGCAATACTAGAAATACCGTTATCCACGGTCATGATCAATTGCGCGCCATTTGCTGCAGCAAGATCAACAATTTCAGGACTTAAGCCATAACCAAATTCAAAGCGATTAGGGACTAAAAAATCAACATTACGATAGCCTAGCATTTTAAAACCAAGCATCGATAATGCGGTACTCGTTGCGCCATCGGCATCAAAATCACCAACAATGATAATACGTTGATTTTGTTCTAACGCGCTGACTAATAAATCACACGCAGCAGTCATACCTTTAAGTTGATTTGGACGTAATAAGTTTTTAGCGCCTTTCTCTAATTCTTGATCTGACTTCACACCACGACTGGCATAAATTTGGCGTAATAATGCAGGCACAGCTGCAGATATACCGTCACTACCTACATTATCGCGGCGTTTAATTTGTTTTTTCAAGATTTATCCATATTTTTTAGCATACTAAGAAGCTGCTCAGCAGGCACGTAACCCGGTTGCATTTGTCCGTTTTCCAAAACAATTGCAGGCGTACCCGTCACACCTAAACGTCGACCAAGTTCATATTGCTGTGCAACTGTATTTGTACATACTTCAGGAATTATTTTACTACCACGTTTTGCGTTGTTCATCGCTTGCGCACTGTCTTTGGCACACCAAATTGACGCCATATCTTGATAAGTCTTAGAGTTGATCCCCCCACGTGGGAATGCTAAATATTTAACACTAATACCAAGCTGATTCAGTTGCGCGACTTCGTTATGTAATTTACGACAGTAACCGCAGTTAATATCCGTGAATACCGTAATGCTGTACTTTTCATTTTCAGCAAGGTAATTAATGGTATCACCTGCGAATTCTTTTATTGCTTGCTGGCGAACTTTACCCATTGCTTGTTCGGTAAGATCCGTAACCCCGTTATCATTAACTTGGTAAAGAGTGCCTTGGATAAGGTTCGAAGCATCTGCATTAACATAGAAAATACCTTGATCGGTAGCGACTTCAAATAAACCGGGAATAGCACTGTCACTTACACTCGATACTTTAAAGTTAAGTTTTTCAGCTAATAAGCGTGAAATATCTTGGTGATCAGCTGATAATACGACATTGGTAGATTGTTCAGTATGAACCGTCGGTGTCGTAATTAACGCCTGATCAGGACTACCATCAATCCCAAGTATAAAGCTCCCTACTAAACCTACAGCAACGGCTGTAATCATTACTTTCTTTAACATATGTTCTCCGCTCTTATCCTTAATGGATCTCTATACTCGATAAATTAACAGAATTCATTATTTATCACTAGCCTTAATCCTTGCTAATGCCGTGTCACCAGCGTTATTACGCTCGAGGATGGTGCTCACTATGCAGTTGCTCTAATCGTGCTGTTGCCACATGCGTATAAATTTGTGTCGTTGATAAATCGCTATGACCAAGTAACATTTGAACTACACGTAGATCGGCGCCATAGTTCAACAAATGGGTAGCAAACGCATGCCGCAAAGTGTGCGGTGATAAATGCGTAGTAATACCTGCAACTTGCGAGTAATGTTTAAGACGATGCCAGAAGGTCTGCCTAGTCATAAAGTTACCACGTCTGGAAGGAAACACCACATCGGACGTTAATCCTTTTAATAAGGTTGCGCGACCTTCGGCAATAAAGCGCTCGGTCCAATACACAGCTTCTTCGCCCATAGGCACCAAACGTTCCTTACCACCCTTACCCGTCACCCGAACTAACCCTTGACGTAAGCTCACAGATTCCATGCTCAAGCCAACTAATTCAGATACCCGTAATCCTGTTGCATATAGCAGTTCCATCATGGCTTTATCACGTAATTGGATCGGATCGTCCAATGTGGGTGCAGCCAATAGTGCATCCACTTCCGCTTCTGATAAATCATCCGGTAAACGCTGCGGTAGTTTTGGGCTAATGAGTAAAGCGGTCGGATCATCATCGCGTATCTGCTCACGATAGAGATATTGATAGAAGCGACGGATCGCACTCAGCTGGCGCGCGGTACTACTGGCTTTGTAGCCCAAATCAAAACGACTAGCCATAAACGATTGAATTTCAATACTATCAACGGTTAATATTTGCTGCTTGTGTTGCGCTAACCAGTGATGATATTGGCTTAAATCATTACGATAAGAGGTCAGGGTATTATCTGATAATCCACGTTCATGCCACATAATATCTAAAAACTGTTCTATTATTTCAATCTTTTCCAAGCGAATGCCCTATGCTGCTATTACGATTAAAAGTACAAGTACGATTACAATTGTCATCACTGTTTCACCAGTATAACAACACTGTATAAATAAACATGAATTATAGTACAATTATCTCATGTTACTATGCGTACCGATGAGCAACTGATCGCTCAGAACATGATTCACACATAGTATTTATTAACACATAGTATGATTAGCAACACTGTCTTTGGATGTAGATAATGAAAATCGGTTTATATTACGGCTCCACTACTTTTTATACCACCATCGCTGCGGAAAAGATCCAAGCTGAAATTGGTGCAGAACTTGTCGACTTACATGACATAAAAGACTCGGGTTTTACTGATATAGAAACCTATGACGTCGTTCTATTTGGTATTTCTACTTGGGATTATGGCGAACTTCAGGAAGACTGGGGTGATCTGTGGTCTGATATTGCAGGTATTAGCCTGGCGGGTAAAACTGTAGCGCTATTTGGTCTTGGCGATCAGGTTAACTATAGCGAATGGTTCCTGGATGCAATGGGTATGTTATTTGACGAGCTGCAGGGCAAAGGTATTAACTTCATCGGCCAGTGGCCAAATAAAGGTTACGAATTCGTGGCTTCAAAAGCATTAACAGAAGACGAGAGTCAATTTTTAGGCTTAGCACTCGATGAAGACAGCCAATACGATCTGACTGATGAACGCATTGCCACTTGGACTTTACAAGTACTCGAAGAAATTGAAGCCCATTATTCATAAGTAACCATAGGATAATGACAGTCAACAAGCATGTTATAGCAATAAGTTAACACAATAAAAAAGGCCGCTACTATCCAAGATAGCAACGGCCTTTTTGTTATTTATTGACAAGTAATCGCTATTTTATAGCAGAGCCTTTCATGTAATTGAAGAAATCACTCTCTGGTGAAATAACTAATACATCAGACTTATTGCTAAAGCTCTTAGAGTAAGCTTGCAGACTACGTAAGAAACCATAGAACTCGGCATCTTTATTGTACGTATCAGCATAAATCTTCGCTGCGTCTGCATCACCTTTACCACGTAGTTCACGTGCTTGACGATTTGCATCAGCAAGCATTACGGTTACTTTCGCATCCACTTCTGCTTTTAAGATCTCAGCTTGTTCATAACCTTGCGAACGGTGTTCTTTCGCTACAGCATGACGCTCTGCACTCATACGTTGGAAGATACTGTTACTAACTTCCTCCGGTAGATTGATTTGCTTAATTCGTACGTCTTCAACTAGGATACCTAGCTCAGATGAACGAGCCATACGTTTCAATGCCGTTTCCATTACTTCGCCACGTTGGCCAGAAACGATATCTTTAATAGTACGGTTACCAATTTCATTACGTAGGCCATTGGTAATTTTACGTTGTAATAAAGACTCTGCTTGTAAGAAGTTACCGCCATTCGTTGCAAGGTAAAACTTCTCAAAGTCTTCAATACGCCATTTCACGTAAGAATCGATAATTAAATCTTTCTTCTCAGAAGTAACAAAACGGTCAGCGTTACCATCAAGCGTTTGTAAACGAGAGCTTAATACACGAATTGAATCGATAAAGGGTGCTTTAAAGTTAAGGCCCGGAAGATAAACCTTCGCTTCATCACCTGTTTTAAGTACTTTACCAAAACGAACTACTAGCGCACGTTCACCTTCGTTTACCACAAAGAAAGACGAGAAACCAAGTAATAGCACAAGTACTAAAATAACTGCTTTTAATTGATTCATAGCTTAGTTTCTCCCTGTGTTAAAACGATCAGGACGAACATTACTACTATTCGTATCTGGATACTGATAACGGTTATTTGATTTCGCTGGTTGTTGCGGTGCTGGTACTGTGTTTGCCGCACGAGTCGGTTTAGTATCAGCGGCATTAGCATTCATGATCTTATCTAATGGTAGATATAGCATGTTGCCAGTACCTTTAGTATCAACCACAACTTTCGTTGTATTTGAATAAACCGCTTCCATTGTTTCTAGATATAAACGTTGACGCGTTACTTCCGGTGCAAGCTGATACTGTGGCAATAGACTTTCGAAACGTGCTACTTCACCTTGTGCTTTTAACACAATTTGCTGTTGGTAGGCTTGTGCTTCTTGTTCAATACGTTTCACTTTACCACGTGCTGTTGGTTCAATTGCACGCGCATAAGCCTCGGCTTCACGGATATAACGTTGTTCATCTTCTTGTGCAGCAATCGCATCATCGAATGCATCTTTAACTGCTTCCGGTGGACGTGCAGACAAGAAGTTGACATCAACAAGTTCAATACCCATGTGATACTCATCAATAATAGCTTCAATGTTTTCACGGGTACTTTGGCGTACAACTTCACGACCCGTTGTGATCACATCATCCATTGTCGTATGACCGATAACGAAACGTAATGCACTGTCAATCGCTTGATGTAAGCTGTCATCCGGATTTGTTACGCTAAATAGATATTCACGCGAATTAATAACGCGATATTGAATATCCATTTTTACGTCAACCACGTTTTCATCTTTGGTTAACATTGAACCAGAAGCAGGCATAGAGCGAATGCTCTTAACGTCAACAGGGATCACACGATCAATAAACGTCGGTAACCAAGATAAACCCGGTTCTACCGTTTTTGAATACTGACCTAAACGTAATACCACGCCACGTTCAGCTTCTTTGATCGTATAGAAACCACTGACCACCCAGATCACGGCAAGTACACCAAGCACTAGAGATACACCAACTTTATTAAAGTTAGCACCGCCAGAGAACTTACCGCCTTTACCGCCACCAAACTTGCTGGTTAGCTTTTTAAATACTTCGTCAAGATCAGGGGGTCCCTGCTCTTTACCTTTTTGTCCCCAAGGGTCGCGATCTTTATTACCGCCATTTCCGGGCTCATTCCAAGCCATTTGCATCTCCATTACCAGATAGTTTCGGGAAAATATTAATGATATCAGCCTAGTGCTGAAGGATAAAATCTTCAATGTTATTACATTTGTGTTTTTTCAAACGTTGCCAATCAATCATAGTCATTCTAATGTCGAGTAGCCAGTCACCATTTTCAGCAAACGCCTCATGCTCAATACAATCGAGATTATATAGATGGCTTACTACATTACCCTGCATTGCGGGTAACTGTAACTTGACCACTTTCATGGTACTTGCCAGTAACTCCGTTAATGCTTGATATAAAAACTCTGTACCTTCGCCTGACATTGCAGATAGCCATACATTAACCGGCTTACCGTCATCATCATAATCAATACGACAACGACCATCATCAAGCTTATCGACTTTGTTATATACCATTAAAACAGGCACTTCACCCGCATGAATTTCGGTTAATACCGAATTTACTTCTATAATATTACCGTGCATATTTTCATCTGCACAATCAATTACATGTAAAAGTAGATCCGCTTCTCGCGTTTCCGTCAATGTGGCCTTAAAAGCAGCGACCAAATCATGTGGTAAGTGACGAATAAAGCCAACTGTATCAGCTAAAACCACCTCACCAACATCAGCAACCGCAATACGGCGTAGTGTTGGGTCTAACGTCGCAAACAATTGATCGGCAGCGTACACTTCAGAATCGGTTAAACGATTAAACAGCGTTGATTTACCTGCATTGGTATAACCTACTAACGAAATTGTCGGTATTTCACGACGCTTACGTGAGCGACGACCTTGATCACGCTTGGTTACCACTTTGTCTAAACGACGTAAAATACTGTCTATACGTACGCGTAATAAACGGCGATCCGTTTCAAGCTGAGTTTCACCTGGACCACGCATACCGATACCGCCTTTCTGGCGTTCTAAATGCGTCCAACCACGAATTAATCGGGTTGACATGTGGCGCAGTTGCGCTAATTCAACTTGTAATTTACCTTCATGAGTACGAGCACGTTGAGAGAATATATCTAAAATCAGGCCTGTACGGTCAACAACACGACATTCAATTAACGCTTCTAAGTTACGCTCTTGACGTGGTGCTAAGGCATGGTTAAAGATAACAATATCTGCTTGATAAAGCTTTACTGCTTCTGCAATTTCTTCTGCTTTACCTGAACCAACAAAATATTTAGGGTGTGGTCTTGAACGCGAACCTGTTACCACAGATAACGCGTCTACACCTGCAGAGGAAACCAGCATTTCTAATTCATGCAGATCTTCTCGGTTGCCCTCATCATTAAAGTTAACGTGCACTAATATGGCACGTTCACCTGCTTCATGGCGATCAAACAACTTCACGACTCCCTATGAGTATATGACTCACAAGATTTTTTAGTTTAAATTTCAAAGAATTATTTATCACTTTCACCGTCAGCTTGAATACCATGTTGTAACGGACGAGCCGGTACAACCGTTGAAATAGCATGTTTGTATACCATTTGACTCACGGTATTTTTTAGTAAAATAACAAATTGGTCAAATGACTCGATTTGGCCTTGTAGCTTAATACCGTTAACTAAATAAATTGCGACAGGAATCCGTTCGCGACGTAATGCATTCAAAAACGGGTCCTGTAATGATTGTCCCTTAGCCATCAATAGTTTCCTTTTAAAAATTAGATTTTTATTATAATGAAAAATATAACCGATAATTATCAGTATACAACTTAAAAATAGGCTCTAGCCAACTGATAATAAAACTTTTTCTAAATTGTCATCTGCTTTGGAGTCTAACCACGTTAGATCGTTCCAACTTTTTAACCACGTCATTTGACGCTTTGCCAATTGTCTTGTTGCTACTACACCGCGAAACACCATCTCATCATGATCCATGTTGCCATCTAGGTATTCCCACATCTGACGATAACCGACACAACGCATCGACGGTAAATCAAGATGCAGGTCATCACGTTGATACAAAGCTTGTACTTCCGCTTCAAAACCCGCCTCAATCATCAATTTAAAACGCCGTTCGATACGCTCGTGTAATACGGCTTTATCTGATGGTGCAATGGCAAATTGTGCTACGTCATAAGGCAGTGCTTCGCCTTTTCGTTGAGTTAATTCAGTTAATGATTTACCCGTTAATCGATAAACTTCAATCGCACGGCAAACGCGTTGTGCATCATTCTTATGTAAACGCGCTGCTGACTCGGGATCATACAAAGATAACTCTTGATGTAATGATTCCCAGCCACGTAGTTTTGCTTCCGCTTCAATAGCCAGTCTAATTTCAGGCACCGATGTTGGTACCGGCGATAAGCCTTCAAGCAGTACTTTAAAATAAAGCATAGTCCCGCCAACAAGTAGCGGTATTTTTCCTGCTTCTGTGATCGATTGCATATGTTTTAAAGCATCAGCACGAAAATCAGCTGCTGAATAACTCATTGCAGGATCAATAATATCAATCAAACGGTGTGGCGCTTGTGCAAGCTCTTCCGCCGTTGGTTTCGCACTGCCGATATTCATGTCTTTATAAATTAATGCCGAATCAACACTAATAATTTCACACGGCAGCTGTTTTGTTAACTCAATAGCAAGATCCGTTTTACCTGACGCCGTAGGCCCCATTAAAAAGATAGCTTTCGGTAATGATTTAGTTTGCTGTTGAGTCACAGTTAAATCTCTCTATTACAGACATATAGTCAAGTTCCTCAAATAATTTAGAACTATATTGCTGTTGTACACAGCTATCTTGTTCGATAAATTGGCTATATATTTGAGTCGCTTGTTCCCAAGTAAATTTGGTCAATCCGTGACTACCTTGTATTGCAAGCCAATGGCACAAGGGGGCAACATCTGAGGCAGTAGCCTTTTCGGATAGATGGACTATCTGTTGCAACAACTCAGGTAACACAGCGGATAAATTCGCTTGGCGTAATTGTGCTGGCACCTTTCTAACGATAATGGTGGCGGCATTGCTATAATTCAACTCTAAACCAAGACGATTAAGCAAATTTTGCTGATTTTTTGCTGTTTCGACAAAATTTTTGTCTAACTTAATCGATATTGGCAATAACAAAGGTTGTGATATAACCCCTTGTTCCCATGTTGCTAGCAACTGCATCTTGCAATTAATCTGCCACATTGCTAGTACATCGGCGAGCAAGAGTGCATCATCATCTTGCAATAACAAGTAATTATCTGCGACTAAACTGAGTAATTTAACTCGCACTGTATGTTGCTCGTTTGACTGAGTATGCGTCCCAACTTGACGCCCTTGATTAACATTTGTAGTCGCTGTGTTCCTTGCGGCTTGCTGCAGATCAGTTATTTCAGCCTTGCTGGGTTGTAACAAGTGATTGTATTGCTTGATAGCACCAGCTGAAGGCTTATCAGGCATATATTGACGCTGCTGACCATAACTCGACGACGTTGCACTTGTACTCCCCTGACTCGTATCTGTAACGCCATAACCATGCTGCTTTTGCATCGGCATAGCATCACTATATGCAGGGGTAACCACGCTATCAACAATTCCCCCATGCGCGACACCATGACCAGTAGTCTGCTCGTTAACACTGGCATTGCTACTGCTGGTGATAGGTGCTTGTCCAGGATAACTAATCGGTTCCTGAACAGGTAACTCAGCCGCTGGTATCGATGGACTGACACCTTCAGTAATAGCTTTAAAAACACCTTGAAAGATGAAATCATGCACTAAACGCGCTTGATGAAAGCGGACTTCATGTTTAGCAGGATGTACATTCACATCGACTTCACGCACAGACACTTCAATAAACAATACGTACGCAGGCGGCGCAGCGATACCCGTCGCTTCTTCATAAGCTTGACGTAATGCATGGTTGATCAGCTTATCTCGCATCATACGACCATTAACGTAACTGTATTGCACATCCATTGGTGCATTATCATGCGGTAAACCGATCCAGCCCCACAATTTTATATCACTGTGTTCGCAGTGCAATGCCATGCAATTCGCCATGAAGTTGGTGCTAGTAATACTGGCAACACGACGTTCTTGTTGTTCAATACTACTCGCGGGACGATAACTGCGAATCACTTTGCCGTTATGCTTCAGCGTGATCTGTAAATCAAAGCGACTTAGCGCAATACGTTTCACCAATTCATCAATATGATTAAATTCTGTTTTATCGGTACGTAAAAATTTGCGACGAGCAGGCGTATTAAAAAACAAATCGATCACTTCAACCGTCGTGCCAATCGGGTGTGCAGCTGGCTTTATTTGAACCTGCATATCCCGACCTTCAGCATAGGCTTGCCATGCTTCGGTTTGCGCTTTGGTTCGAGAGGTAAATGTAAGTCGAGAAACCGAACTGATACTCGCTAATGCTTCACCACGAAAACCAAGACTATCTATCGACTCAAGATCATCTAACGTAGCCAGCTTACTGGTAGCATGACGGCTTAATGCCAAACCAAGCTGGTCCTTCTCCACTCCAGTACCATTATCACGAAGTCGGATCAGCTTTGCGCCACCTTTCTCAATATCAATATCAATACGCGTCGCGCCAGCATCAATGCTGTTCTCAATAAGCTCTTTTACGACCGATGAAGGACGTTCAACCACTTCACCAGCAGCAATTTGGTTAGCTAATCGAGGTGGTAATATTTGAATTGTCATGGCACACCTAACTCGTTGGGATTTTTAGTTTTTGACCAATAAATATGGTACTTTTAGTTAAGTTATTTACTTGTTTAATGCGCGATTCTGTCGTGCCATAACTGCGGGCAATAACAGAAAGTGAGTCACCTTTTTTAACCACGTGAATGCTATTTCGCATATAGGCCAAATACGTATCTTTTGGTGGCGAATTACGGAAATACAAGTAACTACCTTGTGCAATCGCGTTCGCAATTTTATACTGGTGACGGCTTGTAGTTAACTTTTTACCTTCTCGATAGTTGGTAACAAAACCAGTTTCCACTAATAACGACGGAATATCCAATGACTTCAATACAGCCAAGCTTTGCTCGTACGGTTTAGATTTATGCATTTCAGTTACTTTCGCTAACTCGTGATGAATTAATGACGCAATGTTATAACCTGCTCCTTGTGAATATTGCCTACCGAGGTCGAGAAACGTATATTGTAGGTCATCTGCACCGTTACTATTTTTGATCGCATCACCTACGCCACCTAACAATCCGTTGACATTATCGTCACGTAACTTTTTCTTGAATTCATAATTCGCACGACCTTGCGATAAAATTAACGTTGATGCGCCCGATGGCTTTGATGAAGTAAAACCATCAGCATGCACAGACACTAATAACTCCGCTTTATATTTACGCGCAATCGCAGAACGTTCATTTAACGAAATATAACGATCGTCTTTACGGATCAAAACGGCTTTAATGCCTTTCTTCTGGTTTAAAATTGCCACTGTTTTTTTCGCAATGGCTAAGGTAATGTCTTTTTCAACAAACTTTTTGAAACCGATAGATCCAGGGTCTTTACCACCATGTCCGGCATCTATCGCGATCACGACATCTCTTTTTGGATGCCTAACAACTGGTTTTTTCGTTATTTTTTTAACGACAACCGGACTTTTTTGTTTGATAACGGACTTTGCGGACTGTGTCGGCTTAACAGGTAAATCAATAACTAGTCTATTTCTGGCGGTTTTATTACCCGCGAGTTCAAAGAATCGATACTTGATAGGTTGGGCAAGATGAAAAATAAGACGTAAATCGCTAGATTTAGCCGACTTGGTTTGTTCTACACGAGTAATATTACTGCTTAACCTTGCTAGCTGACTCACATTAACCTTATTACGCGTACCAGCAAAATCCACCACGATCTGTGTCTTTTTGTGACGGTCATAAAGGTTAAATAACGGTTTTTTTGCCAGGTCAAAAACAATTCTTGTTTTATCAGCATGCTCAACAATCCGGATAGCATACACCGTATTAGCAGCATAACTTAATGGCATAAAGCACAAGTAAATGATGCTTAATAGTAAAATCCGTTTAAACATTATTATCCTATATTTATATTAGCTAATTTATTAACGAGTGTTACGCCTAACTCACTCAGGCCTTCAACCACAACTTCACGCTGCTCTCCGACATAAGTCAGCGTAATCTGTAAATCTTCAGCAGGTAAGAAACCTTCACCACGCTGCGGCCACTCAATTAAACACAGGCAATTATCATCAAAATAATCACGAATCCCCATGAATTCTAATTCTTCAGGATCAGCTAAACGATAGAGATCAAAATGATACACATTCCAATCAGCTAATTCATATGGTTCAACTAATGTATAAGTAGGGCTTTTAACATTCCCTTGATGACCCAGTGCTTGCACAAAACCACGGGTTAATGTCGTTTTACCAGCGCCTAAATCACCATGTAAAAAAATGGTCGTTGCGCTATCGCATAAACGTGCAAGGCTCGCACCAAAAGCAACGGTTTCTGATTCATCAGCTAATAAAATTTTTACTGTATTTGTCATCTAATTTGAGTACCTTAAACATTAAAATAGAACGCTATATTGAGCAGTGCTACTACATTATCCCATATCTGTACAACAAGATCTGTCTTTCGTAAGACAGCCTCTTATAAAATGTACGGGTATGTAGATTCTACAAACTGTCGAGCCCAAAGAAAACCACAATATGATAAACTTTACCTCAATTTACTCATAGACAGATAATAAATCATGCCTCCGATAGACTTTCAACAACTTACACAGCAAATTAAAGTCTGGGGTGCAGAACTTGGTTTCCAACAAGTCGGTATTGCAGATACCGATTTATCGACCTACGAGCCACATTTCCAAACCTGGTTAGATAATGGCTATCATGCCGACATGGATTATATGTCGCGTTACGGAACCATGCGTACTCACCCTGAAGAACTCTACCCAGGCACCATTCGCGTGATCTCCGTGCGCATGGATTATTTACCACCCGACGCATTAATGGCGACAACCTTAAAACAAAAAAATAAGGGTTATATTAGCCGCTATGCACTGGGTCGTGATTATCATAAAATCATCCGAAAACGCCTTAAACATTTAGGTCAAAAAATCAGTGAACATTGTGAAACGCTCGATGCTCGCCCCTTCGTTGATACAGGCCCTTTACTCGAACGACCTTTGGCCGAAAAAGCCGGATTAGGCTGGACAGGTAAAAATTCTCTGATCTTAAACAAGGAAGCAGGCTCGTGGTTTTTCCTTGGTGAAATATTAATAAACCTACCGTTACCAATTGATAAACCTATTGAAAATCAATGTGGTAAATGTACTGCGTGTTTACAGATTTGTCCAACACAAGCGATTGTCGAACCTTACAGTGTCGATGCTAATCGTTGCATTTCTTATCTCACCATTGAGCTGTTTGGGGCGATACCTGAGCAATTTAGACCCTTAATTGGTAATCGCATCTACGGTTGTGACGATTGCCAGTTGATCTGTCCGTGGAATAGATTTGCCGCAATTACCGGTGAGCAAGATTTTCACCCAAGATCAAATCTGCACTCGCCAGAGTTATTGACGCTGTATGCCTGGAATGAAGCCTATTTCCTTAAACAAACGGAAGGCTCACCGATTCGTCGTATTGGTCATGAACGTTGGTTACGAAATATTTCAGTAGCACTAGGCAATGCAGCTTATTCCGCAGCAATTGTCGAGGCTTTAGAAACTAAGTTTGTAGAAACAACGGAGATGGTGCAAGAACATATCACTTGGGCACTGCAACAACAGCAAGCCAAAGCAGACAACATCATTCCGATATTGCAGATCGATAAGACCAAGGATAAGTTAATCCGCATGGTTGAAAAAGCACTGCCACGCGATGCATGATTAATAGCTAGCTAATAAATAGAAAAAGCGTGTAGAGGACAATCCCCTACACGCTTTCTATTCACAATTTCAATTTACAGCTTACAAAAGGGTTAACAATTATTTATCCGCTTTCTTAACAAGCTGCTCTGCTTCCCACGCTTTAGCTTTATGGATCAAGCCAGTAATGCTTGAGCCTTGCACCAAAATCGAGAACACTACAACCGAGTAAGTCATCACCAGAATAATTTCTCGTACATCGATATTTTTCTCTGGAATAACAAACACACCAGCAGGAATCGCCAGCGCCATCGCTAATGCCAAGCCACCACGTAAGCCTCCCCACGTCAGGATCTTAACGGATAATGGGTTGTAACTACGGAATCGATTGAAAAATAAATAAGAGAATTTAACACTCAAATAACGTGCTAACAATACTAATGGAATAGCAAAAACCATCAAGATCCAATCTTCTTTATGGAAGCTAAACAACAACATAGCCATACCAATCAGCAAGAATAGAATGCCATTTAAGAATTCATCTACCAACTCCCAAAAGTGATCCAAATGATATTCACTTTCTGGCGAAAAGCCTTTTTGACGCGTCCAGTTACCAATCATAATACCGGCAACAACCATCGCCAACGGACCAGAAACATCGATCACATCTGCAAATACATAACCTGCAGTAGGGATAGCAATGGTCAGTAATAATTCCATTGAGTGATCATTCGTTGAACTAATTAAATAATGGAATACTAAACCAAGCACAAGTCCATAAATAATGCCACCAATCGCTTCATGCAAGAATAGTTGAGTCACACTGCTTACTGTTGGCGCTTCAGAGCCAAATGCCACCGTAAATAGCGTCATGAAGATCACTAAACCAAAACCATCATTAAATAATGACTCACCTTCGATTTGCGTTGAAATACGCTGTGGAGCGTCCAGGTTCTTAACAATCGCCAGAACAGCAATCGGATCCGTAGGAGAAATTAGCGCACCAAAAAGTAGACAGTAAATGAAGTCCAATGGGATCCCAACTAACTGACAAAACCCCCATAACACCCCACCAACAAAGCCCGTTGAGAATAAAGTGGCAACAAGCGCTAAGACTGTAATTTCCCATTTCTGATCTTTCATGTTTGCCAATTTAATGCCTAAACCGCCAGCAAACAATAGGAAACCTAGGATACCTTTTAATAAGAAGCTTTCGAAGTTGATACTATTTAATTGCTCTGTTGCGATTGCCTCTAAATGAAACCAGCCGCTTTGGCCTGCAATCACAATACCTAAAGACAGTATTATTGATCCCGCTGTTATCGCAATTGTTGTTTGCATTTTACCAATTTTGCTATTAATAAATGCAATGAAAATGGCAATTGCTGCGAGAAAACATAAGGTACCGTACACCGACATGCTACACCTCTAATGGAAGTAAATTTGATAAGATTGACTGAAGATTGTTTTTACGAGCTACACAATGTTCTTGTTAAGGGTAAAAATCAAGTTCTTTCAGCAATATAAGCAGCAACAACAAAGAATAGAGCTTCCGGTCTAAAAAAGTACCTATAATTATATAGTTAAATTAACCCATAAATTATTTTATATAATAAATAGTAATAAAATAGCGATAGCTAACAATAACAAAGAAGAATGATGACAAGTTAACGTCTTTTCGGTACCCAAGCCCAAATAAATTCAGCATTGATCGGCTCATTACCTTCACTGTCCGTGATAACAACAGGTACCGAGATATCACCTTTCTCTGTTTCACGAATATAATTTATTTGCTCATCACTTAATGTTGCCACCGCAGTAAGATCACCCGCAGCACGACGAACATAATCAATATTCATATTTTTTAATAATGGAATACGATTGTCAGGTACATGCATACCAATTAAAAAACCCGTCGCGGACTCGCCAAGTAACGCCATTGCAGCGGCATGAACACCACCAATATGATTCTGAACGCGCTTACGGTTCTTCAAGCTAAGTTTAGAACCAGAAAAGTCTAATTTTTCGACACGTACTTTTGACGTACCAGCAAATTTAATTACTTTCCCAAAGACCAACGACAACGCAGGCGCGTGGCAAGATTTTGGAAGTAACGTTACTTTTTTAACGATTTTACTGAGTTTATTATCGGCTTTCATGTCAATCCTCGACATTATCATTGGTTTCAGAACGAATGCTTAGTTAAATTTCTGCACTAAGTGACCGACAACTATAACATTTAATTCATAAGTGCAATTGGTCTAAATGACATAGAATAAAATTAGCAGCGATAGATTTGTAGATTTGTAGATTTGTAGATTTGTAGATTTGTAGATTTGTAGATTTTAAAATAAATGAACTAAGAAGTAAAATAAAGGAAGATAGTATAAGGGGATATATAAAGAAAAGAAATTGGAGCGGTACAAGAGGCTCGAACTCTTGACCTCAACCTTGGCAAGGTTGCGCTCTACCAACTGAGCTAGTACCGCTTCGGTCTGATTTAAAGTTTCAGGAACTGTATCTGTCTAATCATTCGTATGAAAAGAGAGATTGGAGCGGTACAAGAGGCTCGAACTCTTGACCTCAACCTTGGCAAGGTTGCGCTCTACCAACTGAGCTAGTACCGCTTCGGTCTGATTTAAAGTTTCAGGAACTGTATCTGTCTAATCATTCGTATGAAAAGAGAGATTGGAGCGGTACAAGAGGCTCGAACTCTTGACCTCAACCTTGGCAAGGTTGCGCTCTACCAACTGAGCTAGTACCGCTTCGGTCTGATTTAAAGTTTCAGGAACTGTATCTGTCTAATCATTGGTGTGAAAAGAGAGATTGGAGCGGTACAAGAGGCTCGAACTCTTGACCTCAACCTTGGCAAGGTTGCGCTCTACCAACTGAGCTAGTACCGCATCTGTCTGATTTAAAGTTTCAGTAACTATTCGATTTACTCGAGTGAATGAACATTCAAATAAATCTGAATTTGGAGCGGTACAAGAGGCTCGAACTCTTGACCTCAACCTTGGCAAGGTTGCGCTCTACCAACTGAGCTAGTACCGCTTCGGTCTGATTTAAAGTTTCAGGAACTGTATCTGTCTAATCATTCGTATGAAAAGAGAGATTGGAGCGGTACAAGAGGCTCGAACTCTTGACCTCAACCTTGGCAAGGTTGCGCTCTACCAACTGAGCTAGTACCGCTTCATTTTGATTTATAGTTTCTCAACTTATTTCCTCATCATTGGTGTGACAAGAAAATTGGAGCGGTACAAGAGGCTCGAACTCTTGACCTCAACCTTGGCAAGGTTGCGCTCTACCAACTGAGCTAGTACCGCTTCATTTTGATTTATAGTTTCTCAACTTATTTCCTCATCATTGGTGTGATAAGAAAATTGGAGCGGTACAAGAGGCTCGAACTCTTGACCTCAACCTTGGCAAGGTTGCGCTCTACCAACTGAGCTAGTACCGCATCTGTCTGATTTAAAGTTTCAGTAACTATTCGATTTATTCGAGTGAATTAACATTCAAACAAATCTGAATTTGGAGCGGTACAAGAGGCTCGAACTCTTGACCTCAACCTTGGCAAGGTTGCGCTCTACCAACTGAGCTAGTACCGCTTCGGTATTCTATTTGGTATTCTAAGAAAAGATTGGAGCGGTACAAGAGGCTCGAACTCTTGACCTCAACCTTGGCAAGGTTGCGCTCTACCAACTGAGCTAGTACCGCATCTCATCTTAGGTGCCGAATTATATAGAACCGACTGGTTTTTGCAAGCGTAGACCAAAGCTTTATTATAAAAAAACCTGATATTGCCGAATGTTTCGACTATGAGGTCGTAAATTTATCCAACCAGTCGTTTCACTGCTTAAATTTTAAACATATGTTGACGATAATGCTGTAATTCACCGATTGATTCACGAATATCATCCAATGCTAAATGCAAACCTTCCTTATGGAAACTCGATACAATCTCAGGGCACCAACGACGACCTAATTCTTTAATCGTACTTACATCCACATTACGGTAATGGAAGTAATCATTTAAGCCCGTCATATATTTCACTAAGAAACGACGGTCTTGGCCAATGCTGTTACCACATAATGGTGATTTACCCGCCGGTACCCACTGATATAAGAATGCTAATGTTTGCTCAACAGCCTCTTTTTCAGTGACTTTACTTGCTAATACACGTTCAACAAGACCTGAATTAGTATGGTGAGTTGTACACCACTCATCCATCTTATCAAGTTCCGCTTTATCTTGATGAATAGCGAGTACAGGTCCTTCTGCAAGAATATTTAATTCACTATCAGTGACGATAGTAGCAATCTCAATGATCAGACATTTTTCTGGATCAAGCCCTGTCATTTCTAGGTCAATCCAAACTAAATTATTTTCATTAAATTGCGCTGCTTTGTCGGCAAGTTGCATAGAGGGGATCCTAATAGTTGTCGTTTAATCGTATATTTAAGGTTATTATACTCAATCGACCTCGAAATGCGATGTTCAGCAACAGCTGTACTACAATACGCTTGTTACAACTCAGGAATTAAATTACCCGTGGCTAAAAAGAAACATTTAACCCAAGGTCAAATACGTCGCGTACGTAGCAACCAGACTAAACGTTTAGAAAAGCAAGATACACGAGAATGGGATGATGCTCTTCTCGGGCAAAAGCAAGAAGGTGTGGTAATTAGCCGCTTTGGTCAACATGCTGATGTAGAAGATGAGAATGGTGTTATTCACCGCTGTAATCTACGTCGTTCTATTGCGAGCTTAGTAACAGGTGACCGTGTCGTTTGGCGCTTAGGTAATGAACAGCTACAAGGTATTTCTGGCATTATTGAAGCTGTACACGAACGCAGAACCGTATTAACCCGTCCCGATTTTTATGACGGTATTAAACCTATCGCAGCCAATATTGATCAGATTGTGATCGTATCTTCTGTAGTACCAGAATTCTCAACCAATATTATCGACCGTTATATTGTTGCTGCCGAAGATGTAAAAATTCGCCCAGTAATCTTATTAAATAAGATCGATTTATTAAGCACCAATGAATTATTCGCGATTAACCAGCAACTACAAACTTACCGTGATATTGGCTACGAAGTATGGCAAGTATCATCTATCGAAGGTAAGGGGTTAGGTGAATTACAAGATCTACTGAAAGATAATACCACTATCTTTGTGGGTCAATCAGGCGTGGGGAAATCATCACTGGTTAATGCCCTCATGCCCGAATTAAATGTCGATGTGGGTGATGTATCTGAAAAATCAGGTCTTGGTACCCACACCACAACCACTGCACGTTTATATCATTTCCCATCAGGTGGTGATCTTATTGACTCACCTGGGGTACGTGAATTCTCGCTATGGCACATGAAACCTGAAGAGATCGCTAACGGTTTTATCGAGTTTAGAGACGTCTTAGGTGAATGTCGCTTCCGTGATTGTAAACACAAGAATGATCCCGGCTGTGCACTGCAAGAAGCCGTAGCAAAAGGCAAAATCAAAAAAGTGCGCTTTGATAATTATCTCCGCATTTTAGAAACAATGTTAGATAATCGCCCTACTCGCCATATCCCAGTGCGAAAATAATTCGTATACAATTAGTTATATAACTAAAAATGACGATTGGTTATCTTGCTCGTCTACATCGCAAGGTAACCATTATCTTATTAAACGCATGACGCTATTTATGACAACAATATCCAAACTTGTTACAATAGCGTTAATTCTAACTTATTCAATTATTTAAGAGGCTCTAAGGTGCTAGACAAGCTTAAAGTTATTGCCCAATACTGCTTTCCTCAACACGGGTTATCTCGTCTTATTGGTTTATTTGCCAATGGTGCTCACGGTAAAGTAACAACAAATGTGATCAGCTGGTTTATCAAGCGTTACAATGTAAACATGGATGAAGCAAAACACTCAGATCCAGCACACTTCCAAACATTCAACGAGTTCTTTACCCGTGAACTTAAAGAAGGCGTACGTCCAATCAATACTGACGATAACATGTTATGTCAGCCTGTTGATGGCGCTGTAAGCCAAGCAGGTCCAATTACACAAGGTCGTATTGTTCAAGCTAAAGGCCATGATTACAGTTTGTGCGAACTACTTGGTGGCGATCGTCAACTTGCAAACAAATTCGAAGATGGTGATTTTGCCACGGTATATTTATCGCCGCGTGATTACCATCGTATCCATATGCCAATTAAGGGTACGTTAAAAGAAATGATTTTTGCACCGGGCGATCTGTTTTCAGTTAATCCACTCACAGCACAAAATGTACCAAATTTATTTGCACGTAACGAACGTGCTATCGCTATCTTTGATACCGAGGTGGGTCCATTTGCAATGGTATTAGTTGGCGCAACGATCGTAGCCTCAATTGAAACCATTTGGCACGGCACCATCGCACCATCAAAGAATAAAGAGATCGTACGTTGGACATATGAAAATCAAGCGCCAATTGTTATCGAAAAAGGCGAAGAAATGGGTCGTTTTAAACTCGGCTCAACGATCGTTGCAGTATTTGCCAAAGATGCCGTTGAATTTGTTGATGAACTACAACCAACAACAGCAACAGTAATGGGTGAAGCATTTGCCCGTATCAAGAGCAAATAAGATAACCTAAGCCTAATAGCTAGGATAATGTTACTCATTATAAACGTAATAGTTTTAATGAGTAACATTCCCCCCCCGTAATAACCAACCTAATCCTGTATATTCAATATTATTAATAGCCACAACAATGCCATTATTACTATACAAAGGTTATGATCACTCAATCAATATGAATACAGCCAATTGATTTGGCGAACCATTACAAGGATGTAAGCATTTAATGGAACAAGGTAAACGAGGGCTTTGGGCTCTACACTCAGCAACGCTATTACTTGGCGGCACCACATTATTTTCTAAGCTAATTCCATTAAGTGCACTTGATATCACTATTATTCGCTGCGTTATTGCCAGCACTGTGCTGTGTTTATTATTAAAAATAACCAAGCAACCATTGCGATTAAATAAGTTAAGTGATTATGGCTGGGCAGTAGTATTAGCCGCACTAGTAGGCACCCACTGGGTAACATTCTTTTTAGGCATGCAATTGTCGACCATTGCGATAGGCCTTATTGCCTTCTACACTTATCCTGTAATGACAGTATTTTTAGAGCCCTTGTTTAATCAAGAGAAAATACAAGGTCGCGATATTATATCAGCATTGATTGTATTAATCGGGATCAGCTTATTAGTCCCAGAACTGTCTTTAGAGAACGATGTAACACTCGGTATTATTAGTGGTATTAGCTCTGCATTTCTGTTTACTTTAAGAAATATTCTCTACAAGCGTAAGCTATCGCATTACAGTGGCCCTCACACAATGTTTTATCAAACATTATTAACCGCATGTATGCTTTCACCATTTTTGAGTGTAGACTTAGCGGATATAAATAATGACAGTTGGACGTGATTAGTTGTGTTAGGAGTTTGCTTCACAGCAATGCCACACACACTGCTAGTGACAGCATTACGTTACCTTAAAGCAAAAACAGTTGGCCTTATCTCCTGTTTGCAACCGCTTTACGGTAGTTTGCTCGCGATCCCTTTTTTAGGTGAAATTCCCAATGCTGCAACCATCACGGGAGGAGTATTAGTAGTCTCAGCCGCCCTCTTTGAAACATGGAATGCAGGAAAGAAATAGGCCAATTAATATAGTGTAAAAACGGATAAACCGAGATTAAATGACATTATTAATTGTGCTTATGAAATATTATGATGACTAAAAATTATGTAATTTTACTTATTCTATTTTCATTATTTATTACTCCAGTTTATGCACAACTTAGTTATGGTGAGGCACAGCTTAACAACACCATATCTCAGCTTGAAGAACTAGAGCCTACACCTTCGGTTAAATTACAGCTCAAATACTATCAACAAGCCTTAAAAGATCTCACCGAAGATACCAATGCCCGTCAAACAGCCGTTAGTTATCAAAAAATCATTGATGACTTTCCAGTGACATCACAAACATTAAAAGCTCGAATTGCAGACCATATACCCGCAACATTTACCGATCCAAGCGACTGGTCATTAAATAAAGTCGAACAAGAAATTGCCAAACAAAATTCCAATCTTACCGATTTAAAACAACAACAGCAGACGCGTAGTAGCGAACTCACTACCATCGGAATTAGGATCAGTTCATTTCAGACTGATATCGAGCACTTACGTAGAAAATTAACCAATACGCAAAAAGAATCTGATAAGCTTATTAGTACAGGTTCCAGCAATTTAAATAGTGAGCAAGAAGCACTACGCATTTCACTACAAATCAAAGAGTCATCGCTATCAACGCAAATTCAGATGTTAGAGCTTGAACAACTCAGTGCCAGTAATCGCAGTGAATTAGCACAGCTCAATCGTCGTTTGATTCGGCTGAAGCAAAAAGATGTAAGTAAGTACTTATCGACTCTGACAGATATACGTAACAGTATATTACGTAAAGAAACCGAAGACGCAATTGCGCGTAGCAAACAAATCAATGACTCGTCACAGATCAGTTCTCCATTTTTGCAGCTGCAACTCGAAATAAATCAAGAGCTATCTAAAGAACTTGCAACCGTTTCGGCTAAAAATGAAATTATTCAACGTAAACAGCAAGCAGTAACACAGCAAGTAGATGCACTCACTACAACACTCACTAATTTTAATGAGCAAGTAGAATGGTTAAAAATCAGCTCTGCGTTTGGTGAAAACTTACGGGCTCAAGTAAGTAGCTTACCGAGTGAGCCACCACTAAAAAAACTCGAAAATGAAATTGTTGAAAGCCGCCTAGCACGCTTTCGCTATAAAAAAATGCTGACACAATTAGACAGTCTACCGCTAACAACAAAAGCACTCACGCCTGTAGAACATGAAAGTTTATTACGATTTATTGAATTACGTCGCCTGTTACTCAGCCAACTTATTTCAAGTTCAGATAACCACATCTACGAGCAAACGAAATTAAAAGTCAGTTACAGCAAGATGAATAGCACATTAGTGCAAATTAAACAGCAAGCTGATGAGCATTTATTCTGGGTACCGAGCTCTCCATTCATAAATACTCAAACAATTTCAGAACTTTTGGCCAGTATGCTTTGGATCGCCTCGATCGATAACAGTATCACGATCCCACAAGCCATACTCTCTGTACCTTTAGCAACGTTAAGTTTGGCGCTGTTATTCATTCTCGGTCTCATTTATTTACACGCTCCTCTGAATAAATATTTTACCAAACATATAGCCGAAATATATCCAAAGGTTGGTAAAGTAACAAGGGATAAGTTTTCTTATACCTTACGGAATCTCGCGTATTCATTCGCCGATGCGCTGCTCTTGCCACTTTCACTGTTTATTATTACAGAGCTGCTCATTAGCGCATGGGAATTCCCCTTTGCAGTCAATATCGGCCACGCATTACAAGACTCGCTATTTTTGTTAGTGATATACCTGTTTATGCGCAACCTCACTCGCCATAAGGGCTTACTGCAAATTCACCTTAAAATAGATAAAGCACTAATAGTCAAAATTTGGGGTTATTATCAGGTACTATTTTTTATTTCTTGGCCTTCTTACATCATCCAAGTGCTTTGTTACCAGTATCCAGAACAAGCCTATGATGGATCGCTAGGTCGTCTTGCCTTTATCATTACTTGCTGTGCATTAACGCAGTTCTACTACCGCTTATATCGCGAAAAATTACCGCTAACGTATAAGAAAAAAAATAATGGCAAACCGCACATTGTCCACCACTCTATTTGGACTGTCTTTATCATGGCACCAATCGCGTCAGCCATCATCGCACTCATGGGCTACCTCTATACGGCGCAAGTATTGCTAAAGCAGATGGAGTCATCCTTATTAATGGGGGTGTTCTTCTTACTCACTTATTATTTGATCCGCCGCGGTATGCACTTACAAAAACGTCGCCTGGCCTTTGAGCGAGCTAAAGCCAAACGTATCGATATTATTGCTCAACGTGCGAAAGAAGTTGAAAAGGGTGAGCAAAATACCAGTCAAGAAAGCCATTTTGATATCGAAGAACCCGAGATCGATCTGGATCAAATCAGTGCACAATCACTCGGCTTATTACGTACTTTGTTAACTTTATTATTCATCGCACTAAATGCACTATTTTGGTCTGAAATTCAAAGTGCCTTTACCTTCCTTGATACCATCACGCTTTGGGACGCAGCCAATACCCTAAATGGGGTTGAATATATCGATCCGATTACCTTAAAGAGCTGCCTATTAGCCATCACTATTTTTGTACTAACGCTGGTATTGGTACGTAATTTATCGGGTGCGCTAGAACTGCTTATTTTGCAACATCTAGATCTTAGCCCAGGTACAGGTTTTGCGATCACCACGTTAGCCAAATATATGACGATCTCAATTGGTTTTGTCGTCGGTTTTAACTTTTTAGGTGTCGATTGGGCAAAAACACAATGGTTAGTGGCAGCATTAACCGTCGGTTTGGGGTTTGGTTTACAAGAAATTTTTGCCAACTTCGTATCCGGTCTGATTATCTTATTTGAAAAACCGATCCGTATTGGTGATACCGTCACAATCCGTGAATTAACCGGCAGTATCAGTAAAATTCAGACCCGAGCAACAACGATTGTCGATTGGGATAGAAAGGAAATTATCGTACCGAATAAAGCCTTTATTACTGAACAATTTATTAACTGGTCACTGTCCGATTCTATTACCCGTGTGATCATTCATATCAGGGTGGAATTTAATTCGGATATTGAGCTGGTCACCAAACTGCTATTAGATTGTGCCGAAGAAAATAGCTTAAGTCTTGAAAATCCAGGGCCAGAAGTATTCTTTATTGAGTTTGGCCAACATTCATTATGCTTTGAAGTACGTTGTTATGTCGCCGAAATGGGCCATCGTTTAACGATGACGCACGCACTTAATACCCGTATCAATCAAGTGTTTAAAGAGCATAATATTCGCATCGCGCTACAACAATTGGACCTGAATGTAAAACATGGCATAAAAGTAAGTGATAGCGGCCATGTAATGAGTATGAAAAAAGGTAGCTTAAGATAGGCTTAATCTACAGTTGAAAGAGTGAATGTTTCTTAAATTCAAACAATAGAACAACTCACCCTTTCAGCTTTTAAACACAAATTATGCGCGCGGTGTTGGAAAAGCGATTACGTCATTAAGGCTATTAGCATCTGTCGCTAACATCACCAACCTATCAATACCTAATGCGACGCCTGCGCAGTCAGGAAAACCAGCGGTGAGTGCATCAATTAAATAATGGTCGATAGGCTGCTCTGGTAAATCCATCGTTTTACGCTTGCTATTGTCTGCAGTAAAACGCGATAACTGTTCTTTTGCATCCGCTAACTCATGGAATCCATTCGCAAGCTCAATTCCTTTAAAATACACTTCAAAGCGCTCTGCTACACGAGTGTCTTGTGGGCTAATACGGGCCAATGCCGCCTGCGATGCAGGGAAGTCATAAATAAAACACGGTACATCCTGGCCAATTTGGCTCTCTACGCCCACATAGAATAATAACTGTAAGATAGTATCTCGATCAGGTTCATTCTCTAACACGTCATAAACCCCGTACGGTTTTGCCGCTTGACGTAATTCATCCATCGACGCGGTTAACGGATCTAACTGTAAGAATTGCTTAAATGCATTTTGATAAGTGAAGCGCTGCTCTTTACCAGAACCTAATACTAGGGTTAGTAGCTCAGACATTTCATCCATCAATTGAAAATGGTCAAAATCAATGCGATACCACTCTAGCATGCTGAATTCGGGATTATGGTGACGGCCAGCTTCTTCATTACGAAACGATTTACTTATTTGATAGATACAACCACTGCCTGCTGCTAGCAATCTCTTCATGTGAAATTCAGGTGATGTTTGCAAATATAAGGTCAGACCTTGGCTGTAACCAGGACCAACAAATACCGTGCTAAATGCATCTAAATGTACATCGGTAACAGCGGCTTGACTCATCGCTGGTGTATCAACTTCTAACACATCTCGTTGCGCAAAAAACTCACGGATAGTATTTAATACTTTCGCTCTCGCACGCAGGGCAGTAAAACTTGCACTCGGTTGCCAATTTACGTCACTCATATTTACTCCGGTTGTCATTACCTAAAACGTTAAAGCTATTTATCATCTGCATAACACTAATTAAAAACGGCCGACTTACTTTAATTAATATTATAACGCTATGTATCTAAATCATTATTTACTGGTTTGCCAAAAACTAAAATGCCAGTCAAAGACTGGCATTTTATCGTTCATAAACGCTAATTAGGTTAGCGTAAAATCAACTTATTTTACACGGCCAACATATTCGCCAGTACGTGTATCAACTTTCACTACTTCACCGATTTGGATGAATAAAGGAACACGCACAACGGCACCTGTAGTTAATGTTGCAGGTTTACCACCCGTACCCTGTGTATCGCCTTTTAGGCCAGGATCTGTTTCTGTTACTTCCAATTCAACAAAGTTTGGTGGTGTAACAGCAATTGGGTTATCGTTCCACGTAGTAATAACGCAGATATCTTGTTCAACAAGCCATTTAGCTGTATCACCAACCGCTTTTGCGTCAGCTTCAACTTGCTCAAACGAGTCATTGTTCATAAAATGGAAGTATTCACCATCGTTATATAGATACGCTAATTCTGATTCCATTACGTCTGCTGCTTCAACCGTTTCACCAGACTTAAATGTTTTTTCTAAAATTTTACCAGAAATTAAACGACGAACTTTAACACGGTGAAATGCTTGGCCTTTGCCTGGTTTTACATGATCATGTTCGATGATAGAGCAAGGCTCATTATCAAGCATGAATTTTAAGCCGCCTTTAAAGTCACTGGTTTTGTATGTTGCCATGTTATCCTCATGAAAAAATAGATTTCAATAATTAGAGTTCAATAATGCCGCAAATGATAACCCGAAATGGAGCAAAGATGCAGGAAAATTGGAAAAAAGACTTAGCAAGTGCCATTTCAGATCCCAGAAAGCTACTTTTTATACTAGAACTTCCCGAGGTATCTTTCCAATCAGATTTTGCGGCAAGGCAGTTATTCCCTATGCGCGTACCGCAATCGTTTGTAAATCGTATGGAAAAAGGTAACCCAAAAGACCCGCTATTTTTGCAAGTAATGCCCAAACAGCAAGAGTTCATCCAAAAGGCCGGATTCATTAAAGATCCGCTTGATGAACATGAATCTGTCGTTCCTGGGTTACTGCACAAATACACTAACCGTGTGCTCTTTATTGTCCGTGGCGGTTGCGCGATCAACTGTCGCTATTGTTTTCGCCGTCACTTTCCTTATCAAGACAATAGTAATAACAAACACGAATGGCAACAAGCAATAGACTATATCCGCTCTAAACCCGAGATCATCGAAGTTATTTTTAGTGGTGGAGATCCACTGATGGCAAACGATGAGCAACTTGGTTGGCTAGTTGAACAATTAGAACAGATCCCACATCTTAAACGTCTACGCATACATACGCGTTTACCCGTGGTGATGCCAAGCAGGGTTACCGATGAGTTTGTTACGCTACTAAAAAAATCTAATTTGCGTTGCAGTGTAGTACTACACATTAACCACCCCAATGAATTAGCTGCTGAATTGCCCGCAGCGTTAGCTAAACTCACCACTGCCGGTATCAGTTTATATAACCAAGCGGTATTATTAGCGGACATTAATGACAATGCTGATGATTTAGTGGAATTACACGAACGCCTTTTTGATAACCGTATTCAGCCATACTATTTACATCTGCTCGATAAAGTCGAAGGGGCTACTCATTTTGATGTGCCAGAAGAGAAAGCGATCGAATTGATGAATGAACTGTTATTACGCTTACCAGGTTTTTTAGTGCCCAAGTTAGTCCGTGAGATCGGTGGAGAGAAAAGCAAAACACCCATTTCTATTTAACTTAACACAAACAGTTTAGCCAATCCGGTTAACGAATACGGTCAAAAACAGCTTGTCGAATAAATATGAGGTAACAAAAAAGGAATGACCACTAGGCCATTCCTTTTAACTCTCTAAACCTTAGCCTAGTCGCGGTTAATGCAGTTTCAACGTTGGACGTAATACCCGGTTCAAACTACCAACCAACATCATCAGTCCGGTTTTAACATAACCGTGCAACGCAATTTGATGCATGCGGTACAACGAAATATACACCATTCTCGCAATACGACCTTCAACCATCATACTACCTTTAGTTAGGTTCCCCATCAGGCTACCCACAGTACTAAAGCTACTTAACGATACTAATGAGCCATGGTCATGATAAACGAAAGGTTTGAGTGTTGAGCCACCTTGTATTAACGTCATGATATTTTTAAACGCAATAGTTGCCATTTGATGTGCAGCTTGGGCACGCGGCGGTACAAATGAACCATTAGCTTGTGCACAAGAGGCTAAATCACCAATAACAAAAATACTATCATCACGGCTTGCTTGTAAACTATCTTTAACCACAATCTGGTTAATACGATTCGTTTCTAGCCCAGCAATGTCTTTCATAAAATCAGGCGCTTTAATACCTGCAGCCCATACCATCAATGATGCAGGAATAGTGTCACCATCTTTCGTTACCAAGCCTTCACTATTCGCTTCCGTCACCATGGTTTCGGTACGTACATCGACACCAATTTTAGTTAGCTCATGATGTGCTGCAGCGGAAATACGTGACGGTAATGCAGGTAAAATACTCTTACCCGCTTCAACTAAGGTTACATTTAACGATTCTTGGTTTACATTAGTAAAACCATAAGCCGATAATTGTGATGCGGTATTGTGTAGCTCAGCAGAAAGCTCGACACCAGTCGCACCAGCACCCACAATTGCAATATTTACTTTTGCATCTTTAGCTTTGTTTGCGCCATGCAATAAAAATTGATTTAGTAATGCTTTGTGAAAACGATGTGCTTGATCAGGACTGTCTAAGAAAATACAGTTCTCTTTAACACCTTTAGTATTAAAGTCATTACACATACTACCAATAGCTAATACTAAGTAATCGTATTGCAAGGTACGCTCAGCAATCAGTAATTCATCACTATCATTATATAAAGGTGCAATTGTGACTGTTTTCGTGTCACGGTCTAAACCTGAAAAATTACCTAATTGAAAATCAAAACCTTGGTTCTTCGCATGTGCAGCATAACTAAGCGCATCAATACCGGTATCAAGTGAACCAGTCGCCACTTCATGTAACAACGGTTTCCATAAATGGGTTTTGTTACGGTCCACCAGCGTAATGCTCGCTTTCCCTTTTTTACCTAATTTACGACCCAGTTGCGTAGCAAGCTCAAGGCCACCAGCACCGCCTCCGATCACAAGAATTTTTTTCATCTTATTACGTCCTCATAAATGTATCAGTTAACAACTGTCAGCACAGCAGTTAACTGATACAACTAAGCAGATGTGAGTCTTGCTAAATCATTCCGTTGACCGAGTATTAAAGCATGATTTTCAGTTCTAAATCTAGCTAAATTGAGCTAGATCATATTTAGAATATCAATTAACTAGCATAACCTAACTTCATCAACAGAAAAATATAACACCCAATCGAGTTAAGATGCCTATATTCAAGCGAGTCTCTGATATAGCATCTTGAAGTGACTTAGGTATATAATACCGACCCTTTTATCGATAAGAATACCGGCGCTATGACAAATCAAGAACTTCATGAACAGCTAACTGCACAGCTAAAAAGCTTTTACCACCCAGCTATCGAGGCAGATGAATTTTTAACGTTATTAAGCAAACGAAAAATAGGAAAGTTTAGCGCTATCTTTGCTTCAGACAGTGGCTTCAAAGCGAATTCAAACCGATTCTTACCTTATATGGAAGAATTAGTTGAAGATCAGCAAGCGTTACCAAAAACAGATGAAGAAGGGTTTGACGTAGCTATCGCTGCATTCCTAGGTAAATTACAGCAAATGCATAATGTACTTGGTCAATTCTCTGAGCAATTAAAAGAGAAGAAAAGCACACCAAGTAATATTGGAGAGTAGCTACATCACATCCTCTAAAACCAAAAGCGGCATCAGCCGCTTTTTAGCGCTGTAAAACAAAGTAAAATTATCCTCTACTTGAAACTCCCCCACCTCTAGCATAAAGACTAACCTCAATAAAACCAGCCAAATAAAAGCTAAAAATCCTATCTAGAACAAGTGATATCTTCAAATAAAGATGCAATAAATAAAATATAGAGTTAAAAAAATCAATAATAAACAATATAAATACCTCTAAATATATACTTTTTTGTTATAACGACCAAAAAAAACGCTATTTTATAGAGTCTTAGCTCTACGATATGGAGTATTACATAGTAATAATTTTAATATTTGCAAACAGATCAGATGTGTTTTTTTTCATGATTTGAAAATGACTAACAACTCCACACTTAACCATTAATAACAATAACTTAACCATTAAATGTAAAGTAAAGTAACGTAAAGTGAAATTATTGTTAACTTGAAAAAGTATTAGATAAACCAACAAGCTGTCATAAAGATTGATAAAATACCTTTACGATCTAATACGAAAGAATTAGATTTCAGTACACGTTTTAAGGGTATTTAAAAAGTTCATTTTTTTGAACAGACATATCGCATTCATAAATTCTAATTTTATATGGTGGTTTACATGAGAATTAATAAAGTTGCTCTAGCAGTTACAGCATTACTTGCAGCAAGCCAAGTTCAGGCTGCTGGTTTCCAGGTTAGTGAACATTCAGCGTCTGGCCTAGGCCGCGCATTCGCTGGTGAAGCAGCAATCGGCGATAATGCAGCATCACTTGCACGTAACCCTGCGTTGATGGCAACTTTTGATAAAGCACAACTATCTGTTGTGGCTTCTTATGTATCACCAGATGTTGATATTGAAGGACAGAGTAATTTAGGCCCACTTCCTAAGGAATATTTTGACGCTGAAGATATTGCACCCTCACAAATTGTACCAGCAATGTATTACATTCAGCCTATTAACGATAAGTTCGCTGCAGGTTTAGCTATCTATTCAAATTACGGTACTGGTACTGAATATTCTAATGACTATATGGCTGGTGCTGCAGCTGGTAAGACAAGCATTATGACTGTTAACTTTAACCCTAATATTTCTTATCGTGTAAATGAGCAACTAAGCCTAGGTGCAGGTGTAAGCGTTGTATATGCAACAGCTGAATTAGAAAGAAATATTGGTGCTTTAGGAGGTAAAACTATTCCACCTAGTACAAACGCAGCGAAGATGGAAGGTGATGGTTATGGCTACGGCTGGAATCTTGGTGCACTATATGAAGTCAATGAAAATAACCGTTTCGGTATTAGCTACAAATCAAAAGTTAAAACAGAATTAAAAGGTGAGTACACAGGTACAGGAGGACCAGCGGGTAATGCTCATTTAATGGGTGTAACTAGACCTGTTGATGGCACGTTAGATATTAATCTACCTTCCATTTTAGAAGTTTCTGGTTACCATAAACTAACTGATAAATTCGCAGTTTCATATAGCTGGCAGTACAGCACATGGTCTGACTTTGGTGATATTATTGCTGAAAGTGCAGGTTGTGATTCAACAGCTTCGGGTGGCAGTAAGGGCGTTTGTCTAGAGAAAAAAGAAGACTATAAAGACTCAAGTCGTTACGCGATTGGTGGTGAGTACTACCTTTCTGAAGCTGTGACATTACGTGCGGGTTATGCATTTGATGAACAAGCTGGTGAAGCAACGCTTAGTATCCCAGATACAGATCGCCAGTGGTATACAGCTGGTCTAACTTATAAAGCGACAAAAGCACTTTCGTTTGACTTAGCAGCAGCATTGGTTGCTGGTAAAGAAATCACCTTTGATGAACGCTTAGCAGAAGCAGACCCAGCTTCAACAATAACATTAACTTCAAGTGGTGATGCGTGGATCTACTCAGCACAAATGAACTACAGCTTCTAATTGAAGCTTAATTAATCTTTGTATTAAGTAGTTCAGCTTTTCATTAAGCAGTTCAACTTTGCATTAAAAAGACAGCTTCGGCTGTCTTTTTTGTTTTCTGATCAAAATCAATAAAGATCCTATTCAAGGATCTTTTTTATATCTACGCATTGCAATTAAATAGACGGTCGGTCTATAATTAAATAATGGAAAATATGACAAGTAATAAGCCCAAACCTCGTCGAGGTCGGCCACCCAAAGTAACTCGTGAAAATAGTGATACCCGTGCCCTGCTAATTCGCAGTGGTGTCGAAGTATTAACGGAAAGTGGCTTTGCAGCAGCAGGGATCGATGGCATCTTAAAAAAAGTCGGTGTACCAAAAGGATCTTTTTATTATTACTTTAAAAGTAAAGAAGATTTTGGTCAGGCGATCATTGATAACTACGCCAGCTACTTCGCAGCAAAACTTGATAAATGCCTGCTTGATGAATCAATCGCACCGCTAGAACGCATTGTTAAATTCGCAGATGAAGCCAAACAAGGCATTGTTAAATTTGAGTTTAAACGTGGTTGTTTGGTTGGTAATTTAGGCCAAGAAGTGGCTATTTTACCGCAAAGCTATCGCTTAGTGCTGCAAGACATTTTTGCTGTTTGGCAAACCAAGATGCAAGCGTGTTTAGAAACTGCCCAGCAACAAGGCGACATCAAGCAGAACATCAATTGCGTACAGCAAGCTGAATACTTCTGGATTGGTTGGGAAGGTGCGGTAATGCGTGCGCGACTCGTACAGTCAGTGCAACCGTTGGATTTATATATCGCGACGTTTATTACCAGTATTGCCACCAGCTAAAATAATCATATGTGCCTTTATTCTAAAATAACGATCAAGGCATTAATTTCCAATACAATTTCAATGTTATAAAATTTTTTATATTTAAATAGACGACCAGTCTATATTAGGAGTGGACCATGTTTAAAGGTATCTTAATCGAAAAAAATAACGACCAATATACAGCGTCAGTACAATCAATTGATGAATCAAAACTGCCTGAAGGTGATGTGAGTATTGATGTGGCTTACAGCACACTTAACTTTAAAGACGGTTTAGCAATCACAGGTAAAGGTCCTGTCGTGCGCAGCTTCCCTATGGTACCGGGTATCGATTTAGTCGGTACTGTCACCCAAAGCGATAGCGACAAATTCCAAGCTGGTGATCAAGTATTACTGAATGGTTTTGGCGTGGGCGAAAAGCATTGGGGTGGCCTTGCCGAAAAAGCCCGTCTCAATAGCGATTGGTTAATCAAACTGCCTGCAGGACTATCTGCAAAGCAAGCAATGGCGATCGGAACAGCAGGTTATACAGCCATGTTATCTGTGATTGCGTTAGAGCGTCACGGTATTACCCCCGAAAAAGGCGATGTTTTAGTAACAGGCGCAAATGGTGGTGTTGGTAGCTTTGCTATTACCTTATTAGCAAAACTGGGTTATCGCGTTATTGCATCGACCGGTCGTCCAGAAGAAGCCGATTACCTAAAGGCATTAGGCGCAGCTGAGATCATCGATCGTAATACACTGTCAGAACCAGGCCGTCCAATGGTTAAAGAACGTTGGGCAGCTGCGGTTGATTCTGTTGGTAGCCATACACTTACCAATGTATGTGCAGGTCTTAAGTACGGTGGAGTGGTGACAGCCTGTGGTTTAGCACAAGGCATGGATTTTCCTGCAAGCGTAGCACCCTTTATTTTACGTGGTATTACGTTAGCGGGGATCGACAGTGTTATGCGTCCACTTGCAGACAGAGAAGAAGCATGGGCACGTTTAGCCGATTTATTAACAGACGATGACTTTACGTCTATTGGCACAGAGATCAGCTTAGATGAAGCTGTAGCAACAGCGCATGATCTAATGGCAGGTAAAGTGCGCGGTCGTGTAATGGTTAATTTACAACAATAATTTGTCATTAAATCAACATGGCATAGCAGTAGGATCCGTACCTACTGCTTTTTAGTCATACCGCTGAATCTATCAAACAAAAAGTCCAAAAATAGTCTAATTCGTTTCGGTTGGTACTTCTTACTAATATACACCACATTTAAATCTGCGCTTGATACTGAAGTTGATGTATTAAAATTCGTCATATAGCCATTAAGCACGGTAACAAGGCGTAAATTATGAATATCATCTTGCACATCTAGAATAGATTTAAGCGCTATCCCCGCCCCCTCTAATGCCCAATATCGAATCACTTCACCATCATCTGAGAATCGCTTAGGGATAACAGTGATCGCGTTCTTCTTGTCTTGATCTTGAAAGTGCCATGTTTTCAGTTCCTCATGACTACGGATCATTGCGAGACAATCATGATTAACCAAGTCCTGTGGCGTTAATGGCGTGCCGTGCTTTGCGAGGTATTCTGGCGATGCGCATAGCACTCGTTGACTGGATGATAGTCGTCGAGATATCAAACTACTGTCAGCAAGCTCTCCATACCGAATAACAATATCGATACCCGATTCTGCAATATTAGAAACATCATCGTTCAGATATAGATACGGCACCACATCTGGATATTGCTTACAGAACTCAGACAATATAGGCAGAATGTATTGCTTACCTATGTCCTTTGGCGCTGAGATTTTTAGTGAACCTTTCACTTCTTTTACACCATTTAGGATAAGGTTTTCGGTTTCACTTACATTCTCTAATATCTCAATACAGGCTTTATGATAAAGCTCACCAGAATCCGTCAACGACACATGCCTTGTGCTTCGGTTAAGTAGCTTCACACCATACCTTTCTTCAAGAGCCTGAAGTCTAGCAGTCATTGTCGCAGGAGAAAGACCTAGATCACGACCCGCTGCAGCGAGCCCATGGTGTTTAACAATGCTCACAAACATGGTCATATCAGAAAATTTATCCATCTACCCCCCTATTATTCAGTTTATCCGAATAATGATTTCACATTTTATCCAATTATCAAAATTAAACGAAGGAATATAATAACAATCATTAACGGAAGCAATACGGGTCCAGGCATGTTCCTTTACGCTGCAGCCGCTGTCCTCCAACTTAACTCGCCTTAATCATTAATAGTCATTTCGACTTACTAAGGAAAAATCATGGAAACACCGATGAGTAAATTATTTCAGAAAACAAACTTAAAAGATTTGGATTTACAAAACCGAGTGGTCATGGCTCCAATGACCCGCGCTCGCACAAGTCAACCAGGTAACATACCAAATGAAATGATGGCAACATACTACAAGCAACGTGCAACTGCTGGTTTAATCATTTCTGAAGCGACTCAAATTTCAGATGATTCTCAGGGTTACTCATTCACTCCAGGTGTTTACACCGACGAACAAGTAAAAGGCTGGCAACCAATAACTAAAGCTGCACACGACCAAGGTGCCGCTATGTTTTGCCAACTATGGCATGTGGGTCGCGTTTCTCACCCTACATTCCAGAAAGGTGAACTACCTATCGCACCTTCAGCCCTAGCACCAGTTGAAACTAAAGTTTGGATTTCTGATGACCAAGGTAACGGCAACATGGTTGATTGCATTCAACCCCGAGCGATGAATCAAGCCGACATAAATCGCGTTATTAGCGATTTTGCTTACGCTGCAAAACGCGCTGTAGAAGCGGGTTTTGATGGGGTTGAGATCCACGGTGGTAATGGTTACCTGATCGACCAATTCCTTCGCACAAACTCAAACAAGCGTACTGATAACTATGGCGGCACGCGTGAGAACCGTCTCCGCTTCTTACTTGAAGTTGTTGATGCTGTAATTGAAGCAATCGGTGCAGATAAGGTGGGGGTTCGCCTTGCTCCATTCATCACATTTAAAGATATGGACTGCCCAGATATCGTTCCAACAATCCTTAATGCATCAAAAGCATTACAAGCGCGTGATATCGCTTACATGCACTTATCAGAAGCAGATTGGGATGATGCACCCGTTATCCCTGAGAGCTTTCGTATTGAGTTGCGACAAATTTTCACTAACACCATCATTGTCGCGGGTAGCTACACGCAAGAACGTGCAAATGAAATACTAAGCCAAGGTTACGCTGACCTAGTAGCCTTCGGTCGTCCATTCGTGTCAAATCCAGACTTGGTTTCACGTTTAAAGAACAACAATGAACTCGCTGACTTAGACGGCGCGACTCTGTTTGGTGGTAACACACTTGGTTACACTGACTATCCAACTCTCGATACTCTTTAATTGCACCATTGAAGATAAAAAAATCCTCAGTCTCGTCAGTAAGGCTGAGGATTCGATTAATTTGCAGGACTATTCAGTTTGCTTAAGCTGTCGCGATTAGTACACTACTGTGCGCGATTAAACGTCACTACTTCATAGTTAAGTGGCGTTAATGTATTACGTTCACTACTGATGTAATCAATGACCGCTTGTGCATCGGTATTACACACAGTGTTCGCCGCTTTACAGTTTGGCGCTTCACCTTGGTAATTTACTTTGTATTTCTTACCAAGCTTTGCAATATTCTTCACTTTAAAACCAGTTAGCTTGCCATCAACGTACGCCAAATCAACACGCTTAGAGCTGTTCTTTTGTGCTTCATAGAACGGAGTCCAACCGTCGTTACCCGTCGCGTTGTAGTTGTTTAACGCAACATTATAAGTTTTGCTATCTTCAATCGCAGTCCATGACGGCGCATCAGTTGTACCACTCATCACTTCCACAAAATCAACTTTACCCGCTTTGTTAGCGACTGTTTCTGTGTAGCTATAACGGATGTGACCGCCATAAGGGAATTTACCTGCGTGTGAACCAGCAGCAAGTGTTGCACTGACCGTGTCGTTAATTAATGTTTTAATCACTTTACCCGACACAGGTACTACAGACATAAAATTAGAAAATGGCAGCATTTCTAACGACACGTTGCCCGCACGGTACTCACCCGCTTCAATGTTAGTACGAATACCACCAGCACCGATTAAAGCAAAATCAACTTTCATCCCTGTTACTTTTTGAACTTCGGCTGTATTTGCCCAGAAGTACTGGCCTTCAGCTAAAATAGGCGCTACATCAGAACCATGTTTATCACTGCCACGATCGCCAGGACGACGTTCATGTTTTAATTCTACTGGTACTTGAGCAATGGTTTTACCGTAAGCGTTATCAACAGCTGGCTTGTAGTTCACATCAATACGTTTACGCATTGCCGCTTCTTCAGCGGTGATTGTGATGTTGTCTGCTTGATCAATAAACTCAACCACACCTTGCGTCGCTGCTGTATCAAACTTTTCACTCGCTTGTCGTGATGGCTGTGAATAGAATTCATCATTGCTCAGTAATACGTTATGGCCATTACAGTTAACGATGTCACCTTGTTGATTAAAACTTACTTGTAAACGACCAATTGCTTGTGCATATTCACCCGCTTGTACCACACAGGTTTGACCCATATTATCTGGGTTTTTCACCATCTGCGCATACGTGCCGTTATTGTGTAATCCAAGGTTAGTGAAATCACCTAACAACGTATGTGAGTGACCACCTACTATCAAGTCAATGCCGTTTACTTTACTTGCTACATCGACGTCTACCGCATTGCCAATGTGCGTTAAGGCGATAATATTGTTCACGCCTTTCGCTTTCAACATATCAACGGTCGCTTGTGCAGAAGTCACCATATTTAAGAATTTAACATCACCCGTATTCGGTGCAATATTAGCCATGTTATCCAGTGCTAAACCAAATACCGCCACCAAGTCTTTATCTGTAGGTAGGTTATCTAAATCCGTCAACGCCGTCTTTTTATTACCATCAAACGCATACACCATGAAAGGACGTAAATTGGTTTGGTCTTTTAAATCTGCATCCTCACTGGTATCGACATTTGCTGCTAATACCGGAAAATTAATGTCACTGATGAATTGATTAAGTTTCGCATTGTTAAGATCGAATTCATGATTACCTAATGCCATTGCATCGATACCAAACATACTTAAGATGTCTGCATTCATCGCGCCTTCATTTAACTTGAAGTACGCACTGCCCTGCCACGCATCACCGCCATGTAAGAACAAAAAGCTTTCATCATTTTGCTCTGCTTCCTGCTTATACTCATCAGACATGGTTTTTAAACGAGGATGACCACCAAATTCGTTATAAACCCTGTCGCCATTCGCAGTAAAACTCGACTTCACAGGATCGAAGTTGGAATGGGTATCATTGATATGGGCAACAGTCAGGTTAAATACATCGTCAGGTTGTGATGTTTGAGCACAGCCAGCTAATAATAACGCGACAGAAACAGCGGTTAAGCGTGCGGTAAACGGTTTTGAAAACGTCATGATATTCCTTTACGGTCAGGGATTAAGATTAAGTGCGTTGAATGATAACAACTAAGCCGAATAAAATCTTTGCACTGCAGCCACAAAAAAAGCCTTAACCACGATATAAAATATCAAGTTAAGGCTTTTTCATTGTTCTGAGGCTTAGCGTTTAACCACTAAAGACAGAGATGTAGTCGCTAATTTGCGATTACATCATGCCGCCCATTCCACCCATTCCGCCCATATCAGGCATAGATGGTCCTGATGCATCAACAGGTACGTCAGTGATCATTGCTTCAGTCGTGATCATAAGACCCGCAACAGATGCAGCAAACTGTAGTGCTGAACGTGTTACTTTAGTTGGATCTAAGATGCCCATCGCAATCATGTCGCCATATTCACCTGAACCAGCGTTGTAACCGTAGCTACCTTCGCCTTCACGAACGTTGTTTGCCACAACAGATGCTTCATCACCAGCATTTTGCACGATTTGACGTAATGGTGCTTCCATTGCTCTTAGTGCAACTTTAATACCGACTGTTTGATCTTGGTTATCACCTTCAAGACCTTGGATTGCTGCAGCAGCGCGAACAAGTGCAACACCACCACCAGCTACAACGCCTTCTTCAACCGCTGCGCGAGTTGCATGTAATGCATCATCAACGCGGGCTTTTTTCTCTTTCATTTCGATTTCAGTTGCTGCGCCAACTTTAATTACCGCAACACCGCCAGAAAGTTTAGCAACACGCTCTTGTAGTTTCTCTTTATCGTAATCTGAAGACGAATCTTCGATTTGCTTACGGATTTGAGCTACACGACCTTGGATAGTCGCTTCGTCACCGATACCATCAATGATCGTTGTTTCATCTTTCGTGATGATGATACGCTTTGCTTGGCCAAGTTCTGCAACAGTAGCTTTTTCTAGCTCCATACCGATCTCTTCAGAGATAACAGTACCAGCAGTTAGCATTGCAATATCTTGTAACATTGCTTTACGACGGTCGCCAAAGCCAGGTGCTTTAACAGCTGCAACTTTAACAATACCACGCATGTTGTTCACTACTAATGTAGCCAGTGCTTCGCCTTCAAGGTCTTCAGCAATGATTAATAATGGTTTAGATGCTTTAGCTACGCCTTCAAGTACAGGTAGTAGTTCACGAATGTTAGACACTTTCTTATCTACTAATAAGATAAATGGTGATTCTAATTCAACGCTACCCGTTTCTTGGTTTGTTACGAAGTAAGGTGATAGGTAACCACGGTCGAACTGCATACCTTCAACAACATCGAGTTCGTCTTCCAGTGCTTGGCCGTCTTCAACCGTAATAACACCTTCTTTACCAACACGATCCATTGCTTCAGCAATGATTTTACCTACACTTGCGTCAGAGTTTGCCGAGATAGTACCAACTTGTTCAACTGCTTTCGTATCTGAACAAGGTACTGACAGTTCTTTTAGTTCTGTAACTGCAGCTTTAACCGCTTGGTCAATACCGCGTTTCAGATCCATTGGGTTCATGCCCGCAGCAACGGCTTTTAGGCCTTCATTAACGATTGCTTGTGCAAGCACTGTTGCTGTAGTTGTACCGTCACCAGCCGCTTCATTTGCTTGAGAAGCAACTTCTTTCAGCATTTGTGCGCCCATATTTTCGAATTTGTCTTCTAACTCGATTTCTTTTGCTACTGTTACACCATCTTTAGTGATCAGTGGTGCACCGAAGCTTTTATCGATTACAACGTTACGACCTTTAGGGCCTAATGTTACTTTTACTGCATTCGCAAGAATGTTTACGCCGTTAAGCATTTTATCGCGTGCGTCTAAGCCGAATTTTACGTCTTTAGCCATCTTAATTGTCCTTTTAAAATCTTTTAATTTTTTGGTATTAGGTCTATCAAAAATAAATGTTTAAATTTATTCAACGATAGCTAAAATATCAGCTTCACTCATGATTAAAACTTCTTTGCCTTCTAGCTTTTCAGTTTTAACGCCATAGCCTTCACTAAAAATAACAGTATCGCCAACGTTAACAGCCAGTGGGCGTACTTCACCGCTATCTAATAAACGGCCGTTACCAACAGCAATAACTTCACCGCGTGTCGATAATGTCGCAGATGCACCAGTAAGTACGATACCGCCTGCTGATTTAGTTTCTTGTTCTTGGCGACGAACGATCACGCGATCGTGTAGTGGACGAATTGTCATTTAAAGATCTCCTAAAGAATACATGTTGCGAATATCAATGGCCGATTATTTACCGACACCATGACTATGGAGTAATATATCGGGGCAACTGCTTTCCAACTCAAGGGAAAAGCGAAAAATAGTTAATAAATTCACACCTAACATAGCGTATTTAGATTGTTTCTATAAATATAAATGTAAATGTCAGGTAAAAGTATAAAACAAAACTTTTTGTTGACGAAGAAACGCGTAATATAACCCGAACTAAATTTAGTCCATAAACCTTCTCAGTGACTTTTTAGCCATCACGTTAGCGAACATTTTAGGTAATCAGTATTGAAAGATAAACACGGCCTTCTCTCGGCACCCGTCTCTCAGGTAATGACAAAAATGGCAGTACCTATGGCCTATGGTTTATTAGCTGTACTTGGCTTTAGCTTAGTGGACACTTACTTTGTTAGCTTGCTGGGTACGCAAGCCTTAGCCGCGATCAGTTTTACTTTCCCTGTCACCTTTTTTGTTTCCGCATTAGCCATGGGCTTAGGCACGGGTTTATCTGCTTGCTTAGCGCGTTTATTAGGTCAAGGTCAGCACCAAGATGCGGCGCGATTAACCTCTGACGGACTATTGTTAGCACTTACTACTGTATTAACCGTCGCTGTTATTGGCATTAACAGCATAGAACCATTATTTCGGTTGCTGGGTGCGACAGATACTTTAATGGTCTACATTCAAGATTATATGTTCTATTGGTATGTCGCGATCCCCTTCCTCGTTATCCCTATGGTTGGCAATGCCGCTATTCGCGCCACTGGTGATACAAAAACCCCAAGCAGAGTCATGATCATTGCTGGTTTTATGAATGGCATACTCGACCCATTACTTATTTTTGGCATAGGTCCTTTTCCTGAACTCGGTGTAAAAGGCGCTGCTATTGCGTCTGGTTTATCCTGGTTAATTACCTTTGCAGTGGCGATTTACTTATTGCGTTATCGTGAACAGTTATTGCTATTAACCAAACCAAACCTAGCCAACATGTTAAAAAATTGGCGTAAGATTGCGGCGATAGGGTTGCCAGCCTCTTTGACCAATATGCTGAGTCCAGTAAACAATGCCTTTGTGATGTGGCAATTAGCGGCGTTTAGCACCACAGCTGTGGCCGCTTATGGCGCAGGAACACGGCTGGAAGCGATTTTATTAATCGGCATGATTGCGGTCAGTTCGATGCTCTCGCCTTTCATCGCTCAAAACTCGTCAGCGAAGAATCCGCAGCGTTGCTTAACCGCGATCAAACTGGCGATCCGTTACTCGCTAATTTCACAATTAAGCATTTATCTAATCATTGCCTTAGCTGCCCCTTATATAGCGACATTATTCAGTGATGATGCGGCGGTGATCAGCCACTTATCGTTATACCTTTATATTATTCCTGCGACTTTTGCTATGCAGGGTATTATGATGGCGGTCGCGTCTAGTTTAAACGGCTTTAATCGACCTATGCCAGCACTGAGTCTTAGCGTGCTGCGCTCTCTGCTAATCATTAGTCTATCGAGTCTTGGTGGTTTTTATTATGGTGAAAAAGGTGTTTTCTTTGGTATCGCTAGCGCCAATGTTTTAGTCGGTTTATTAGCTTTATATTACGCCCAGCAATTACGCATCGAGCTGCGTAATGAATTAGGCGATAAATTAGAGAATGAATTTCAGCTAAAGTAACGCAGTGAATGAGACAATGGAAATCAGCTAAACAGCATACATGTTCACCAATTTTCCCGTGTTAATGAATCAAGCCATAAACACCAAATTTACAGCACGAATATTCACTAATAATCCAACAAACTTGCTGTTTCTTAGGCCAAAATAAAATATATTTAGCATTCTTAAAACTTTGTTGAAAAAGGTGATCTAAGCCCACTTTATTAACAAAATACAACGTATTATCCGCACATGATTTTTATTTTCCTTCCTACGTTTTGATCACATAGCAGAGTGTACTAATGACTGTATTAGCAACCGATTTTACTCAAGAAACCCGTTTAGAAACAGACTTATTAGGTGTTAAAAAAATACCCGCGAAAGCTTATTACGGTATTCACACATTAAGAGCGATGGAAAACTTCCATATCAGTAGTGAGAAGATCGGTGACTGTCCTGAATTTGTACGTGGCATGGTAAAAACGAAGAAAGCAGCAGCACTTGCCAATGGTATCTTAGGCACTATCCCACCACACATTAGTGACGCAATTGTGAATGCTTGTGACACATTACTGGCGACTGATAAATTTTACGCTCAATTCCCGATTGATGCATTCCAAGGTGGCGCAGGTACATCGGTAAACATGAATACCAACGAAGTATTAGCTAATATTGCACTAGAGCAAATGGGGCATACTAAGGGCGCTTATAGCCACATCAACCCAAATGATCACGTCAATAAAAGTCAAAGTACCAACGATGCCTATCCTACTGGTTTCCGCGTTGCTTTGTTTGAACGTAGTAACGCTGTATTAGCTGCGCTAACCTCATTAAGCGAAACCTTCTTAACCAAAGCAGAAGAGTTTAATGACGTATTAAAAATGGGTCGTACCCAATTACAAGACGCGGTGCCGATGACATTAGGTCAAGAGTTCCGTGCTTTTGGCATTACCCTCAGAGAAGAAATAAAAAGCATTAAACGTTGCCAAGAATTACTGCTCGAAATTAACCTAGGCGCGACTGCAATTGGTACTGGTTTAAATACACCTGTAGGTTATTCAGAGTTAGCTATTGCAAAATTAGCTGAAATTACCGGTCACCCATTTGTGCCAGCAGAAGATTTAGTGGAAGCAACATCAGACTGTGGCGCTTATGTGATGCTATCAAGTGCATTAAAACGTTTCGCAGTGAAACTATCGAAGATTTGTAACGATCTACGTTTACTGTCTTCTGGCCCACGTACTGGTTTAAATGAAATTAACCTACCCGAAATGCAAGCAGGTTCTTCAATCATGCCAGCAAAAGTAAACCCAGTGATTCCAGAAGTGGTTAACCAAGTAGCATTTAAAGTGTGTGGTAACGACATTACCATCACTATGGCAGCAGAAGCCGGTCAATTACAATTAAACGTCATGGAACCTGTGATTGGTCAATGCCTATTTGAATCACTGACATTATTAGAAAATGCCTGTTTCTCACTACAAGATAAATGTGTCAAAGGCATTACCGCTAACCGTAAGGTATGCCAAGACTTCGTCCTCAATTCAATTGGTATCATCACTTACTTAAACCCATTCATTGGTCATCATGAAGGCGATACTATCGGTCGAATCTGTGCTGAAACAGGTAAGAGTGTACGTGAAGTAGTATTAGAGCGCGGCTTATTGTCAGGAGCTGAGTTAGATGAAATCTTCTCTATCGAAAACTTAATGAATCCAAAATACACAGCACAACGTTTCGCGAAAGCAATTTAAATAAGTTAGCAGTTTGAATAAAAATCCCCGTTACTGCCATATACAGTAACGGGGATTTTTTATATCTCAAATAACCTGTACGGCGATTCTTTAATTACCTTTACAACTAAGCTGCGACAGCCGTTACCTCAAAGGGTCTTTTACGACTCATTAATACGAAAATCGCAGGTACAAAATAAAACGATAATAAAGTCGTTAATACCGTCCCACCCGCGATGGCAATAGCAAACGGCGGCCAGAAACCACCACCCGCTAAGATTAATGGTAAGAATCCCCCCACCGTAGTGATCGTCGTTGAAGTAATATGGCGAGTACAACTGGTGATGGCCTTAATAATGGCATCGGTATCGCCAGCGACCGCTTTCGGATCTGATTTTAATTCAGCCAAAATTACAATTGCGGCATTAATCGCTAATCCCATCAAGCCAAGTAAACCAATAATAACAGTGAAACCAAACGGGTAATTAAATACGTACACACTGAGTAAGCCCAGTCCCACCGATTGAATAGCGGATAATACAATCACACCACCCAAACGGAACGAGTTAAAGGACAGTACCACAATAATAATAAGTAACATCATGATAACGCCAACACTCGCTAAAAGTTTACCCACAGCCTCATTACGTTTAGCTGACTCGCCACCAAACTCCATACTGTAGCCCGGCGGTAATACAAAGTTTTCACTCGCTAAGCGGTCCGAAAATTCATTGAGCACAGTCGACGGAAGCGTCCCCGCAACTAAGTAACCCTCGACAGTATTAACCCGTACACCATCTCGATGTGGAATAGCACCACGACTCGGCTCTAATGCCAGCTCCGTTAGTGCCACCAGTGGGATGCTACTGTGTGATTGTGGAGAACTAAGACTAATGTTAGCGAGGTCAGACAAGCTACTGCGCTGATCATTGGCAATACGTACGCGAACTGGAATCGATTCCGTTGCTTCGATAATAGAACCATTTACCGTACCATGTAATGTCGATTGTAATTGTGTTGCCACATCAGTCAATGTTAAACCAGCTAGCTGACTGACATCTTCGTTAATTTTTAACCATACTTTTGGTAACCCAGGTTGGATTGTTGCACGCGTATGGATCACATTTTCAGTACCAATTAAGATCCGCCTTGCTTCATCCCCTAGGGCTTTCAAGGTATCTAAATTAGGGCCAAACAAGCGTAATTCGATAGGGGCTTTAAACGGAGGGCCTTGCTCTAATTTACGCACTAATATTTGTGCTTCAGGGATCGCATCATCAAGCAAAATTTGTAATTCAGGGATCAGCTCATTAACACGTTGGAAACTATCACCAGTAATCATAGCTTGGGCATAATACTGCGCACCATCTTTATTCGGCATCAAGTTATAGTAAAAAGACGGGGCATTGTTACCAATAAACCAACGTACTTTACTAATACCTTGTTGCTTTGCCAATAATTCGCTAATGGTTTTAGTCACTGCTTCAGTGGCAACAATACTGGTTTGTACAGGCATAAATAATTCAATATGGAACATGTCACGATCCGAAGCTGGAAAAAACTGTTCATCCAACTGTTTAGCCAACATAAAACCACTCAAAGGTAAGATAAATACCAAAGCAATACTGAGCTTAGGTCTAGCCAATACCAATACTAGTGACTGGCGGAAAGTCCGTGCTAAACCCGGTAATTCAATGCCATTATTATACCACGTCGCTGTACGTGCTGATTTACCTTGTGAATTTCCCGCGAGGAAACGACCAGAGAGTCCTGCTACAATCGTATGCGAAACTAAATACGAGCCGATTAAGGCAAAGATCACACTCAGGGCAATGCCACCGACAAACTCACCGCTAGGACCAGGCATCATCACAATTGGCATAAAAGCCAATATAGTAGTGAGTGTAGAGCCGAGTAAAGGTAACCATAAATGCTTAATCGCACCTTGCACCGCAACGCTGGCAGCCAACCCCTGTTGACGACGTTTTTGGATGGTATCAGCCATTACAATCGCGTTATCAACCATAATGCCCAAAGCAACAACTAAGCCAGTAACAGACATTTGATGAATAGGTAATCCGTAATAATTCATCACGGTCAAAGTAAACAATACAGTTAAAGGGAGAGATAACGTGACAATTAAAGCTGCGCGCCAGCCTAAAGTCACTAACAGCACCACAGCAATAATCGAAAAACCAATGAGGATATTACTCACTAGGTCTTGCAGCCTATCTTCTGTATATGTGGATTGATCAAAAAGCACTTCAGTAGTTAATGAAGTTGGCAGTCTTTGAGTAAATCCAGCTACGACCTCATCAACTTTTTCACTCCACTTATCAATTCGTAAGTTAGGTAACATACGAGTCGATATAACAACGGCGTATTGACCATCAACCAATGCAACCTCTTGAGCTGGCCATTGTAATTTTTTACTAACGTTGGCAATATCACCTAAACGAACCACACCACCTTTACTGTCATTAAGCAGAGGGATGTGACGGATCCGATCGACAGAGTCAAACGATCCAGCCACTTCAATCTGCATTTGATTATAGTCATTGATGATGTTACCCGCAGATACCTTGGCATCAGCAGCTAAAATAATATTCGAAATAGCTTGTGTCGATAAGGACAAATTAGCCGCTAAATGCTTATCTATTTCTACCAATATTTGCTCTTCACCACGACCAAACAAACTGACAATATCAGTACCCGAAATAACCTTTAACTGACTCTGTAATTCTTTACCGTAACGACCTAATGTAGTTAAATCAACAGCGCTATTTCCTTGCCATTTAACTGCAATTAACTGCGTGTAGGCATAACCCCTATCGTCTTCTAAACGTGGTGCAATTGCTGCTGGCGGCAACTCACTTGTTACATCATTAAGCAGATCTCTAACTCGAGACCACACTGGTACAGGATCATAGTTAGTATCGTGTAATTCTAACTGTACAATTGAAATTCCCGCTCTAGATGTCGACGTAATATGCTTAATATCAGCAAGTTTACGTAACTTCTGTTCAATTTTTTCAGTTACCATAGCTTCAACACGCTCAGCACTCGCGCCAGGCAGTATAGTCAACACACTGGCATTACGGTTCGTGATCCTAGGATCCTCCGTACGTGGCAGTGTTGATAATGAGCCTAATCCCGCGACAATTAATAAAGTAATCAGCAGTGCTATCAGACGATTATTTTCAGTAAACGCCTTAATCATATTTCATTCTCCGTAGTTGCAGAATATGACGCTTTATTTACAAACGCTTGCTGATGATTAACCCTTACTTTTTGCCCCGGCACGAAACGATGAATACCGGTATTCACATACGCCTGATTACTCTGCAGATCACCTTGTACGTATGCAGCTGTTTCAGTGGCATGTAATATCGTGACTGTAGTGCTTTTTAACTGAAAAACTTCATCTGTCGAATGATCCTCAAGATCCTTCTGTAGTCTATCGTGCTCTAAGGTATAAATATTCCACATACCGCGCACGCCATCAGTAATGGCACTTAATGGGATCCAGTAACCCGGTTCTTGGTACTCCTGCGACAAAGACAAATAAGCTAATTGGCCATTATAAACAGGACTGTTATCAACCAATGTGAAGCGTAAACTTATCGTTCGGGTCACCTTATCCACTTCGTTACCCATGCTAAGTAAACGAACAGCGTAATTAACACCAGCAATTTCGACTTGATGATCCTTGCCTTGCAGCTGAGGAATAAAACTTGCTGGTACACCAACCGTGACCTCGGACGCACCTGTTTGTAATAATCTAAATGCCGTAGTACCAGCAGCAACCACTTCGCCTTCGGCAATTTGGCGGCTGCTAACAATACCATCAAATGGCGCTAACAGTTTAGACTTATCAATATGATACTGGCTTGCATCCAATGCAGATAACGTACTGCGGATCTTCGCGGCAATAACTCGCTTTTGCGACGACAGCTCATCGATATTTTGCTCAGAAGTAAATCCGCGTGAAATTAGCGAACTTAACCGCTTTAGATTTGCTTCAATCAAATCAAATTGCGCTTGCGCTTGCTGCAATTGTGCTTCGAGCTTAGTACGTTCAATTAATAGTAACTGTATGTCTAGCTCTGCCAGCAATTGACCTTTAACAACCTGCTGACCTTCAATCACATGTAGCGTCTTGATAATGCCTGCGAACTCGAAACCTAAATTAGCATCTTGCTTAGCAATCACCTTACCAACAAACTTATTCTCGACTTGGTAACTCGTTTGTTTGGTTAAGTGCCCACTGCTTGCTTGTAAATACTGCGACGCAACCTGCGTTTCATTCGCAACGACATCACTACAAGCTTGCAATGCAAGCATAATTAGCAATATACTTAACCACTGTGCTGGTTTTACATACAACACAGAGAGGTGATTCTTTTTAGACATAATCATTATCCTTTATTTACGTTCAACCCAACTCAACGCTTTATTTCAGAGCCCACACAAAATGGACTCCAGAGTCCAATCTGGATAATAGCAAATACATACTAGACGGTACAGTCCACTTTAATATTAATTAACGCTAGCACAACATTTAATGCGATAATGTCTACTCAATTATTAGCGGTGTAGATAGATGAATAAACCCAGAGCAAAAAGTGAATTAAAGCGAAATCAAATACTTGATGCGGCAACAATACAATTTACCCAACATGGCTACGCCGCTACGAGTATGGATCACATAGCTAAATTAGCAGGAGTATCAAAACAGACTGTCTATAGCCATTTCGGTAATAAAGATGAATTATTTATTACCGCCATCACCTATAAGTGCGAATTGGCAGGAATAGCAGAACTACTACCAGAAAATCTAGGACCCGTTGAATCTGTTTTAACATTATTCGCACAGCGTTTCTTTGCTATGATAACGTCGGTTGACTCAATGGCTGTGCACCGAGTTTGTGCCGCAGAGTGCCTTGCTCATCCACATTTATCACGTTTATTCTTTGAGGCTGGTCCACTTTTTGTTATCGACAAGCTAGCTAATTGCTTAGCTGAATATCACCGCCGTGGAGAGCTGGATATAAACGATTGCCGCCAAGCGGCAATCCAATTATTGTCATTAATAAAAGGTGAGCAATGGACACGGTTAGAATTTAATATTGAAGAATCATTATCTGAACAGGAAATTAAGCACTACTTACAAAGTTCTGTGCGTTTATTTATCCGTGGATACCAGACGTTAAGCTAAAACGATCAGGGTTATATGATCTTTATATAACCCTATTTATTGTAGTTTAAACAATGTTATTCAGCCGTTGCGAGTGTGGCGCTAAACCAATCAAGCTTAGCGGCTAACTGGGTAACCAGACCAATGATAATCAGCGAAGGACTTTCAGCTTGCGCGGCAAGATCACTCAGATCTTTTAACGATCCTTGCAATGTACGCTGCAGTTGACTGGTGCCTCTTTCCACAATGGCCACAGGCATGTCTGCACTCATTCCGTGTTTAATCAGGTTATGTGCAATACCACCACTCTGTGTTAACCCCATGTAGAACACCAATGTATGCGTCGCCTTACCTAATAGCGGCCAATTCAACTGATTCGCATCATCTTTTAAATGCCCAGTAATAAATTGTACACCTTGGGTATAATTACGATGAGTCAACGGGATCCCTGCGTATGCAGCACATCCAGAAGCAGCGGTAATACCCGGCACAACTTCAAAAGGTATGTTAAAAGGTAATAAGGCTTCAAGCTCTTCACCACCACGCCCAAAAATAAACGGATCGCCGCCTTTAAGACGGATCACCTGCTTACCCTGCAGTGCAAGATCCACCAATAATTGATTAATGCCACTTTGTGGTACACAATGATGTCCCGCCTTTTTACCAACAAAAAAACGTTCTGCTTGTGGGTGAATCAAGGCGATAATTTCATCGGACACTAAACGGTCATGTACTACAACTTCGGCTTGTTGCAATAAACGTAATGCTTTAACGGTTAATAAATCGGGGTCGCCTGGACCCGAACCGACTAAAATTACTTTCCCTGTATGACTTATGGCCTGTAGCTCATTCACTGTTGTTGATACTGCTTGTCCAGTCATTCTATATCCTTAGCTACTACGCCAGCCATTCATGGCTAGCAACTATTCACAGCGCTATTTGTCACTGCTTTTACATCACTAATAAATACCATAGCTGTGCAAGGCTTACCAATAGCGGAGTAGTATAAGTTATATCAAGCGAAGCAAGATCAAAAAAGGCGTGAACTTTCGAACACGCCTTTTGGTATTTATTTGTCTATCGCTTATTAATTAAGCTTGTTGTCATCCTTGTCTACTTCAACAAAATCACCTTCAATAACACCGTCATTTTTGGCCTTATTATCAGCACCTGGCTGTTGTTGAAATGGCGACGAGTGCGTTGACGATTGTGACGAATAATGGAAACCTTGCGCATTACCCGTAAACGTCGGTTGTGGAATAATACGATCTTTGTATTGGGCAATAATCGCTTTAGCTAAACGACCACGAATTTGTGGTGTAAGCACCAATAAACCTAACGCATCAGTAACAAAGCCCGGTGTTACAAGTAGCACACCACATACCAGCAGCATAATGCCTTCTACAATTTCTTGTCCAGGTGCTTCACCTGCAGCTAAACGCGCTTGTAATTTTTGCACCGTTTGTATGCCTTGGCTCCGCACCAAATACGAACCAGCAAACGCCGTTAAAATGATAATACCAATCGTCAGCTCTGCACCTAATAACGAACCTATCGACATCAGCACATACACTTCAATTAATGTCATCGCAGTAAATAAGAAAAATAAACGACCTAACACATTAACCTCTCAAAAATATAGTTATAGTAGACGACTTAGCTGAGTATATATTTGTCACTAAGTTATCTAAAAATCCGCACAAAACGATCAGAATATAAAGTAACATAGGGGTAATCAACCCAGTTTTCAAGCTCTAGTCTAGTCGATAGTCCATAATGCTAAGTAACTGACGTCACAATTAAGACAACTAAAACGTAATAAAGTTGGAAAAATGAAAGCAAAATTAACCCTATTACTCGCAAGTAGCTTTGTGATCCAAAGCGTAATACCTGTGTATGCAAATATTAATGTTAGTCCATTTGCAAATAAACAACAGAGCGCCCCTGCATTCTTACCCGTCGAAGATGCATTTGTTTTTTCTCAACTGCAACAAGCCGACAACTTAAATGTATTCTGGCAAATTACCGAGGGCTATTATTTATATAAAAATAAGCTCCGCGTAACAATAAACGGTAATGAGTACACGATAGTCGGCCTACCAGAAGGTAAAGATCATCATGATGAATATTTTGGTAATGTCGAAATTTTTGAATATGAATTGATGTTTTCAGTGCCCCTTTCAACGTTAGCACCAGCAAGTAAAATAACAATTCATTACCAAGGTTGTGCAGTGGCGGGACTATGTTACCCACCCATGACAAAAACATTTATTACCCAATAAACCGTTTTATCCCGTATTTGAATCATCACTCAATGAATACTGGGATACTAAGATAGAAATTTGGTCATGTTTTTCCGAATTAACTCTAATGATAAGGATGCATAAATGAGTTCGGTACCAAACGAATTAACGCCAGACTGGAAACATGTGGAATGGGTGCTAACTGATGTGGATGACACGCTTACTTGGCAAGGAAAGTTACCACCAGAAACCTTAATTTCACTGGCTGAATTACAGCAAACAGGTATCAAAGTGGTGGCCGTAACAGGCGCCTGCGCAGGTTGGTGTGATCATATTGCTCAACTATGGCCTGTTGATGCAGTGCTTGGTGAAAATGGCGCGTTCATTATGGAAAAGGAAAATGGATATTTAACCCTACGGGCCAATCGTTCTATGGATGATATTGCCCAACAACAAGCAATATTAAAACAGCAAGTAAAAGCGATTTTAGCGGATTATCCCGATCTAAATTTAACGCTCGATCAGTCATATCGATTATGTGAAGTCGCGATTGATATTGGCCAGAATAGAGCGCGTGTTGATGACGATATTATTGCTGAAGTTGTTGCTAAAATCCATGCATTAGGCGCACATGCAACTGCCAGCTCTATTCATATTAATGCTTGGTATGGCGAACATTCGAAGAAAGCGACATCGTTACAATTTTTAGCCGAAAAAGGCTTATCACCACAAGCGATTTTAAATCAATCTTGTTACGTTGGTGATTCAATAAATGATCAATTGATGTTTGAAGCACTACCGAAGACAGTGGGTGTCGCGAACATAGAAAAATATTGGCACAAGCTCAGTCATCATCCCAAAATAGTCATGAGCCAACCTGGCGGTTTCGGGTTTGCAGAATTTACCAAACAATTACTCGATATTAAACGTAACTAATTAGCAGCTTCAAAAATACAGCCAACCATAAACAGATAGTGCATTATCTGTTTATGGTCATATTCAAAAGTCCAATTCATCATTGCTATAAATGTACCTAGACTTACTTAGCTCACGTTAAATATGTTTACTACGAACCAACACGAATACCGGCACCACTGTAATCGCCATCAAGATGAATATATTTTCTTTTAACTCTGGATAGAATAAACCCGATACAAACGTCAGCAGCGCAATAGCCAAACTAAACGGAATAGCCGCATAAATAGCTTGTACTGTCATGGTGTCTTCATCAGCCACATTTTCGGCTATATAACGCATCGCCGCTAAATGCGCGATACCAAAGGTCACACCATGTAATAATTGCGACAACATAATGATACTCACATCCGTTGCATAACTTAACGTTAACCAACGAACAATACTGCCTAAGGTCGCAATCACAAACATCATCGCCATACTGGTATTGGCAAACAATCGACGTCCGATAGCCAAAAAGAAGATCTCACCGACAACACCCATACTCCAAAAGTAACCAATGTAGGTTTCGCTAATACCAATGTCCTGCCAATACACAGCACCAAAACCATAATAAGCGGCATGTGCGCCTTGCAGTAATGCAGTTATTAACAAAAACGGCCAAAAACTTGGACGACTTAAAATAGCAATAAAGCTACTGCTACGCTTAGTACTCGTCGTAGTATCTTGCGGCATATTACGCGTGGGGGTCACGGTTAATAATAATAATGCTGCTAAGCCGACAATAATGGTTAATAAAATAACTTTATGATCAAATGATTCAACAAGTAATCCTGTCAGAGCACTCGCAAGCATAAAGCCTATTGAGCCCCATAGGCGGGTCTTGCCGTAATCCATATTATTATGGCGAACCAGCTTTGCCGCCATCGCTTCACCTAACGCCATTAACGGTGAAAAGACAAAGTTGGTGAGCACCACCAGCAGAAAAACCACATACATATTATTGCTCAAGTAAAAACCAGCAAAGGTAATAATACTGGTTAACGTTAAGCGACGCATCGCCTGCAATAATGAAACCGTTGTCGTTAAATTACGGGTTAACAATAAAGCACCAGCAGAACGTGCGATCAAGGCAAAAGCAAGCATCGTCCCGATCATCTCGGTAGACATACCTTCGCCTTTTAACCACAAAGCCCAAAAAGGCAGCAGAACACCATAGACACCAAAGAATCCAAGGTAATATAAGCCCATCCATAAGGTAGATGGCAGTGAATATGACATGTTAACCCTCTAATTATTAGTAAATAACACTGTAATAAGTGCAGCTATCTTGCGCTTTTATCATGAATAAATCATTAAGAAAAATAAATTAAAAAGTTGCGTGAAGTAACATTTTTAAAATCACATATTAGCTATATAAGTCAAACTATCACAAAAACTAAGTGCTAATACTAAAGTCGTATTGATAGAAGTTTACCGCCGTGTCATTTTTATTCACAAGAGATGTGTATAACCGCAAGTGACATAGCGATATAACATCCAAAATAAAAAGGAATTAAATACCATTAAGGAAGAATAATGAGCGACACTAAACTATATCCGGTACCTGCTGAATTTGCGCAAAACAGTTTATTAAATGACAGTGCTTATCAAGCTATGTATAAGCATTCAATTACCGATCCGGAAGCATTCTGGCGTGAACAAGGGCAAATCGTTGATTGGATCAAGCCTTATAGCCAAGTCAAAAGCACCAGTTTCCAACCTGGTAGTGTCGATATTAAATGGTTCCAAGACGGTAAACTCAATGTCTCAGCTAACTGCCTTGATCGTCACTTAAAAGATAACGCCAACAAAACGGCAATCATTTGGGAAGGCGATGATCCCAAAGATTCAGCAAAACTTACTTATCAAGAAGTCTATGAAAAAGTCTGTCAGTTTTCAAATGCGTTAAAATCCCAAGGCATTAAAAAAGGTGACGTAGTTTGCCTGTATATGCCAATGGTGCCAGAAGCCGCTATCGCAATGCTTGCTTGTACACGTATTGGTGCAGTACACACGATTGTATTTGCAGGTTTCTCTGCTGAAGCACTGGCCGATCGTATTGATAACTGCGGGGCTAAATTAGTGATCACCGCCGATGAAAGTCTACGTGCAGGACGTATCACCCGCCTCAAAGATTGCGTTGATAATGCCTTAGCCAAACCACAAGTAACCAGCGTTGAAAATGTCATCGTATTTGCACGAACCAACGCAGATATAACTTGGCATGAGGGCCGCGACCTATGGTGGCATGATGTCGTAAAAGACCAGCCAAGCGAATGCGAACCAGAAGCAATGAACGCCGAAGACCCTTTATTCATCCTTTATACTTCAGGTTCAACCGGTAAACCCAAAGGTGTATTGCATACCACAGGTGGCTACCTTGTTTATGCAACTATGACCTTTAAGTACGTCTTTGATCACCAAGACAATGACGTATTCTGGTGTACTGCCGATGTAGGTTGGATCACGGGTCACAGTTATTTGGTTTATGGGCCGCTTGCGAATGCCGCTACCACGGTATTATTTGAAGGTGTTCCAAACTATCCTGATACTGCCCGTATGAGTCAGGTTGTTGATAAACACCAAGTCACCACACTTTATACTGCACCGACTGCAATTCGGGCACTGATGGCCAAAGGCGATGATGCCATTACTGGCACTAAACGTACCTCGCTTCGACTCATGGGTTCGGTGGGTGAACCGATCAATCCAGAAGCATGGCAATGGTATTACGACAAGATTGGCAACTCATCAACACCGATTGTTGATACTTGGTGGCAAACAGAAACTGGCGGGATCTTAATTACCCCTCTACCTGGCGCTACGGCACTGAAACCTGGCTCTGCAACACGCCCATTCTTTGGCATTAGCCCTGCGTTGGTCGACAATGAAGGTCACTTATTAGAAGGCGAAAATGAAGGTAACTTAGTCATCTTAGATTCTTGGCCAGGACAAATGCGTGGTATTTATGGTGACGAAAGTCGTTTTGAAGAAGCTTATTTTTCAACATTCCCGAACATGTACTGCACGGGTGATGGTGCCAAACGTGATGCTGACGGTTATTACTGGATCACAGGTCGTGTAGATGATGTCCTGAATGTCTCTGGTCACCGTATGGGCACCGCTGAAATTGAAAGTGCATTAGTTGCACACAGTAAAATTGCAGAAGCCGCTGTCGTCGGAGTGCCACACGATATTAAAGGACAAGGTATTTACGCATACGTCACACTGAATGCCGGTGAAAAAGCGGATGACGCATTAATGGCCGAAGTAAAACAATGGGTACGTAGTGAAATTGGTGCTATTGCCACACCAGATACGTTACATTGGACAGACGCATTACCAAAGACACGTTCAGGAAAGATCATGCGTCGTATTCTGCGAAAGGTAGCAACCAATGATACTGATTCGTTAGGAGATACATCCACGCTAGCAGATCCAAGCGTTGTTGACACTCTAATAACCGAAAAGCAAAACGCATAACGCATAACGCATAACGACCATAATCATAATCAACTTATCGGTGTAACGCTCGCCTTAGTTACATCGATTTTTTATTTCCGATACCAACGAACAACCTCAGTATTCATATTCAATTACCTCTGCATAATGCCCTATTAACACCGTTAAATAAGTCATGCACAAATTATTCTAGCTGATCAAACTGTTACTCGATCAAAATTATAGATAATCGCATCAATAACCGGCCTCCCCTCCCTTAAATAAGCAATGTGAGCGAGATAAAACTTAGAGTGTAAACTTTAATAAAATATCAGATAAGACCAGTCAAATGCTGTTATATTCTACGAAAATCATATAATGTGTAGAAAATTAGCAAGAATCATACTTTATATTAATATATGATTGAAGTTTTCAGATAAGCTAGCAAAGATAACGCGTTTAGCGATGTTAGCGTCGTTTTACCAGACAATGGAAGCAATATGTCGAAAAAATTAAGAATATTGTTAATCAACGGACCGAATCTAAACCTTTTAGGTAAAAGAGAACCTGAGACTTACGGCTATCAAACACTTAACGACATTGTAGAACATTTATACGATGTTGCAACTCAGCTTGATATTGATCTGCGCCACGAACAATCTAACGCAGAACACGAACTGATTAACCATATTCATGCAGCGATGGGAAATACTGATTTCATCATTATCAACCCAGCAGCATATACACATACAAGTGTAGCGATTAGAGATGCATTATTAGGGGTTTCAATCCCATTTATCGAAGTACATCTCTCTAATGTGCACGCGAGAGAAGAATTTCGTCATCATTCTTATCTGTCAGATGTCGCCAAAGGCGTTATTTGTGGATTAGGTGCTGATGGTTATGAATTTGCACTGCTTTCTGCTGTCAAACAGCTAAAGCAAACTCACAACAAATAATAAAGAGATTATTATGGATATCCGTAAAATTAAAAAACTGATTGAACTTGTTGAAGAATCTGGCATTGCAGAATTAGAAATTTCTGAAGGCGAAGAATCTGTTCGAATCAATCGTTTTAGCAGCGTTGCACCACAAGTACAATACACAGCAGCAGCACCAGCTCCAATAGCGGCTCCTGCAGCGGTAGCGGCACCCGCAGCGGCTCCAGTTGAAGCAGCTCCAGCTGAAGTAGCTGGTTACCAAGTTCGTTCTCCAATGGTTGGAACTTTCTATAACGCTGTATCTCCAGGTGCTGCACCATTCGTTGCTATCGGCCAAACAGTAAGTGTTGGCGATACATTATGTATCTTAGAAGCAATGAAAATGATGAATCAAATCGAATCAGATAAAGCCGGTGTAGTAAAAGCTATTCTAGCAACAGATGGTCAAGCTATTGAGTTTGATGAACCTCTTTTCATCATTGAATAACTACGGAGTTTACAATGTTGGATAAAGTTGTTATCGCCAATCGTGGCGAAATTGCACTACGTATTCTTCGCGCTTGTAAAGAATTAGGCATTAAAACGGTTGCAGTTCACTCAACGGCAGATCGCGAGCTTAAACACGTATTATTAGCAGATGAAACAGTTTGTATTGGTAAGCCGCCAGCAAAAGATAGCTACCTAAACGTACCAGCTATTTTAAGTGCAGCAGAAATCACGGGCGCGGTTGCTGTTCACCCTGGCTATGGCTTCTTAGCTGAAAATGCTGATTTTGCTGAACAAGTAGAACATTCAGGTTTTATTTTCATCGGCCCGAAAGCTGAAACTATTCGTCTAATGGGCGATAAAGTATCTGCGATTGCGGCAATGAAAAAAGCCGGTGTACCTTGTGTTCCAGGTTCTGATGGTCCACTTGATACAGATGCACAGCGTAACAAGAAAATAGCTAAACGCATCGGTTACCCTATCATCATTAAAGCTGCCGGTGGCGGTGGTGGCCGTGGTATGCGTGTTGTTTATAAAGAAGAAGACTTGCTTGACTCAATTGCTTTAACACGTAACGAAGCGGGTTCATTCTTTGGTAATGACATGGTTTACATGGAAAAATTCCTAGAAAATCCACGTCACGTTGAAGTTCAAATATTAGCGGATGGTCAAGGTAGCGCAATCCACCTTGGCGAACGTGATTGTTCATTACAACGTCGTCATCAAAAAGTGGTTGAAGAAGCGCCAGCACCAGGTATTACTGCCGATCTACGTCGTCACATTGGTGAACGTTGTAGCCGAGCATGTGTTGATATTAACTACCGTGGCGCTGGTACATTTGAATTCTTGTATGAAAATGGTGAGTTCTACTTCATCGAAATGAATACCCGTATTCAGGTTGAGCACACAGTAACAGAAATGGTAACAGGCATTGATTTAATCAAAGCACAGCTACGTATTGCTGCGGGCATGCCATTATCAGTGACTCAAGACGAAGTACGTTTGACAGGCCATTCACTTGAATGTCGTATTAACGCAGAAGACCCTGAGACATTTATTCCAAGTCCAGGTCTGATCAAACGTTTCCATGCCGCAGGCGGTTTTGGTGTGCGTTGGGAATCGCATGTTTATGCGGGTTATAAAGTGCCACCGCACTACGATTCAATGATCGGTAAGTTAATCACTTTCGGTGAAAATCGTGACGTAGCAATCTCAAGAATGCGTAATGCATTAAGCGAGATGGTGATTGATGGTATTAAAACTAATATCCCTCTACATTTAGATATTTTAAATGATGAAAACTTCCAGAATGGTGGAACTAATATCCATTATCTAGAGAAGAAATTAGATCTAAAAGCGAAAAACGCGAAATAGATTCTAAACTTGCTCTAAATAAGAGCTAACCGCATTAAATATAAAAAAACCCAAGCGATTTATTCGTCTTGGGTTTTTTATTATTCAGCCAAAAATCAGCTGGTATTACCTCTATAATAACCACCCTATTTATCTACATTCCCCGTTTCACATTACCGCTAAATATCTAAAACACGTTATAACAATAAACGAAAAACACTAAAAAAATATTCGTACAATACCATCTTCCAGTAAACCCACTAAGAAACAAATACTTAACATCAAGGTGTAAATAACACCGTTCATATAGGTCATTTATCCTAATTCTGCATATAATTTTTATGCACTATTGCTATAGGCATTCTTTTTTCGACTATTAAAAAAAGTACTGTGTACAAACACCCCGTAATCACTATACATTTTATTGTAGTTTAATATCAGTTTTAACAATGAGATAGGATATTTCATTGCGTCAACAGCGTTAATTTGGGGAATATTATGAAGCTAAAACCTATACTTTCGGCGGCAATATTTACCGGCTTATTTTCAACAGCAGGTATTGCAGGGACGATCACTTCACAGGACGACAATGTGGTCGTTGGTTACTGGCACAACTGGTGTGACGGTGGTGGTTATAAGGGGGGGAAAGCCCCTTGTTTTGACCTCAGTGAAGTCAACCCGCAGTACAATGTAGTCAACATTTCATTTATGAAAGTTTATGATACCGCAGAAGGTCGAATCCCAACCTTTAAGCTAGACCCAACGATAGGTATGAGTGAAGCTGAATTTATCGAGCAGATCAATACCCTTAACAGTCAGGGACGCAGTGTACTACTCGCCCTTGGTGGTGCAGATGCACATATCGAGTTAACTCGTGGTGATGAAGATGCACTCGCAGCAGAGATTATTCGTCTTACAGATCGTTATGGTTTTGATGGTCTCGATATCGACTTAGAGCAAGCTGCGATTACGGCGAAAGATAATCAGTTTGTTATCCCGACCGCATTAAAAATGGTGAAAGATCATTACCGTAAAACCGGAGACAACTTTATGATCACCATGGCACCCGAATTTCCATACTTAACTGCAAATGGTGCATATACACCTTATCTGACCGAGCTCGATGGTTATTATGACTTTATTAACCCACAATTCTATAATCAGGGTGGTGATGGTCTCTGGATTGAAGGCGTGGGGTGGATAGCACAAAACAATGACGAGTTAAAAGAAGATTTTATTTACTACATTGCTGACTCTCTCATTAACGGCACGCGTAATTTCTACAAGATCCCACATGATAAACTAGTGTTTGGACTACCTTCGAGTAATGATGCCGCAGCCACTGGTTATGTCAAAGATCCTCAAGATTTATATCGTGCGTTTGATCGTTTAAAAGCACAAGGACAGCCACTGCGTGGTGTCATGACCTGGTCCGTAAACTGGGATATGGGTACAGACTCAGCGAACAATAATTATAATCAGAAGTTTATTAAAGATTACGGCAATTTTATTCATAATCAATTACCGCCAGTCGTCGATATGACGCCAACCTTGGCTGGTATTGTCGATACACGCATCGAACTTAATGGTCGCTTTGATCCTTTAACAGGAATTACTGCTAAAGATTACCAGGGTAATGACATCACAGGTAATATAGAGATATCAGGTCATGTTAATACTAATCAAGTCGGTGAATATCTATTAACGTACAGCGTCAGCAGTGATGATAAAACAGAAAACCAAGTGCGTAAGGTAACGGTATACGAAGTATTACCAAGCGTTGAAGGTATCACAGATACCACGATTGTTATTGGGAGTCAGTTTGATCCAATGCAAGGGGTTACAGCAAACCATCCAACCCAAGGCGATCTCACCAGTAACATCACTGTCGCAGGAGACGTAAATACCGATGTTGTAGGTAAATACGAGTTAACTTACACCTTAACCTACGGCCAAGATAATCAACAGACCATAACGAATAAACGTACTGTTACCGTGGTAAGCGATGCGATAAATGACAGAGACTGGCAAGCTGATACTATCTATGTTCGCGGAGACAAAGTCTCTCATAACGGTTCAACTTGGACTGCGCATTGGTGGACAAAAGGTGAAGAACCAGGAACAACAGGGGAATGGGGCGTTTGGCGCAAGTAGTAAGTAACTAAACGCTTTATAAATACATAACTTAAAAAAATCCAGTATTAGCACACGTTAATACTGGATTTTTCATGACATTTATTACTCACTGAACAGTATATTACTTATCTGCTTTACCAGCCGCATTAGCAAACTTAGCCAACTGTTTATCTAACCAGAAAGGTGTCGTTTCGTTATCTTCACAACGTTCTTTACGACGAATCGCATTACGTACCATCATTGTGCCTAACCAACGTATAGGCTCAGGGGGAAACCCGCCTTTCGGCCCTGTCGTTAAGCCGTTATCACTCCATTTATCATTATGGCCAAGCAACATAGATGATAATATTTTGCCACCGATCCAAGTCTGGCCAACGCCACTACCTGAATAACCAAAGCCATAATAAATATTGCCTACGTCTTCAATTTTACCAAAAAACGGCAGTCCAGTTGCAGAACGATCGGAAGGGCCAGTCCAAGTCACGGCAAACTCTTCATCCACCAGCGTCGGAAATAATTTATCAAACGACTCACGTAATAACTTGCCATAACGAGTCGCTTTATCGAATAAAGGTCTGACTGCATTGCCATAAGAGAAATGATTACCTCCCTTACCTAACATTAATCGGCCATCTGGCGTAGTACGGTAGTAATGCACAAAGGTACGTGAATCCAGCACCGTTTTACCGTCTACTAAACCCATTTTTTTCAGTTTTTCTGGTATTGGTTTAGTGATTGCCATGTCTGAAGATACGACTATGATCTTATTTTTAAATTGTGGAAATTGCTCTAACATCCAAGCATTCAATGCCATCACAGACTTCGTCGCGTAAACAGTACCTTTCGGGGTATTAATCACAATTTTATGCTTTGTGTTTTTATTGCTGTTTGTTGACGTAATCGAATTATCATTAATGGCCAACATTGGGGTGTTTTCATAAATACGTACCCCGAGCTGTTCTGCTACGCGCTTTAAACCACGTGCTAATTTACCTGGTTGTACACTTGCGGCAACAGGAGAGAAATACCCAGCTTGATGCAATTCAGACCCCGCATGTAACTGTACTTTCTTCGCTTCCCACTCCTGCCAACTGTTTAATTCATGTTTATCTAACGCGGCTAACGTTGCCTCTAAACCACCGGTTTGCGCAGTATTAGTCGCGGTAAATAGAGTCCCATCACGACGCAGTTCTGCATCAATTTTATACTTTAAACAAAAGGCTTCTATTTCATCCACGGCTTGCTCTGACGCTTTCACGAGTTCAACTGCCTGCGCTTCGCCATACAAACGTCGCATCGACAAGTACTTGGTCGACCACGTTAACATACAACCACCATTACGACCCGATGCGCCACTACCACAGAGACTTTTTTCTATGATCATTACATCCAGTGTTGGTTGTTGCTGTTTTAGCTGAATCGCGGTCCATAACCCTGTGTAACCACCACCAACAATACACACATCTGCGACGGTATCTGCAGTTAGGGTTTGTGGTTGCACATTATTCCGGTAGTCATCTTCAAGATCCATCGCTTGTTGGAACCAAAAAGGTTGAAATTCAGGCTGCTTAGTCATGATCACACTCTGTGTACTTTTATTTTCATGTAACGAAAAATAGCTAGCCCTATGGCTAGCTATTAACTTTAACCACACCCCTGATGCTTAATGATTACAAGCGACAGGTTAAAGGCTAAATAAACGATTATGGACGTTCGCCAGCGGCTAAACGAGCATCAATATCAGCAACCACTTGCGGCAGGTCAGCAATAGTATCAATCAGATAATGAGCATTAAATGGCGTGAAACGGTCACGGGCTTTTTCACGTGACAGGTGTAGTGTTGCTTCATCTGCGGCAAGGTATTCCGTTAACGTCAGACCAGCCTCGTTACCCGATAATAATAAGCCTACAGTCCACATTCCTGCGTTATGGCCTTCTTCAATTCCCGGTACTGAATCATCTACTTTAATACACGTACCAACATCGGTAACAGCCATATCAATCACATTCTTAAGTACCATATAAGGTGCTGGACGACCGCCTGCTGGTAAGTCATCAGTGGCGACAACACAATCTGGCACGTAGCCTTTTTCTGCAGCAACCGGAATTAGCTTGTCCATAACAACACGAGGGTAACCAGAACATGAGCCAATTTTAACGCCTTGCTGTTTTAAGCCATTCACAACATCGAGCGCATGTGGAATGGGATCGGCATGTTCACCAACTTTCGCTATCTGTAGCGGCATAAATGTTTCGTAAATCGCATCAATATCAGCGGTACTAATCGTCGTGCCAAACTGTGCTCGCCAACGCGCAGCAACATCAGGTAATTCAGATACGGCTTTAATGTGATCCCATTTACCTAGTCCCATAGGTACACGCGCTTCCGCTAGGCTAATATCAAAATCATATTGCGCTTTAAATGCCGCAATAAAAATAGTGGTTGGTGCAAATGAACCGAAATCAACAATAGTGCCCGCCCAATCAAAAATAACGGATTGAACATGACTCAGTTTTACGGATTGATCTTGTACGATGTTAGACATAATAATATTTTCCAAAGTAAGCTTTTGTTAATGATTTTGTTACATTTTTTCATGAGAACTGATCGACTAACAATGCAGTTAAGCACGACAATACTGCGATGCAGGCAGCTATCAACGGTGTATTAACCTCTAAGTTAGTAATCAGTTCACTCATGCACTCAATTCCCAATATTTAGCAGTTTCCATCGCCACTAATAAGCGCTGGATATCACTTGGATGTACATCACCAATATTACCAATACGGAAACAGTCAGCGTTTGACACCTTACCTGGATAGATAACAAAGCCTTGCTCTTTCAGACGGTTGTAAAATTCTTTAAATTGGTAATCACTGTGCGTTGGAGAGTAGAACGAGGTAATAATTGGTGAATGTAAGGACGCATCAAGTAGCGTATCAAAACCCAGCTTCGCCATTCCTGCGACTAAGGTCGTTTGGTTTTCTTGGTAACGTTGATGGCGCGCCGCAATACCGCCTTCTTCTTCAAGCTCCAATAACGCTTGGTAAAATGCACGCACTGTGTGGGTTGGTGAGGTAAAGCGCCACTTGCCACCATTTGTTTCCATACAATGCCATTGATCATACAGATCTAATGATAACGAGCGTGCTAGCCCTTTGCATTTTTCCAGTTCACTTTGGCGTGCAATCACAAAACCAAAACCCGGTACACCTTGAATACACTTGTTGGCTGAACTGATCAGGAAATCAACCCCCAATTCAGCCACATCCAGTGGAATACCACCAAAGCTCGACATCGCATCTAAGATAACGATTTTGCCATGTTGTTTAGCCATTTTTATTACATCATCAATAGGATTAAGCATGCCAGTTGTCGTTTCGCAGTGCACTATAGCGACATGAGTAATGCTGTCATCGGCGATTAATTTCGCTTCCACTTCTGCGATACAGGGTTGCGCTGTTTCACCCGGTGCAATCACGTCACAGGTAATATTTAAATAATCTGCAATCTGGGCTATACGGGCACCATAAGCACCGTTATCAACTACCAACAGTTTGCCATCAGCAGGAATAATACTGCCGATTGTCGCTTCTACCGATGCAGTACCACTGCCTTGCATCAATACACTGGTATAACCCGCTTGCTGGGTTGCTAGTTGAACTAACTTAGCGCGGATAACTTCAACAATGTCTTTGTTATATTCATCATCCCAAGTACACCAATCTTTTAGCATGGCTTCTCGTACACTTGCTGTAGTAGAAAGTGGACCCGGTGTTAGTAATAAATATTCATTTTTCATCTCTGCTTCCATTTGGACTATACCAGTTGATGAGAACTCTAGCAGTGGATGACTAGCTTGGTAAATAGCCCAACAGCAAAATTCATAAAAGGTTCATACTCACGAGTTTTAGAAAAACACCGGGACAAAAACGAAAATATAAAAACAGATGAAATCCCCTAATTAATTGAATTTAAATAAATTGATCATATTTCTGTCACAAAACAACTCTATCATCGAACTCAACAAATCTGGTGCAGACCAGAATCAACCGTTAATAATTTTTGGAGTTACACGAATGAAACAACGTTGGATTATAGGTTCTATCGCGGCCTTAGGCGCCTTATTCACTGCACCAGTATTTGCCGCAGAAGAAGTGGTGGTTTACACCGCATTTGAAACGGATGTGTTAGCGAAATACAAAGTCGCCTTTGAAAAAGCTAACCCAGATATCGAAATAAAATGGGTACGAGATTCAACAGGCATCATGACTGCAAAATTACTTGCCGAAAAAAATAACCCGCGTGCAGAAGTGGTTTGGGGACTCGCAGGGTCATCAATGGCACTGCTTAAAAAATCCGGTATCCTGAAACCTTATTCACCAAAAGGCGTCGAAAACCTGCGTACTAGCATGATTGACCCAGAAGAAAACAAAGCTTGGTATGGTAATGATGCTTGGTTTAATGCCATCTGCTTTAACGAATACGTAGCAAAACAGTACAACCTACCTAAACCAACATCATGGGATGACCTGCTTAAGCCTGTCTACAAAGGTCATATTGCGATGCCAAACCCAGCATCATCGGGTACAGGTTATATGCAAGTATCGGCATGGTTACAAACCATGGGTGAAGATAAAGGCTGGAAGTACATGACCAAACTGAATGAAAATATTGCGCATTACACCCATTCAGGTTCAAAACCTTGTGTACAAGCAGGCATGGGCGAAGTCGCTATCGGTGTATCGATGGCATTACGTGGCGCAAAACTAAAAACCCAAGGCGCGCCACTTGACGTGATCTTACCTGCCGGTGGTATTGGTTGGGAATCTGAAGCGGTTGGCCTCGTGAAACCATCAGCAGCAGCCAAGCGTGTTGTGGATTGGTCAATCTCAAAACAAGCTAATGAATTATATAATGAGTCTTATGCATTAGTCGGCCATAAAGATGTAAGTAAAACCGTGAAAAACTACCCAAATGTACAAGACGCGATGGTCGAAATGGACTTTAGTCAAATGGCCAATGATCGTAAAGATGTACTGCATACATGGTCAGAAAAATTCGATTCAAAATCTGAAGCAAGATAATGATTAATCAAGCTAATTAAACATCAAAGCTAACAAGCTAGGCGTTATTTATAATGCCTAGCTTTATTGTTTATAGACCATTATCATCCATATGAAAAATACTAAACACCCATCCTAAATTACTATAAATAATTGTAAAGATTACTAAAAACACTCTAACCGTCATCTAACTGTCATCAAACTGTCACTAACGCTACCTACCATACTGGTATAGTCCAAATAACTTATGAGTAGTCAGATGAGCACGTATCTCAACATCAATAACCTTGTTAAAAAATTCGGTAATTTCACCGCATTAAACGATATTTCTTTGCAGATCAATCAAGGCGAGTTCATCTGCTTTTTAGGACCTTCGGGTTGCGGTAAAACCACCCTACTTCGTGCGATTGCCGGATTAGATTTAGCAACATCAGGATCTATTTTACAAGACGGTAAAAACACTACCTTCTTGCCGCCAGAAAAACGTAATTTCGGCATTGTATTTCAATCTTATGCCTTGTTTCCCAACTTAACGGTTGCCGAAAATATCAGTGTGGGTTTACACAACCAAGGTAAATCAGTGGCCGAAGCGGTGGACATTGTTAACCATTGGTTGGGGATTATTGGCTTAGCTGATTCTGCGCCTAAATACCCGAACCAACTATCAGGTGGCCAACAACAACGCGTTGCACTGGCTCGAGCATTAGCATTATCACCAGGGTTATTACTGTTAGATGAACCACTTTCAGCACTGGATGCCCAAGTACGTTCTCATTTACGTGAAGAAATCCGTACCCTACAACGTAAACTCGGTATTACCACGATCATGGTAACCCATGACCAAGAAGAAGCCTTAGCGATGGCAGACCGTATCGTGGTCATGAATCACGGTGTAATTGAACAAGTGGGTACCCCACAAGAAATTTACGATAAACCCGCATCACGTTTTGTCGCTGAATTTGTCGGTAACATGAATTTCATTGCCAGTTCAGTGATCAGCAACCAGCAGATTCGTATTGCTGAAACCCTGCTACCAAAACCAAAAGAAACATTAAACCGTGGTGACATGTTTGACTTAGCTGTGCGTCCTGAAGACATTCAATTTAGTGATGATCCGCAAGATTTGCCCATACAAGTTAAAGCAATGGAATTCCAAGGGACTTATGTAAGAGCAGAGTGCCAACTTACGGGTAATATGAATGCACCTATGATTAAAGTTGACGTACCGATTCGTGACGTAAGAGCGCTCGGTTTAACCACTGGTGAATTCCGCGGTATTCGTTATAGCGACAATTACACCCATATATTCCCACGTAAACGAAGCAACTCATCAACCACAGTAAACACACAAGCGGTAGAGGCTTAATATGGATACGAGCATCAATAAAAAGCTGACTACGCCAAATTATATACAAAGACTCACACTGGCGTTTAGCCGAGATAGCGCCATTCTTGCCAGCATTTTAATTATCTTAACTGTGCTGATGGGCTTTTTCATTTTAGCGCCGATGTTCACCATGTTTGCCAAAAGCGTCCAAGATATTGATGGTCATTTTATTGGTTTAGCAAATTTCACCGCGTATTTTGCATCCAGTGCTATGCTCAATTCGATTGCAAATACAGTCACGGTGGGATTAGTAACAACAGCGATCGTTGGGGTATTAGCCTTTAGTTATGCTTATGCATTAACACGTAGCTGCATGCCATTTAAAACTTTATTTCAAATTATTGGCTCCGCGCCGATCTTAGCGCCATCATTATTACCAGCACTGAGTTTAATTTACTTATTCGGTAATCAAGGCATTGCCAAAGAGTTACTCGGTGGTGCATCCATTTACGGTATTGTCGGTATAACCATCGGCCTGACATTTTGGACCTTCCCTCATGCGCTAATGATTTTAACCACGGCATTACGCACTTCCGATGCCCGTTTATATGAGGCGGCAACCGTATTAAAAAATCATCCAATCAAAACATTTTTCATGGTGACGCTACCCGCAGCAAAATACGGCGTGATTAGCACACTCATTTTAGTGTTTACCTTAGTAGTGTGTGATTTTGGTGTACCCAAAGTGATTGGTGGCAGCTATAACGTGCTGGCAACGGATATCTTCAAGCAAGTCGTTGGTCAGCAAAATTTTGCCATGGGGGCTGTAACCAGTGTGTTACTGCTATTACCTGCAGTACTGGCTTTTGCCATTGATCGTCACGTGCAGCGTAAACAACAAAACCTATTTGATTCACGCTCTGTCGCTTATACACCCAAACCAGATAAATTACGAGACGGTATCTGTTTCTTATTCTGTAGTACGATAGGCTTGGCGATTATCACCATTATCGGCATGGCAATATATGCATCATTTGTCACATTTTGGCCATGGAACTTAACCTTAAGCTTTAACAATTATAACTTTAGTGAAGTGAGCACCTATGGTTGGTCCCCTTACTTTAACTCATTAACGTTAGCAAGCTGGGTTGCTGTTATTGGTACTATAATTATTTTTATTGGTGCCTACGTGATAGAAAAAGGCCGTGGTTTTGGCCCAATTCGTCAACTATTACAAATGATCACTATTATTCCAATGGCGGTACCAGGTATCGTATTAGGCTTGGGTTATATCTTCTTTTTTAATGACATAAACAACCCACTAAATGGCCTATATGCAACCATGATCTTACTGGTGGTAAATACCGTGGTACATTATTACACGGTTGGTCATATGACAGCATTAACGGCGTTAAAACAATTACCGGCAGAGATAGAAGCTATTTCAGCATCGATAAAAATGCCACAGTACAAATCATTCTTTGTCATTACACTGCCAATTTGTACGCCTGCGATTATGGATATTGCCGCTTATTTGTTTATCAATGCATTGACCACCACATCAGCCGTTGTATTCTTGTATGCAACCGATACAATTCCAGCCTCAGTGTCAGTATTAAATATGGATGATGCCGGACAAACAGGTTCTGCGGCAGCGATGGCTGTGATGATCTTAATCACCGCGGCGATCGCTAAAGTGATTCATTTAATTGCGGCATCGTTTATCAATAAACGAACTCAGGCTTGGCGTCAACAACATTAATAACAGGACCATTTATTGCTGCCTGGCACAACATCGCTAGGTAGCCCATCGCTCGACACCACTTGTTCGGCATAAAATAAATGAACTAGCATCAGAGGCTTTTGTGCAATACCTAAAAATTAAAGAAAAAATCCTACAGCAAATCGAATCGGGATTATTAACCTCAGGACAAAAGTTAACGTCAGAACGCAAGCTTGCAGAGGCATTCAATACTACCCGCGTGACGCTACGCGAAGCATTGTCTTTATTGGAATCTGAAGGTCAGGTATATCGTGAAGACCGTCGCGGCTGGTTTATTTCCCCAGAACCATTACGTTATGATCCAACCAATACCACCAATTTTCACAATCTCGCTCTTAGCCAACAACGCATTCCGAAAACAGAATTACTCAGTGCAACCATAGTACCAGCCGATAAACATATCGCTCAATTATTACAAATAACACCACAGACTGACGTGATCCGTATTCATCGCATCCGTTATTTAGAAGAACGTCCGGTTGTTCTTGTGACGAACTATGTATTACCTGAACGACTACCAAACTTACTCAGCCACGATCTATCGGCGTCATTAACCGATATTTATCAACAACACTATGACACGCTTTATCAAAGCACCCATTATCGGATCCGTTCATCATCATTAGTTGCCGACACTGCCGCCCCGTTACGTGCGACGTCAGGCTGCGCAGCCATGTATATAGAACGAGTCAATCATGATCAACATGGCCAGCTACTTGATTGTGATTTGGAGTATTGGCGCCATGATGCGGTAACGATTGAAGCGCAAGCGACTCGCCAGAAATGAACATGAGTAATAAACTATTCCAATAATTCATCGTATATAAGCATCAAACATCGCGCTTTAAAGAGTGAAATAGGCTGTACTTTGTCAATGATTAAAAATAATGTAACATATCAATCAAGCTCGACTAATATAGTCATTGAATGCCCTATGTAAGTACACGCATATTTAACACTCTAAATGATAGGAACTTTATCCATGGAATATCTTGAAAAACTACTAGAGCAAGCCCCTGAGATTGCCGCTATTTACGGCACAAAAATATTATTAGCGTTAGTCATTTTTATCGTCGGTAAATACCTTGCTGGCGTAATGAAAAAAATGACCTCAAAATTACTGCTTAAACGAAATATAGATAAAACAGTAGCTTCTTTTATAAGTAACATGGCATGGACGCTGGTATTTATATTTACCATCATCGCCACCCTTAGCCAGTTTGGGGTTCAAACAGCCTCTCTGGTAGCGATTGTCGGTGCCGCGGGTTTAGCGGTAGGTCTTGCTTTGCAAGGTTCACTTTCCAACTTTGCCGCGGGGGTACTTATCGTCATCTTCCGTCCTTGTCGCATCGGTGATTACATTGAAGCTGCGGGTGTAGCAGGCACAGTTGATGAAATTACTATCTTCTCTACACGTTTAATCACACCAGATAACAAAGTTGTGATCGCACCGAATGCCGCAATCATGGATGGTACAATTACTAACTATTCTGCATTAGGTCAACGTCGTTTAGACCTTGTGGTTGGCGTATCGTATGACGCAGATATTAAGCAAACGAAAGCGCTTTTAATTAATGTTATCAAAAACAACGAATTTACCCTACAAGATCCAGATTACACAGTAGGTATCCTAGAGTTAGCAGACTCATCAGTGAACTTCGCGGTACGCCCTTGGGTTAAGACTAGCGATTACTGGGGTGCTTATTTTAGCATGCAAGAAGAGCTTAAACTTGCACTTGACGCTGCTGGTATTGCGATCCCTTATCCACAATTAGACTTGCATATACAAGGTAATCCAACACCACCAGCAAGCTAATATTTAGCGATAGATAATTTTTATAGACTATTTACTATAAACAAAAATGGGAGCCAAATATGGCTCCCATTTTATTGCTATTAATCTTTTTAGCAGTCTTGATCACTCAAAGATCACGACGTTCAAATAACGGTCCTTCTTTAAAGCTATACCCGCTAATATGGCTATGCGGTAAGCTGCCCACCGCTTTGCCAAACTGGCGTTTATCTAAATTGATCAGATTCATGTGATCACCCGATTCAATAAACAATTGTTCCTGTTCAAACAACATATCATCCACCAGCATATCCATACCATAAATCTGCCCGAGTGAGGGGATAGCTCCAGGTTCACAATCTTGAAATAGCGTCGCTAATTCATGCTCTGCCAATAAGTAATACTGCTTTCCTGTTTGCCGATTAATCTCACCAATTAATACATGCTTGTTTGCAGGTACTACCGCCATGAGATAATCGCCGCCAATGTCGCGTAAAATGACCGCTTTAGTGACTTGTGAACTGGGAACGTGTGCAGATAGTGCAGAATTAAATGAACTTGCTGTGTGACGATGCTTAACTAAACTAAAATCGATATTGTGACTAGCCAAGAACTGGCCAACTTTGGTTGCCATACTCATTTCAGCCTCCATAAAATACTCTTTCAACAAGCAAAGTATGGAAGCTAAATCGCCACAACGCGAGTTAATCACGCATTATTTAAGGAATGATATTAGACTGCACTTATTCTATATTTACGCTGTTTGTAACGCAGTAAAATAATGGCTAATAGTGCATAGACAACCCCTTGAATTAACAACTGAGTTTGAAAATGTCTTACCATCTCAAAATCGGCGCCCATTTGATTTAATTGCAACAAACCTTGAATAGCGGCGGTACTTGGGAATAATTGTGATACTGCAACCAGCCAAGTTGGAATTTCACTCACAGGCCAAATAAAACCACTACTGAACAATACCGGCATTGAGCTAAATAAAATAACCTGTGTCGCGGTTTCAGCTTGGTTATACAATTGCCCTAAGGCCACCCCAAGACACACTACGGCCAACAAGAAAGGGACCAATAGCTTAAGGATATCCCATGCTGCTGCTAGGCGGTTGACACCATAAATATCCAATGCAAAACCAAAGTAATACAAACTAAATACCAGATACAAACTGAGGAACACGCAGCTACGCGCCAGTAACAACAATGTCGGTGATGCGGTTAACCAATAACCTTGCTCTTTCGCCCTTGAACGTTCGTTTTGACTGCCAGATAAGATACCACTGCCAATTAATAACGTTTGCTGCAAGATCAGAATAAACACCGCTGGCACCACATAATCCAAATAACCATTAACCTGATTAAACACAGGTTGCAGGTTTAACGAAGCGGGCTGCCATTGTTGCTTAGCTAACAAGATATTTTCTTTATCAACCGTTAATCTCGCCACTTTAATCTGCGCTGATAATGTTCCGCCCGCCTTCAGGATCCCCGATGCGATGGTCGAATACGTCATAAAGTAAGTAGCATCACCACCTAGTGATAAGGTGACCGCTTTTTTCATCAATAAATCACGGCGGAAATGTTCAGGAATAATTAAGAACCCTTTAATACCTCCTTGCTCAATTAACGCTTCAGCATCCCTGACAGAATCAACTTGACCAGTAATACGGGTATCAGGACTCGCATTAACCATGCGTATTAATTCGCGACTCATCGAACTGCGATCATAATCAATAACCACTATTTCAGCATTTCTTGATACCTGCTGAGAATACGGTAGCGGATACAAGATCGAGTACATAATAATGCCACCAAATATCGTCAACAAAATACTACGGTCGGCAAAAATACTTTTTATTTCGAGTACAACAAGTGCCAAGAATTTATTCATCTTCATGTCCCATTGCTGGCTTGTTTTTATTATTCAAAACGGCGAGATCACGATGGCGCTTAATACGAAATATTGCCACGACTAACGTCAATACAAAGAAGCCTAATGACGTGAGTTGCGGTAACAAGGTCATAAAGCCTTGCCCGTAATTAACCTGCCCTATTTGCAACTGCATATAATGCGTAATCGGTAATAACGAACGCCATATTTGTGCTAGCTGCGGCATACTTTCTGCTGGAAATGTCACTCCCATAAATGCAAACGCAGGAGCAGAATAAGCCGCGCCCATGCTAATTGCTTGAGTTAAATTCATCGTTAATGTAAAGATAAATAATGCTATCGCTTGTCCAGCTAATACCCCAGCGACCAGAATTAACAATAAATAACCCCAATTACCGTGCATGGGTAAACTTAAATAACCGTAAAAGAAACTTAAAAATAATAAACCATGGACAACAGAAAGTAAGGTATAGGGTAATAACTTGCCAATAACAGCACTAACGACGGCACCATCCGCACGCTGAAACCAGTTATTTTGGGTATTGTTTTTATATTCCAACCCAAATGCCAACAGCACCGACACCAAAATAAAGATTTGCCATAGCGCAGGAACCGCGGCTGTGACCAAGAAAGGTACATAGTTAGTTGACGTATTGTAAAGCGGGTTAACTTGCGTTGATATCGGCGCGACAGCCCCTTTAATCACAGCTAGATTCCCCCCACTCGCCAATGTTTTAACCGCATCAATTTGTGCTGTAAACGTGGCAAAGGTCTTCGCCATATTTGACGATACCAACTTACCAATTAACACGTACTGCGCATTGTAGAAAGTACTGACTTCTGGGGTCATCGCGAGATAAATTTGCTTTTCAAACTCACGCGGAATATGCACGACAGCATACACCTCACCACGCTGCATTAATGCTTTACCTTCGGCAAGACTTGTCAATTGAGCCGTCACCGCAAGCGAAGGACTGCCATCAATATAACGCACCAAACTGCGTGACAATCGGCTGTGGTCTTGATCAACAACCGCGACAGCAAGATCACGTGGAATACCCTGTGAAAAAATAGCATACACCAACAACATGCAAGCAATTGGTAACCAAGTCACCAGTGATAGTTGCCATTTCGATGCCAATATCAGCTGAATTTCCCGCTGCCAAACCGCTTTGACCTGAGTAATAAATAAACTCATCATCAAACCAACTTACTGCGCAGTCGCTGACGGAGCCAGCTCAACTAATACACTCATACCGACACGTAGATCTGCAATCGGCTTAACAGGTCTTGCTTCAATTTCAAAAGTACGTAAATCGAATCCTTTCGCACTGTCTGTCGATCGCCAAGTCGCATAATCACCCATCACTGCAATATGAGATATTTGATATTGGTATGTTGCCTCACCTAACGCTGGAATACGCGCCGTTAATAACGTGCCTTTTTTCAACCGTGGTAATAAATCCTCACGAATATTAAATACCGCCCAGCTATCGTTAATATCAACAATACTCACCACAGGAAAACCAGTCGGTGCAAGCTCACCCTCTTTTAATAATATCTGTACCACTTCACCATCACGCTGTGCGTATTGCTTGGTATCTTTAGTATAAGACTCGACTTCAGCAACCACACCTTCCGCCATGCGTTCTTGCTCGATAGCCGCTTGTTTGGTTTCTTTACGCGCCCCTTCTTTAGCCATTTGATAACCTTGATACGCGGCATTTTGAGTGTATTTAGCTGCTTGCCACTTGGTGTAGACTTCATCACGTTTTTGCTCAGGCAATACTCCGTCTTTATAAAGATTATCAACTCGCTGATAGGTTTTTTCCATCAACTCCGCTGCCGCTTGAGCTTTTTTCCACTGATCGTTAGCCGCAATAATTTGCTGTTCACGGGCACCTGATTCAGCTTGCTTACGCATCGCACTTGCCGCTGAACGACCGGCTTTTGCTTGCGCCAACTTAGCCTCTAATTCAGGACTCGCCAGTGAGAAGATTAATTGCCCTTGCCTAACCAATTCGCCTTTTTTTACGTCTACCGAGGCAATACGCCCCGGGATCTTAGACGATATATTATATTGCTCGGCTTCAATTTGACCTTGTAACAATATGCTTTTCGGCTCGTAAGCACTATTGAATTCAAATACCAGCCAGCCAATAACAGCTAGTGCGACTACCGCAATGATGCCTGTTTTAACGTTACTCATTTATTTAACCTCGATACCATTGATTTGTAGATAGTCCATAAAGCGATCGATATCGCCGCTAACAGATAGTAATTGTGCAAGTGATTTAACATAGTTATAGCTTGCAGACAGACGCTGAACACGAATACTCGTTGCATATAACTGTGCATCGGCCATTTCCAGTGATGTTGATAGACCTTGGCTAAATGCCTTTTGACGCAGTACCACAGTTTCTTCTGATAACGCTTGGCTCGATGCCAAAGAATTATATTCTTCTAACGCTTGGCTCATTTCGGCATAGGTTTTCTCCACTAGAATGGATAAATCTTGCTGCATTTGCATTTGTAATAAGTTCACCCGACGTACCGAACTTTTTGCTGCAACAACTTCTTGCGAAGTACCTGAACGCTCAATAATAGGAATACGAACACCAACACCTACCATCCATTCAGGTACCGATTGGCCCATAACAGAATCATCAGAATATAAATTATAATTACCGTACAGCATCACTTCTGGTAAATGCTTAGCGAAAGCCATTTCAACCATGCCTTTGGCTTGTTCTCGTTTGGCATTTAAGATCGCAATACCTGGATGGTCTGTTAATGTTTTGCTTAAGTACGGCGTAACAGAAGTAATACTATTATTCACAAATAACGGCGTGGTTGGTAATACCGAATCTTGCTGTTTTAACATCTTGGTTAACGCAAGTTTGGCAATTTCATAATCACGTAGCGATTTTTGCGCTTCAATTTGCGCTTTGTCTAACGAGACTTGCGCCATAAGTCGTTCAACTTTGGCTATTTGACCTTGCTGTTCTAATTTGATCGCGTGATTAAGGTGATCGGCTAAAGCATCCACCGCATCGAGACGAACTTGATACACTTGCTCGGATAACACCACCCCAAAATAATACTGCACCAATTGCGTAAATGTCGCACGCGTCGCTAAATCATAATTACTTTCCGCTTCACTCACTTGTGCTTCACGAATATCTTGTGCCGCGGTAATTCGACCGCCAGTATAAATCGGCAATACTGCATTCAATGAAGAGTGAGCTACATTTTGATTGGATAACGGGACACTATTAGGGAGCATTCCAGCTATTATAGGGGAAATAGCACCCACTTTTCCTTTCGCCCCAGATGTATCGATTTCTATCGGTTTATCTAAATGAGTATATGACCCAGTAATATCAACATTCGGCAAATAGAGCGACTTCGCTGCACTCTGTAATGCTTCAGAGTGCTTCACTTCTTCTTTTTTTGCTTGCAATGCATCATTTTTCTGTACTACTTGATACCAAGCTTCAGAAAAATCGATAGCAGCTGCTTGTACATTACAACTTAATGCAATGGCAGAAATAACGCCATAAAATACTTTTTTCATACTTTATTCCTAAAATCACGCCGTTGTGGCATAGCCAGTTGATATTAATTAAATTAATATCAAACAATTAAACAACGATGGGTAATATTTTCAATAACTGTACACACGGTCACGTTTATACAATAACAACTAAAAGTAGAGCTTATACTCTAAAAATAGAATACGGAAGATGACAATGAATAACCAAAAACGAATGATAACGTATAAATTTGTTGATAACTATGTCAGTGTTAGACTAATTTTAATAACCCTTAGCTCATAAGCGCACAGCTGCGGATGTTAATGCGCCATAGTTAGGTCCATAAAAAACGTAAAATTGCATTTAATTATCATATTCCGATGGTGTCTTATGGCTTAGGTGCGTACAATTATGCCCACGAAATAACTGAGAGAAAATCGATGCCTTGGATCCAATTAAAAATTAATGCTAACGAAGAAACAGCTGAGAAGATAAGCAACATGCTATCTGGCGCAGGAGCAAGTGCTGTTACATTTATGGACTCACAAGATACACCAATCTTTGAACCACTGCCGGGTGAAACACTGCTTTGGGGTGATACTGATGTAACAGGTTTGTTTGATGCAGATAAAGACATGCAGCCAATCCTCGCTTTCTTAGCAAAAACCAAGGTATTAGGTCCAGATTTCCGCTATAAATTAGAATTATTAGAAGATAAAGATTGGGAACGCGAATGGATGGAAAACTTTCATCCAATGCAGTTTGGTGAGCGTCTATGGATCTGCCCAAGCTGGCGCCCAGTACCAGATGAAAATGCCGTTAACGTCATGCTTGACCCAGGTTTAGCATTTGGTACTGGTACCCACCCGACTACCGCCTTATGCCTAACATGGTTAGATGGCCAAGATTTAGCTGGTAAAACCGTTGTCGATTTCGGTTGTGGCTCTGGTATCTTAGCAATCGCAGCACTTAAACTAGGTGCAAAACGTGTGATCGGGGTAGATATCGACCCACAAGCTATCTTAGCAAGTCGTGATAACGCTGAACGTAATGGCGTTGCAGACCAGATTGAATTGTATTTACCCGCAGATCAACCTGAAGGTATCAAAGCTGATATCGTGGTTGCGAATATCCTTGCAGCACCACTACGTGAGCTATCAGGGCTTATAGTCAGTTTCTTAAAACCAGGTGGTAAACTGGCCTTATCTGGTATTTTGGATCACCAAGCAGCAGAATTGAACGAAATTTATCGTCAGCACTGTATCATGGATGAACCAACATTCTCTGATGAGTGGGCACGCTTAAACGGCCAAATTAAATAATATTAGCCATACTGTTTATTCTACATAAGCAAATTCAAAAACGAGGCTTGTGTAGATAAAACGAACAGTAAGTACGTAAAAAACGTGCTAACAGTAATTAATCAGGCTAAAATGCAAGCTATCTTAATTTCACATTTAATCTAAGTGAAAATTGAATAATAAGTAATTTAGCTCGATTATCTGTTGTTATAATTTGATTTTGAGGTGTTTTTTTTACTATTTAATGATTTTAACTAAAAAAATATTCAATAGTCTAATTATTAACCTTTTAACTCGGGTGAAAACTGCGTAACATACGCCGCCTTAGAGCAAATGAGCCGCAACAGATGAAAATAGGTCCTTATCTTCTGGATAACCAACTATTCTTGGCTCCAATGGCTGGTGTTACTGACCGCCCCTTCCGTCAACTTTGTCGTGAATTGGGTGTTGGTATGGCCGTGTCAGAGATGCTATCGAGTAACCCTCGAGTTTGGTCTTCAGAAAAATCGCAACAGCGTATGGATCATGCTGGCGAAACCGGGATCCGTTCAGTGCAAATCGCAGGTGCAGATCCGGCGTTGATGGCAGCAGCCGCGCAGCATAATGTAAAAAATGGTGCGCAGATCATTGATATCAACATGGGTTGTCCTGCGAAAAAAGTGAATAAAAAAATGGCTGGGTCTGCATTAATGCAACATCCGGAGCAAGTGAAGCTAATCTTAGACGCGGTAACGAACGCGGTTGATGTACCAGTAACACTAAAGATACGTACCGGTTGGGATCCAGAAAATCGCAATGGTATACAGATAGCAGAAATCGCAGAGCAAGCTGGAATTCAAGCCCTTGCGGTTCATGGTCGTACTCGAGCCTGCCTGTATAAGGGCAATGCAGAATACGACACTATAAAAGCGATTAAAGCTAGCATTAGCATTCCTGTGATCGCGAATGGTGATATTGATAGCCCAGAAAAAGCAAAGCAGGTACTTGAGTACACAGGAGCAGACGGTCTTATGATCGGACGTCCCGCTCAAGGTAATCCTTGGATTTTTCGGGAAATAAATCACTATCTTAAAACAGGTGAAAAATTACCCGTACCAACTGCAGACGAAGTTCGCCGAGTCATTTTGCAACATGTCGAAAACCTACACCAGTTTTACGGTGAGTTTAAGGGCGTTCGATTTGCACGCAAACACGTCGGTTGGTACATACAACACCAGACTAATGGTGTTGAGTTTCGTAAAAGCTTTAATGCATTGGAGAGTTCTGCTGAACAACACCTTGCATTAATGAAATATTTTGATGATTTAAGCTAACGAGAAGAGCAATATATGTTTGAACAAAATCTGGCTCCTAGTGCCCTAACAACTACTGCAACCGTGCAACAAGCTGAGCAAATTGTACAGAAACCATTACGTGATTCTGTCCAACAAGCACTACGAAATTACCTTGCACAATTAAATGGCCAAGACGTAGAAAACCTTTATGACTTGGTATTAGCAGAAGTTGAAGCGCCAATGCTAGATATCATTATGCAGTATACTCGCGGTAACCAAACCCGTGCAGCTGTGATGATGGGCATCAACCGTGGTACTCTTCGGAAGAAACTAAAACGTTACGGTATGAACTAAGCGTCATTGTCATAACGTAATGTAATAAAAAGCCAGCCTTGATAAATCAGGACTGGCTTTTTTTATACACAAAATAAGATGTACCAATATAATGAATAAATTATATTTCCGGCGTTAATACTTGATATACATATCCGGGTAATTCAGTACTCAACTTAGTCGCTAATCGTTGCTCTAATAATTGCTCACTTTGTGCAGAGATCTTAAATGGCCAACGTTTATTACTAATACTGCGGCTGCCATCCATCACATTCAATACAATGTTTCCACGTAACCAATACCATGCCTGACGTTGTTCTACAGCGCCTTTATCCAATGTTAATACTAGTTTGTACTGGCTATCATCTTTTAGCTGTACGCCAACCTCTGACGCCCCTCCCTGCAAAGACAATAACGCTTGCTCATCTGTTGCCAATGTTGAAAATGATAATGCAGCTAAACGGCTTTTAATCATTTTAGTTAAGGTTTCGACCGAATATTCAACGTTAATGTCATTCCCTGTCACAACTCGTAGATTATTATTGTCATTTAAGCGTGTGATTTGGCGCTGACGGGCACTTTCTAATGAACTAAGGGCAATAAGAGGGTTCGGCGCTTGCTGCTCAGCATACTTCACTGCTGCACTTGTTTGTTCATCTGCAGCGCGTATTGACTGCATAAATAATGCCGCCGCAGGTGCTTTCTTCATTACTGCGAGACTAGACTGCTGGCCGCTAACCGGATCCTGCCAGCGTTCGACAATACGGGTGCCTTGCAGTACTTGTTGCGCTTGCGTGTTTACAAAACGAGATAAGGTTTGCTTGTTATCGACCTGACGAATAGTACTGCCACTGGCATTACTTTGACTGATACTTGCTTCGCTAAAATCAATACTTTCATCAGCAATCGATACTTCAAAAATTTTTGCTAAATTAGCTAATGCACGATTATCTGCCACACTAGCCGATTTCGCTTGACCAGATGCGCTTAAATAAACGTTTTCAGGATAGTTAACATCAGCACCGTCTAACCAAGCTGGACGTTCAGGGGTACTACTACACGCGCTCATCAAGATTGCAGCAGCAGAAATTAAACTGGTAGAAAAGAATTTATTTATCATATGTTCGAATCCTGTAACAAGCCGTTACTTGAACGCTAGCCCACATTGAATACAGGGCCAGCAATTCATGAATAACTAAGGTGATAAGGTGTAGTATGCCTTTTTAGCGGCACTTGAATAGAATAGTAAAACGGTTTTACCCGGCTTCAATAACAAAGGCTTCGCACTAACAACAACCGGAACATCGGTAATATTCGTCATTGCTACCGTCTCTGAACTCGGGTCATCCATACTAACAAGGTTATCTTTATCATTAGCAAGTGTTGTATTTGACTGTGGTAAACTAAATCCGTTGTCAGATTCAGCTGCACTATTGGCAGCCTTATCGCTAATACTTGCTGTTGCATTAACTAATGCTGGGTCAACTGATGCTGCTAATACAGGTATAACGGGCGCGATATCAGTAACAGATAAGCCTCTAGTCTGGCTTGGTTGCTGTAAATAATAAGCGCCTGGATCTAATGCCAAACGTTGCACTTGAATACTCGCCGGTAGCATATTCCAGCTACGTACATCAGCCATTTCACTGACCATGCTAGTAACATTCAATAACAAGGTCGCTAATCCACCCTCGTCATTTTTCTTCACTTCGTGTAATGCAGTTTGTTTAATAATAACCCGCGCTAATGCTGCTGCATATATATCAGCAGACTCAGCATCAAGATCGGCACGTGCTAATAAGTTTACATCATCAAATATTTCAGTTTCGGCCGTTTTACCAAGTACGCTAAAGCGCCAAGGTACAGGTTTAACATAATCATTGTCATAATAAGGTAATGCCAAGGAAATGTTATAGCCTAAACTTGGTACATAAACACTTAAATAACGTTGTTGCTTCGCTGATACAACACCGCCCCAATACACTAAAATCAACTGGCTTTTATTGCGATCAGGCGACTTTACGTCATGCCCAAATTCTTTCACATATGTAGCATGTTCAGATCTGAGGCCTAATTGCTTTGACGCAAGCAGTAAACTGTCTTGCAATACAGTCGGTATCTTGATCTTACTGGTTTGCATTACTTGGTAAGCTTGACGATAACTGATCATGGCATTATCGGTTTCACCGCCAAGTTCATACACCAAACCGCCCAAATAATAACTACTTGATACTAGCCCTGATAATCCATTATCCGACAGCCCTTTTGCCAACTCTTGCATTTGCAATACTTCAACACGGGCGCCATCAAGGTCATCTTCCATCAAGTAAGACAAGATCAATAACTGCTGTAATAACATTCGTTCACTGGCAGTACTGGTATAGCTCCGTAACGTTTCATTAACCGTTACAGCGCCTATATTTTCGCTAACACTTAACGCTTGTAACTGATTAATTTCAGTTTTAGCGGCTTGTAGTTCACGAATACCACCCGCAAAATCACCATTTACAGCCCGCAATAAGCCTAATGTCAGTTTATATTGGGCTAAGTCACGCTCGGGGTATTCCCGTTGCGCAACGTCGGCCAATACCTGACTGGCATTACCATTATCTAGCGTTTGTGCCAAATCATTGAGTTGATGCTGCTGCAACGAGCAGCCTTGCAACAAGCTAAATACGATAATCGCGAGATAACGCCGCGAACGTAAAAATGTTAATACAGCTTTCATTACGACCTATTAATAACGTAGTTTACCGTTAGACACGAGTTTCTTCAGTTTCTTCTGACCAACCCATACTTTGCGGTTATCCGCTAGGCTGATTAGGCTTAAATCAACTTGGTAATAACGTACTTGCTCGCTAGATGCAGTATCAAGAATTGTGTTGATCTGACCTTTAAGGATAAAGTCTGCACCTTTCTCTTGGCCTGCAGCTTTACGTGTTGATTCAGAAGAATTTAAATCTTGGTCAATACGCTCTTCACGGATCTCGCTACGTTCGTCACTTGATGCAACAAACTCAACACGACCACTGTTAATTAATTCACGTTCCATTTCATTAACAAATGTTTTGGTATTAATGTGTTCATGGCTTAAATTACGCACAGAACCCACGATCACAGCAGGTGCTTTACCTGTTTTTGCCGCGAAGTTGCTATACCAAGGACGCGCTAGCGCATCGCTGATCATTTCCTGCGCTACCATTTGTGAGTCAGTATCATTCCAAGCACCACTTAAATCTACCGTTTGACCCGCATCAATACGCTCTACAGAGGTACTACAGCCGGCTAATAATGACGATACTAAGATCGAGCCTAATACTAATTTGAATAACTTATTCATTGCTATTTTCCTTTCCAATTTGACGAACGACTATTAATAACTTACTAAATACGGTTACTGCTTTGATTCTAATGCTGCTGCACGCTTAATTGCCGCTTCAAGATCAGACAGGTCTAATTCTGCAAAAGCATAAATATCGCCATTGTCTGGGTTCTTCCAACGGCCAATAATTTTCACGCCATTCAGTGCTAATTTCGTTTTCGCTTTAATTTCGCGCTCAACATTAGCGCTTACTTCACCATTGGCAGCGGCTGTATAATCAGCCTGCATCGCATCAACAGATGTCGCTAGGATACGCGCTATTTCGGCACGTGCACGACTATCTGCAACAGATTTTTGTAAAGATTCGTCAGCAATGCCATTTGACATCCCTACACCGTGTAATAGACGGCCTGAATCATTTTCAACTGCTTGTGTACCAATATTAACCCAATCAGGTGCACCACTAACGCCTAAGTCGCTGTCAATGCTGGTTTGACTAGAACATGCTGATAATAAAGCCATTATTCCGGCTGCGACCGTAACTTTCAATGTTGCTATTTTCATGATTAACTTATCCCTAAAAAGTGTTTAGATAATATATAGTATTATAATTTAAAATAATATTTAGCCAAATACACTTACGTAGCCTTTACACAAGCATAAAAAAACCAGGCAATCTACCGATAGTCTGGTTTATTTTGTTCAAATTTACCGATATCGGTAGCTATGACAACTAAATTATCAAATAGTTATGACTTATATCGCATCCATTTGATCTAATGGCCAACGTGGGCGTGCAGTGATCTCTAAACTGTCATCGCCACCGTGACGTAAACGCTGTAAACCGGCATACGCGATCATCGCGCCATTATCAGTACAGAACTCAATACGCGGGTAAAATACTTCGCCGTTTTGCTTATTCATCATTTCTGCTAATTTGATGCGTAAGTATTTATTTGCACTTACACCACCAGCAACAACCAGACGCTTAATACCGGTTTCTTTAATTGCTCTTCTTAACTTAATCGAAATGGTATCTACAACCGCTTCTTGGAATGCAAACGCAATATCAGCACGGGTTTGTTCATCAACCGCATCTGCACCCGCTTCTTCTGCTAACTTCTTTTCTTTAGCAATCGTATTCGCCGCGAATGTTTTTAGCCCTGAGAAACTAAAGTCTAAGCCGGGACGATCAGTCATTGGGCGTGGAAACTTATAACGTCCAGCGACACCGTTATCTGCTAATGCTGATAATCTTGGGCCACCAGGGTAATCTAAGCCCAGCAGTTTCGCGGTTTTATCAAATGCTTCACCGGCAGCGTCATCAACAGATTCACCCAGTAATTCATATTGACCAATACCATCAACACGCACGATTTGAGTATGACCACCCGACACTAGCATCGCTAAGAAAGGAAAATCTGGGGTTTTCTCTTCAAGCATTGGCGCTAACATATGACCTTCCATATGGTTAATACCTAATGCCGGAATATCCCACGCATAAGCGATACTACGACCAACCGTCGCCCCCACCATTAATGCACCAACCAGTCCAGGACCCGTTGTATAGGCAATACCGTCAATATCATCTTTAGTACAGCCCGCTTCTGCTAATGCGGCTTTAATCAGTGGAATAATTTTACGCACATGATCACGTGACGCTAATTCCGGTACCACACCGCCATAATCGGCATGCAGTTTTACTTGGCTATAAAGTTGATGAGCCATTAGCCCTTGTTCATCACAATAAATTGCAATGCCGGTCTCATCACATGATGTTTCTATTCCTATTACGCGCATTTTATTCATTCACCTTATACATGACTGCACAATAGTACCTGCGCTATACTTATTTCTCCAGCGCCAAATTATTACGCTTTACATTTAATCGCGTTCTAGAGTACAATTCGGCACCATTTTTATAGAATTTCTATAAAAATATTTTTAGGTTCCAGATAACTTGGAATCATCAAGCCCAAAGGTTGGAAGAAAACATGCCAGTAATTAAAGTACGTGAAAACGAACCGTTTGACGTTGCACTACGTCGTTTCAAACGCTCTTGCGAAAAAGCAGGTATCTTGTCTGAAGTACGTCGTCGTGAGCATTACGAAAAACCTACTACAGTTCGTAAACGTGCTAAAGCAGCAGCATCTAAGCGTCTAGCTAAGAAACTGTCTCGTGAAAATGCACGTCGCGTACGTCTATACTAATCTCTATTAGTATAACTACTGTATGCATTTTAGGCTTATCCCACTGAGTAAGTTTCTGACTTAGTCTGCTGAAGATAACGCCTATTAACAAGCCGTGAACTCCTAGAGTCACGGCTTGTTTGCTTTTCAAGACTCATAAAATTTATTACCCTAGTCTTATAACGATGCCAGTACATAACTGATTTGTTCAAAATAAGTCACGTATTTACTGTAATTGTTACTGTAATTGCGATTCCCAATAATCTTCACACTCATTAGTTAGGTACATATGGCCGGTAGAATACCTCGCGACTTTATCGATGGCTTGATAGGTCGAGCTGATATCGTAGATATCGTCGAAAAACGCGTAAAGCTTAAAAAAGCAGGTAAAAACTACCATGCTTGCTGCCCGTTCCATAATGAGAAAAGCCCTTCTTTTACTGTCAGCCAAGATAAACAGTTCTACCATTGCTTTGGTTGTGGTGCGCACGGTAACGCCATTGGTTTTTTAATGGAATACGACAACCTTGAGTTTGTCGACGCCATTGAAGATTTAGCGGGCTTTTACGGTGTTACAGTACCCAGAGAAGAAGGTGGCAATAATAACGGCCCGACAGCACCTGAGCGTAAAGATTATTACCAACTACTCGAAAGTGTCACGCGCTTCTATCAGTACCAGTTAAAAGAACACCCGAATAAACGTGTGGTTAATGACTATTTAAAGCAGCGCGGACTGTCTGCAGAAGTCATTACTAAATATGCCATTGGGTATGCAGCCCCAGGTTGGGACAACGTATTAAAACGCTTTGGCCGTGACAAACACACCGAAGAACAGTTGCTCACCACTGGTGTATTAATTGAGAACGAAGGTCAATCACGTCGTTACGATCGTTTTCGTGAACGCGTCATGTTCCCGATCCGGGATAAACGTGGACGTGTCATTGGTTATGGTGGTCGAGTACTAGGTGATGAAAAACCAAAATACCTGAATTCACCCGAAACGCCGATCTTCCATAAAGGTAAAGAGCTTTATGGGCTATACGAAGTACGCCAAGCCTATAAAGAGATACCCAAAATTGTCGTGGTTGAAGGGTATATGGACGTGGTGGCATTAGCCCAGTTTGGGATTGATTATGCAGTCGCGTCACTGGGCACATCGACATCTGGCGATCACATGCAGACCTTGTTCCGCAATACCAATGAAGTGATCTGTTGTTACGATGGCGATAAAGCAGGTCGTGCCGCTGCATGGCGTGCGCTCGAAAATGCCTTACCGCAATTACGTGATGGTAAAGATCTCAAATTTGTATTTTTACCCGATGGTGAAGACCCTGATTCATTGGTTCGTAACCAAGGTAAAGATGCACTTGAGCAACTGTTTAAAGATGCACAGACCTTACCGGATTTTTTATTCAGTCGCTTAAGCCAAGATATCGATACCCATACCGATGTAGGGCGTAGTAAATTAGCCAGCCAAGCTAAGCCGCTGATTGAAAAAATGCCTGACGGTTTCTACCGTGGTATCGTATTAAAAAAATTAGCACGTTTCTTAGCTTGGGATGAAGCCAAGTTAAATAAACTATTTACGACTGTAGCGACGAGTAAGCCGGCCAAAAAATCGCTCCAAATAACACCAATACGCCGCGCGATTGGTTTATTATTACAAAATCCTCACATTGGTTTTAACCTGCCGGTATTCGATGATTTAAAGCAATTAAAATTACCCGGCGTTAATATTTTATTAAAATTATTAGCACAAACAAACAGTAGCGATCAGATCAATACAGCACAGTTATTAGAATATTGGCACGATACACCAGAGCAGAAAGCACTGATAAAACTAGCTGTTTGGGATCATGGCGCAGATGAAGCGGTCGAAGCAGAGTTTTTCGATACTTTATTTGTTCTTTCAACACAAGTCATCGAACAACGTTTCAGTGAACTACAATTGAAATTAGCGCAAGGTGGATTGACTAAGGCTGAGCGTTTAGAATATAAAAGTATTCTCGATGAATTAAAATCATCATAACGCTTGAAATATGATCCATTAAACCCCATTTAATGTACTAACAAAAAAGAGTCGAATTAAATCGATTTATTACACTGAGTTAAAAGCTTTCGCCTAATATAACGTGATAAAAGTTAAAATTACGCGCATTTTGACCACATAATTATACCAACAAGTAGAAAAAAGCACCGTTTAGCACTATACTGCTTTGTTTGCGCAGTGCTTTTGCGTCTGTATCTTTGAACCACGTCACCGGAGTGGAAGTATTCTATGGAATCCCCTCAATCACAATTAAAACTTCTTGTAGCTAAAGGTAAAGAACAAGGTTACCTAACATATGCAGAAGTAAATGATCACTTACCACAAGATATTGTGGACTCAGATCAGGTTGAAGATATTATTCAAATGATCAATGACATGGGTATTCAAGTGCTAGAAACAGCACCTGATGCAGATGATTTGTTGATGGCCGAAAATACAACGGCGCCAGATGATGATGCCGCAGAAGCTGCAGCTGCAGCGCTTGCTTCTGTAGAATCTGAAATTGGCCGAACTACCGATCCTGTACGTATGTACATGCGTGAGATGGGTACCGTTGAATTATTGACTCGTGAAGGCGAGATCAAAATTGCCAAACGAATTGAAGAAGGTATCTATGCGGTACAAACTGCCGTTGCAGAATACCCTGAAGCAATTAACTCGTTATTAGCTGAATATGACAAGTTCCTTGCTGAAGAAACACGTTTAAGTGACATCATCACTGGTTTCATCGATCCAAATGCAGACGATGTAGCACCAACAGCAACACATATCGGTTCTGAAGTTCCAACCAAAGAAACTGACTCTGATGATGATGATGACGAAGATGAGGAAGAAGGCAATAAAGGCCCGGATCCTGAAGAAGCAGCTGAGAAATTTGCCGAGTTACGCAAATATCATGCAGCATTACTGAAAGGCATTAAAGAAGACGGGTTAGAACACCCGAAAACACGCCTACACGTTGAAATGCTAAGTGAAGTATTCCGTACTTTCCGTCTGATCCCAAAACAGTTTGATCGCATTGTAAATAGCATGCGTGACATGATGGATCACGTACGTGTTCAAGAACGTCTTGTCATCAAGATGTGTGTTGAACAATGCAAAATGCCAAAAGCAGCATTCGTTGAAGCATTCGCTGGCCACGAAACTGACATTACTTGGTTTGAAAAAGCACAACAATCAGCGGCACCTTATGCGCAAGCATTACAACGTATCGACTTTGACGTACGCCGCTGTGTCAACAAATTAAAATTAGTAGAAAGTACCACTGGTCTGACTATTTCACAGATCAAAAATATCAACCGTCGTATGAGTATTGGTGAAGCGAAAGCTCGCCGTGCGAAAAAAGAAATGGTTGAAGCGAACTTACGTCTAGTAATTTCGATTGCAAAAAAATACACCAACCGTGGTCTACAGTTCCTCGATTTAATTCAGGAAGGTAACATCGGTCTGATGAAAGCTGTAGATAAGTTTGAATACCGTCGTGGTTACAAATTCTCGACTTACGCTACATGGTGGATCCGTCAGGCAATCACACGTTCTATTGCTGACCAAGCGCGTACAATCCGTATTCCAGTGCATATGATTGAAACAATCAATAAACTGAATCGTATTTCACGTCAAATGCTGCAAGAGATGGGCCGTGAAGCAACGCCAGAAGAATTGGCCGAGCGCATGATGATGCCAGAAGATCGTATTCGTAAAGTATTGAAGATTGCTAAAGAGCCAATCTCAATGGAAACTCCTATTGGTGATGATGAAGATTCTCACTTAGGTGATTTCATTGAAGATACAACGCTTTCTTTACCAGTTGACGCTGCTACAAAAGATAGCCTTAAAGGCGCGACAGACGACGTTTTAGCAGGCCTAACAGCCCGTGAAGCTAAAGTACTGCGTATGCGTTTTGGTATCGATATGAATACAGACCACACACTTGAAGAAGTGGGTAAACAGTTCGATGTAACGCGTGAGCGTATTCGTCAAATTGAAGCAAAGGCATTACGTAAATTACGTCATCCTAGCCGTAGTGAACAGCTACGCAGCTTCTTAGACGAATAATTGAGCAGTTAGTTCTTTTCTTGTCTAAGTTATTGAATATAGCCTAGACATGCAGAAAGTATACTTATATACTTTCTGCATCTTAAGACGTCATAAAGAACGTTCGAGAGATCAGGGCCCTTAGCTCAGTTGGTTAGAGCATCCGACTCATAATCGGCAGGTCCCCAGTTCAAGTCTGGGAGGGCCCACCAAATTTTAGAACACTTGATGGAAACATCAGGTGTTTTTTTATGCCTGTAAGAAAGTGATTCCGGTCTGCCTCAGGTTCTGACTGCTAGGCTAGGTCTGACTAATATGACAGACCCTGCGCTCTTAGTTAGGAGTTTGTTAACTCTTTCTTTTGAAAGTACCTGAATCGGTGTGTGTAAAATCCCCTCCATATACATTCAAGATCGTAATTTGAGAATATTTCAATATGTCTTTTTCTGACATATCTAAAGACATTTTAAATTTAGTTGTTGTATCTTTTTCTGTCATAAATTTACTTTCAGCAACACCCCTCGTTGAACTCTCAAAGTTAATGACCTGCCCTGCTTTACCTTCGGCCACTACGCATACCGCTCTTGGAATACAAAAAGAGTTATATACCATTTGATTTTTTTTATCGTAAATCAGATAACCTCTTTGATCATGAAATTTACCATTATCTCTTTTTCTAAAAACTTCTTGTTTGTAATATAGAGCTGTTAGATATTGTTCACTTGCATTTGTTGCATCTGCTGCAGGTTCAAATGTAATAGTTTCATAATATGGTTCAACAGCAGGACCTCCCTTACCAACATTACTACCGGCCTGCCCTGGTGCAACATCTACACCTCCGAATTTTGTACTTTCCCATGTACCTATTAAATTAGTTAATGGTCCTAAGTCTAAATCAGCTGCCCTCGCATTTTGTATAAAACTTACCGAAGATAAAGAGATTAAAGCTAATAGTGCTACTTTTTTATTCATGATTTAACCTTATTTTTATTGTGGATTATTGCCAATAAGATTATCCTCATTAATACTTTTGGGGTAATTGATTAAAACTATATGTTTAATCGTTTTTTTCAATGAGTGAATATAAACTAAAGTTCATCAAATCAGCTAAACCTATGTTTAAATAGAGGTTAAGTTGAACGGCTTAACTAAGCATAACTTTTACAGTCTTATTGCTGCATAAACAAAGTGCTGCTAACGTCGTACGTTAAGAATTAAATTATATGCAAAGGAGTTGCATAATGAGGTCATTAAAATTAGCGGGAATATTTACATTAATCGCATCATTTCTACATATCGCCATTATCTTTGGCGGTGCAGACTGGTACCGTTTTTTTGGTGCGGGTGAAGAAATGGCAGTAATGAGTGAACAAGGTTCTATTTATCCAACCATAATCACCAGTATCATTGCCCTGCTCTTAGCTATCTCATCTATCTACGCTATTTCTGGTGTAGGCATTATCAAGAAAATGCCATTTTTAAAAACGGCTTTATTCTTGATTGCCTTTGCTTTTTTGGCCAGAGGTCTTATCGGTATTCCTGTCGTTTTATTTGCTAGCTCAGACTACATGGTTGAACTGGCAACTGATATCACATTTATGGTTATATCGTCATTAATCTGTGTCGTGATTGGTAGTTGTTACGGCTTAGGCATGCTAAAAATATATATAGATAAATCATGACAATAAACAACATACATTATTCAACATAAATACAAGTCACGAGGGAATATGACATGGGGAAGCAATTTTCGGCGTTAACAGAACAGCATATTAAATTTATTGGCGAGCAGCGCCTTTATTTTGTCGGCACAGCAGCAGATACTGGTAATGTGAATCTTTCACCTAAAGGTGGGGATTCCCTTCGTGTTATCGATATAAACACCATTGCTTGGCTTAATTTGACGGGTAGCGGTAATGAGTCAGCTTCTCACGTGCTCATTAACCCACGAATGACTGTCATGTTTTGCGCTTTTGAAGGGGCACCTTTGATCCTTCGCGCTTATGGCAATGCAAAAGTAATCCATCAAAAAGATCCTGAATGGGATAAATACTGCGCGCTATTCCCACAAAGCGTGGCAGCCCGACAAATATTCATTTTAGATATAGAAATGGTTCAATCATCTTGTGGCAAATCTGTACCTTACTTCAATTATAATGAAGATCGCGATGACTTAGCTAACTGGTCGACTCGTCAAGGTAAAGAAGGTATTGAAAAATACTGGGTTAAACAAAATCAACAAAGTATTGATGGTTTTGAAACTGAAATCGTTGAACGAACAGGGATTGATATCAATGCTAACATTTAAAGCAAGAACCTGAATGCGAATATCGGTGATACCGAAATAAGCTTATTTCAAATATTGATTATAACTTCCCATGTATTAAAGAGGTATATTGGTCATATATCTCTCACTTTTAACGCAGACAAAATAAAAGAGCTCGAAAGCCCTTTTTATTGTCTACAGTGGATTAATAATGTTAAAACCGTGTCCTTATTAACAATATTAATACTGCTTCGCTATTTTAAATTCATGCAGTTTGCATAATAGGTCACTGTTGCTGGCCAATCACTGAAAACACCAATTACACCGACATCTTGTGCTAATACATCAAGCATATTCATCATGTCGCCATCATTATTAATACCTTCGCTGACACTTTGATAATACCAGCCTCCGCCTTGTTCCAGTGGTCCTGAACGTTCTAGTGTCCATGCTATAATGTCAAGATCAGCTTGTTTCGCCAGTTTGGCGTAATTTGAAGGTACAAGGTTTTTCTTCTTATCTAAATCGACAAGTGCATACAAAGGTGGAGCGATAATATTTACACCAGCATCTTTGAGTGCTTTCATGCTGGCTTTCGATGCTACAAAATCTTTTTGTTCATAAACACGCTCATCAAGATATACGGCTTGTTTACCAAAGCTTGGATTATTTTTAATCCAGTACTTTAAATCATTCAAATCAAATGACTGTAAATAGGTATCCGATGCTGAAATACCTGCTGCTTTTAGTTCATCAACTAATTTCTGTGCATACATCTCCTGAGTAAAGCCATTAAATGGCATAGCTACGGCAGTCGACTTAAGTTCTGGTGTTACTTTCACACCATGCGCTTTAAATAATACAGCACTTTCTGCATGGGTCATTAATGTACCATTTTGCGTATAAAGGTCAGTACGCCAGCCTGGAGTACCATTCATGTACTCTTCGACAGTCGTTGCTTTCGGATTTGAACCATCCATTTTACCTTTAAGCGTCTTAAATTCAGCCAGAGTGAAATCAGACGTTCTACATTCTGCTTTGGCATCTTCGCCTGTTGCTGGGTTCGCAGGTATAAACGGTACAGTACACTTCTTAGCAAGTTCTGGTTTTGATAATACATTGGTTGTTGTGTGTAGATCGTTTTGTGAATGTCGACAAACAAGTTGTTTGTCTTTAGTGAACGTCACATCACACTCAACCACACCGGCACCCATTTCAATGGCTGCAAGGTAAGATTCTTTGGTATGTTCAGGGAACTGCATGGCAGCGCCACGGTGGCCAATAGAAAAGCTACTTCGTTGAAATGGCCCTTCACTACATTGCTGTAATTTAGTTTTGAGGGCGCTATCATCCATATTATTGACTAAATATGCTGGACGAGGACCTAAATTAGCCGACTCATGAGCCCAAGCTGTGATTGAAGTTAACCCGAGTATGAGCACGATTGAGCCCTTTAGTATTTGCTTCATTTTGTATTTCCTTTTAATAAGCAATTATCCATTTGGCTGATTAATTATTATTTCTGTGTTCGCTTATCTACTGTTATAAGTAATGTGAATAAGCATCAAATAATTATCAGTACTGGTGATACTAAATCACCTAATATGTAATTGCACTCATCATTACAATTATTAATTTTCTTATATAACAGCTTGTTACACTTTCACTTTACGATGAAGTCTTATTCATGGGTCATTTGTGTCTCTGTTCTTTACTATGTTTTGAAGTCTTCATTTTCGATATAGGGTTTTTCGAGGAAAATTGAGGTCTCGTTCATTAAAACTGAAGCCGTTGTAGAGTTTTTCAATAAGTCCTAACTGATAATACAGCGATATTTATAATACTTATTTAAGCGTTTATGTATGTCATTAGGTAGTTGTAAACAAGAATGAGATCATAAATTCAGGTACACTCCCCCACTTAACCCTATTCCCGTTTTAACCGAGTTTATTAATCTTATGTCTCACGTTCGTGCCACCCACGCTTCGCATATTGTATTACCAGAAAGCGTGACCGATAAGCCTACCGTATTCAGCTTTCTTATCAATCATTTCAAACAGATTGACGCGACGATATGGCAACAACGGATCATCGATGGCAAAGTGCATTGGCGTGATGGTCGCTTAATTACCCTAGATTGTGCATTTGTACCACGAGAGCGGGTCTATTATTACCGTGAAGTAGCGGTAGAAAAAAAGATCCCTTTTGCAGAAAAAATTATTTACGAAGATGACCACATTATTGTTGCCTACAAGCCACACTTTTTAGCGGTCAGTCCCAGCGGGCAATTTGTTAATGAATGCTTAGTGAATCGCCTAAGAATAAAAACCGGTATCGAAACACTAGTAACTGCGCATCGCCTTGACCGTGCGACCGCTGGCTTAATGCTGCTATCTAAACACCCTGAGCAGCGCCATCTATACCATGACTTATTTAAACATGGCAATATCACCAAACATTACCAAGCCATTGCTCGGTTAACACCGGACTTACAACGACAACACAATGAAGGTAGCCTCACGCTTCCACGTAATTGGACAGTAAAGAATAGAATTGTCAAAAGTGAGCCAAGCTTCACGATGCAGATCAGCGATGGCGAAGCTAACAGTCACTCTCAGATAGAACTGATTGACGTTAAAGGTGAGTTTGGTTTATTTAGACTGTCCCCAATTACCGGTAAGACACACCAATTACGCTTACACATGCATAGTTTAGGCATGCCATTGGTAAACGACCGCTTGTATCCAACATTATTAGACCGATGTGATGATAATTTTAATCAGCCATTACAGCTATTAGCCCAACAGCTTAAATTTACCGATCCAGTAACAGGCATTAAACATGATATAATAACAGATGGGCTTGATATTGAAGCGATAGTGGATAACAGAATCGATGTTATTACTCCCGTTTAAACAGCCATATGTAGCGTTTGTATCTTGCAATAGCTTTAAGCAGACCTTCGAGGAGTAAAGGTCTGCCCTAATAAAGCGTATTCAATTATGCATTTTGACTTGTATGGGCTTGCTGAACACGATGAACAACTAACATCCCAAACATCGAAATTAACAATGCAGGTACAATAGGATGAATACCAAACATCGCAGGTTTAAACCACAGTAATAACAAATAACTCACAAGACCTGTCAGCATTGCAGATAAAGCGGCATGCCCCGAAACTTTTGGCCAATAAAGTCCTGCCAACACAGGCCATAAAAACACAGCCTGCAATGCCCCAAAAGCAGCAAGATTAAGCCAAACAATCATTTTCGGTGGTTCAATCGCACAATAAGTTGCAATCAAGGTAATCAGCAACATGGCAAGACGAGTTAGCCATACTTGCTTACTTGCTGTCATCGTTGGATAGCAACGCACAGCGCCATCGCGTACCAAGCTAACCGCTGATTGCAATAGCATCGAATCCACCGATGACATCACTGCTGCAATAGGCGCAGCCAACAATACGCCAGCCCAGAACGGGGTAAACAAGCCGGTAATTAATCTAGGCATGATCTCGTCAGGTATCGTTAGAGCAGGATATAAAGCACGGCCTAACACACCACTCAAATGCGGAATCAAAGTCATTAGAAAGCTAATAATTGTTCCCCAAATCATCCCACGTTTTAATGCATTGGTATCTTTGACCGCTAATAATCGCACGACAGTATGCGGTAAACCTAGCGTACCAAAACAAATCAGCATCCAAAATGACAACATCATTGGCCACCCAAGCTGACCATCATTACCTTGTGGACTTAATAACGTCGGAGATTGCGCGCTAACATCCGCCATAAGTGCTGTTAACCCACCCTGTGACAACAACGTCAAGAAGATGACTAATACACCAATGATCATCAAAATACCTTGAAATGCGTCGGTAATCACCACCGCACGAAAGCCGCCGGTAAGTGTATAAGCCAGTACAGTGATAACAAATAGCCCGAGCCCTAGTTCATAGCTAATACCACTAACCCCAGAGAATAAACGTGCACCACCAATAAACTGTACCGATATCATGGCAATGAAACCCATAACCAGACTCACTAATGCTAATTTAGTTAGCCAACTATTCTGATATCGCGCATCAAGCCACTCGATTAACGTCGCGTGCTCGGCTTTACGTTGCGCCAATAACTTAGGCCCTAATACACCCAATGTAAGCATAGCGACTGGTACTTGGATCAGCGCAAGCCATACCCAGCCCAATCCTATTTTATAGGCTGCACCAGGTCCACCAATAAATGAACTGGCGCTGGTGTAGGTCGCCACTAATGTCAGTGCGAGTAACGGGCCATTAAGAAAACGTCCACCAATAAAAAAGCGTTTGGCTTTATCTTGGTATAAGTCCCTGGATTGTTTTGATTGACGAGCACTCCACCAACGGGTAATGAGCAAACTGGCAACAAGATAGATAAGAATAGGGATAAGATTAGTCATGATAAGTCGATTTAATCATTAAAATAAGGATGAAAATAAGTAATAAGGGTGCAAACAGGCAAGAAAACCAGAACCAAACGGGAAGTCCCCACCAGTCACCTTGCGTTTGTAATAATAACGGTCCTGCACACCATAGAGCAAAGTAGCCCAATGTCAGCAGCAGCGTTTTTTTTGAAATAGAGTGCATAGCTTAGCCTAAAATAAATACCCGCGGAGAGTATAGATAACCATTATCGATAAATAATTCTAGTCGTATGAATTATTCAATAGTTCGAGTATTTTACGCTTAATTATATCGGGGGGATAGCTTACACCCAAACATAGTTATATTAACGAATAAAGAATGACATATTTGTTATACAACGTGTTCATCGAACGAAATAAGCGTATGACTAATAATCGAATCAATATTATCAATATAAACACCAGCACCATAGGTCCAGCCCCAGGTATCAAAACGCTTACTATAAGAAATTTTACGCACGGACTTACCGCCAATAAGCAATGGAAAACAATAGCTTACGAAAGTACCAGCCATTGATCTTTTTGCTTTTTCATAGATGACTTGATAGGTGTAATTACCATTAGCGTCTTGAAGCATTTTAACATTATGGGTTGAGTTATCCAAACCACCTAAAGAAGCAAGCAAGGTGTAATTATCATCGAAGACAAAAATATAATTCCTATCGAGTAGAGACAGGTGCTTTAAAGCTTGCTTTTGTGCCTGTTCAAGTGACAACACGCCAGACTGGTAATACAAATCGTAACGTTGAAAGATAATTTCCGTTTTATTAATAATATTAACAAGACGCGACTTTCTTTCTGTCAGCATTTCTTCACGTAATATTGATAAATAACCCAATGCGATACAAATCAACGCGATAAAACTAAATACAACACATAAGGTAATTTTACAGATAACAGAATTACGACGGCACATTACAGCCTCTACAACTTAACACAACAAAATAATCTATCATAATGCTAACACATAAAAAACATAAACGACTGTAAACAATAAGGAAAATGACAATTAATGTTAAATATGAAACACATTATATTATCAATAACCCTATTGTGCATATTTTCATCATAGCTATATTACAAGGATGCAATAACCTGGGGAGACAAATTAACAATAAGCATGCAGTATACCTACCATTAATAATTGGCGATCAAGACAATTTATTTAGCTACAATCTCATAGCTTGAGGTCACTTCCGCTGCTTTCTCTAGCATTTTGGCGACTGAGCAATATTTCTCCATCGACAATTCAACAGCGCGTTTTACTTTTTTTTCATTTAGGTCATTACCCGAAACCACAAAATGTGCATTAATTTTAGTAAATACACGTGGCGGTTCTGCAGCTCGTTCGCTGGTTAAATTAACTTCACAACCAAGGATATTTTGACGGCCTGTTTTCAAAATATCGACGACATCAATAGAGCTACACGCCCCCATTCCCATGAGTACAACTTCCATCGGGCTTGCTGCGATACCATTACGATCACCATCCATAAGGATACCGTGACCCGTTTCTGACGTACCCATCAGTTGCATTTTGTCGATCCACTTCACATTTGCTTTCATAAAACACCTCGTTAATGTCTAATTAGAAGGCATTAGACAATATTTAACACCACATTAGTAATCAAATACTGTCTCATATCCCAAATATAGTTAAAAGTCACAAATAAACAGCAAGTCAATATTCAAAAAATGATATATTCACGTTGATATTGAACAGAAATCAACTCAGTTCTTGCTTATTAGTGTTATTGTCTCTTATGCTATCAAGTCAGTAATAATAATAAAATTAAAATATCGCAACACGGACATAATTTGCGATTATAATAACTTACAGAGGAATACCCATGGTTGTTATCGGCAAGCCACAATCTGACCCTACTTTAGAATGGTTTTTATCTCACTGCCATATTCACAAGTACCCTTCAAAAAGTACACTGATCCATGCTGGAGAAAAAGCTGAAACTTTGTATTTTATCGTTAAAGGTTCTGTGGCAGTTCTAATTAAAGATGAAGAAGGCAAAGAAATGATCCTTTCTTATCTAAATCAAGGTGACTTCATGGGTGAACTAGGCCTATTTGAAGATACTGAAGAACCTATACGTAGTGCATGGATCCGTGCTAAATCACCATGTGAAGTAGCAGAAATTTCATACAAGAAATTCCGTCAATTAATCCAAGTCAACCCTGAAATCCTAATGCGTTTATCAGGTCAAATGGCTGAACGTCTACAGATAACAAGTCAAAAAGTTGGTGATCTAGCATTCCTAGACGTAACTGGCCGTATTGCACAAACGCTATTAAGCTTAGCAAAACAGCCTGACGCAATGACGCACCCAGACGGCATGCAAATTAAAATTACTCGTCAAGAAATTGGTCAAATCGTTGGTTGTTCACGTGAAACCGTTGGCCGTATTTTGAAGATGCTTGAAGAGCAAGAGTTGATCTCAGCTCATGGTAAAACGATTGTTGTATTTGGCACACGCTAATCCAACCCGTTTACTAAAATAATAAAAGCAACGCCTGATTCGTTATATAATAAATCAGGCGTCATTTTAAATTATGTATGGTTTATTTTGAATTACCTTGTAGTTTATTCAATCGCTTAATTAACACTGACGTATCACTACACGACTCACCTTCATCTTGTAATTCAGCATAAAACTATCAACTCACTTCGCAATCGACACCAAGGAACCATTACGCACTCCTTCTTCAAAATAAATAGCCAGTGCCGCCATAGACAACGCTACGGACATCATGATCATAACCAACACCCATAATGGTAAGTCAGTATTAAACGCTGCAAGGGGTGCTATAGGTACTACCTGACTCACATATTAGTATATGTTAAGCGGATAGCCATTTTTCAATAGCAAGACGAAGCTTTTTCATACCTGCATGAATATCTTCTTCTGGAATATTCAGAGCGGGTGTAAAACGTAAAACATTCGCACCAGCGACCAATAGTAATAACCCTTCTTGAGCCGCTTGCCTCATAATCGCAATTGCCTGACCTTGATATTGCTCAGTTAATTCGGCACCCAATAACAAGCCTTCACCACGAATGTCAGAAAAAATAGCATATTGATTATTTATCTCGGTTAATGCGTCTTGGAAAATCGTAGACTTTGCTTTAACTTGCGCTAAAAAAACCTCATCATTAACCGTATCAACAACAACCTCGGCAACACTACAAGCAAGCGGATTACCCCCATAAGTACTGCCATGCGTACCCACAGTAAAACTATCAGCAATAGTCGCTGTTGTTAACATTGCCGCAATAGGGAAACCGGCACCGAGGCCTTTTGCTGATGTTAAAATATCAGGTTTGATATCGGTATGTTGATAAGCATAAAAATGCCCTGTACGACCAACACCTGTTTGTACTTCATCAAATATCAGCAGCGCATTATATTTATCACAAAGCGCACGCACACCAATCAAAAACTGTTGATTAGACGCATGTATGCCCCCTTCACCTTGTAAAGGTTCCACTATTACAGCACAGGTTTTGTCGCTGATTAATGCTTCGAATGCATTAAGATCATTGAAGTTAACATGCTCTATAGCTCCAGGCTTAGGACCAAATCCGTCCGAGTAAGTCGATTGCCCCCCCACAGTGACAGTAAAAAAAGTTCTGCCGTGGAATCCCTGATTAAAGGCGATGATCTGATCTTTGCCTTCACCAAATTTATCGTGTGCATAACGGCGCGCTAACTTTAACGCTGCTTCATTTGCTTCCGCACCGGAGTTAGCAAAGAATACTTTATCCGCAAACGTCGCATTTGTCAGTTTGTTGGCTAGCCTTAATGCTGGCTCATTAGTGAGTAAATTACTCACATGCCATAATTTCTGGCTTTGTGCTTGTAGCGTTTTAACTAAAAGGGGATTGCAATGGCCTAAACAGCTAACGGCAATGCCAGCAGCAAAATCAATGTATTCATTATCATTTTGATCCCAAACACGTGACCCTTGACCTCGAACTGGGATCATAGCTGCCGGGGCATAGTTAGGAACCATTACATTATCAAAATCTACCCGAGTAACATTCATTACATTATTGCTCATATCCCTTTCCTCTCAGTGAACGTCTATGTCTAAATCCTTTAGCGGCATCAATAAATGCATACATATTCAATAGTTATAAATAATTAGTCACACGTCAAGTTTAATATGTAATAACACGGCAGAAAATTTATTAATTCTTTAGCTAAGGTTAATCTCTTGAAATAAGTTGATTTTTGAGAAGGAAATTATTTAACAACTCTTTGCCTTGCTCGGTTAAAATGCTTTCTGGATGAAACTGCACACCTTCTAAAGCGAAGTATTTATGCTTAAATGCCATAATCTCATCAAATTCACCTTTATCATCTTCAGTCCATGCAGTGATCTCAAATTCGTCACCCAACGTCAAGGTCTCAACAATCAAAGAATGATAACGCGTAACTGTTAAAGGGTTATTTAACCCCGCAAAAACGCCTTTACCTTTATGCTGTATTTTCGATGTTTTACCATGCATCACTTTTTTAGCTTTAATTACATTTGCGCCAAATACTTGGGCAATAGATTGATGACCAAGGCAAACGCCTAAAATTGGTATTTTCCCTGCAAACTGTTCGATAACAGATAATGAAATACCAGCATCGTTGGGTGTACACGGTCCTGGAGAAATAACCAAATAATCAGGAGACAGGATAGATATTTGCTCCAGTGAAATTTCGTCATTACGCTTAACGACAACTTCTTGCCCAAGCTCTGAGAAGTATTGAAATAAATTAAACGTAAAACTATCGTAGTTATCGATAATAAGTAACATGCGGAATTAAAATTCTAATGAGGAAACTAAGTGAATAATATCATAGGTAGAAATTGGATTCTAATAATGTGCCTTCGAATAAATCGACACGACTGAGTCATCTTTATGTTTAAAGAAACAAAGAAAAAGCTCAGCAGTTGCTGAGCTTTTGTTATTTATAACCTGCTATGAACTCAATTTATTTAACTGATACAAACTCAGGGTAAGCATCGATACCACAGTCAGCCATATCCATACCTGTAACTTCTTCTTCTTCAGTAACACGAATACCCATTGTCGCTTTCAGTACAGCCCACACTAAGATACTTGCTGCGAATACCCAAGCAAAGATAATCGCTGCGCCGTATATTTGAGCACTAAATGTTGCATCTGAATTGCTAAATGGAACAACCATTAAACCAAATAGACCACAAACACCATGCACTGAGATAGCACCAACTGGATCATCAATCTTCGCTTTATCTAATGCTACGATACTAAATACGACTAACGCACCACCTAAAGCACCCAATAATGTAGCAAATGCGGGTGCAGGACTCAGAGGGTCTGCCGTGATAGTAACCAAACCAGCTAATGCACCATTAAGAATCATTGTTAAATCAGCTTTACCCCACATTATTTTAGTAATAAGCAATGCAGCTACAGCACCGGCAGCCGCCGCCGCGTTCGTGTTCAGAAAGATTTGACCAACAGCCGTTGCATTTTCAGCATCTGAAAGTAGTAGTTGTGAGCCACCGTTAAAACCAAACCAACCCATCCATAAGATAAATGCACCTAATGTTGCTAGTGGCATATTTGAACCTGGGATTGGATACACTTCACCGTTCTTACCATATTTACCCTTACGAGCGCCCAGTAGAAGTACGGCAGCAAATGCAGCCGTCGCACCAGCCATGTGTACAATACCTGAACCCGCAAAATCAGAGAAACCAGCTTCAGCTAAGAAACCACCACCCCAAGTCCAGTAACCTTCCATCGGGTAAATAACACCAGTTAAAACAACAGTGAAGGCGAGGAAAGCCCATAGTTTCATACGTTCAGCAACCGCACCTGATACAATCGACATTGCTGTTGCAACAAATACAACTTGGAAGAAGAAGTCTGATTCTAATGAGTGATCAGCGCCCTCAGATTGTGAGCCAATTAAAGAACCAAATGATGGGATAATGCCGCCTTCAGTATTACCAACATACATGATGTTATAACCGACTAATAAAAACATGATACATGCGATAGAATAAAGCACGATGTTCTTTGTCAGAATTTCAGTTGTATTCTTAGATCTAACGAGGCCAGCTTCGAGCATAGCAAAACCTGCCGCCATCCACATCACAAGTACACCTGACATTAAAAAGTAAAAAGTATCGAGTGCAAAACGCAGCTCAGTAACTGTAGTTGTTAGCTCTTGCATAATTTATTTCCTTTAAATTGCTTCTGAGTCCATTTCGCCCGTACGGATACGCACAACTTGTGTTAAATCGTAAACAAAAATCTTACCATCACCAATTTTTCCCGTATAAGCAGCACTATTAATAGCTTCAATTACGCGATCAACATTTTCACTCTGTGTTGCGATTTCTAACTTAACTTTAGGTAAAAAATCAACTTGATATTCTGCACCACGATACAATTCGGTATGACCTTTTTGACGACCAAAGCCTTTCACTTCAGTTACTGTTAATCCTTCAACACCGATATCTGCTACTGCTTCACGAACATCATCGAGTTTAAATGGTTTAATGATTGCGCTTATTAGCTTCATAAAGAGCTCCTTGCCTGAGTATATTGAGTATCTATATGATTAAACTTAATTCAACGTCCGTGCCAACAATTAAAACAAAGTAAATTCAACAGCTTAATATAATGCCCCCACATTTACGCATCTATAAAGCACTAACTTGGTGCAGCAGCGAAGTTGTTAACCCCAATTCAGTGCAATTGTTGTTCAAATGTTAACAACTATAAAATGTGAGATCGTAATCCCACTTTTAATAACTTCTTATACCTTAAAATTACGTAATAAATTAATTAATTTTAATTGTTAATCATTACTACTAATTAGGCTCATTTAAGTCTAAATAATTAAATTTGATATAATTCATTTAAAATAAATTAAATCATTTCAATAAGAGCACCAGACAAAAGGTGACACAACGTTTTGTACCACAATCAAATTGGTACTTCTTATAATCCGTTATAATGATAATGTGCTTCCAACCCGAGTAGCCAAGATGGATCTGTTACTCAAAATCTAAACTCATGGAAGAAATACGATGAAGAAATTACTACTGGTAGCACTATTATCAACGCTTACAGCTTGCGGTTCTGAGGATGTATTTGATAATGACGATAAGGATGACAAATTAAAAACGATATCATCCGTGAGTTTTTCAGCTACACCTAGTGATATAAACTCACCCATTTATAATTTCAGTTCCGTTTATACCGTAAATGATGTTGAGCAATCCACTGACGACATGACTTTTAACTGGTCAGTAAGCTTAGAAGGTGAAGGACAAGTAACCTCATTATATCCAGAACAAGCACCTCAATATGAGTTTAAAGAAGCTGCCACCTACAAAGTAAAGTTAACAGTAGAGAATCATACTGGAGAAGCTTTAGCTCAGTTTTCAAAAAATTTAACAATCAGTGCAGAAGATATAGCTACACAGCCCCTATCCCCACGCGCAATAATAGGCATTACGGATAGAGCAACAACGGTATATACGTTTAATAGCGATTCCTCTAGCTATAGTGAAGGCTCTTTATCTCAAATTGATTGGGTGATTGAAGGTCAAGAGTTGTCAGGACCTCAAGTCACCCATAGTTTTAGCAAAACAGGGCAACATATTGTTCATTTAAAAGTCACAGCCGAAGATAACACCCAAGCAACAACAGCAACGACTGTTTACGTTGTTGATGAAATAACAACTCCAACTGCAAAGTTAAACTATACAAAGGATAAGTTAGTTGTAAGCTTCGATGCGAGCGAAAGTTCCAACCAAAGCAGCGATATCTCGTCTTATAACTGGGATTTTGGTAATGGAGAATCAGCAACGGGGATTACGGCCTCCGCAACTTACCCATCAGAAGGCCCTTACAACGTGGTTTTAACTGTCGCGAGTAAAGAAGGTGTAACAAATACAAAAACAGAAACAATTAATGTTTACGAAGAAGGCTCTTACGTAACTTGTGATGTATTAACATCCTCTAGCTGGTTGTATAAAAAAACAGATGAACGTCAGTGCTTTAGTACTTCACCAATTACAAGTCGTGCAGCGGCAGAAGCTTGGTGTGGTGCGAGAATTCAACAATACATCGATGATTTATCATTTCCCCGTATAAAACCAACGTTAACTTGGCAGGTAAGACAGCAAGGTAATAATGAGTGCTAAGTTAGCGAGCAGTCCCAACCTAAAATTAAATGGTTAGTGTTTATCCGAAAGCCTGAATCTTTCGATTCAGGCTTTCGTTGTTGTTGGCGGAGTGCCGGGACTCGAACCCGCGAAGCCTTCGGCAGCGTGACAGGCCGCCTTTTTTAGGTAAACAGTCTAACCAACTGAACGACAACTCCGAACAATCTGTATTTTTTGTATCCTGAATTTCAGGCACAAAAAAAGCCTCTATTTCTAACAAAAAGTTTTCGATTCAGGCTTTCGTTGTTTGTTGGCAAAGAGAAAGCGGACGGTTTTCTATAAACCACAACCCGCACTCCGGCGTGATAGGCCGCTTATCTTTTTATAAAGAGTCTAATCAACTGAATACGACTCATACGAACGAGCGCTCCGCACAATCTGCTCGATACTTATCACTGAATTTCAGGCACAAAAAAAGCCTGAATCTTTCGATTCAGGCTTTCGTTGTTTGTTGGCGGAGTGGACGGGACTCGAACCCGCGACCCCCGGCGTGACAGGCCGGTATTCTAACCAACTGAACTACCACTCCGCACAATCTGTGCTAATGTTTCCATCAGTCTTAATTTATAGTCTCTCGACGTTGTTTGGCGCTTGGCGATGCCCTACTCTCACATGGGGAAGCCCCACACTACCATCGGCGTTATTACGTTTCACTACTGAGTTCGGAATGGGATCAGGTGGTACCGCAACACTATGGTCACCAAGCAAATTTGGTTTGCTTTCTATATAGAAACTTACGTTTCATTTTTAAATCTGAAAAGCTATAAATAAAGAAGTCTTTAAAACATAAAGTGTTCTGTCTATTCTTAAGTCGATATTTCAATTAATCATACTTTAATTTGTATGGTTAAGCCTCACGGGTAATTAGTACAAGTTAGCTCAATGCCTCACAGCACTTACACACCTTGCCTATCAACGTTGTAGTCTCCAACGGCCCTTCAGGGAGCTTAAAGCTCCAGTGAGAACTCATCTCGAGGCCTGCTTCCCGCTTAGATGCTTTCAGCGGTTATCAGTTCCGAACTTAGCTACCGGGCAATGCTATTGGCATAACAACCCGAACACCAGTGGTTCGTCCACTCCGGTCCTCTCGTACTAGGAGCAGCTCCTCTCAATTCTCAAACGCCCACGGCAGATAGGGACCGAACTGTCTCACGACGTTCTAAACCCAGCTCGCGTACCACTTTAAATGGCGAACAGCCATACCCTTGGGACCAACTTCAGCCCCAGGATGTGATGAGCCGACATCGAGGTGCCAAACACCGCCGTCGATATGAACTCTTGGGCGGTATCAGCCTGTTATCCCCGGAGTACCTTTTATCCGTTGAGCGATGGCCCTTCCATTCAGAACCACCGGATCACTAAGACCTACTTTCGTACCTGCTCGACGTGTCTGTCTCGCAGTTAAGCTGGCTTATGCCTTTGCACTAACCACATGATGTCCAACCATGTTTAGCCAACCTTCGTGCTCCTCCGTTACTCTTTGGGAGGAGACCGCCCCAGTCAAACTACCCACCAGACACTGTCCGCAACCCCGATAAGGGGCCTACGTTAGAACATCAAACGTACAAGGGTGGTATTTCAAGGTTGACTCCACATCATCTAGCGACAATGCTTCAACGTCTCCCACCTATCCTACACATGTAGGTTCAATGTTCAGTGCCAAGCTATAGTAAAGGTTCACGGGGTCTTTCCGTCTAGCCGCGGGTACACTGCATCTTAACAGCGATTTCAATTTCACTGAGTCTCGGGTGGAGACAGCGTGGCCATCATTACGCCATTCGTGCAGGTCGGAACTTACCCGACAAGGAATTTCGCTACCTTAGGACCGTTATAGTTACGGCCGCCGTTTACCGGGGCTTCGATCATGAGCTTCGACCTAAGTCTAACCCAATCAATTAACCTTCCGGCACCGGGCAGGCGTCACACCGTATACGTCATCTTTCGATTTTGCACAGTGCTGTGTTTTTAATAAACAGTTGCAGCCACCATTTCTCTGCGACCAACAATAGCTTACGGAGCAAGTCCTTCACCATCATTGGCGTACCTTCTCCCGAAGTTACGGTACCATTTTGCCTAGTTCCTTCACCCGAGTTCTCTCAAGCGCCTTAGTATTCTCTACCTAACCACCTGTGTCGGTTTGGGGTACGATTCTCTTATATCTGAAGCTTAGAGGTTTTTCCTGGAAGCCGGGTATCAACTACTTCATCTCCGTAGAGACTCGTCATCAGTTCTCAGCCTTAATGTACGCCCGGATTTACCTAAGCATACAGCCTACAACCTTAAACATGGACAACCATCGCCATGCTAGCCTAACCTTCTCCGTCACCCCATCGCAATATAAGTGAGTACAGGAATATTAACCTGTTTCCCATCGACTACGCCTTTCGGCCTCGCCTTAGGGGTCGACTCACCCTGCCCCGATTAACGTTGGACAGGAACCCTTGGTCTTTCGGCGTGGAGGTTTTTCACCCCCATTATCGTTACTCATGTCAACATTCGCACTTCTGATACCTCCAGCAAGCTTCTCAACTCACCTTCGACGGCTTACAGAACGCTCCTCTACCATGCAAAGAACAAGTCTTTGCATCCGTAGCTTCGGTGGTATGTTTAGCCCCGTTAAATCTTCCGCGCAGACCGACTCGACCAGTGAGCTATTACGCTTTCTTTAAAAGATGGCTGCTTCTAAGCCAACTTCCTGGCTGTCTGAGCCTTTCCACATCGTTTCCCACTTAACATACACTTTGGGACCTTAGCTGACGGTCTGGGTTGTTTCCCTTTCCACGACGGACGTTAGCACCCGCCGTGTGTCTCCCGCGATTGAACTTATTGGTATTCGGAGTTTGCAAAGGGTTGGTAAGTCGGGATGACCCCCTAGCCTTAACAGTGCTCTACCCCCAATAGTTAGACGCGAGGCGCTACCTAAATAGCTTTCGAGGAGAACCAGCTATCTCCCGGTTTGATTGGCCTTTCACCCCCAGCCACAAGTCATCCGCTAATTTTTCAACATTAGTCGGTTCGGTCCTCCAGTTGATGTTACTCAACCTTCAACCTGCCCATGGCTAGATCACCGGGTTTCGGGTCTAATCCCAGCAACTATTCGCGCAGTTAACACTCGGTTTCCCTACGGCTCCGCTATTCGCTTAACCTTGCTACTGAAATTAAGTCGTTGACCCATTATACAAAAGGTACGCAGTCACAGAACAAGTCTGCTCCCACTGCTTGTACGTATACGGTTTCAGGTTCTATTTCACTCCCCTCACAGGGGTTCTTTTCGCCTTTCCCTCACGGTACTGGTTCACTATCGGTCAGTCAGTAGTATTTAGCCTTGGAAGATGGTCCTCCCATATTCAAACAGCATATCACGTGTGCCGTCCTACTCGATTTCACAGTAAGGTCGTTTTCATGTACGGGACTATCACCCTGTATCGTGAAACTTTCCAGAATCTTCCACTAACTTCCAAACTGCTTAAGGGCTAGACCCCGTTCGCTCGCCGCTACTAAGGGTATCTCTATTGATTTCTTTTCCTCGGGGTACTTAGATGTTTCAGTTCTCCCGGTTCGCTTCGTAACGCTATGTATTCACGTTACGATACTCTACAAAGTAGAGTGGGTTCCCCCATTCGGAAATCTGTGGATTAACGCTTTTTATCAACTCCCCACAGCTTAACGCAGATTAACACGTCCTTCATCGCCTCTGACTGCCTAGGCATCCACCGTATACGCTTAGTCACTTAACCATACAATCTAAAGTCGACCGTACAATTGAAATAACTAGGTATTATCTAGTTTTTTTCGCCTCAAGAATAC